>NZ_JBFALS010000016.1:0-146571 GCF_040656295.1 Streptomyces sp. NPDC049954
TAGTACTGGACGTACTTGGGTTTTCGGCCGGTGCGGCGAGAGGACGTGCCGGGCGTCGCGACGGGGCGAACATTGCCTGCTGCGGCACTAGCCGGACCCGGGAGGGGCGGCCCGCGCCGGCCGCCCCTCACCCCCGCGCCGACCACCGGTAGTGCAGCTCCGGGCGGCCCACCTGCCCGTACCGCGGCTCCTTCGTCACGAGCCCCTGCTCGACCAGGTGCTCCAGATAGCGCCGGGCGGTGATCCGCGACAGCCCCGCCGCCTCCGCGAGCGCCACCGCCGTCAGCTCCCCGGGCGCCGCCCGCAGCGCACCCGTCACCCGGTCCAGGGTCGGCGCGCTCAGCCCCTTCGGCAACTGCGCCGGTCTCGGCGCGCGCAGCGCCGCGAGCGCCCGGTCGACGTCCTCCTGCCCGGCCGCCTCGCCCGCCGCCGTACGGAACTGCGCGTACCGCACGAGCCGGTCCCGCAGCGTCGCGAAGGTGAAGGGCTTCAGCACGTACTGCACCACCCCGAGCGACACGCCCTCGCGTACGACGCCCAGGTCCCGCGCCGAGGTCACCGCGATCACGTCGGCGCGGTGACCGGCCGAGCGCAGCGCCCGCACGAGACCGAGACCGTGCCCGTCCGGCAGGTACAGGTCGAGCAGCAGCAGGTCCACCTCGGCGCGCTCCAGTTCGCGGCGCGCCCCGGCGGCCGAGTGCGCGACGCCCGTGACCCGGAAACCGGGCACCCGCTCGACGTACAACCGGTGCGCGTCCGCCGCGACCGCCTCGTCCTCCACGACGAGTACCCGGATCGGCTCGGCCCCTGCGGTCACGGCCCCGCTCTCCCTCCGGCCGTTCGTCATCCCGTCGTCACCCCTTCGTCCGCCGGGCCGCCCGCGTCCGCCCCGGCGGCGTCCAGCGGCAGCCGCACGGTGAACTCCGCGCCGCCCCCCTCGCCGGTGCGCGCCGTCACGCTGCCGCCCGCGCGCCGCACCGCCTGCCGTACGAGGGCGAGGCCCAGCCCGTGCGCGCCTGGCTCCGCCGATTTGGTGCTCCAGCCGTGCCGGAACACGTCCTGCGCGTGACCGGGCGACAGCCCCGGGCCGTTGTCGGCGACCCGCAGCAGCAACTGCCCCATACCTTCCGCCCGGGCCGTGACGGTGACCCGCGCGCCCGGCGCCCCCTGCGCCGCGTCCACCGCGTTGTCGACGAGGTTGCCGAGCACCGTCACGAGGTCACGGCCCGGCAGCGAACGCGGCAGCAGCCCGTCGTCGATGCGGCTGTCCTCGCTCACGACGAGTTCGACGCCGTGCTCGTGGGCGTACGCCGTCTTGCCGAGCAGCAGCGCGGCGAGCATCGGTTCACCGACCGCGCCCACCACCCGGTCGGTCAGCGTCTGCGCGAGCTCCAGTTCGGCCGTCGCGAACTCCACCGCCTCCTCGGCGCGGCCCAGTTCGATGAGCGACACGACCGTGTGCAGCCGGTTCGCCGCCTCGTGCGCCTGCGAGCGCAGCGCCCGGGTGAACCCCCGCTCCGCGTCCAACTCGCCCATCAGTGACCGCAGTTCCGTATGGTCCCGCAGAGTGATCACGGTCCCGGAGCGTTCCCCGCCGCGCACCGGCGAGGTGTTGACGACGAGCACCCGCTCCCGCGTGAGATGCACCTCGTCCACCCGCGGCTCCGAGGCCAGCAGCGCCCCGGTCAGCCCCCGCGGCAGGCCGAGTTCGGCGACCGGGCGCCCCACGTGCCGACCGGGCCCCAGGCCCAGCAGCTCCCGCGCCCCGTCGTTGATCAGCGCGACCGCCCGCCGCCCGTCCAGCATCAGCAGCCCCTCGCGCACCGCGTGCAGCGCCGCCTCGTGGTAGTCGTGCACGCGGCTCAGCTCGGTCGCGTTCATGCCGTGCGTATGACGGCGCAGCCGCGCGTTCACGACGTACGTCCCCGTGCCGCCGAGGAGCAGGGCGGCGGCGGCCACCGCGCACAGGGCCGTCAGCTGCTCGCGCACGCGCTCGCTGATCGTCCCCACGTCGATCCCGGCGCTCACCAGGCCCACGATCCGCCCGCCGTCCCTGACCGGCGTCACGACCCGCACCGAGGTGCCGAGCGTCCCCCTGTACGTCTCCGAGAAGGTCTGCCCGCGCAGGGCGGGGCCCGTGTGCCCGAGGAAGCGCTCGCCGATCCGGCCGGGCGTCGGGTGGGACCAGCGGATGCCGGCCGGCGACATGATCGTGACGAAGGTGAGGTCCGCGTCCACCCTGACCTTCTCCGCGTACGGCTGGAGCCGCACGGTGGGCGCGGGCGTGCGGATCGCCTCGCGCACCGAGGGGGAGTCCGCGACGGCCCGGGCCGCGGCGGTCACCTGCTGCTGGGCGGAGCGGCGCGCCTGCGAGCGGTCGCTCAGGTAGGTGAACAGCGCGCAGCCCGCCACCACGACCGCCACCAGGACGACCTGCATCGCGAAGAGCTGGCCGGCCAGGCTGCGGGGACGGAACAGACGCATCCGCCCAGTGTGCCCGTGTCCGCGGTGGGCGCCGACCCCCGTCATGAACTCAATGAACACAAGGGTGACGGGGCTCACCGGCTGCGGAATCATCGCGGCAGCCCGGAGGCGCGCGGAGACCGTGAGCCGCGACCGCAGCAGCGTATCCGGGCGGGCCGGACCGCCTCAGCCGATCCGCCGAATCCGCCCGGACCACCGGCTCGACCGGCCAGGGCGTGGACGGGCGGCCGGGGTGAGCCACAGAGCCGAGACAGAGCCGACAGAGCCGATGACGTCTTCAAGGAGGCACCCCGTGTCAGCAACCGAGGCACCCCAGGCACCCGAGGGACCGCGGGCGCCCGCTGCCCGGCGGGACCGGACCCACTACCTGTACCTGGCCGTGATCGGGGCCGTCGTCCTCGGGATCGTCCTCGGCTTCGCCGCCCCCGGGGTGGCCGTCGAACTGAAGCCGCTGGGCACGGGGTTCGTGAACCTCATCAAGATGATGATCTCGCCGATCATCTTCTGCACGATCGTGCTGGGCATCGGTTCGGTGCGCAAGGCCGCGAAGGTCGGCGCGGTCGGCGGACTCGCCCTCGTCTACTTCCTCGTGATGTCCACCGTCGCGCTCGCCATCGGCCTCCTGGTCGGCAACTTCCTGGAGCCCGGCCAGGGCCTGCACCTGACCGAGGCGGTGCGGCACGCCGGTGAGGCGCAGACGGCGGGCGACTCCGAATCGCTCACCGACTTCGCGCTCGGCATCATCCCGGCCACCATGGTCTCCGCCTTCACGAGCGGCGAGGTGCTCCAGACCCTGCTGATCGCCCTGCTCGTCGGCTTCGGTCTCCAGGCCCTCGGCCGCTCCGGCGAGCCGGTCCTGCGCGGCGTCGGCCATCTCCAGCGGCTCGTCTTCCGGGTCCTGTCGATGATCATGTGGGCGGCCCCGGTCGGCGCGTTCGGCGCGATGGCCGCCGTGGTCGGCGAGACCGGCGTGGACGCGCTCAAGTCGCTCGCCGTCATCATGATCGGCTTCTACGCGACCTGTCTGCTGTTCGTCCTCGTCGTCCTCGGCGCGATGCTGCGCTTCGTCGCGGGCGTCAACATCCTGCTGCTGCTGAAGTACCTGGGCCGCGAGTTCCTGCTCATCCTCTCCACCTCCTCCTCCGAGTCGGCGCTGCCCCGGCTCATCGCGAAGATGGAGCACCTCGGGGTGAGCCGTCCGGTCGTCGGCATCACCGTGCCGACCGGCTACTCCTTCAACCTCGACGGGACCGCGATCTACCTCACCATGGCCTCGATCTTCGTGGCCGAGGCGATGGACCAGCCGCTCTCGGTGGGCCAGCAGATCTCCCTGCTCGTCTTCATGATCATCGCCTCGAAGGGCGCGGCGGGCGTCACCGGCGCCGGCCTCGCGACCCTCGCGGGCGGCCTCCAGTCGCACCGGCCCGAACTGGTCGACGGCGTCGGCCTGATCGTCGGCATCGACCGCTTCATGAGCGAGGCCCGCGCCATGACCAACTTCGCCGGCAACGCGGTGGCCGCCGTCCTCATCGGCACCTGGACCAAGGAGATCGACAAGACCCAGGTCGACGAGGTCCTGGCCGGCCGCAGGCCCTTCGACGAGACGACCCTCGTGGACGACCACGGCCCGGCGGACGAGCCCGAACCCGAGGCCGGGGTACCGGAGCAGCACGAGCGGACGCCCGCACCGTCCGTGGACACGCGAAAGGGCTGAGCCGGGCGGCACACGACCCCGTCCCCAGGGAAGCGCGGCGCCGGACAGATCCGATCTGTCCGGCGCCGCCCGCTTCCCGGTGCGTACCGGCTCCCGCACGGGCATGCCGGGCAGCGGCCGGGGACAGGCGCAAGGGTGACGACGGCCGGGACCCACGAGAGGATGGACGGACCCGCGAGACGGCGGAGCGGCTCCGCGACAGACCGAGGGGCCGAAACGCCGAGGGGCCGGCCGAGGACAGGACAGCGACGACGAGGAGGCAGCGCACCGATGAGGATCGCGCTCGCACAGCTCACCACGGGACCCGACCCGGCGCGGAACCTGGAACTGATCGAGGAGTACACCCGCCGCGCCGCCCACGAGGGCGCCCGGCTGGTCGTCTTCCCCGAGGCGTCGATGGCCTGCTTCGGCATCCCCCTCGGCCCCCTCGCCCAGCCGTTGGACGGCCCGTGGGCCGAGGGGGTCCGCGCGCTCGCGGCCCGCCACGGGATCGTCGTCGTCGCGGGCATGTTCACCCCGGCGCCCGACGGCCGGGTCACCAACACGCTGCTGGCCACCGGACCGGGTGTCGAGGCGGCCTACGACAAGATCCACCTCTACGACGCCTTCGGCTTCGAGGAGTCGCGTACGGTCGCCCCCGGCTCCGAGGTCGTCACCATCGAGGTCGACGGTGTCCGTACGGGCCTCGCGACCTGCTACGACGTGCGCTTCCCCGAACTCTTCCGCGCGCACGCCGACGCGGGCGCCGACCTGACCGTCCTGCCCGCCTCGTGGGGCGCGGGCCCCGGCAAGCGCGAGCAGTGGGAGCTGCTGGTACGGGCCCGGGCCCTCGACGCGACGCTGTGGGTGGCCGCCGCCGGGCAGGCCGACCCGGCGCACGGCGCGGCCGGTGGGGCCACCGCCCCCGGCAAGGCGCCCACCGGCATCGGGCACAGCCTCCTCGCGGGCCCCGACGGCACGGTGCGGGCCGCCGCCGGAGCCGCCCCCGAGCTGCTGTTCGCCGAGGTCGACCCGGCGGAGACCCAAGCGGTGCGCAAGACGATCCCGGTGCTGGCCAACCGCCGCCTGCCGGGCGTCTGAGCGCCGCCTGCCGGGAATCGGTCTCCCGCGCTGGCCTTGACCCCGGCGTCAAGGATTACGTTCCTGTCATGCCCAGCGGTGAGATGCGTATCGGTGAACTGGCCGCGCGGGCCGGGACGACGACCCGGACCCTGCGCTACTACGAGGCGCGCGGACTGCTGCCCGCGCGCCGGGACGGCAACGGCTACCGGACCTACGGGGAGGAGGACCTGCGGCTCGTGCGGCAGATCCGGACGCTCCAGGACTTCGGGTTCGGCCTGGAGGAGACCCGGCCCTTCGTGGAGTGCCTGCGTGCCGGGCACCCCGAGGGGGACTCGTGCCCGGCCTCGCTCGGGGTCTACCGGCGCAAGCTCGGCGAACTCGACGAGCTGATCGAGCGACTGGTCGCCGTACGGGCGGCGGTCGGCGGACAGCTGGAGCGCGCCGAGCGGGCGGTACGCGCACTCGCCGAGGACACCGCCGGACCGGGAACCCCCGGCCCACGATGCGAACTGGCAGGAGAGGTGGCCCCCACATGACAGCGACACGGCGCAGCGAGGTGCCCGAGGTGACCGACGAGGACTTCGGGGCGGAGGTGCTGCTGTCCCCGCGCCCGGTCCTGGTCGAGTTCACCGCGGCCTGGTGCCCGCCGTGCCGGCAGATGGCGCCGGTGCTCCACGCGCTCGCGGAGGCGGAGCGGCAGTGGCTCAAGGTGGTCCAGCTCGACGTGGACACCAACCCGGACACGACCCTGGAGTACGGCGTCCTGTCGATGCCGACCCTCGTGGTCTTCCAGGACGGGGAGCCGGTCGGCCAGGTCGTCGGCGCCCGCTCGGGCCGCAGACTGCGCGAGGAACTCGACCGCATCCTCGGCCGGGACTGAGCGCGGGGCCCGCCGGAACCGAGGCGAAGAGCGCACAAAAAATGCCCTGGCCGCTTGACGGCCGGGGCATGTGGCTGCGTATATTGGTCAGTTCCGTGTGCCGAGCGATTCGCCACACAACGACCTTCTCTTTACACCTTATCCGGCGAGGAGCTGCATTGTCAACCGAGGCACACGAGGCGACCGAAAACGGCGGCGGAGCCGCACAACTGCGGGCCGAACAGGAATACGTCGATCTCCTCCACGCCCGTCTCGACGCCCTGCGCGCCCGCGCCGAGGGCTCCGCGCGATCCGCTCTCGGGCAGGTCGGGCAGGGCCACCAGGCCAAACTGGAACGCGACGTCGCCGCGTTCGAGTACCGCAGGACGGCCGCCGAACTCGGCGGGGTCGAGGACGGACTCTGTTTCGGCCGCGTCGACCTGCGCGGCGGCGAGAGCCACCACATCGGGCGCATCGGACTGCGCGCCGAGGACCAGGAACGCACCCCGCTGCTCATCGACTGGCGCGCCCCGGTCGCCCGCCCCTTCTACCTCGCCACCGGGCACACCCCGATGGGCGTGCGCAGGCGCCGGCACCTCACCACCAAGGACCGGACCGTCACCGCCCTGCACGACGAGACGCTCGACCTCGACGGCGCGGCCCCCGGGGAGTTCGAGAACCCCAGCGGGGACGCCGTGCTGCTCGGCGCGCTCAATGCCGCCCGCACCGGCCGGATGGGCGACATCGTGCGCACCATCCAGGCCGAGCAGGACGAGATCATCCGCGCCCCGCACCAGGGCGTGCTGGTCGTCGAGGGCGGCCCCGGCACCGGCAAGACCGCCGTCGCCCTGCACCGCGCCGCCTATCTCCTCTACACGCACCGCGAACGGCTCTCCCGCAGCGCCGTCCTGATCGTCGGCCCCAACGGCGCCTTCCTCAACTACATCGGGGAGGTCCTGCCCTCCCTCGGCGAGACCGGAGTCTGGCTCGCGACCCCCGCGGAGCTGTACCCCGGCGTCCGCGCGACCGGCACCGACACCCCGCGCGCCGCCGCCGTCAAGGGCGCCGCGCGCATGGCCGAGGTGCTCGCCCGGGCCCTCGCCGACCGGGAGGCACTGCCCGAGCCCGTCCTGGAGATCGCGCACGAGGACTACGGCACCCTCACCCTGGACCGGGCCACCGCCGCCGAGGCCAGGGACCGGGCCCGCGCCGCGCTGCTGCCGCACAACCTGGCCCGCCCGCACTTCGCCTTCCGCATCATCGACGCGCTCACCGCCCAGCTCGCCGACCGCATCGGCGCCGACCCCTACGGCGGGCCCAACCTCCTCGACCCCACCGACATCGCGGAACTCGGCAAGGAGGTCGCCGCGAGCCCCGCCGTCCAGGAGGCCATCGAGACGCTGTGGCCCCGGCTGAGCCCCGAACGCCTCCTGACCGACTACCTCGCCGAGCCCACCCACCTGCCCGACGCGGACGCCGACGCGATCCGCCGCGCGCCCGGCACCTGGTCCGGCAGCACCTTCACGCCCGCGCCCTGGACCCCCGCCGACGTACCGCTCCTGGACGAGGCCGCCGAACTCCTCGGCGAGGACGACAGCGTGCGCCGCGCCGAGACCGAACGGCGCCGCCGCGAGGACGTCGCCTTCGCGCAGGGCGTCCTGGACGTCGCGCACGCCTCCAGGACCTACGAGTTCGAGGACGAGGAGTCCGAGGTCCTCGGCGTCCAGGACCTCATCGACGCCGAACGCCTCGCCGAACGGCAGGAGGAGGACGACCACCGCAGCGCCGCCGAACGCGCCGCCGAGGACCGCACCTGGGCCTTCGGCCACATCATCGTCGACGAGGCGCAGGAACTGTCCGCGATGACCTGGCGGCTGCTCATGCGGCGCAGCCCGGGCCGCTCGATGACCCTGGTCGGCGACCCCGCGCAGACCGCCGACCCGGCCGGCCTCGGCACCTGGGACGCGATCCTCGCCCCCTACGTCGGCGACCGCTACGCCTTCCACCGGCTGGACGTCAACTACCGCACGCCCACCGAGATCATGGACCTGGCCGCCGCCGTCCCGCGCTCCATGAACCCGGCCTTCGAGCCGCCGCGCTCGGTGCGCTCCACCGGCGTACGGCCGTGGGTGCGCGCAAGCACGGAGGGCACCCTCCCCGACGCCGTCGCCGAGGCGGTCGCCGAGGCCGTCCCGCGCGCGGGACGCCTCGCGGTCATCGCCCCGCGCGCACTGCACCACACCCTGGTCAGCCGGCTGCCCGAGGTGTCCGCCGGGGCCTCGCCCGACCTCACGAGCCCCGTCGTCCTGCTCGACCCCCGCCAGGCCAAGGGCCTGGAGTTCGACGAGGTCCTGGTCGTGGAACCGCAGCAGTACGCCGACAGCGACCTGTACGTCGCGCTGACCCGCGCGACCCAGCGACTCGGCCTGCTGCACACCGAACCGCTCCCGGACGCGCTGGCCATAGCGCTGAAGGCGTAAGGGGGGACAGGCGCGGGGGCTGACGGGCCGGGCGGTGCGGGGCCGGTCCGTCACCCCTATTACCCTGCACACACACCGGGCCGCTCCGGACGGACCGGCCATCGGTGAGGGGACAGACACGCGAACCTCCCGGCGGCGGGCCCGGGTGATCGCGGCCAAGGCCCCGTCCACCGGTCGACGCGCGGGAGAGCGCGTGCGGCGCTTCGAGATCGTCACGCCCCTGTCGGCCCGCCCGAGCGGGTGTTCGCCGCATGCCTCGACGTGGAGGCGCACACCCGGTCGATGGCCTCCTCGGGTGAACAGGCCGTCGGCGGCACCACCCGGGGCGCCCTGACCCTGGGCCAGTCCGTCACCTTCCGGGCCCGGCACTCCGGCCTGGCCTGGCAGCTCACCGCCCGCATCACCTCCTGGGAACCGCCGAGGTACTTCGTGGACGAGCAGGTGTCCGGCCCGTTCAGGAGCTGGCGCCACGCCCACACCTTCGAGCCGGACGGCAAGGGCGGCACCGTCATGACCGCCACGATCGAGTTCGCCTCCCCCCCTGGGCGTCCTCGGCCGCGTGGCCGACCGCGCCGTTCTCGGCTGGTACATGCCCCGGCTGATCACTTCGCGCAACGCCTATTTGTCCACGACGCTCTGACCGCTCACGTCATGCGGGTCTCCGCGCCGCGAGCGCGGGGATCTCGGCGATCTTCTCCGCTGCGAGAACGGCCCAGTCGATCCCGGACGGCCGGTGGGAGCCGGTGCAGACAAGTGTCTCGTCGGGCGTCACGATGAGGTCGACGCTCACATCGTGCCCGGCGGTGGGGACCGGCGTGTCGGTCACCTGGAGGGCGTGGACGGTGGTGACGACGATCGTCTCCGGGCTCACCAGTCCGGCCTCGGTGAGGAGGGCGAACTCGATGTCGGAGTAGCCGGCGCCCTTGCCGACACGGGCACCGTCGCGGTTGACGGCGACGCTGCCGAGGACGATCAGGTCCAGGGGCCGGAGGGCGTCGACCTCGACAGTGGGGGCGATCGCGGCGGCGGTGCGGCCGACTGCGGCCTCGGCGGGCGGGACGGTGAGAGCCGCCGGGTCGAGGAGGTAGAAGGGTTTTTGAGCGGCCAGCTTCGGTACCGCCATGTAGACCGTCTTGCCCTCCTCCAAAGCCCTTACCCGTACGGGGAGTTGGGCCTTGTCCGGCACGGCTTTGACGAAGCTCGCGCGGCGCCAGGCCGGGAGTGCCGCAAGACGTGTCGCCGCTTCCTCGGCGCCCTTGAAGTGGGGGATGCGGCCGTGGACGGAGGCGTCGTGGACGGCGTGTGCGGCGGTCAGGGCGTCCCAGACCTGCGTGCGCACCGCCTGCTTGGCCCGGTCCAGGGAACTGGCTGCCACCGGTGTCTCCTCCGTTCGCCCAGCGGCGTGACGGCGGAGGGCGGGCCCGCTCCATCGGCGGCCCCGCCCCCTCACCTCAAACCGAACTCGAAACCGGTCTCACACCGGCCGCAGCCACACCGTCGCGAGCGGCGGCAGGGTCAGGCGCAGGCTGGCCGGGCGGCCGTGGGCGGCCGTGGGGTCCGTCTTCACGGGCTGCGGGGTGGTGATCCCCGAGCCGCCGAAGCGTTCGGCGTCCGTGTTCAGGACCTCCTGCCAGGCGCCGAACTCCTCCGGGACGCCGAGCCGGTAGTCCTCGCGTACGGCCGGGGAGAAGTGGCTCACCGCGAGCAGCGGGGCGCCCTCCTTGTCGTAGCGCAGGAAGGCCAGGACGTTGTCCTCGGCGGCGTCGCCCACGACCCAGGAGAAGCCGCCCGGGTCGGTGTCGCGCTGCCACAGCGCGGGCGCCCCCCGGTACACCGCGTTCAGTTCGCTCACCAGGTCCTTGACGCCCCGGTGGTCCGCCTGGGCCGGGTAGTCGGGGTCCAGCAGCCACCAGTCCGGGCCGCTCGCCTCCGACCACTCCGAGCCCTGCGCGAACTCCTGCCCCATGAAGAGGAGTTGCTTGCCGGGATGGGCCCACATGAAGCCGAGGTAGGCGCGGACGGTGGCCCGCCGCTGCCACCAGTCGCCCGGGATCTTCGACACGAGCGACTGCTTGCCGTGCACGACCTCGTCGTGCGAGATGGGCAGCACGTAGTTCTCGCTGTACGCGTACACCATCGAGAAGGTCATCTCGTTGTGGTGGTACTTGCGGTGCACCGGCTCCTTGGCGACGTACTCCAGCGAGTCGTGCATCCAGCCCATGTTCCACTTCAGCCCGAAGCCGAGCCCGCCGAAACCGCCGGGGCCCGACTGGTCGGTGGGCCGGGTCACGCCGTCCCAGGCCGTGGACTCCTCGGCGATCGTCACGACCCCCGGGTTGCGGCGGTAGACCGTCGCGTTCATCTCCTGGAGGAAACGCACCGCGTCCAGGTCCTCCCGGCCGCCGTACACGTTCGGCGACCACTGGCCGTACTCGCGCGAGTAGTCGAGGTAGAGCATCGAGGCGACGGCGTCCACCCGCAGCCCGTCGATGTGGAACTCCTCGCACCAGTAAGTGGCGTTCGCCACAAGGAAGTTGCGCACCTCGGTGCGGCCGAAGTCGAAGACCAGCGTGCCCCAGTCGGGGTGCGCCGCGCGCTGCGGGTCGCCGTGCTCGTACAGTGGGCGGCCGTCGAACTGCGCGAGCGCCCACTCGTCGCGCGGGAAGTGCGCCGGGACCCAGTCCATGAGGACCCCGATGCCCGCGCGGTGCAGCGCGTCGACCAGGAAGCGGAAGTCGTCCGGGGTGCCCAGGCGCGAGGTCGGCGCGTAGAAACCGGTGACCTGGTAGCCCCAGGAGCCGCCGAAGGGATGCTCGGCCACCGGCATCAGCTCGACGTGCGTGAAGCCCGTCTCCTTGACGTAGGCGGGCAGTTCCTCGGCGAGCTGCCGGTAGGTCAGGCCCGGCCGCCAGGACGCCAGGTGCACCTCGTACACCGAGAAGGGCGCCTCGTGGAGGGGCCGGTCCGCGCGGTGCGCGAGCCAGTCCGCGTCCTGCCACTCGTAGTGCGAGGCGTCGACCACGGAGGCCGTCGCGGGCGGCACCTCGGTCCTGCGGGCCATCGGGTCGGCCTTGCGGGAGAGGGAACCGTCCGGCCGGGTGATCTCGTACTTGTACAGCTCGCCCTCGCCGACGCCGGGCAGGAACAGCTCCCACACCCCGGTCGCGCCGAGCGAGCGCATCGGATGACCCACGCCGTCCCAGTAGTTGAAACCGCCGATCACCCGCACGCCCCGCGCGTTGGGCGCCCACACCGTGAACCGGGTGCCCGTCACCCCGTCGACCGTCATGATCCGCGCGCCCAGCGCCCGCCACAGCTCCTCGTGCCGGCCCTCGCCGATCAGGTGCAGATCGAGGTCGCCGAGCGCGGGCAGGAAGCGGTAGGGCTCCTCGCACAGCAGCGGCTCGTCCCGGCCCGGGTAGGTCACGAGCAGCCGGTGGCGGGTGGGGCCGGGCAGCACCGCCGAGAAGAACCCCTCGCCGTCCGCGTGCAGCTCGGTGCGGGTGCCGTCCTCGTCGACGGCCACCACCGCGGAGGCGTGCGGCTTCAGGGCCCGTACGACACAGCCCGAGCCGCCCGGCGCGGGATGCGCGCCGAGCACCGCGTGCGGGTCGTGGTGGGTCCCGGCGAGCAGCCGGTGCCGGTCCCCGTCCGGGACGGCCGCGGAGGACGGGGCCGCGGCGGGCCCGGCCGGCGCGTCCGGGGTCAGGGCGAGCGCCGCTTCGCCGGGCTCCTCCTTGGGCGCGGGCAGAACGGCCGGCGGCTTCTGCGGCTTGGCCTTCTTGGGAATCTTGCGGGAGGACGACGAGCGGGGGGTCACGGGAGAAACCTCCTCGGAGACGGGACGGACGAACGGACGGACGACGGGACGCGCGACCCGGGGGCCGCAGGGAGGACACGCGGGCGCGGTGAGGCGGCCCTCGGGGCGAGCCTGGCACGGAACGGCCCCTGCCGCCCGGCTCGGCGCGAACGCGTCGGGCGGCTCAGCGAAAACGCGTCGCGGTGCAGCGAAAACGCGTCGCGGTTCAGTGGAAGCGCGTCGGGCGGCGGCCCGGCCACGGTTCGCCGCGCGCCCCGGCCGCGCCCTCCCGGCCGCGCGCCCGCGTCCGGCCCGACGTGGAGACGGGCACCGGCGGGCCGCCGGGCGGGGCGAGCCGGCCCGCGCCGCCCGCGAGCCGCTCGATCGCCGCGAGCGGCACCGGCAGCCAGTCGGGACGGTGCCGCGCCTCGTACAGCACCTCGTACACGGCCTTGTCGGTCTCGTAGGCGCGCAACAGGTCCGCGTCCTGCCGCGGGTCCTGCCCCGAGACCTCGGCGTACCCCGCGCAGTAGGCGGCCCGGCAGTCGTTCGCCCACTCGGGTGCCCACGGCTCGTGCGAACGGGCCGCGTAGTCGAAGGAGCGCAGCATTCCGGCCACGTCCCGTACCGGCGGGAAGGCCATCCGGCGTTCGGCGAGCGGCCGGGCCGGCTCGCCCTCGAAGTCGATGACCGACCAGTAGCCGTCCGCGGAACGCAGGCACTGGCCCAGGTGCAGATCGCCGTGCACCCGCTGCGCCTGCCACGTCCTGCCCTCCTCCCCGGCCCGGCCCAGCCGCGCGAAGGCGTCCCGCAGCCCGGGCACGTACGGCCGCAGCTGCGGGACGGCCGAGGCGGCGCTCTGCAGCCGCTGCTCCATCGCGGAGGCCAGCGCGGTGAGCTGCGCGCGGCCCAGCGTCACGGTGGGCAGCGCCTCGGCGAGCGCGGTGTGCACCTCGGCGGTCGCACGGCCCAGGGCGTGCGCGTCGGCCGTGAAGTCCTCATCCGCGGCGAGCCTGCGCAGCGCCCGCTCCCAGCCGTCCTCGGAGCCCTTCAGGAAGGGCTGGAGCACACCGAGGACGTACGGCTCGGCCGGTGTCGTCGCCGGTGCCTCCTGCGGTTCTGCCTGCATCCAGGCGACCGGGGCCGGAACCCGGGTGCAGCCCTGACGGGCCAGCACCATCGGCAGCTCCAGGTCCGGGTTGGCGCCCGGCACGACACGGCGGAACAGCTTCAGGATGAGGGTGTCCCCGTAGACCAGCGAGGAGTTCGACTGCTCGGAACCCAGGGCCCTCGGGGGCAGGCCGACCGGGATGGCGGCGCGCGAGTCGCGGCCGAAGCGCAGATCGCCCTGGCGCCCCGGCAGCCGCATGCGTTCCAGCAGCAGCTCCGCCGGGCGCGGGTCCTGGAGCGCCTCGTACACGGTGTACCCGGCGAGCGGCCCCTGCTCCAGCCGGCCGATCAGGGCGGCCGCCAGTCGCGGCGGCAGTTCGCGGCGCACGCCCAGCAGGAGCTGATAGCAGTCGGCGCTGAGGTCGGCGGCGGTCTCCGTGGAGTGCTGGCCCGCGCGCACCAGCAGGTGCAGCAGCCCCGGCGTGCCCGAGTCGCCGCCCCAGGGCAGCAGTTCGGTGGCCGAGACCAGTTCGAATCCGGTGACCGGGCGGCCCTTGCCCGCGAACCAGCGCTGCCGGGGCAGCCAGGAACGCAGCAGGGGGTCGAGGGAGGCGAGCAGTTCCCCCGGTTCCGGAGTGGGCTGGGGGGAAGGAACGAGCGTGCTGGGAGCATCCGACATGGCGGCGGTCGCGTCCTTTCCCCGGGTACACCTGCAGGATCGCGCGCCCGTGCCCCGGAATCGGCATCCGGCGAGCGGACAGTGCGCGCAGCCCCACGGTGACCGGCGGGGCAGTAGGGAAGTGGTCCGTACGAGCGACGAGTCGAAAGGAGATACGACCCGTCCGGTGGTACCGGTATCCGGGAGGGTGCCCAGGGTCGGACACAGTATGCGGGTCGGGACCCATCGGACGTCCGGGTTGTGTACGGGATTTCCCTGGCCGAAACCATACGGGTACGCGGGGGGCGGGGCGACCGCAGCCGCCCCGCCCGCCCGCGTGTCGCGGCCCCTGTTCAGGGGCTGCGCGAGGGCCGTACTACAGCGGCGCGGCGTCCTTGCGCAGCCGGAACCAGTAGAAGCCGTGGCCCGCCAGGGTCAGCAGGTACGGCAGCTCCCCGATGGCGGGGAACCGCACCCCGCCGATGAGTTCCACCGGATGGCGGCCCGCGAACGACTGCAGGTCCAGCTCCGTCGGCTGCGCGAAGCGCGAGAAGTTGTGCACGCACAGCACGAGGTCGTCGCTCTGGCCGTCGGCCGAGGGCAGCTCGCGCAGGAACGCGAGCACCGCCGGGTTGGAGGACGGAAGTTCCGTATACGAGCCGAGGCCGAAAGCCGGGTTCTGCTTGCGGATCTCGATCATCCGGCGGGTCCAGTGCAGCAGCGAGGCCGGAGCCGACATCGCGGCCTCGACGTTCGTCACCTGGTAGCCGTAGACCGGGTCCATGATGGTCGGCAGGTACAGACGGCCCGGATCGCACGAGGAGAACCCGGCGTTGCGGTCCGGGGTCCACTGCATCGGGGTGCGCACCGCGTCCCGGTCGCCGAGCCAGATGTTGTCGCCCATGCCGATCTCGTCCCCGTAGTACAGGATGGGGGAGCCGGGCAGGGACAGCAGCAGCGCGGTGAACAGCTCGATCTGGTTGCGGTCGTTGTCGAGCAGCGGGGCCAGGCGCCTGCGGATGCCGATGTTGGCCCGCATCCTGGGGTCCTTGGCGTACTCGGAGTACATGTAGTCGCGCTCTTCGTCCGTCACCATTTCGAGCGTCAGCTCGTCGTGGTTGCGCAGGAAGACGCCCCACTGGCAGCCCGAGGGGATCGCCGGGGTCTTCGCGAGGATTTCCGAGACCGGGTAGCGCGACTCGCGCCGCACCGCCATGAAGATGCGGGGCATCACCGGGAAGTGGAAGGCCATGTGGCACTCGTCGCCCCCCTTCGAGAAGTCCCCGAAGTAGTCGACGACGTCCTCCGGCCACTGGTTGGCCTCGGCGAGGATCACCGTGTCCGGGTAGTGCGCGTCGACCTCGGCCCGTACCCGCCTGAGCATCTCGTGGGTGCGCGGCAGGTTCTCGCAGTTCGTGCCCTCCTCCGCGTACAGGTAGGGCACGGCGTCCAGCCGGAAGCCGTCGATGCCGAGGTCCAGCCAGAACCGCAGCGCCGCGAGGATCTCCTCCTGCACCGCCGGGTTCTCGAAGTTGAGGTCCGGCTGGTGCGAGAAGAACCGGTGCCAGTAGTACTGCTTGCGCACCGGGTCGAAGGTCCAGTTGGAGGCCTCCGTGTCGACGAAGATGATGCGCGCGTCCTTGTACGCCTTGTCGTCGTCGGCCCAGACGTAGTAGTCGCCGTAGGGGCCGTCGGGGTCCTTGCGGGACTCCTGGAACCACATGTGCTGGTCGCTCGTGTGGTTCATGACGAAGTCGATGATCACGCGCATCCCGCGCTGGTGCGCGGCGTCCACGAACTCCACGAAGTCCGCGAGGTCCCCGAACTCCGGCAGCACCGCCGTGTAGTCCGAGACGTCGTACCCGCCGTCGCGCAGCGGGGACTGGAAGAAGGGGGGCAGCCACAGGCAGTCCACCCCCAGCCACTGGAGATAGTCCAGCTTCGCCGTGATGCCCTTGAGGTCGCCGATGCCGTCGCCGTTGCTGTCCTGGAAGGACCGCACCAGCACTTCGTAGAAGACGGCACGCTTGAACCAGTCGGGATCGCGGTCCTTGGTGGGTGTGTCCTCGAACTTGTCGGGGACGGGTTCGTTGACGATCATGATGCGGGTGACCCTCCGATCAACGGGGACGGTCGCAGGGCGAAGACGTGCGCGGGCGTGATGCCCGGCTCTAGGCGCACGTAGTTGGCCCTGCCCCAGTGGTATGTCTCGCCGGTGAGCTCGTCGCGCACCGGAACGGTCTCGTGCCAGTCGAGGCCGAGTGCCGGCATGTCCAACGAGACCGTGGCCTCCTGGGTGTGGTGCGGGTCGAGGTTCGCGACCACCAGCACGGTGTCGCCGCCCGCCCGTTTGGAGTAGACGATCACCTCCTCCTTGTCGGCGTGATGGAAGTGGACGTCCCGCAGCTGCTGGAGCGCCGGGTGCCTGCGGCGCGCGCGGTTGAGCCTGGTGATCAGCGGCGACAGGCTGCGGCCGGAACGTTCCGCCGCCTCCCAGTCCCGCGGCTTGAGCTGGTACTTCTCGGAGTCCAGGTACTCCTCGCCGCCCGCCTTGAGCGGCGCGTTCTCGCACAGCTCGTACCCGGCGTAGATCCCCCAGGTGGGCGAGAGCGTCGCCGCGAGCACCGCCCGCGTCTCGAAGGCCGGGCGCCCGCCGTCCTGGAGGTAGCCGGGCAGGATGTCCGGGGTGTTCGCGAAGAAGTTGGGACGCATGTACGAGGCCGCGTCACCCGACAGCTCCGTCACGTACTCCGTCAGCTCCCGCTTCGTGTTGCGCCAGGTGAAGTACGTGTACGACTGCTGGAAGCCGATCTTCCCGAGCGTGTGCATCATCGCGGGCCGGGTGAACGCCTCCGCCAGGAAGATCACGTCCGGATCGGTGCCGTTGATGTCGGCGATGACCTTCTGCCAGAACACCACCGGCTTGGTGTGCGGATTGTCGACCCGGAAGATCCGCACCCCGTGGTCCATCCAGAACCGCAGCACCCGCGTCGTCTCCGCGATCAGCCCCGGCATGTCCTGGTCGAAGGCGATCGGGTAGATGTCCTGGTACTTCTTCGGCGGGTTCTCCGCGTACGCGATCGAACCGTCGGGCCGGTGCTGGAACCACTCCGGGTGCTTCTGCACCCACGGGTGGTCCGGGGAGCACTGGAGCGCGAAGTCCAGCGCGATCTCCAGGCGCAGCTCACCGGCGCGGCGCACGAAGGCGTCGAAGTCCTCGATCGTCCCGAGGTCCGGGTGCACCGCGTCGTGCCCGCCGTCCGGCGAACCGATCGCCCACGGCACGCCCACGTCCTCGGGCGCCGGGTCCAGGGAGTTGTTGCGCCCCTTGCGGAACGTGGTGCCGATCGGATGGACCGGCGGCAGGTAGACCACGTCGAAGCCCATCGCGGCGACCGCGGGCAGCCGGCGTGCGGCCGTCTCGAAGGTCCCCGAGACGGGCGGCCTGCCGGGTTCGACCACCGCCCCCTCGGAGCGCGGGAACAGCTCGTACCAGGAGCCGACCAGGGCCCGGCGCCGCTCCACCCGCAGGGGCAGCGCCTTCGAGGAACTGACCAGCTCGCGCAGCGGGAACCGGCCCAGGACCGCGTCCACCTCCGGGGCCAGGGCGGCGGCGAGCCGGGCGGCGGGGGAGCGGGAGGTGTCGCGCAGCGCGTCGGCCGCCTCCAGCACCGTCTCGCGGCGGCCCTCCGGCTTCGGCACCCGTTTCGCGGCCCGCTCATAGAGCAGCGCGCCCTCCTCCAGCACGAGTTCGGTGTCGATGCCGGCCGGGATCTTGATCCCCGCCGTGTGCCGCCAGGTGGCGACCGGATCGCTCCAGGCCTCCACCTTGTACGTCCAGCGGCCCTCCATGTCGGGGGTCACGTACGCGCCCCAGCGGTCGGTACCGGGAGCCAGCTCGCGCATCGGGGTCCACGGGCCGCTGCGGCCGTCGGGAGAGCGCAGCGCCACGTTCGCCGCGACGGCGTCGTGGCCCTCGCGGAACACGGTCGCGCTGATCAGAAAGGTCTCGTGGACGACCGCCTTCGCGGGGCGTCGGCCACAGTCGACGAGAGGGGACACATCCAGCACGGGGATGCGACCGATCGGGGATTTCACGGCATCACCTGAGGGAAGTACGGGTGCGGGGGCAGAGGCGTCGGCCGAAGATTTCGCCTCGGCCCGGTGTATCGGCACCGAGGACGGCGCCATTGACTGGTGGTTCGCTCGTTTCCTTCGCTGGCGCGCTGTGGCCATGACCGCTCCTGTCCGCGTTCACCCGAATGGGCGGATGAGGGGGGAGCTGCTGGGGTCCTGCGGCGGGCTACCGCTGGAGCCTTCCCCTGCAATCCGTATGGGCAACCCGACGCTGTGTTAACTACTCGCGCGTAAGGACGCACACGTTTCCGGCACCGTCACACACCGACGGGACCGGAACCGGAATCCCCGTCAGGTGATCGCGCCCGTCCCTGATGATTCTTCAGGGACGGACGGCGGTCTGCGAGCGGAACTGGGCAAAGAGGTTAGGACGAGGTGAATCTTTCGGGATCGGTCCGCCTCCCGCCGCTCCCGCCCCCGGCGCGCCCTCAGGCACACCAGCCCCCGGGGTGCGCCGTGGCCCGCCCCGGGGTGCTGCCGCTAACGTCGGTGAGCGTGGGGCGGACGTCCGCTTCGTCCCTGACCGCGTACGTCCCCTGCGAAGGTGGAAACGTGAAGGCCATCCGTCGATTCACCGTACGTCCCGTGCTTCCCGAACCGCTGCGGCCCCTGGGCGCGCTGGCCCGCAACCTGCGCTGGTCCTGGCACACGGAGACCCGAGACCTCTTCCGCGACGCCGATCCCGGGCTGTGGGCGGCCTGCGGCGGCGACCCGCTGCGGCTGCTCGCCGCGCTGCCCCAGGACCGGCTCGCCGAACTCGCCGCCGACCCCGCCTACCTCGACCGGCTCGCCGCCGTCGCCGAACAGCTCGACCACTACCTGACCGGGCCCCGCTGGTACCAGGCGCAGACCCGGGGCGCGCTGCCGAAGGCCGTCGCCTACTTCTCGCCGGAGTTCGGCGTCACCGCCGCCCTGCCCCAGTACTCCGGCGGGCTCGGCATCCTCGCCGGGGACCACCTCAAGTCCGCGAGCGACCTCGGCGTCCCGCTCGTCGGCGTCGGGCTGCTCTACCGGCACGGCTACTTCCGCCAGTCCCTGTCCCGGGACGGCTGGCAGCAGGAGCAGTACCCCGTCCTGGACCCCAACGAACTGCCGCTGAGCCTGCTGCGCGAGGCCGACGGCACCCCCGCCGAGGTGAGCCTCGCGCTGCCCGGCGGCCGCGGGCTGCGCGCCCGGATCTGGCAGGCCCGGGTCGGACGCGTCCCGCTGCTCCTGCTCGACTCGGGGGTCGAGGACAACGACCGGGCCGCCCGCGAGGTGACCGACCGGCTCTACGGTGGCGGCAGCGAACACCGGCTCCTGCAGGAGATGCTCCTCGGCATCGGTGGCGTCCGCGCCGTCCGCGCCTACTGCCGGCTCACCGGCCACCCCGCACCCGAGGTCTTCCACACCAACGAGGGCCACGCCGGTTTCCTCGGCCTCGAACGCATCCACGAACTGGGCGCCGGCACCGACGGCGCTCCCGGCCTCGACTTCGACACCGCCCTGGAGACCGTCCGCGCCGGGACGGTGTTCACCACCCACACCCCGGTCGCCGCCGGGATCGACCGCTTCGAGGCGGAGCTGGTCGCCCGCCACTTCGGCCCCCAGGCCGAACTGCCCTCGCTCGACGTCGAGGACATCCTGCGCCTGGGCCGCGAGACCTACCCGGGCGGGGCGCCGCACCTGTTCAACATGGCCGTCATGGGGCTGCGCCTGGCCCAGCGCGCCAACGGCGTCTCGACCCTGCACGGACAGGTCAGCCGGCAGATGTTCGCCGGACTGTGGCCGGGATTCGACGCCGAGGACGTGCCCATCACCTCGATCACCAACGGGGTGCACGCCGCGACCTGGGTCGCCCCCGAGGTCGCCGCGCTCGGCGCCCGCCACATCGGCGCCGAACGCGCCGAGGAGGCCATGGCCGTCGGCGGCTCCGCCCGCTGGGACGCCGTCGCCGACATCCCCGACCAGGACATCTGGGAGGTCCGCGGGGAGCTGCGCGGGCAACTGGTCACCGAGGTCCGCTCCCGGCTCGCCGCCTCCTGGCGCCAGCGCGGCGCGGGCGAGGCGGAACTCGGCTGGATCGACGGCGTCCTCGACCCCGGCGTCCTCACCATCGGCTTCGCCCGCCGCGTCCCCTCGTACAAGCGGCTCACCCTCATGCTGCGCGACCCGGAAAGGCTCACCCGGCTCCTGCTGCACCCCGAACGGCCCATCCAGATCGTCGTGGCCGGAAAGGCCCACCCCGCCGACGACGGCGGCAAGCGCCTCGTCCAGGAACTCGTCCGCTTCTCCGACGACCCCCGGGTGCGCCACCGCATCGTCTTCCTGCCCGACTACGGCATGGGCATGGCGCAGAAGCTCTACCCGGGCTGCGACGTGTGGCTCAACAACCCGCTGCGCCCGCTGGAGGCCTGCGGCACCAGCGGGATGAAGGCCGCGCTCAACGGCGCCCTGAACCTGTCGGTGCTCGACGGCTGGTGGGACGAGTGGTACGAGCCGGACTTCGGCTGGTCCATTCCCACCGCCGACGGCAGCGCCGCCCTCGACGAGGACCGCCGCGACGAACTGGAGTCCCGCGCGCTCTACCAGCTCATCGAGCAGCACGTCGCGCCGCGATTCTACGACCGGGCGCAGGGCGGACCGCCGCGGCGCTGGATCGAGATGGTCCGCTCGACCCTCACCTCGCTGGGGCCCAAGGTCCTCGCCGGACGCATGGTCCGCGACTACGTCGAGAACCTGTACGCTCCCGCCGCCCGCGCCCACCGCGCGCTCGAACCGCAGCCCGCGCGCGAACTCGCCGAGTGGAAGCGGCGGGTGCGGACGGCCTGGCCGCAGGTGGGCGTGGAACAGCCCGAGACCTCCTCGGCCGGGTCCGGCGCGGAGTACGGCGCGACCCTCGCGCTGCGGGTACGGGTCGCGCTCGGTCCGCTCGCCCCGGAGGACGTCGAGGTGCAGGCCGTCTCCGGACGGGTCGACGCCGACGACCGCATCGCCGACGCGCGCACCGCCCCGCTCAAGCCGGTCGGCGGCCCCGACCTCGACGGGCGCTGGACCTACGAGGGGCCGCTCGCCCTCGACCGGACCGGCAGCTTCGGCTACACCGTGCGGGTCCTGCCCGCGCACCGGTTGCTCGCCTCACCCGCGGAACTCGGCCTGCTCGCGGTTCCGCCGGAGGTCACCGGCGAGACGGCGGGAGTGCTCCTGCGCTGACCCGGAACGCGGAAGGGGGCGGTGGATCCCCGGGCGGAGCGATCGCCCGGGGACACGCCACAGGGGTGGTGCGCCGAGGACGGCACACCACCCCTCTCCGCTGCCCGCAGGGGGCTCAGCTCACATTGATCCCGGCCCACGCGGCGTCCACGGCCGCGTACTCGTCCGAGTCCGCGCCGTACAGGTCGCCCGCCGCGCTCAGCGTCGCCTCCCGGGCGTCCGCGTAGTCGGTCGTCGAGGTCATGTACTCGGTCAGGGCCTTGAACCAGATCTGCTCGGCCTTGTCGATGCCGATGCCGGTGACCTTCGAGCCGTCGAAGGTCGGCGAGTCGTAGCTCACGCCGTTCACCGTCTTCGCGCCGCTGCCCTCCGACAGCAGGTAGAAGAAGTGGTTGGCCGGGCCCGAGGAGTAGTGCACGTCCTTGTTGCCGAGCCCCGCCGACCAGTAGTCGTCGGAGGCGCCGTCCCTGCTCGGCTTGTCCTGGTAGCGCAGCGGGGAACCGTCCCCGTTGATGTCGATCTTCTCGCCGATCAGGTAGTCGCCCGGGTCCTCGGCGTTGCCCGCGTGGAACTCGACCGCGGTCGCGAAGATGTCGCTCGTCGCCTCGTTGAGCCCGCCGGACTCCCCGCTGTAGACGAGGCCCGCCGTCGCCGCCGTCACCCCGTGCGTCATCTCGTGCGCCGCGACGTCGAGCGCGGTCAGCGGCGCCTTGTTGCCCGCCCCGTCGCCGTACGTCATGCAGAAGCAGGAGTCCTGCCAGAAGGCGTTGACGTAGTTGTTGCCGTAGTGCACGCGTGAGTAGGCGCCCTTGCCGTCCCCGGCGATCCCGGAGCGGCCGTGCACCTCCTCGTAGTAGTCCCAGGTCTCGGCCGCCCCGTACGCCGCGTCCACGGCGGCGGTCGCCGCGTCGTTCGTGGTGCCGTCGCCCCACGTGTCGTCGGCGTCGGTGAACAGCGTGCCGGTGCCGCTGGTGCCGTTCTTCAGGTCGTACGTCTTGTGGCCGCCGCGTTCGGCGTCGGTCAGCTCGTAGCCGCTGCCCGACTTCGTGGAGCCGACGGTGACGGTGCCACTGAACTGGCTCTCGCCGGTGCCGGTGTGCACGCCGTCCCACCGCGCGAGCCGCTTTCCGCTGCTCGCGTCGGTCACGGTGTGCAGTTCGGAGGGGGTGCCGTCCTTCTTGACGCTGTGGGTGACCGCCTCGTAGGCGAGGGAGGGCGTACCCGAGGCCGCCCAGACGATCTTCCGCGCGCCCTCCGGGGCGCCCTTGAGCGTGGCCGGGGCGGTGTCCACGGCGAGCTTCGCCGAACTCGCCTTCGTCACGCCGAGCTGCTTCCCGCTCTTCGCGCTGTGCACGACGAGGTCGCCGCCGATCACCGGCAGCCCGTCGTAGGTGCGCTCGTAGCGGGTGTGGACGGTGCCGTCACGGTCCTTGACGACATCCTTGACGACGAGCTTCTCCTTGGCGCCCAGGCCCAGTTGTCTCGCGGCGGCCGGGGCGTCGGCCTGCGCGTCCTGGACCAGCCCCGCGCGCAGCGAGGCGGTCATCTTGAGGGGGGTGGCTGCCGGGACGGGCTCGGCGGCGCCGGCCGGACCGGCCAGCCCCGAGGCGAGCAGCGCGGCGGAGGCGACAGCGGTACCTACGGCCAGGGACGTCTTCGATATACGGGACAACACGCGGGCTCCCAGTCGTTCGTTTCCGGTGGGGGGACGGGCCGGGCGGCCGTGGGGGCCGTCTGGACCGCGAAGGCGCTGAACGAGTAGCCGTGCGGGGCGAGTTGGCGCGAGTGAATGCCGTGCGGCGGTGGGCCGGTGATGCGGTGATGCGGTGATGCGGGAGCCAGGCTTCCATCCGGGGGCTGTACATGTCATGACCACAGAGGCACCTTGGCCGGAACCCGTCCGCCTGCCGTGCGCCCGGGTCCGCTATCCGGAGGGGGACCGCCGGGCATGTCCCGGTTACGGGCCGGTAGCCCGCAGACCTTGAGGAAGAAGGGCCGCGGGGTGGTCCCGGGACGAACACCGGGCGCCGGCCGGGCCAACGTCCGCCTGAGCGAGCCGTATGCGGCCGGATGGCCGGAAAGTGACGCGGTGGCGGTGGGCCTGCGGGAGCCGGTGACAGGTTGCCCGCGCGCCGGTCCCGTCCGCACCGGCCGGGGCCCGCCGGTCAGAACTTGCCCGACAACTCCACGGTGCGATGCCCCAGACGGCGCCCGAACCCGGCCAGGAACGCCGACGACAGCGGTGGCCGGCCCCAGAAGTCGAAGGCCAGGGCGCCCAGGGCGAACGCGGAGTCCCACCCCCACTCCGTGACCGGCACCAGCGCCCCGCACGAGGCGCACGGTGCGCTGCCGACGCCGGTCTCGCGCCAGGCCTCGATGCCCTCCTCGAAGGGGCGCCACACCGCCGGATCGGCCTCCAGGGCCTCCGGGTACGCGATGATCACCGCGCGGTTCCCGCAGCGTGGACACTCCGCGTACTCCGCCTCGTACTGCCCCTGCCCGCCCGTGTGGTGGGAGCGGCCCAGCAGGACGGCCACCGGCCCCGGCAGCCAGTCCGCGTCGGAGGGGTCGGCCACGGCGCGCGCCCAACCGGGCCCCGGCACGTGACCGTCCTCGGCTCCGAGGCTGTACACCCCGTCCCGGGTGCGCTCGCGCGTCAGCACCCCTTCGCCGACCAGCCAGTCGACCACGCGCCCGGCCAGCGCGGCGGCCTCCTCACCGCTCACCTCGACATCGATGATCCGCTCGTAGAAGTCGCCCACGATTCCCCTTCGTCGACGGGGCCCGTGGACCGCGTGCCCTCCGGCGCCCGCCCCGGCGATGCCCGCCGTCCCGCGCCGACCGTACCGCCGCCGCGCCGCGCGTGCGCACGAGGAGCGGCCACGGCTGCGGCCACAGCTACGCCAGGCTCTCCCGCCAGGTGCGGTGCAGTCCGGCGAACGTGCCGGTGCCCGCGATGAGTTCGGCGGGGGAGCCGTCCTCGACGACGCGGCCCGACTCCATCACCAGGACCCGGTCGGCGATCTCGACGGTGGACAGGCGGTGGGCGATCACGACGGCCGTGCGGCCCCGCAGCACCGTGGCCATCGCGTCCTGCACCGCGCGCTCCCCGGGGATGTCCAGCGAGGAGGTCGCCTCGTCCAGGATCAGCACGGCCGGGTCGGCGAGCAGGGCGCGGGCGAAGGCCACCAACTGGCGCTGGCCGGCCGAGATCCGGCCGCCGCGCTTGCGGACATCGGTGTCGTAGCCCTCGGGCAGGGAGTCGATGAAGTCGTGGGCGCCGATGGCCTTCGCCGCTTGCTCGATCTCCGCCCGGCTCGCCTCCGGGCGGCCGATCGCGATGTTCTCCGCGACCGTCCCCGAGAAGAGGAAGGCCTCCTGGGTGACCATCACCACCCCGCGCCGCAGTTCGGGCACCGGCAGATCGCGCAGGTCCGTGCCGTCGAGCAGGACCCGGCCCTCGGTCGGGTCGTAGAACCTGGCCAGCAGCTTGGCCAGCGTCGACTTGCCCGCCCCCGTGGAACCGACGACCGCCACGGTCTGCCCGGCCGGCAGGGACAGGCTGAAGCGGGGCAGCACCTCGCCGCCGGTGCGGTACGCGAAGCGCACCTCCTCGAAGTCGACGCGGCGGCCCGGCAGATCCGTCGCCAGCGGCGGCAGTTCACGCGGGGCCACCGGCTCGGGCACCCCGGGCTCCTGGGCGAGCAGACCAGCGATCTTCTCCAGGGAGGCCGCCGCCGACTGGTACGAGTTGAGGAACTGGCCGAGCCGGTCGATCGGGTCGTACAGCCGCCGCAGGTACAGTGCCGTCGCCGCGAGCGCGCCCAGCTCCATCGATCCGCCCGCGACGCGGTACGCGCCCCACAGCACGATGCCCGCGACCGCCGTGTTGGCGGTGAGCCGGGAGCCGGTCACATAGCGGGCCATCTCCAGCAGCGCGTCCCCGTTGCTGCGTTCGTGCACCCGGTTGAGCCGGTCGAACTCCGCGTCGTTGACGTCCTCCCGGCGGAAGGCGCGCACCGGGCGGATGCCGTTCATCGTCTCGGCGAACTTCACGATGACCCCGGCGACCGCCGTCGAGCGCCGTGCGTAGACCCGGCCCGCCCGGCGCCGGTAGGCCCGCACCAGCAGGTACAGCGGCAGGAAGGACAGGACGGCCACCGATCCGGTGCGCCAGTCCAGCCACAGCAGCAGCACCGAGATCGAGAGGAAGGACAGCAGGACCGTGATCAGTTCCTGCAACCCCTCGTTGAGCAGTTCCCGCAGGGACTCGACGTCGGTCGTGGAGCGGGAGATGAGCCGGCCCGAGGTGTACCGCTCGTGGAAGTCGACGCTCAGCGACTGCGCGTGCCGGAAGATCCGGCCGCGCAGGTCCAGCAGGACGTCCTGACTGACCCGGCCCGACAGCTTCGTGAACGCGAACTGGAGGACGCCGGAGGCCAGCGCGCACAGGACGTAGCCCGCGCCGAGGGCGATCAGCGGGCCGTAGTCGTCCCGGCGCAGCGCCGGAACCCCGCTGTCGATCGCGTAGGCGACGAGCAGCGGACCCGCCTGCACCGCGGCCTGCTGGAACAGCAGCAGCAGGCTGACCCCCGCGACCCGCGCCCGCATCGGCGCGAGCAGCGAACGCAGCAGGTCCCGGGTCGCGCCCTTCGGGGTCGGCAGGTCGTCCTGGTCGAAGGGGTCCGGGGGCGGCGTCCCGCGCGTCGGCTCCGGTGCGGACTGCGGTCTTTCGATGGTCTCCGCTGCGCGGTCCGCCGCCGGCGGCGGGGCGAGGTCGCCGTGCGGGGAACCCGGAAGGGGCGCGGGGACGGGGGTGGGGGCGTCGGCGGGAGCGGGGGCGGCCGGGGGCGCGGCCGTGCGCTCCAGGACCTCCCCCTCGAAGGCGACGTCCGCCAGGCCGTCTTCGGCGAAGGCACTCGCGCTGCTCAAGCCGCCCTCGGCCGGCTCCTGTTCGGTGAACTCGCCCCCGGTGGCCGAGCGCTCCGGTCGCGTCGTCATCCTCGTCCTTCCCGATCCTCGCCACCCGCCGCGGCGGAGACCTCCGGCCGGTCGGTCCGGCCCGCCCCGTACGCCCCGGACGCCAGGTCCGGCCCGTCCGCTCCGTCCGCCCCGCCGGACCCGTCCGCGCCGGACATGAGCCAGGCGTACTCCGCGTTCTCGCGCAGAAGTTCGTGGTGGGTGCCGACCGCCGTGATCCGGCCCCCCGACAGCAGCGCCACCCGGTCGGCGAGCTGCACCGTCGACGGGCGGTGCGCGACCACCAGCGCGGTCGTCCCCTCCAGGACCCGGCGCAGCGCCGCCTCGACCGCCGCCTCCGTGTTGACGTCCAGCGCCGAGAGCGGATCGTCGAGCACCAGGAAGCGCGGACCGCCCACGACCGCGCGGGCCAGGGCCAGCCGCTGGCGCTGACCGCCCGACAGGCTCAGCCCCTGCTCGCCGACCTCGGTGCGCTCACCGTGCGGCAACCTGCCGACGAACTGCGCCTGCGCCACGTCCAGAGCCTGCTCCAGCTCCTGCTCCCCGGCCTCGTGCCCCGCGCCCATCAGGACGTTCTCCGCGACGCTCGCCGAGAACAGGGTCGGCTCCTCGAAGGCCACCGCGACCATCGAACGCAGCCGCTCCCTGGGCATCGCGGTGATGTCCTGCCCGTCCAGGGTGATGCGCCCGGAGGTCGCCTCGTGCAGGCGGGGGACCAGCGCGGTCAGTGTCGTCTTGCCGCTGCCGGTCGCGCCCACCAGGGCCAGGGTCTCGCCGGTCCTGATGTGCAGGTCGACCTCGCGCAACAGGGGAGGGGAGTCCTCCGGGGCGTCCGGATAGCGGAAGGAGACGCCCTCGAAGCGCAGGCCCGCCCCGGCCGCCACCACCGCCTCCGGCTCCTCGGCGTGCACTCCGTGCGCCCCGTGCGTCTCCTGCTCGACCTCCTCGTCCATCACCTCGAAGTACCGCTCCGCCGCTGCCGCCGCGTCCTGCGACATCGCGAGCAGGAAGCCGATCGACTCGACCGGCCAGCGCAGCGCGAGCGCCGTGGACAGGAACGCGACGAGCGTGCCCGCGGAGAGGTCGCCGTCCGCCACCTGCACCGTGCCGAGCACCAGCGCCGCCGCGATGGACAGCTCCGGGAGCGTCGTGATGACGCCCCAGATCGCGGCGAGCAGGCGGGCCTTGTCCAGTTCGGTGCCGCGCAGGGCGCGGGTCAGCTCGCGGAAGGACTCCGCCTGGCTGCGGTGCCGGCCGAAGCCCTTGACGATGCGGATGCCCAGGACGCTCTCCTCGACCACCGTCGTCACGTCCCCCACCTGGTCCTGGGCGCGCCGCGCCGCGACGCTGTAGCGCCGCTCGAAGTACGCGCACAGGAAGACCAGCGGGATCAGCGGGGTCAGCAGGACCAGGCCGAGGGTCCACTCCTGCGCGAGCAGGATCAGCACGCCCACCAGGATCGTCGCCCCGTTGACCAGCAGGAAGGTCAGCGGGAAGGCGAGGAACATGCGGAGCATCATCAGGTCGGTCGTGGCACGCGACAGCAACTGGCCGGAGGCCCACCGGTCGTGGAAGGCGATCGGCAGTCGCTGGAGCCGGCCGAACAGGTCGCGGCGCATCGCCGCCTCGACCCCCGCGAGCGGACGCGCCACCAGCCAGCGGCGCAGGCCGAACAGCACCGCCTCCACCACCCCGAGCAGCAGCAGGCCCAGCGCACCGAGCCACACCCCGCCCGGATCGTGCTCGGCCACCGGACCGTCCACGAGGGCCTTGAGCACCAGCGGGATGACGAGCGCCACGCAGGAGGCGAGGATCGCCACGAAGGCGGCGGTCGCGAGCCGGGCGCGCACGGGCCGCACGTACGGCCACAGGCGCAGCAGGGTCCGCACCGCCGAGCGGCCCCGCGACTTCGTGAGTGATTCATCCATCACCGGCGAGATTACGTTCCGCGACTGACAATGCCCATCGGATTTTTCGCCGCCCGTCGTCTTCCGGCCCTTTCCGTGTCGCCGCCGCAGGGGGCGGAAAGCGCGTCCGCGCGGCCCCGGTCAACCGATCGGCTGATGCCGGGCCGAGCGGTTCGGCGGATACCGCGCGCCGGCGTCCGGCCGCGATGCTCGCGGTATGACCGACACCGCAACCGCCCCCGGCCGCGCGGGCGCTCCGCTCGTCGACGTCCGTGACCTGCGCAAGAGCTACGGCGGGCGCCCCGTCGTGGACGGCGTGGGCTTCACCGTCGCCGAGGGCGAGATCTTCGGCGTCCTGGGCCCCAACGGCGCGGGCAAGACGACGACCGTCGAATGCGTCGAGGGCCTGCGCCGTCCCGACTCCGGCAGCGTCCGGGTCGCCGGACTGGACCCCGTCGCCGATCACGACCGGCTCACCCTGATCCTGGGCACCCAGCTCCAGGAGACCCAGCTCCAGCCGAAAATCACTGTGCGTGAGGCCCTGGAGTTGTACGCGGCCTTCTGTCCACGCCCTGCCGACTGAGACCGCAGCCTCCTCGCCCGGTCCGGATACCCCCGCCCGGTCCGCGTCCCGGCGTCTCGTGGGGGACACGTAGGATTCCCCTTCGGGCCGGGCGCCGTTCGCCCGGCAGTGGTCCGTCCGCACCGGCGGGCGCGGGACCCGGGAACGGAGCGGAGGCACGGCCCATGCGGCGAATACGGCGGAGGGCCGCGCTCGCGCTCGGCCTCGGTGCCCTTCTCACGGGCACCGCCGCGTGCTCCGCGAACCCCTTCAGCGACCCGCACCCGGTGTACGGCAAGCCCCTCGGCCGGCAGCTCGACGCGGCGGCCCGCACCACTCAGGAAGCGCTCACCGCCTCCTTCACCTCCCGTCTCGTCTACGGCTCGGGGCCGGACACCGCGACCGACACGACGACCGGCCGCGTCGACTGGGACCAGGACACCGGATACGCGGACCGCGCCGTCCGCGTCCCCGCCGCCCTGCCCGAGCGGGACGCCACCGCCATCGGCGGTCGCACCGGCCCGCGCGACTGGGACCAGACCTACGCGCTGCGCGGCGGAGGCGGCGTCTACGTCCGCGTCGACGGCGCCGAGCAGCAGACCTGGCTGCGCTTCAGCGCCGCCGAACGCAAGAAGTTCGGCATGACCGGCGACCACGACATCAACCGGCTCAACGGCGCCGTCCTGCCCTACGGCGGCACCCTGGCCGAGGTCCTCACCGCCGCGAAGCCCGTCGGGAAGCCGGACCGGGTACGGGGAGGCGGCCGGCGCTACACCGTCGAGGTGCCCGCCTCGCACGCCGCCGACGTCCTGCCCGCCGCCCTCGCCGGTCCGGTGCGCCGCGCCGACCGGCTCGGCCACGGCAAGGGATTCCGGGCCACCGTCGAACTCGACGGACAGGGAAGGCTGCTGGGTATGAGCGCCGACCTCGCCCCGCAACTCGGCCTCCTGCACGCCGCGGGACTCCTCGACGACGTCCCCGCGCTCCACGCCGACCTGCGGCTGACCCGTCTCGGCAAGTGGCAGCGCGAGTCCTTCCCCGGGGCGCACGCCATCTTCCTGTCCGGCGAGGTCCTCGTCCCGGCCCGCAGACTCAAGGACGGCCGGTGCGCCGACACCCAGCTCCTCGGCCGGGGCAGCCGGGTCCTGTTCCCCGTGGACTGCGCCGACCCGCACGATCTGTGGAAGTACGAGGGCGCCCCCGTCCACCACACCGTGCGCACCCCCGTCGCCGCCGACTACGACGAGCGGCGCTGGGGCACCGAGTCCTGCCGTGCCGCGCTCCGGGAGCACCCCTCCGCCACCGCAGACCCGGCCACCGTGGTGCCGATCGGGAAGACCACGTTCGCGGTCACCGGCGGGAAGAAGAAGTTCACCGGCGAACCCGGTCCCGGCCGCTCCCTGCCGCCCGGGGCCCGGCTGAGGATCACCGGCTCCTACGACTGCCTCGTCTCCACCCACCGCCCGGCCTCCTGAGCGAGCGGTTGCTACGGCCGCGCCCGCAGCAACAGGAAGGAGCGGTCCGTCACCTCCAGCCGGGCCCCCGCCGCGTGCACCGTCCCCGGCGGCTCCTCCTGCTCTTCGGCCGACGTGTCCACCAGCACCTCCCAGGCGCCCGCCCACGGCCGGTCCGGAAGGGTGAAGCCCGCCGGTTCGGCGCCCGCGTGCAGGACCAGCAGGAAACTGTCGTCCAGCACCCGGGCCCCGCGCTCGTCCCGCCCGGGGATGTCCTGCCCGGACAGGTACATGCCGAGGGTGGGCGCCGGGGCGAACCAGTCGTCCTCCGTCATCTCCGTACCCCGCGCCGTGAACCAGGCCAGGTCCCGCAGCCCCTCGGCGAGGACCGGACGGCCCGTGAAGAAGTCCCGCCTGCGCAGTACCGGATGCTCGCGGCGCAGCCGGATCAGCCGCGCCGTCAGCGCGCACAGCTCGCGCCAGCCCGGCTCCTGGAGCAGCGACCAGTCCATCCAGCCGATCTCGTTGTCCTGGCAGTACGCGTTGTTGTTGCCGCCCTGGGTGCGGCCCAGTTCGTCGCCCGCCACGAGCATCGGCACCCCGGTCGACAGCAGCAGCGTCGACAGCAGGTTGCGCAACTGCCGCCGCCGCAGCGCGGTCACCTCGGGTTTGTCCGTCTCGCCCTCGACCCCGCAGTTCCACGAGCGGTTGCCGGAACTTCCGTCGCGGTTGTCCTCCCCGTTCGCCTCGTTGTGCTTGTGGTCGTAGCTCACGAGGTCGCGCAGCGTGAACCCGTCGTGCGCCGTGACGTAGTTGACGGAGGCCTGCGGACTGCGCCCGCCCCACGCGTACAGGTCGCTGGAGCCCGACAGCCGGTAGCCGAGGTCGCGCGCGTCGGGCAGCGCCCCGCGCCAGAAGTCCCGCGCCGCGTCCCGGTAGCGGTCGTTCCACTCCGCCCACAACGGCGGGAAGGCGCCCACCTGGTAGCCGCCGCTGCCCACGTCCCAGGGCTCGGCGATGAGCTTGACGCGGCGCAGCACCGGGTCCTGCGCTATCACCGCGAGGAACGGCGAGAACATGTCCACGCTCTGCTCCGCCCCGTCCCGCCCGGCCCGCGCGAGGGCCGCCGCGAGGTCGAAGCGGAAGCCGTCCACGCCCATCTCCGCGACCCAGTAGCGCAGCGAGTCCGTGATCAGGCGCAGCACGTGCGGCTGCACGACGTTGAGCGTGTTGCCGCAGCCCGTGAAGTCCGTGTAGTGCCGCGGGTCCTGCTGGAGGCGGTAGTAGCCGCGGTTGTCGATCCCGCGCAGCGACAGCATCGGCCCGCGCTCGTCGGCCTCCGCCGTGTGGTTGTAGACCACGTCGAGGATCACCTCGATCCCCGCGGCGTGCAGCGCGCGCACCATGTCCCGGAACTCCCCGACCTGCTCGCCCCGGCTGCCGCGTGCCGCGTACCCGGCGTGCGGGGCGAAGTAGCCGATCGAGTTGTAGCCCCAGTAGTTGCGCAGGCCCCGCTTGAGCAGGTGGTCCTCGTGCGCGAACTGGTGCACCGGCAGCAGCTCGACGGCGCTCACCCCCAGGCGTGTCAGATGCTCGATCGCCGCCGGGTGCCCGAGCCCCGCGTACGTCCCGCGCAGGTGCTCGGGCACCCCCGGGTGGCGCCGGGTGAAGCCCTTGACGTGCACCTCGTACAGCACGGTGTCCGCCCACGGAGTCTTCGGCCTGCGGTCGTCGATCCACTCCTCGGCCGGGAACTCGTCGTGCACGACGACGCCCTTGGGGACGTACGGGGCCGAGTCCCGGTCGTCGCGCACGGTGTCCGCGACGTGCTGCTCGGGCCAGTCCCGCACGTGCCCGTACACCTCGGGCGGCAGCCTGAAGTCCCCGTCCACCGCCCGCGCGTACGGGTCGAGCAGCAGCTTGGCCGGGTTCCAGCGCGCGCCCGTCCACGGGTCCCAGCGGCCGTGCACCCGGAAGCCGTACCGTGTGCCGGGCAGCACCCCGGGGACGTGTCCGTGCCATATCTGGTTGGACCGCTCGGCCAGTTCGCAGCGGGTCTCGCGGCCCTCGTCGTCGAACAGGCACAGGTCCACGCCCTCCGCGCCGCCCGCCCACAGCGCGAAGTTGGTGCCGCCCGCGCCGCCGGGACCGGCGTGGAACCGGGCGCCCAGCGGGGTCGGCGCGCCTGGCAGCGCCGTGCCCCGGGCCGACTCGGCCCGGGAACCGGCCCCGGGCGGCCCGGGACCCTCGTCGGGGGTGCCGGCCGGGTGCTCCGCGGCCCGCCCCAGGTCCTTCTGCTCGGCTGCGCTCGTCACCTGTCGGCCTCCTGCGGCTCCGGGGCACGGGTGGGCGCCGTGCGCGGCGCGCTCGGCGTGCGGCGTCCCGGCCGCGTCTCCCCGTGGTTGTGCCTCCTCTAGTTCTTCCCCCGCGCGGCGCCCGGATCACCTTCCGCGCCGTCCGCCCCGCCAGGACCGCCCCACGCGAGGAAAAGGCAGGTCGCGAGGGGAGTTGGCCGGACAGGTTGGAACGTAATGGTGACATTCGCGAGGGTCGCGTTCGCCGATCGGTGTGGTTATCTGACGCGGGGCGCGGGTGGACGAGGCCCGGGCGGTCCGAGGGGAGACACGGGTGTGAACGGGCGACCGATGACCACGGCGCGCACGGGGCGGCGCGGCGGCCGAAGGGCGTTGTCGGCTTTGCTGCTCGGCATGTCGCTGACGCTGGTGACGGCCTGCGGGGGCGGCGGCGACGGCGGGGCGGACGGCAAGAACGGCGACCGGGCGCCCAAGGGCGCGCAGGCGAGCGCGGCGGCCTCGCAGGCGGTCGTCGAGGTGGCGCCCAAGGACGGCGCGAAGGACGTGGACACGAGCGGGGCGCTGCGTGTGGGCGCGAGCCGGGGCAAGCTCACCGAGGTGAAGGTGACCGACACCAAGGGCAATCCGGTGCCCGGCCGGATCACGAAGGGCGGGGCGGCCTGGGAGCCGGCGCTGCACCTCGCGGCGGCCACCGAGTACAAGGTGCACGTCGTCGCGAAGGACTCCGAGGGGCGTGCGGCGGCCAAGGACTCGACCTTCAGGACGCTCGTCCCGAAGAACACCTTCGTCGGCTACTACACGCCGGAGGACGGTTCGAAGGTCGGCGTCGGCATGCCGGTCTCGCTGCACTTCACGCGCGGCATCACCGACCCCTCGGCGGTCGAGCGCGCCGTCACGGTGACCTCGAAGCCCGCGGTCGAGATCCGGCACAAGTGGTACGGCAACGACCGGCTGGACTTCCGGCCCGAGAAGTACTGGGCGCCCGGCACCAAGGTCACCCTCAAGCTCTCCCTGGACGGCGTCGAGGGCCGGCCCGGCGTCTACGGCAAGCAGTCCAAGACGGTCAGCTTCACGGTGGGCCGCAGCCAGGTCTCCGTCGTGGACGCGAAGAAGCACACGATGCGGGTCGAGCGGGACGGCAAGCTGCTGCGGACGATCCCGATCACGGCGGGCGGCCCCGGCACCACGACGTACAACGGGCAGATGGTCATCAGCGAGAAGTACCAGGTGACCCGCATGAACGGGGAGACGGTCGGCTTCGGCGGCGAGTACGACATCAAGGACGTCCCGCACGCGATGCGGCTGTCGACGTCGGGCACCTTCATCCACGGCAACTACTGGTCGGGCGCGGGCACCTTCGGCAACGCCAACGCGAGCCACGGCTGCGTGGGCCTGCTGGACGCGCGCGGCGGCGGCACCAGCACCCCGGCCGCCTGGTTCTACGGGCACTCGATGATCGGTGACGTCGTCACGGTCAGGAACTCCGCAGACAAGACCATCCAGTGGTGGAACGGCCTCAACGCCTGGAACCTGCCGTGGGACCAGTGGGAGAAGTGAGCGCCGCGGCCGGCTGACGCCGCAGGAAGGGGCCCCGCCGCCCGCTCCCCGGGAACCACGCGTGACGTGGTCGAACCGACACCCCTGGGGAGGGCCCGGGGCCCCTTCCGGCATCTAAGGTGCCGTCATGACTGTGCATTTCGAGGTCGGCGACGGAGTCGGCACCATCCGCCTGGACCGTCCGCCCATGAACGCGCTCAACATCGCGATCCAGGACCGGCTGCGCGAGCTGGCCGAGGAGGCCGGCCGCCGGGACGACGTGCGCGCCGTCGTCCTGTACGGCGGCGAGAAGGTCTTCGCCGCCGGGGCCGACATCAAGGAGATGCGGGACATGGACCACACGGCCATGGTCCTGCGCTCGCGCGCCCTCCAGGAGGCCTTCACGGCCGTCGCCCGCATCCCCAAGCCCGTGGTCGCCGCCGTCAACGGCTACGCCCTCGGCGGCGGTTGCGAACTCGCGCTGTGCGCGGACTTCCGGATCGCCGCGCAGGACGCGAAGTTCGGGCAGCCCGAGATCCAGCTCGGGCTCATCCCCGGCGCCGGCGGCACCCAGCGGCTGGCCCGCCTCATCGGCCCCTCCCGTGCCAAGGACCTCATCTTCACCGGCCGCCACGTACGGGCGACGGAGGCGCTGTCCCTGGGCCTGGTGGACCGCGTCGTACCCGCCGAGGAGGTCCACGAGCAGGCCCACGCCTGGGCCGCGCGGCTCGCGAAGGGCCCCGCGCTCGCCCTGCGCGCCGCCAAGGAGGCCGTGGACGGCGGTCTGGAGACCGACATCGAGACCGGGCTCGCCCTCGAACGCACGTGGTTCGCGGGGCTGTTCGCGACCGAGGACCGCGAGAGCGGGATGCGCAGCTTCGTCGAGGACGGCCCCGGCAAGGCCACCTTCCGCTGAGCCACGCGCGCCGCGGAACCTTATACCTGTCTTAAGCGCACCTTAAGAAAGCAGGTGATCACTTCAGCGTGATCGGCCGTGAGCAAGGGGTTAACGCAGGTCCAAGACCATGACAGAGCGCCCTGTTTGCCCACGACATATGCCAGACGTGACCCCTGGGGGCGCCCCTCCCGGGGGTCATATTCCTGCGGAACGCCCACGCGCCACCCCCTCGCCCGCCATGATGGAGGGCATGTCGGGGCTGGAGAGTATCGAGCAGTCGAAGCGGGTGGGCAGCGCGGCCGCCACGCGGTGGACGCCGACCGCGCAGGACGAACACGGGCTCAGGGCAATGGAGTTGTACGGAAACCCGGCGGAGTCCGAGATCCGGGTCCCCTCCCAGCCGGAGGCGGCCTTCGAGGCCAGGAGCCTGGCGGCCCTCGTCGTGACGGCCGAATGGGGGCTGCCCCCGGCCCTCGCCGAGACGACGGTCCTGCTCGTGTCCGAACTCGTGGGCAACGCCGTACGGCACACCGGCGCGCGCCACTTCGGCCTGCGCATGCACCGCCGGCCCGGCCGGCTCCGCGTCGAGGTGCGCGACCCCTCCCGGGGGCTGCCCTGCGTCATGCCCTCCTTCGGGACGGCGGTCATGAGCGGCTACGGGCTGATGATCGTCGAGAGGCTCTCCGAGCGCTGGGGCGTCGACCTGCTCCCGGTCGGCAAGAAGACCTGGTTCGAACTGCGCGTCGGCGACCGCTGAGCGCTCCCCTCCGGTACGGAGTCCGGCAGGGTGCGCGTGCCGCGCACGTGCGGTGGGGCGTGCGAGGGGCGGGCGCGCGCTCCCCGGCGTACGCCTACTTTCACCAGGTCGTTCCGGGGCAACGGGGCCACCCGGACTTTCAATGAGCCCATGACGACCCTCCACCGCCGCCGGGTGCTGACCGCCGGGGCGGGACTCGCCGTGTTCCCGTCGCTGCTCGCCACGGGCTGCTCCCCCTCCTCCGGGAAGACCGCCCCGGCCGCCTCCGCGTCCCCCACCGCCCCGGCCACGGCGAGCCCGCTCGCCGGCGGGGCCGCGCAATCCGCTCACCCCGCGAGCGGTTCCGCCGCCGAGGGCCGCTCCCCGCGCCGACTGCCGGGACGGCCCGAGCAGATCGAGCACGGCCCCCGCGACCGGACCCGCGTCGCGCTCACCTTCGACGGCAACGGCGAGGTGAGGACGGCGCGCGCGATGCTGCGCACCCTGGCCGAACACCGCGTCCACGCGACCGTCCTCGCCGTCGGCACCTGGCTCGGCGCCGATCCGGGGCTGGCCCGCGCGATCCTCGACGGCGGCCACGAACTGGGCAACCACACCGAGCACCACCGCGACATCAACGCCCTGTCCGAGGCCGAGGCGCGCGCCGAGATCGAGGACTGCGCCCGCAGGCTGCGGCGGCTCACCGGCGGCATCGGCGCCTGGTTCCGTCCCTCCCGCGCCCACGACGCGAGCACCGTCGTACGGGGCCTGGCCCGCAAGGCGGGCTACCCGCACGTCCTGTCCTACGACGTCGACCCGCTCGACTACCGCGACCCGGGCTCGGCGACCGTCACGCGGCGCGTGCTCGACGCGGCCAGGCCCGGCGGCATCATCACCCTGAACATGGGCCGCAGCGGAACCCTCGAAGCCCTCCCGGACATCCTCGACGGACTTCAGCGGCGCGGACTGGACGTCGGCACCGCGAGCGCGCTGCTCGCCTGAGACGGGAGAGGGACAGCGCGGGCCCGGACCGGTACCGGGCCCGCCGCGCGCCGCCCGCCCGGCAGCGCCCGCCGCGCCGATGCCGCAGGCCCCGCTCACCGCCACAGCAGCGCCTCCGCGCCCACCGGCCGGTACCCGGCGGCCTGGAAGGCCCGGACGCTGCGCGCGTTGCCCGGCGCCTGCTGCGCCCACACCACCGCGCCGTCCGGCACCAGGTGCCGCGCGGCGCCGGCCAGCGCCCGGCCCAGGCCCGGACGGTGACCGGCGCCCACCGGCGCGTCCACCTCGATCGCGGCCTCCCAGCGCCCCGCGAGCCCCCGGCCCAGTACGAGCAGACCGCCCTCCGCGGCCCACACCCGTACCTCGTCGCGCCGCCGCAGCGCCCGCGCCACCCTCGGATGCCCCGGATCGGTGATCTCCCGCAGCGGCAACGGGGGCGGGCCCGGCAGGGCGGCCGCCACGGTCAGCAGGTCGACGGTGTCCATGTGCCGCCCCGTACGCCCCGTCAGCGCGCCCAGGAACGACGGGTGCACACTCGCCGCGAGCGGATCGCAGTCGAGGCCCGCGAGCGTCCGGCGCACCCACCCCGGGTCCTCGTCCACGAAGACCACCGAGTGCGCCGTGAACGCGAGCACCCCCGCCTCCCGGCCGCTGCACTGCGGCAGCACCGTCGTCGAGCCGTCCGGCGCGGGAAACACCCCCCGCGCCACCGCGTCCAGCACCTGTGCCACGGAACCCGTCACGGCCCGCGCTCCCTTCTTGTCTCCTGCGCCCGCCGCACCCCCGGCCGGCCCCGTCCGGCAGCCGGTTAATCTGACCAGCGACACGAAGCACCGAGAAGGGGTGGATGCGCCGATGGCGGACATCGAAGAGGCACGCAGGACGTTCGAGCAGTTCGACACCGACGGGGACGGCTTCATCACCGCCGACGAGTACAAGTCGGCCATGGCCCGCATGGGCAACTTCTACGTCACCGCCTCGGTGGCCGAGGCCGTGATCGGCGCCAAGGACACCGACGGGGACAAGCTGCTGTCCTTCGACGAGTTCTGGGCCGGCATCAGCAAGTAGGACGCCCCGCCCCGGGCCCGCCGCGCGGCGGGCGGCTCAGCGCCGCCCGCGCGCCGCCGTCCGCACACTCCAGCGCCCCTCGCGGTGCTCCAGCGTCACCGGATGCCCGAAGCACGCGCTGATCCGCTCGCTCGACAGCACCTCGCCGACCGGCCCCGAGGCCAGCGTCCGGCCGCCGCGCAGCAACAGCGCGTGCGTCGTGCCCGGCGGCAGTTCCTCCAGGTGGTGGGTGACGAGGACCGAGGCCAGCTGAGGCCGCTCGGCGGCCAGCGTCTCCAGGCTCTCGATGAGCTGCTCGCGGCCCGCCACGTCCAGACCCGTCGCCGGCTCGTCGAGCAGCAGCAGCCGGGGCTCCGGCATCAGGGCCCGCGCGATCAGCGCCCGCCCCCGTTCGCCCTGCGACAGCGTCGGCCAGCGCGCCCCGGACCGCTCGCCGAGACCCAGCGTCCCGATCAGTTCCTCGGCCCGCTCCCGCTGCTCCCCGGTCGGCGTCCAGCGCGGCGGCCGCTCCAGGCTGTTGGTCAGCCCGGTCAGGACGACGTCCCGCACCGTCGGCGAGGAGCGCAGCGGATGGCGCGGATTGACGTGCCCGACGTAGGAGCGCAGCTCGCGCAGGTCGACCCGGCCGAGCTGCCGTCCCAGCACCTCGACCCGGCCCCGCGTCGGATGGACCAGCGCGCCCAGCAGGCTCAGCAGGGTGCTCTTGCCCGCACCGTTGGCGCCGAGCAGCGCCCAGTGCTCACCGGGGCGCACCGTGAGGGACACCGCGTCCAGGAGCGTGGCGCCCTCGCGTACGACGGCCACCTCCTGCGCGCACAGCACCGGGCTCCCGGGCTCCGGGGCGGGGCTCACGTCAGCGGTCGCGGTCGCCGGTCCTGCCTGCGCGTCCGGTTCTTCCGGGGTCCTGGGAGAGGCGGCGGCGCCGCCCGTGGTGATCGTCGTCATAACGCCCGGCACGCTACTCCTCCCATCGCCCGAGCCGCTGTTCCGTCTGACAGGTGAACCACCGGACCGTCCGGAATATCTCCTCCGCGGGCCCGGTTGGGCTCTGACGGCAGGCGCGCGGCCGGTACGGAAGGCGGCGCGGACGCGATGCACCAGCAGGGAGTGTTCCGGTATGAAGATCGGCATCATCGGCGCGGGGAACATCGGCGGTCAGCTCACCCGGCGGCTCACCGCGCTGGGCCACGAGGTGGCCCTCGCCAACTCGCGCGGCCCGCAGACCCTGTCGGAGCTCGCGGCCGAGACCGGCGCCACCCCCGTCGAGGCGGCGCACGCGGCGGACGGGGCCGAGATCGTCGTCGTCACCATCCCGCTCAAGGCCGTACCCGGCCTGCCCAAGGGCTTCCTGGACGGCGCCGCCGAAGGGGTCACCGTGATCGACACCGGCAACTACTACCCGCAGCAGCGCGACGGGCGCATCGCCGAGATCGAGGACGGGCTCACCGAGAGCGCCTGGACCGCGCGGCAGATCGGCCACCCCGTGGTCAAGGCGTTCAACAACATCTACGCCCACCTCATCACCGAACAGCCCACCCCGCCCGGCACCGAGGGCCGCTACGCCCTGCCGGTCGCCGGGGACGACACCGAGGCCAAGCAGGCCGTCCTGCGCCTCGTCGACGAGATCGGCTTCGACGCCGTGGACGCCGGCGGGCTCGACGAGTCCTGGCGCCAGCAGCCCGGCACCCCCGTGTACGGGCTGTCCGCCGACGCGGCCGGTGTCCGCGCCGCGCTCGCCGAGGCGCCCCCGCAGCGCCCCGCCGACTTCCGCGCCTGAGCCGTACGACCGGGCCGGACCGCTCGGCGCAGCGGCCCGGCCCGGCCGGCGGGGACGCCAGGGGTGCGCCGGGGAAGGTCAGCCGCGCGCCCACTCCCGCAGGTCGTCCGCGTCCTTGAAGTCCGCCACGTTCCGGTCCAGCGGGTGGTCGGTGTACTGGTGGATGCGCCAGTCCGCCTCGATGCGCGGTTTCCCGGCGTCCACGTAGTCCGCGATCCACAGACCGTCCCCGGCGTACGAGGTCGTGTCGTGGGTCAGCCAGAAGGTCCGGTTGCAGTAGAGCAGCACCCGGTGCCCGGGGCGCTCCTTCTTCACCGCGCGCAGGAACTGGTCCTTCTCCTTGTTGCTCGCCCGGGTGCCGTCCCCCGTCGTCTCCCAGTCGACGGCGAGCAGATCCCCCTCCTTCTCGGGCGTCCTGTCGAGGAAGTGCCCGACCTGGGCGTCGATGTCGCCCGGCCACAGGAAGTGGTAGAACCCGACCACGCAGTCGGCGTCCCTCGCCCGTTTGACCTGCGCGGACACTTTCGGATTCGTGTACGAGCGGCCTTCGGTCGACTTGATGACGACGAAGTCCACCTTCTCCGTGACGAAGGACTCCTGGAACGCGCTGACATCGATGCCGTGGAGCATAAGCGGCTGCCTCCCTGGGGCAGTTGAGGGACGGCCCCCTCCCGCCGGTACGAGCCCGACGGGAAACGGGGGTCAGGATTCCTCTTCCCCCGGGCCGCCCCTCGTATCCGGGGCGGCCGGTGTTCCGGGATGCGCTGCTTTGTCCGTGTCCTCACCCGGGCGGGCGGCGCCCGGGTACGCGGCCGGCCGCCCCGGGCGCCGCATCGCGTACCGCCACGGGGCGCGGGCGCCGGGCGCGGAGGACCCCGCCGGCGGCAGACCTCCCCGTGGCGGGCCCCGGGCGCCGGACCTAAGGGGCCAGCAGCGCCGTGCGGTTGTCCCGCCAGCGCTCCAGCACAACTGCGGCGAGCCGGTCCTCCAGCAGCGTGTTGGCCTCGATTCCGAGGACCACGTCCCGCTCCAGCTCCGGCTCGCGCGCGAGCAGGTCGCCGATCACGTCGGCGCGCACCGTCTCCTCGTGGTCGGCGCCGGTCGCCGCCCGCACCTCGTGGAAGCGCACCGCGCCCGGGCCGGCCCCGGTCCTGCGCAGCGCCTGTGACAGCCGCCGCGAGGCCGGCGGGGAGGTGATCTCGATCGCCGCGAACCGTCCGGCCGCCGCTCCGCGCAGCGAACGGTGCAGGCCGAACAGCGAACCCGCGTTGACCACCGCGAGCAGTTCCCCCGGCGCCACGCCGGCATAACCGCCGTACGCCGGCTCCAGACCGAGCTCCACCATCAGCTCGGCGTACAGCCGTGCCCAGCCGTCCGCGCCCCCGGGGCCGCCCGCGCTGTCGTACAGCGAGCGCACGAGCCCGGCGCGCGGGGCGCCGTGCAGCCGGGGCAGCGCCCACGCGTACGCGTCGCCCTCGCACAGGTGGCAGGGCGAGCGCAGCGCCGTGTACTCGCGCAGCTGCCAGGCCTCGCCCTCGCGTTCGAGGTAGTGGCTCACGCTTGTCGGGTCGAAACCGACCGGCTCGGCCAGCAGGTCCGCGAGCGCCCCCGCCACGTCCGTGTTGCCGCGGGTCAGACCGCGCAGCGCCTCGACGAAGCGCCGCTCCAGCGAACGCCGCAGGCCCAGCAGGTTCGGCTCCCACTCCAGGGTGTCCGGCAGCCCCTCGAAACCGTGGTGGTGCAGTCCGTACAGGACGTAGAGGGCCAGTTGCAGGTCCTCGCCCAGGGCGTCGGCGCGGGCCGCCTGCGGACCCCACGGCGGGGCCTCGCGGCCGCCGCGCAGCGCCGCGAGCAGATGCGCGGACAGATCGCCGCGCGGCTCGGGCAGCGCGGGTCGCGCTCGGCTCGGCTCGGCGGGGTCACGTGTCACCGTCGTCATGCCCCAACCCTCCGCCGCTTCGCGTGCCCCCACCACTCGGCCGCCGCGCCCGGCGGCCCCGTCACCCGGTTGGCGCCCCGTGCCCCGTGCCCCGTTTCCCCCGCCCCGCCTTCCGCGCCCCGCCGCACGGCCCGGCCCGTCGGGCCGCCGTGCCCCGCCCGGTTGCGCCGGTGTCCGTCAAGGGGCGCCAGGCAGGGGAAATGTACCGTTCTACGGTCTCTGTCCGGTGTGGGGCGTCGCCCCGTACCGCCTCGTCCACACTGCCTGGGGGCCGCCGTGCAGCCCACCCTGATCGCCGTCGTCGGCATCGTCGCCGTGGTCCTGGTGGCCGCCTTTTCCGGCCGCCTGGGCCTGGCCGCGCCCCTCAGCCTCGTCGTGTTCGGCGCGGCGCTCGGCTTCGTCCCCGGAGTGCCGCACGTCGAGCTGGAGCCCGAGTGGGTGCTCGCCGGGGTGCTGCCCCCACTGCTGTACTCCGCCTCCGTGACGATGCCCGCCCAGGACTTCCGGCGGAACTTCAAGCCCATCACGGGCCTCGCCGTGTTCCTCGTCCTCGTCACGACCCTCGGCGCCGGCTGGCTCTTCCACGCGCTGCTGCCCGGCCTCGACCTCCCCACCGCCTTCGCGCTCGGCGCCGTCATCAGCCCCACCGACGCCGTCGCGGCGACCAGCGTGGGCCGCAGACTCGGACTGCCCGGCCGGCTGCTGACCGTCCTGGAGGGCGAGGGGCTGGTCAACGACGCGACCTCACTGACCCTGTTGCGCTCCGCCGTCGCCGCGACCTCCTCGACCGTCTCCCTGTGGGGGGTCGGCGGGTCCTTCCTCTACTCGGTGGCCGTGGCCATCGCTGTCGGGACCGGCGTGGGACTGCTCAACGTCCGCGTCCGCTCCCTGCTGCCCGACACCGTGCTGAACACCGCCGTGTCCTTCGTCATCCCCTTCGTCGCCTACCTCCCGGCCGAGGAACTCCACGCCTCCGGGGTGCTGTCCGTCGTCGTCACCGGGCTCATCACCGGCCACCAGTCGCCGCGCTTCCTGCCCGCCCAGGACCGCATCAGCGAGGCCACCAACTGGCGCACCCTCGCCTTCCTCCTGGAGAGCGCCATCTTCCTGCTCATGGGCCTGAGTCTGGAACCGCTCCTGGAGTCGGTGCGCGAGGACGGGCTCTCGGTCGGCCGGGGCGTCCTCATCGGGCTCGCCGCCTCCGGACTCGTGATCCTCGCCCGGATCGTCTTCGTCGCCCCGCTCGTCGCCGGACTGCACCAGGACGCCCGCCGCGCCGCGAAGGCCGAACCCGAGGTCAACCGGTTGCGCAAGGCCCTGCACGAAGTACCCGAGCTGAAGGACGGACACGGCGGACGCAGGGCCCGGTGGCGGGCCCGCCGCATCACCAAGGCCGGCGCCGACCTGGACTTCCGGCTCACCCAGACGCTCGGCCGGCGCGGCGGCACCGTCCTCGCGTGGGCCGGCATGCGCGGCGCGGTGACCCTCGCGGCGGCCCAGACCCTGCCCGCCGACACGCCCGCCCGGCCCCAGCTCATCCTCGTTGCCTTCGTCGTCGCCGTCACGACGCTGCTCCTCCAGGGCCTCACGCTGCCCACCGTGATCCGCCTCGTCAAGGTCCCCGGAGACGATCCGGGCCGGCTGCGCGAGGAGTACGGGCGGCTCCTGGAGGAACTGTCCCAGGCCGCCGCGGCCGCCCTCGACGCGGCGGCCCGCTCCGAGGACCCGCCCGCGCCCGAGGTCGTGGACAAGGTCCGCTCCGACAGCCTCCTGCGCGCCGGACTCCAGCGCGGGGCCCCGCTGGCGGACGGAGAGGACGAGTGGCGACAACACCGGGCCTCGCGGCGCGAGCAGTACCGCCGGCTGCGCCTCGACGTCCTCGCCGCCGAGCACGACACCCTCCAGGCGGCCCGCTCCACCGGTGTCTACAGCTCCCGGGTCATCACCCGCGCCCAGCACGCCGTCGACCTGGAGGAGGCCCGGCTCCAGCAGCTCGCCGAGAAGGCCGGGGAGGTGTGAGCCGTACGGCCGTGGGCGCGCGACCCGGAGATCGCGCGCCCACGGCCGTACGGCGGAGGGGGGTTCAGGCCCCGGCCACCGCCGTGGCGGTCAGCAGGGGAGCCGCCGTCGCGGCCTCGACCTCGGCGACGCTCACCCCGGGGGCGGTCTCCACGAGGACCAGGCCCCGCCCGGTGACGTCGATGACCGCGAGATCCGTGATGATCCGGTGCACACAGCCCTTGCCGGTCAGCGGCAGCGAGCACTCCCCGACGATCTTCGGGCTGCCGTCGCGTGCCGTGTGTTCCATCAGGACGATGACGCGGCGGGCGCCGTGCACGAGGTCCATCGCCCCGCCCATGCCCTTGACCATCTTGCCCGGGATCATCCAGTTGGCCAGGTCCCCGGCGGCCGAGACCTGCATCGCGCCCAGGATCGCCGTGTCGATGTGGCCGCCCCGGATCATCCCGAAGGACAGCGCGGAGTCGAAGTAGGCGGCGCCCGGCAGCGCCGTCACCGTCTCCTTGCCCGCGTTGATCAGGTCGGCGTCCACCTCGTCCTCGGCCGGGTACGGGCCCACGCCCAGCATCCCGTTCTCCGACTGGAGCACGACGTGCACGCCCTCGGGGACGAAGTTCGGCACCAGCGTGGGCAGGCCGATACCGAGGTTCACGTAGTCGCCGTCGCGCAGTTCGGCGGCGGCCCGTGCGGCCATCTCGTTGCGGGTGAGCTTCCCGGTGGGAGCCGTCACAGCCGTACCGTCCTCTTCTCGATCGCCTTGTCCGCGGCCTGCCCGGGGCTCAGCGCGAGCACCCGCTGCACGAAGACCCCCGGGACGTGCACCGCGCCCGGGTCCAGTTCGCCGGGCTCCACGAGCTCCTCGACCTCGGCGAGCGTGATCCGGCCCGCCATCGCCGCGAGGGAGTTGAAGTTCTGCGCGGTCTTCTCGAACACCAGGTTGCCGTGCCGGTCGCCGCGCGCCGCCCGCACCAGTGCGAAGTCCGTCGTGATCCCGCGCTCCAGGACGTACGTCCGCCCGTCGAACTCCCGGGTCTCCTTGGGCGGCGAGGCCACCGCGACCGAGCCGTCCGGGGCGTAGCGCCAGGGCAGCCCGCCCTCGGCGATCTGGGTGCCCACGCCCGCCGGGGTGTAGAAGGCGGGGATGCCGCAGCCCCCGGCCCGCAACTGCTCGGCGAGCGTGCCCTGCGGGGTCAGCTCGACCTCCAGCTCACCGGCCAGGTACTGCCGGGCGAACTCCTTGTTCTCCCCGACGTAGGAGCCGGTGACGCGCGCGATGCGGCCGGAACCCAGCAGGATGCCGAGCCCCCGGTCGTCCACCCCGCAGTTGTTGGAGACCACGGAGAAACCCCCCGTGCCCGCCGCGTGCAGGGCGCGGATCAGGGTGTCCGGTATTCCGCACAGCCCGAACCCGCCCACCGCGAGCGAGGCGCCCTCGCCGATACCGGCCACCGCCTCGGCGGCGGTCGCGACCGTCTTGTCCATGGAAAGAAACCTCAGCGTCTCTGGGAAAAGTCTCTGAAAAACTCTCTGGGAAAGCCTCTGGAAGAGAGGCCGGGGTGGCTCGCGCCCCGGCCGCTCAGGCGGAGGTGATCAGCGCGACCGGCGCGTCCTCGCGCCCCGAACCGGTGTGCTCCCCGGACAACTGCGCGCGCAGCCCCCGCAGCAGGTCCCGTACGCCCGAGGCGTCCCGCGCCGTCCCGTAGAGGTAGAAGTCCGGCCGGACGAGCGCCGCCACGTGCGCGTGCTCGCGCAGATGGGGCAGGAGCGCCTCGTCCACGTCCAGGTAGCCGCCCTCCGGGGCCTCGTCGGCGTACATCCGCACGATCGTGCCGCCGATCGAGCGGAAGAACTCGGTCTCCTCCGGGCCCACTCCGGACAGGGGGTCCGGTCCGTCGGTGAGCAGCGCGAACCCGCCGCCGGTCAGCTCGTCGAGCAGCGCCGTGCGGCCGTCGAGCGTCATCCGGCACTGGGGCGCGAGGTGCCCCACCGACTCGGCCCGCCGGCCGTCCGGCCCGCGCTGGAGGACGCCGTCGCCCAGCACCTCGGGCGGCATCGGGGGCAGGGCCGTGGCCGGGTGGGCCCCGGCGGCCGTCATCCGCGCGTCGCGCGCGGCCGCCTCCTGCGGGTCCAGTACGCAGATGACCTGGCCCAGCGCCATCGACATGCTGATCGCGTGCTGGATGTGCGCGCTGCGCTCGCTCGTGTAGCTGTCCAGCACCCCGGGGTCGCCGAGCCCCCGCAGCACGAGGTCCAGCTTCCAGCTCAGGTTCGCCGCGTCGCGCAGCCCCGAGCACATGCCCTGCCCGGCGAACGGCGGCATCTGGTGGGCCGCGTCCCCGGCGAGCAGCAGGCGGCCCGCGCGCCAGCGGTCCACCCAGCGGGCCTGGAAGGTGTAGACGGCGTGCCGCTCGATCGTCGTGTTCTTGGGAGTGCGGCCCCACGGACGCAACAGCTCCCAGGCCGCCTCCTCCGTGTTGAGCTGCTCCTTGGTCTCCCCGGGCAGCCGCATGAACTCCCAGCGCCTGCGCCCGGGTCCGCCGGAGACCACGGTCGTGGGGCGGGCCGGGTCGCACAGCTGCCAGTTCATCGGCGACCAGACCTCCTCGCGGTCGTGCGGCAGCACGTCCACGATCAGCCAGTCGAAGAAGAAACCGAGGTCGGTGACGGTCGTGTCCATGTGCTCGCGCACGAAGCTGTTCGCCCCGTCCGCGCCGATGACGTACCGGGCGCGGTCGCTCTCCACGCCGCCGCCGTGCACCTCGCTGGTGAGCGTGACGTATCCGTCGCCGCCCTCCGCCGGCCCGTGCTCCTCCAGGGCGACGACCTTCCGGCCGCGGCGCACCGTGACGTTCGGCAGCGCCTCGGCGGCGCGGGTCAGCACGCCCTCCAGCTCGGGCTGGCTGAAGAAGTTCGCGGTGGGCCAGCCCGAGGGACCGGTGCCGGACCAGTCGATCCGCACCAGGGCCTCACCGGCGGCGTTGCGCCACTCGTAGAAGTCCGGCACCGGGTCGGTGACCGCCGAGACCTCCTCGGACACCCCGGCCGCCTGGAAGATCCGGGCGATCTCGTGGTCGAAGTGGACGGCGCGCGGCAGGTCGTAGGAGTGCGGCCAGCGCTCCAGGACCAGGACGTCGTGACCGGCCCGCCCCAGCAGCAGGGCGAGCGTCTGGCCCACGGGCCCGAAGCCGACGACGGCGATGTCGTGGACGGCGGGGGACTGCGCCCCGGTCGTGGTGGTGGTGCTCATACCGCTCTCACCCCTTCGGGCTGTGGTTGCCGGTCATGATGGCCGCGAGGTCGTCGGGGCGCAGGAACGAAGGGGGCGGCGGCGGGCCCCAGTTGAACAGGCCCCTGGCCCCTTCGAGCACCTCCGGCTTCCACAGCTGGTCGTCCACGACGCAGTCCATGTCGGAGTAGTACTCGGAGAAGTTGCCCGCCGGGTCCTTGAGGTACCAGAAGAAGTTCGAGCCCGCGTGGTGCCGGCCGAGCCCCCACACGTGCCGCTCCGGGTGGTCCTCCAGCATCGCGAAGGCGCCCCGGCCCACCTCGTCGACGTCGTCGACCTGCCAGGAGGTGTGGTGCAGGAAGTCCACCGGGGCGTTGAGCACCAGGATGTTGTGGTGGTCGGTGGAGCACCGCATGAAGGCGCCCTCGCCCTTGATGTAGTCGCTCACCCGGAAGCCGAGACCGTCCCGGAAGAAGGACGTGGTCGTCTCGAAGTCGGTGGAACCGAGGACGGCGTGCCCGAGCTTGCGCGGGGCCACCGCCGCGGTGCGCAGCACCCCCGGCGCCCGGCCCCCGGCGCGCTCGACACGGCCCGGACCGTTGTACGGGGTCGCCGGTACGGTCTCCTGCGTGAACCGGGGCAGGACCTCCAGCACGGCCCGGACGCCGGTCACCTTCTCGTAGGCCGTGAGGCTGTCGGTGCCACGCTCGGACAGGACGTTCAGCCGGGCCAGCCGCGAGGCCGCCGCGTCCAGGTCGTCCTGGTCGTCGACGCCGATGCGGACCTCGATCAGCCGGCGGGTCGGCGCCGCGACCACGCGCAGCTGCCGCCCCCCGTCCCGGGTGCGGAACCAGCCGTCCGTGTCGGGGGCGAGCCCGAAGTCCGCGTAGTACGCGGAGGTCTCCGCGACATTGGGGACCCCCATGGTGATGGAGGTCAGGCGATGGAGCGCCATGGGTACTCCCTGAGAGGCGAGATGGAGTGGGAAGCGGGGACGGGCGGGCTCCGCCCTGCGGGGCGGGGACGGGCGGTGCGGAGAGGTCCGCCCGCGACGGAGGCGGAGGCCGTCGCGGCGGGGAGGCGTACGGGCGGGCGGGGAAGCCGGGCGTACGGGGAGTGAGGGGGCCCTGGGGGTGTGCGCCGGATCGCTCCGGGCCGCACGCCGGGCCTTGCCACGAAGAGGTGCTCGGTCCCGCGACACCGGGCGGGTGCCGGGGAGGGGTGCCGGTACGGGCCCCGTACGGGGTCGGGCACGGAACCCGTACGCGGCTCGGCACGGGGACGGCGGTGCGGACGCCGTCCCCGTACGGATCAGGCCACGAAGGTCTGGCGCAGCTCGCCGATGCCCTCGATCGAGGAGACCAGCACGTCGCCCTCGTGCAGCCAGCGCTGCGGGTCGCGGCCCAGGCCCACGCCGGCCGGGGTGCCGGTGAAGATGACGTCGCCGGGCAGCAGCGGCAGCACCGCGGACAGCGAGGCGATGAGCGCGGGGACCGAGTAGATCAGGTCACGGGTGCGGCCCTTCTGGACCTCCTCGCCGTTGACCGTGCAGCTCAGCTCCAGGTCGTCCGGGTTCGCGAACTCGTCCGGGGTGACCAGCCACGGGCCGATCGGGGCGAAGCCCGGGTAGGACTTGCCGAGGCTGAACTGCGGGGCGGGACCGGCGAGCTGGATCACGCGCTCGGAGATGTCCTGGCCCGCCGCGAGGCCCGCGACGTACTGCCAGGCGTCCTCCTGGGAGACCCCGCGCGCCTCCTTGCCGATGACCGCGACCAGTTCGACCTCCCAGTCGGTGCGGCCGCCCTCGGGCAGCTTCACCTCGGTGACCGGACCGCTGATGCTGGAGGCGAACTTGGTGAACACCGGCGGCTGCCCGGTCGGCGCCTCGAAGCCGGACTCGGAGGCGTGGTCGCGGTAGTTCAGGCCGATGGCGAGGGTCTGGCGCGGGGCGGGCGCCGGGGAACCCAGCTCGGCGGCCTCGAAGGCCACGCCGCCGGTGAGCCGGGCCTCCTTCGCCCAGCCGAGGAACTCCTCCCAGCGGCCGTAGACGGCCTGCGGGTCCGAGGAGAAGCGGCCGTCGCTGGCCTGCTCCACGTCGATGGCCAGGCCCTCGTGCACGAGGACGAGACGGTTACGGAGATTGGCGATGCGCACGGCGTGCTCCCGGGGGTCTGTCTGAGGAGCCGATCAGAACCGCACGCGGGTCCACGACCGGGAGTCAGCCGGTCCGGCGCCCTCGCCGGTTCAATTCAGCATGATGATTACGTTGATGTTGCGCGTACGTGACCGGTGACGTCAAGACTTTCGGCGGGTAACCTTCATAATCAATTCAGGGATCACGTCCGGTGCCGTGTCGGGGTTCAGGCCCACGACCGGGTCCGGAACCGGGTCCCGGAGCGCGACCGGACCACCGTCAGGTTCACACTGCGGCGGACTTCAGGGAAGGCCGCCGACGAGGGGAGCAGCCGCATGGGCACCGCGAGCCGGGCCGAGACCGCCGCACACCGGCTCGCAGAGCTGGCCGAGAAGGCGGGCCCGGGAACGCGTCTGGGCACCAAGGGGGAGATGCGGGAGAGCTGCCAGGTCTCCGTCGGCACCTTCAACGAGGCGCTGCGCCTGGTCCAGGCCCGGGGCCTGATCACCGTGCGGCCGGGCCCCGGCGGCGGGGTGTTCACCGCCGAGCAGTCACCGATGGTGCGGCTCGGCCACTCCCTGCTCGCCCTCGACGCCCAGGAGGCCGACGTCGCCCAGGCGGTGCGGATACGGGACGCGCTCGACCCGCTGCTCATCGAGGACGCCCTGTGGCACGCCTCGCCCGCCGACATCGCCGCGCTGCGCGAACCGCTCGCCGCGATGGCCGAGGCCGTCACCACCACCGACCCGGTCGCCTTCGTGCACGCCAACTGGCGGCTGCACGCGAGGATCGCCGAGATCAGCCCGAACGCGCTGCTGCGCTCGGTCTACAGCAACCTGCTCGACCTCATCGAGTCCCACACGCTGACCGTCCTGCCGCTCAGCGGAATCCCGCTGCACGAGTACATCACCGCACGTCACCGCCTGCACGCCGATCTCGTCGACGCCCTCGACCGGCGGGATGGGGAGGCGGCGCTGCGCCTCATCCACTCCCACAACACGAGCCTCGCCGAGGAGTGAGCCCGAGCCGGGCGCCGGGGCGAGGCGGCGGTGCGCCCCAGGGACCACAGGGCCGCTGAGCACGGTGTTCTAGCATGGGGCCATGGCCACGACGAAAGGGCGCCGCGCGGGAGCAGGCACGACACCCGGAGCCCGCCGCAGCGTGGGGATGAAGGACGTGGCCGCCCTCGCCGGGGTCTCCCCGAAGACCGTGTCGAACGTGATCAACGAGTTCGTGCACGTCACCCCGGCGACCCGGGAGCGGGTCCTCGACGCGATCCGGGTCCTCGACTACCGCCCCAACAGCTCCGCGCGCAACCTGCGCAGGGGCCGCACCGGCATGGTGGGGCTCGTCGTCCCCGAGATGGACAACTCCTACTTCGCCGAGCTCTCCCGCTGCTTCCTGCGCGAGGCCGAGGGCACCTGCACCATCCTCATCGAGCAGACCCTCGGCGAGCGGCGCCGCGAGCAGGACGTGCTGACCGCCCTCGGCGAACGCGTCGTGGACGGCATCGTCCTCAACCCCCTGACCCTGCGCGGCAAGGCGCTCGCCGACCACCTGCGCAGCATGCCCGTCGTCCTTATCGGGGAACGCCCGAGCAACGGCCTCACCGACCACGTCGCCGTCGACAACGTGCGCGCCGCCCGCGAGGCCGTCGAGCACCTCATCGGCCTCGGCCGCCGCCGGATCGCCGCCATCGGACTGCAACGGGACACCGAGGTCGGCACGCCCCAACTGCGCTCCACCGGCTACCAGGAGGCACTGCGCGCCGCCGGACTGCCCGTCGACACCGGCCGCGAGGGCGAGACGATCGGCTACCACCGCAGCGACGGGGCCCGGGCGATGGCCGCGCTGCTGGAGCGGCCGCAGCCCCCGGACGCGGTGTTCTGCTTCAACGACCTGCTCGCCCTCGGCGCCCTGCGCGTCCTGCACGAGAGGGGCCTGCGGGTCCCCGAGGACATCGCGGTCATCGGCTTCGACGACGTGGACGAGGGCCGGTTCAGCGTGCCGAGCCTCAGCAGCGTCGCCCCCGACAAGGACGCGATCGCCCGCACCGCCCTGCGCCTGCTCCAGGAACGCATGGACGACCCGACGCTCCCGGCCCGCGAACACGTCGTCGGCCACCGCCTGCACGTCCGTGAGTCCACGGCCGGCCGCGCCTGACCCGTCCCACCGGCTCCCGGGCCGTCGGGACGCGCCTCACCCGGTGCCGCCGGGCCCCGTCCGGACGCGCCTCACCGGTCGTCCCCGGGGCCGTCGAGCAGCACCTGTGCCAGGCCGAAGCGCGGCAGCCGCACCCGCAGGGCGCCCTCCTTGCCGGCCGGCGCATCAGCCCCGCCCACCGGCCACCACCCGTCCGGGAGGCGCAGGACGACCTCGTGGTCCTCGGCGCGCAGGTTCGCCAGCCGCACCAGAAGACGGCCCCGCGCCCCGGCCGACAGGGCGACCCGGCAGCCGGGCAGCTCGCCCAGGTCCAGCAGCCGGCCCTCGGCGAACCGCGGTTCCCGTCCGGCCGGGAACCGGTCCAGCGGACCGGTCTCCTGGGCCAGGGCGCCGAGACGCGCCTCGGCGCCGAACCGCGAGGCGGCCTCCGGGTCGTGCCCGGCGACCGGCGCGAAAACGTAGCGCAGGCGCACCGGACCCGACTGGGCGGGCGGGGTGTTGCACGGCCAGAAGTTGTTCATCACGTAGGCGTACAGCTGCCCGTCGCGCTCCGAGAACCGCCGCGGCCAGGTGCCCCGGACGAGGTCGGAGGAGGAGAAGAGGGGACTGTCCGGGGCCGACCACACCACCCCCGGACCGTCCGGCGAGGTGACGGTGACGGCGGAGACGGCGCTCAGCCACTCGTTGGACGCTCCGGGCCCGTGGTCCACGCGCGGTGTCACCCAGCCGAGCTGCCGGTCGTAGCGCACGGTCGGCTCCTGCACCAGGAACGGGAAGGCCAGCGACACCGACTCCATGTCCAGGACCGGCTGCTTGGTCAGCTCCACGCTCAGTTCACAGCGCTGCGCGCGGTCGCTCAGCAGCAGCTCCAGAGTGACCGCGCTCAGCCCCGCGCCGGAGCCCGCCCAGCGCAGACGTACCCCGTCCGGGGTGTCGCGCGCCCCGAGCAGCCGCAGTGCGGGCCGCTCCTCGGCGAGCGGCGTCGGACCGCCCGCGGTGTAGCGGGAGTCGAGCCGGCCGATCATCGTCCGGTCGTGGGGCGCGCTGTCCGCCGCCGCGGCGGCCCGCAGCCGCACCGGCTCACCGAGGGCGAACGGGGCTGCCGCATCGAGGAGTTCACGCCCGGAGGGCAGGTGCCGCAGGCCGACCGGCAGCCCGTCCCCGGCGCGCAGCCGCACCTCCCACGCCCCGCTGGTCACGGTCCGCGCGTCCCGGACCGGACGCACCGGCGCGCGCTCGTCCGGGAACCCGCCGTACGCCGGTACCCCGGCCTCGTCCCCGCCCCCGTTCTCGTCCGGCTCCGTGCCGGACCGTTCCCCGGCGGGCACCGTGCCGGCGCTGTCGGTCAACGGCAGGCAGCGGTAACCGTAGGCGGGCAGCTCGTCCAACAGGAGGCGTACGCGGAGCATCCCCGCGCAGTCGCTGAGGACTTCGAGGGGAACGGGCCGGCCGTGCGCGTCCAGGGGCACACTGCCTCGCGGCAGGTCGAGTTCGGCGGTGAGCCGGGCCGGCCAGGGGTGCGGGTTGTGCACCAGGACGCTCGGCCCGTCCACCCCCAGCGCCTCGGCGAGCTGGCTGAGCGAGCGGCGGCTCTCGTCCAGCGAGATGCGGGCCGCGTCGTCGATGGCCCGCCGTTTCCAGCGCAGTTGGTCCTCGACCTGCGGGGCGTGCGGATGGGAGGTGGCACGGGCCCAGGTCCACGAGTGCTCCGCGCCGGTGATCAGACCGTCCCAGGCGCGGTCCAGCGCCTCCCGGTGGGGCCGGTAGCGCTCGTCCAGCAACTGGGCGAAGACGCCGAGCTGTTCGGCCACCGGCAGCAGCACCTGGGCCTGCCGGTAGGCGGCGGCGTCCGCCGCCGAGGAGGCCGGCCCGTCCTCCCAGAAACTGCCGCCCTCCGCGCGGTGCACCGGCAGCCGGTCCCGCAGGGGCTCGATCGCGCCCAGGTAGTCGGCGAACGTCGAGACCCGTATCCGGGGGTACGCGAAGGCGGCGTTCCAGCGCCCGGCGAAGCCCGTGTCACCGTCGGCGAGATCCTCGTTGTCGGCGTGGGTGCCGATCAGCGCGAGGTCCGAGGGCAGGTAGTCCGCCCGTTCGTAGCGCCCCACATAGCGCTCCAGCCCGTTCACCGCGCCCGCCACCGACTGCGGATCGGCCGCGATGAAACGCACCTGCGAGTAGTGGTCCGCGAAATGGGCCAGCACCTCGCTCCCGTCGGGCGCCCGCCACCGTACCGGCGAGGCCAGGTGCACCTCGTCGCTGTCCTCGGTGGCGGCCCGGTGGTGGTTCGACATCCCCACGAACGCGTCGACGCCCGCGCCGCGCAGCACGGACGGCAGCACCCCCGTCCAGGTCGGTACGTCCGTGATGTTGGCGTAGCGCGGGACCGCGCCGGGCCCCGGCGGCAGCGTCAGCCCGAAGTCCAGGGCCCGGCGCAGCTCTTCGAGGTGCGTGACGCCCGTCAGCAGGTTGCTGTGGAAGGTGTTCACGCCGATCGCACCCGCGGCCACGGCCTCCCGCAGACGGGCCGCGCGCCGGGGCGAACGGGTGCGCAGGTACTCCTGGACGACGACCGACCCGTCCACGCTGAAGCGGAAGGCCGGGTCCGTCGCCAGCCGGTCCAGCGCCCGGTCGATATTGCGGCAGTGCAGCTCGACGGCTTTGGCCTGCGTGTCGGTGAAGCCGAGGTCGAGGTGCACGTGCGGGATCAGGTGCAGCGTCCAGCGGCGGGCCGGGACCAGACGCGCGCGGTGCACCACCTCTCCGTCCGCGTGCACGGAGAAGTCCGCGGCCCGCGTGAAGCCGGGCACCGGGAGCCGCCACCGGACCATCCCGAAATCGCGCCCGCCCGGGGCGCCGGGCACCTCGACGCGGTGCCCGCCGTGGTGGAGGGCGAGGTCACCGGGCGGCCCGGCGCCCGCGGGCAGGTGCGCCGTGAGCTCCACCAGCGGCACCGGCTCCGGCTCCCCGCACTTCTCGCCGTGCACGTACAGCGGGGTGGCCCGCAGGCTCCACTCCACTCCGCGACGGAGCGGGCCACCGGCCCGCTCCAGCCGTACGGCGGTCCAGCGCAGGTAGGAGCCGAACCACTTCCCGTAGTGGGCGCGCGAGGGCGGCAGCTCCTCACCGGGCCGGTACGCGGGTGCCCCGGACGCCGGGCGGGGCGCGCCGGTGGCCGCGGACTCGTCCAGCACCGTGGTGACGCTCAGCTCGTGGCGCCCGGGACCGAGCCACCGCGCGGGCAGTTCGACGCGCAGACCGCCGTGGCCCGCGACCGGTCCCGGCTCGCCCGTCCTGCTCCGGTCCTCGCGCCGCACGGTGAGGTGGTGGAGACCGCGGTACTGGCCGTCCACCACGATCTCCAGGTCCGGGCAGGGCCCGCGCTCCGCCGCGAACTCCAGGTGCAGCACGGCGTCCTCGGCCCGTTCGACGGTGAACGAGGCGAGGACGCGGTGCGCGCGGTGACCGCCGTCCGCGTCATGGATGCCCGGGTGCACGGCGGGCCAGGCCACCTTCCCCGGACCACCGCCGTCCGTACGGAAGGTGGGCACTCCGTCCTCGACGGGCCAGGGTCCGGGTCCTTCGGCGGGGTGCGCCTGCCACAGGAAGCGGTCGGACGTCATGGCGGGTACCTCCTGAGGTCCCGGGGGAACACCCGGAACCGCTGGTGCGGCTCGTGCGGCTGACCCGCGCGTGGACGGCCGTGCCGACGCGTCCCGCGCGCCCCGGCACCCTACGCCGTACAGCCCCCGGGCCCGCGCGCGGCCGTCCCGGGGCCACCGAGGGCCGGGGGAGTCGCCGAAAGCGCGGGAAACGCAAGAAAGTCCCTCCCCGGGAACACCGGGGAGGGACTTTCTTGCGTTTCCTTGGAGCGCTGGGCAAGCCTTGCACTTGCATCTCCCCGCAGGAAGCGGGGCGTCTTTCCTTGGACCACCAACGCATGAGTCACGGCCGGGACTTGGCCGTTCGCTCAAGATCGATAGTACCGGAAGAACGGGGCGACGGCGAACCCGGCGAGGCACACCCCGGGTGCGAGGGGCGTCACGCGGCGTACGACCGGGACGAGGCCGCGCTCCGTCCGCGCGGCTGCCCGAGATGCGGGCGCGGGACAGGGGGAGCACCGTGGGAAGAGGCGTCGGACCGGCCGGCCGGGAACCTCGTGCGAGGGGCCCGGCGCGGGACGACGGGAGCGGCGAGCCGCCCCCCTGGCCTGACAGGCCCGTGCGTACGCGGGCGGGCAACTACTCGTAGTGAAGAGGTGCCGCCAATGTTGATCATTGGCCTCCTGCTGGCAGCGGCAGCCGCGGCGTTCACCGCACTGCTGATCGCCTTCAACCTCTCCGGAGGGCCGGACTACACCGTCTCCCTCTTCGGCAGCGATCCGTTCACCATCAGCACGCTCGGCGCGTTCTGCGGCGGACTGGCTCTCGCGCTGATCTTCGGTCTGGGGGTGTGGATGATGATGGGCGGCGCGGCCCTGTTCGCGCGCCGGACCAAGAAGAAGCACGAGGCGCGCGACGCGGTCTCCGAACGCGACCGTCTTCGCGGACAGCTGGACGACGAGCACCGGGAGCGCGCCGCACGTGACGAGCACCGGGAACAGGCCAACGGCGGCCGCGGTTCCTCGCCCACGGCGAGGCCGACCCAGCCCGCCGGGCACGGGCGACGTCTCCACCTGCACGGGCACTAGCCCGCGCCACGGAGACCATGAGGGGCGATGCCACCGGCATCGCCCCTCATGCCGTCCTCATGCCGTGCGGACCGCGCGTGTCCGGGCGCGGCCGTACCGGGACCACGCTCAGTGGCCCGGCCGCCGGGCGGCGACGCGTACCCCAGCGAAGCCCCGTCGCCGCCCGTCCCGCCCGCCGCGAGGCCGGGTCACCAGGAGACGGGCAACTCGTACACCCCGTAGACGATCATGTCGTCGCGGAAGGGGATGTCCTTCAGCGGACGGTCCAGCCGCAGTCCGGGGAAACGCCTGAGCAGGGCGGGGTAGGCGAGCTGGAGTTCCATCCGGGCGAGGTTCTGGCCCAGGCACTGGTGGGGGCCGGTGCCGAAGGCGATGTGCCGGCGGCCCCGGCGCTCCACGTTCAGCTCGTCGGGCTCGTCGAAGACCTCGGGGTCCCGGTTGGCGACGTCGTTGGCGCAGATGACCGCGTCGCCCGCCCTGATGAGGACGCCGCCGATCTCGATGTCCGCCATCGCCAGCCGGCGCCGTCCCTGGTGCGTGATGGACAGGTACCGCAGCAGTTCCTCGACCGCCCCGCCCACGAGGTCCGCGTCCCCGTCACGGACCGCCGCGAGCTGGGCGGGGTGCTGGAGGAGCGCGCAGGTGCCCAGCGCGATCATGTTGGCGGTGGTCTCGTGCCCGGCGACCAGGAGCAGCCGGGCCTCTTTGGCGCAGTCCTCGCGGGTGGCGCGCCCGGTGGCCAGGTACTCGCTCGCCAGCCGGCTCAGCAGGTCGTCCCCGGGGTTCCTGAGCTTCGCCTCGGTCAGGTCGCCGAGGTAGTCGGAGAGTTCCGTGCTCGCCTTGAGCGCCGCCTCGGGCGCGGTCCTGGTGTCGATGATGACGGAACTCGCGCGCTGGAAGAAGTCGTGGTCCTCGTAGGGGACGCCGAGGAGTTCGCAGATGACCAGCGAGGGCAGGGGCAGGGCGAACGAGGTGACGAGATCGGCGGGCGGACCGGTCCTCTCCATGCCGTCGAGCAGTTCGGTGATGATCCGCTCGATGCGCGGGCGCAGGGCCCGCATCCGCCTGACGCTGAAGTCCCCGGTGAACTTGCGCCGGTGCTCGCTGTGTTCGGGCCCGTCCATGTTGATGAACGAGCGGTTGCGGAAGCGCATCGCCTCCCCGGCCGGACTCGTGTTCGGGAAGTTCGCGCGGGTGTTGTCGGAGCTGACGCGCTTGTCGCGCAGGAGCGCGATCTGGTCCGCGTGCCGGGTCACGAGCCAGGCGGTGGCGCCGCTCCACAGGGTCACCCGGGCGATGGGTTCCTCCGCGAGCAGACGGCTGGCGGCCGGCGGCGGGTCGAAGGGGCAGCCGGGAGCACGCCGGGTGGTCCAGGCGGGGGTGGCGGTAGGGCTCTGGGTCACGGTTTTCCTTCCGTCATCGGGTGGTGCGGGAAGGTCAGCTGAGCGTGATGGCCCCCGCGGGGCAGACCTGCGCGGCCTCCTCGCTCGCCGCGTGCTCCTCCTCGGCGGGGCGCTCGTCCAGGAGGACCACCACCCCGTCCTCGTCCCGCTGGTCGAAGACGGCGGGAGCGGACAGGACGCACTGGCCCGATCCGCAGCATTTCTCGGTGTCCACGGTGATGTGCACGATGCCTCCGATCGCGGAGCCGTACGTTACTTAACAAAAGCAAGCTCCTGTCGCGGAAGGTATGCCTCCGGCCCCGCACCGGGGAAGGAGCCGAAGCGTGTAGAGGGCATCTTTTGGCCAGAGGAGGATCCGGCCGCGATGTGCCTTGCGTGCCCGCGGTACCCCGTTCACGGGGGGAGTGGACAACCGCAGCGGATACGGCACCATCAGCGGGATGGATCACGAAGAGCCCCAGGCTCCGCCGGAGGCCGCACTGCACGGGGCCCTCCTCGATCTCGCCTACGCGATGTCGGGCTCCCGAGTCCACACGAGACTGCGTACGGAGGCCGAGGTCCCCGTCGACCGGGCGGGCCTCGCCCTGCTGCGCATCCTGACCGCCGCTGACGGGCCGCTGCGCATGGGGGAACTCGCCAACGCCCTCATGGTCCGCGCCTCGCACGTCAGCCGTGAGGTCCGCAACCTCCAGCGGCGGGGCCTGGTGGACCTGCTTCCGGAAGCCGGAGACCTGCGGGTGCGGAGGATCACCGCCACCCCGCGTGGCCGAGAACTGGTCTCCCGGGCGGAAGCGGCCTCCCAAGGTTGGCTGAACGACGCGCTGGGCGACTTCTCCGCCGAGGAACTCCGGATCACCGCGGCGGTCATCCGGCGGATCGTCGACACCTACCGGCGGGAATGAACGGGGGCGCCCGGTGCCGGGCCGTGCCGGCCGGCTCCGCCACCTGCCCGCCGGCCCGCTTTCCGGGGCCGGAGCGCACCGGGCGCGGGCGGGTGACGGCGAGCGGGCGCCGGACGTCAGGAACCCGTGCGGGCGGACCCACCGGGACCCCAGAGGGCGGGAAGCGCACGGCCCGGACCACCCAGGCCGCGTACGCACTCCACGGCCGCCCCGACGAACGCGCGCAGCCGTTCCGTCTCACGGTCCAGCGGCCACACGAAGGCGTACTGGAGACGCGGCGCGTCGGTCAGCGGACGGAAGGCGAGCCCCGGCCGCGAGTAGTAGTGCTCACCCGCCGCGGCGACCGGCGTCACACCCTTGCCCGCCAGCACCAGTGACAGCGCGTCCTCCCAGTGCGTGATCGCCTGCCCCTGCGGAATGGGACGCCCCGACGGCGTCTGACGCGGGAAGTGGTACTCCAGCCAGTGCGCGGGGGCGGCGCCCGCGACGGTCAGGAGCGTGGCCTCCGCGAGATCCTCCATGGTGAGCGCCGGCCGCCGGGCGAACGGGTGCGAGTCCGCCATGAGCAGCACCCGCGGCTGCGACACGAACACCGGCCCCGCGGCCAGATCCGGCTCCTCCACCGGCAGCTCGCTCACCTGGAAGTCCAGTTCCCCGGCGCGCAGCGGACCGTACGGGTCGGAGATCTGGATCTGCCGCACGCGCACGTCCACGCCCGGATGCCGACGGCCGAACTCCTCGCTGACGTGGTGCAGCAGGTGACCGGTGAAGGCACCGGAGAACCCGATGCGCAGGATGCCGGTGATCCCCCGGCCCGCCGCCGTCGCCTTGGCGATCTCCTCCTCGATACGCCGCTGAGCGGGCCCGATGCCGTCCCTGAGCTGCTCCCCGATCGGGGTGAGCGCCACCTGGCGGCTGCTGCGCTCGAAGAGTTTCGCGCCGATCCTGCGCTCGACGCGGGCGATGGTCTGGCTGACCCGGCTCTGCGAGACGCCCACCCGCTCCGCCGTCCTGCCGAAGTGCAACTCGTCGGCGAGCGCCAGGAATATCTGGATCTCCTGCCGTTCCATGTCCTGTCCCCGGGTCCCCTCGCGCGTTCCGTCTGCCGACCGTACCCGCCGCCGCGCGGCCGTACCGCTGTCCGCCCGCCCCACCGCTCCCACCTCGAACGATGAGTCCAGCGGATCGATCGTTGCACAGATCGTGCTTGTTGCGCCGGGGAGCCAACTCGATTCTGGGCGAGCATAGTTGCCTACTGAAAGGGCCTCTCATGGCCGTCGCCGAGTCATCGCCCCCGACACAGACCGGACGGAAGGGGACCACCCCCCTCCCGCCCGTCGCCGAGGCCGCCGCACCCGGCGCCTCCTTCGACGCGCGGGGCCGGCTGGTGCTGATCACCCTGTGCTGCGCCACCTTCATGTGCGGCCTGGACTTCTCCATCGTGACCGTCGCCCTGCCCGACATCGGCGACAGCCTCGGGTTCTCGTCGGCGGGCACGCTCCAGTGGGTGGCCACCGCGAGCCTGCTCCCCTCGGCGAGCCTGCTGCCGCTGTTCGCCCGCGTCGCCGACCTGGTGGGCCGCAAGCGGCTGTTCACCTTCGGCGTGGGCCTGTTCACGGCGTTCTCACTGTGCGCCGCGCTGGCCGACGGCCCCGGCATGCTGATCGCCTTCCGCGCCGGTCAGGGCGTCGCGGCCGCGATGATCGCACCCGCCGCCATCGCCCTCATGACCGGCTACTTCCCCGAGGGTCCGCTGCGCGCCCGCGCGCTCGGCCTCAACGGTGCCGTGATGTCCCTCGGCTTCGTCCTCGGCGCGCTCGGCGGCGGGGTCATCACCAGCGGCTTCAGCTGGCGCTGGACGATGGTCGTGCTGTGCGTGATGGGAGCCCTCGCGCTGGCCGGCGCCCTGGCCCTGCCCGCGATGCGGCAGGCCGTCACCGCCCGCAGCATGGACATCCCCGGCGCGATCCTGGCCACGCTCGGCCTGTTCGGCATCGTCTTCGGCATCTCGGCCGGCGGGGACCAGGGCTGGCTCCGGGCGCAGTCGCTCGGCTCGATCGTCGGCGGCGTGCTGCTGCTCGGCGTCTTCCTGCTCGTCGAGCGGCGCCACCCGGAGCCGCTGATCCCGCTCAAGATCCTTGGCCGCGCCGGCGTCAAGTGGGCGGGCCTGATGGGCGTCGTCACCTTCGGCATGTGCGCCGGCACGACCCTGCTGCTGAGCCTGTACATGCAGGACGTCCTCGGCTACACCCCGCTCCAGGCCGGCCTCGGCTACCTCGGTGAAGGCGCCGCCGCGATGATCGGCGGCATGTACGTCGCCAGGCTGCTCGGCCGCTTCGGCGGACCGAGGGTCCTGGTCGCGGGCCTGCTCATCCAGGGAATCGGCACCGCCTCGATGTTCACCCTGTCGGCGGGCGGCAACCTGGCGGCCCTGCTCGTCACCTCGTCCGTCATGGGCTTGGGCCACGTGTTCAGCGTCGTCTCCTTCATCACCGTGATGACGACCGGGGCCGAGGAGCGGGACCAGGGCGTCGTCGGCGGCCTCTCCCAGCTCCCGCAGTACGTGGCCGCGATCGGTGTCGCCGGGCTCAGCGCGATCGCCGCCGCCCGTACCGCCGCCCTCGCCGGTGCGGGGACGCCCACCCGGGTGGAGACCCTGGCCGGGCTGCACGCCGGCATGGTGGTCGCCGGCCTGCTCGCCCTCGTCGGCGCCGCCCTCGCCGCGGTGCTGCTGCGCAAGCGGAGTGCCGCATAACCCTGGCCCCCGCGCACGGCACCGACCCCCGCGGTGCCGTGCCGGTGCGGCCCCCTCAGCCCCACGGCCGGCCCGCCTCACCTCCGGCGGCCGGCCGGCCCGCCCCGGACAAGGAGAGCGACCGGTGAACCCGGCAGACGAGCGAGCGGTGAACCCGGTGGACGAGCGAGCGGTGAACCCGGTGGACGAGCGACCGGTGAACCTGGTGGACGAGCGAGCGGTGGGACCGGCGCAGGAGAGCAGAGGGGACCCGGAGCCGGACCGCCCGGCCGGGCGACCGGTGGACCCGGACGAGGCCGGACGGCGACTGCGCCGCCCCTCGGCGCTGCGCACCCTGCGGGTCGGTGACTTCAGGGTCTCCTACGTCCCCGACGGGGCGATGCTCCTCAAACCGGCCGGCCGGCTGCCCACCGTCCCCGCAGCCCGCTGGGACGTCTACGCCGACCACCTCAACGACACCGCCCGGCTCGTCGCCAACACCGGCGGCCTCCTCGTGGAACTGGGCCCCGAGGCCCTGCTCGTCGACGCGGGCTTCGGGCCCCGGCTCGTCCCCGACGACCCGTCCGATGCCGCGCTCGGCGCGGTGCACGGCGGCTGGCTGCCCGCGGGCCTCGCCCGCCTCGGCCGGCGCCCGGAGACCATCGGCGCGGTCGCCTTCACCCACCTGCACGCCGACCACATCGGCTGGGCCTGCGCCGATCCGCCGCTCTTCCCGGAGGCCACCTTCTTCGTACCGGAAAGCGAATGGGCGCAGCACCGGCTCTCCCCGGAGGCAGCCCGGATGCTGACGCCCCGGCTCGCCCTGGTCGCCCCCGGCCGGCAGATCCTGCCCGGCGTCGAGACGTTCGCCCTGCCCGGCCACACCACGGGCCACACCGGTTACACGATCACCTCGCGCGGCACGCGCCTGCTCGCCTTCGGGGACGCGCTGACCACCCCGTTGCAGATCCGCCATCCCGACTGGTCCGCGTCGAACGACGCCGACCCCCACCAGTCGACCCGCCACCGGCTCCGTCTCATCGCGGAACTGCGCCGCCCCGACACCATCGGCTTCGGCATCCACTTCGCGGACGTCGTCTTCGGCCGCGTACAGGGCGACGCCTGGATTCCCGTGTGAGCGGCGGCCCGGCCCCGACGGTGCTGCGGGGGCGGATGGATGAAGAGGGCGCGCAGCATCACGTCGGCCGCCGCACCTCCGTGCTCTCCCGCGAGGCGGTGGGCTTTCGGCGGGACGGGGGACCAAGGAGTTGCCGCATGGTGAGCTGGTCGAATCCACGCTGCCGGCCGAGGCGGCTGCGGACCCCGGTGCGGTGGCCGCGAGTCCGGGCGGAGCCGCAAACGACGCGAACGCCGAAGCGCGGGGAACAGGGACAGGGCGCAGTACGGGAACAGGGTGCACCGTCAGATGAAGTCACCGGTTCTGTACTACGGCAGCCGCGTTGATCCGGCTCTTCGCGAAACGCCGTCACGCCGGGCGGGGGTCACGGCCGTGGTGATCTCCCACCTCAAGGCCGTCCACCACCCGCAGGCGGGCACCGGCCGCGGCCAGGCTATTCCGTGCCGCGCGGCGACAGCCGCTGGGTGATCCGGTCGAACAGCTCTGTCAGTGGCTCGCCGACGTCCCGGCCGAACTCGGTCAGCCCGTAGGTGACCTGGGGCGGCGTCGTCGGCTCTACTTCCCGCCAGACCAGGCCGTCCTGGACCAGCGCCCGCAGGGTCTGGGCGAGCATCTTCTCGCTGATGCCCTGGATGCTCTCGCGCAGTTCGTAGAACCGGAGACTGCTCCCGCGCAGGGAGATCAGCACCCAGACGCCCCACCTGCTCGTCACATGGTCGACCACATCGCGTGCGAGGCAGTCGGTGTGAAACACGTCATACCGCTTCCCCGTCCCGGCCTGTCTGTGCTGCACGCCTTCCACCATCTCATGAGCTTACCTAAAGGTATGTCCTTACCAAAAGTGAGCCCGGCTCCTAGCGTGCGTGCAGATCACAGAGGACATCCGACAAGGAGCTGACCATGATCGTAGTGACCGGGGCCACCGGGAACATCGGCCGCCCGTTGACGAAGGCGCTGGCCGAGGCGGGCCGGCAGGTGACGGCAGTGTCACGGCACGCGGCGGCGGTGCCGGACGGCGTCCGCCACGTGGCGGCCGACCTGGCCGAGCCGGCCGGCCTCAAGCCCGCGCTGGCCGGGGCGCGGGCACTGTTCCTGCTGCTGTCCGGCGACCTGCACGCCACGGGAGCCAATCCTGCCGACATCATCAGTGAAGCCGCGGCCGCCGGAGTGCGCCGGGTCGTCCTTCTCTCCACGCTGGGCGTGGTGACCAGGCCGTCCGGCCGGACGCGGATCGCGATGCGCGCACTGGAGGACACGCTGCGGGAGTCCGGCATCAAGGAGTGGGTCATCCTGCGCCCGGGAGGCTTCGCCTCCAACGCCCTGTGGTGGGCCGAGTCCGTCCGCACACAACAGCTCGTCGCCGCTCCCTTCGGAGACGTCGGGGTGCCGATCATCGACCCGGCGGACATCGCCGCGGTCGCGGCGGCCTGCCTGCTGGACGACCGCCACATCGGTGGCGTCTACGAGCTGACCGGCCCGGAGGTGATCACCCCGCGCGGGCAGGCGGAGGCCATCGCCGCCGCGCTGGGCTCGCCGGTGCGCTTCCACGAGCTCACCCGCGACGAGGCGAAGACCGCCATGACCCGGAGCATGCCGGCGGAGCTCGCCGACGACACGCTGGACATCCTCGGTTCCCCGAGCCCGGCCGAACTGCGCGTCAGCCCGCACGTCCAGCAGGTCCTCGGCCGCGCCCCGCGCCCCTTCGCCGACTGGGCCGCCCGCAACGTCGCCGCGTTCCGCTGAGACGGGGCGGCGCCGCCAGTGCTCTCGTGCTCGGCGATCCCCTGCTGACACCGGTGGGGTTGGCCATCAGGCGAGCACCGCCTCCATGGCGGGGCGGACGACGGCGAGAGCGTCCAACTCGCTTGCGAAGTGCTGAAGTTCGCCGACTCCGCCTCGCCCGCTCCGGCGCAGGTGGCGGCCGAGCGCGGACAGGGCGAGGGCCTCTCCGAGGCGGCTGCGGTGGCGCATCGCGTCGACGACGCTGCGGGCCGCGTCGTACATGGGTGTGGTCTCTGCCGGGGAAATCGTCGGGCGGCTTGTACCGCGCGGCACGGCGATGTGTACTGCTGCGGGGATGTCGTCGATCAGCTCATGCAGGGCCAGGGCGGATTCACCGCACACGACGGCGCGAGGAGCCCGTGCGCACACGGCCAGCAGATCCGCGTGCGCGGTCTCCGGGGCGTCTGCACGCCGGTACACCCCACGGGACAGTTCGTCTATCACCGCTTCCGTGACCAGGTGCGCCAGATCGCGCGGGGAGAGCAGGGCCTGACGTGCCTGCGCCGTCGTGAAGGTGCGGGGCAGGTTGGCCAGTCGCTGTTCCAGGCGCGAGTTTCCCACAGCGTCCATGTATCAAATGACACCCTTCGTGTGGTCCTGAGGGATCGATTTGATACATCCCCGTGGTGGGTGAGCGGCGCATCCGGTGTTGATCGCGTACCGCAAACCTGCAGGTCGAGAGCCCCTCCCTCAGGGACTTCCCACTGAGATCTCAGGGACTTTCCGCCGCGTAAGCAGGGAAGGCCCCGACCGCGCTGAAAATAACAAACGCACTGGTCAGGGCCTACGGGATCAGCACTCGATGATGTTCACCGCGAGCCCGCCCCGGGCCGTCTCCTTGTACTTGACGCTCATGTCGGCGCCCGTCTCGCGCATCGTCTTGATGACCTTGTCGAGGGAGACCAGGTGGTTGCCGTCGCCGCGCAGGGCCATGCGGGCCGCGGTGACCGCCTTGGCCGCGGCCATGCCGTTGCGCTCGATGCACGGGATCTGGACGAGGCCGCCGACCGGGTCGCAGGTCAGGCCCAGGTTGTGCTCCATGCCGATCTCGGCCGCGTTCTCGACCTGTTCCGGGGTGCCGCCCAGGACCTCGGCGAGGGCGCCCGCGGCCATCGAGCAGGCCGAGCCGACCTCGCCCTGGCAGCCGACCTCGGCGCCCGAGATCGAGGCGTTCTCCTTGAACAGCATGCCGACCGCGCCGGCCGCGAGGAGGAAGCGCACGACGCCCTCCTCGTCGGCGCCGGGCACGAAGTTCATGTAGTAGTGCAGGACCGCCGGGATGATGCCGGCCGCGCCGTTGGTCGGGGCCGTCACGACGCGGCCGCCCGCCGCGTTCTCCTCGTTCACGGCCATCGCGTACAGCGTGATCCACTCCATCGCGCGCGGCAGCGGCTCGCCCTCGGCGCGCAACTGGCGGGCCGAGGAGGCCGCGCGGCGGCGCACCTTCAGGCCGCCGGGCAGGATGCCCTCCTGGCTCATGCCGCGCGCCACGCAGTCCTTCATGACCCGCCAGATCTCCAGCAGGCCCGCCCGGATCTCGTCCTCCGTACGCCAGGCCTTCTCGTTCTCCAGCATCAGCGCGGGGATCGACAGGCCGGTGTCCTTCGCCAGGCGCAGCAGCTCGTCACCGGTGCGGAAGGGGTACCTCAGCACCGTGTCGTCGAGTTTGATGCGGTCCTCGCCGACCGCGTCCTCGTCCACCACGAAGCCGCCGCCCACCGAGTAGTACGTCTTCTCCAGCAGGAGCGCGCCCTCGGCGTCGTGGGCGAACATCCGCATGCCGTTCGCGTGGTACGGCAGCGTCTCGCGCCGGTGCAGCAGGAGGTCCTCGTCGTAGGAGAAGGGGATCTCGTGCGCGCCGAGCAGCGAGATCCGGCCGCTCTCGCGGATCGCGGCGACCCGCTCGTCGGCGCCCTCGACGTCGACCGTGCGCGGGGACTCGCCCTCCAGGCCGAGCAGCACCGCCTTCGGCGTGCCGTGGCCGTGGCCGGTGGCGCCCAGGGAGCCGAACAGTTCCGCGCGCACCGAGGCGGTCGGCGCGAGCAGGCCCTCGTTCTTGAGCCGGCGCGCGAACATCCGCGCCGCCCGCATCGGGCCCACCGTGTGCGAACTGGAGGGGCCGATGCCGACGGAGAACAGGTCGAAGACCGAGATGGCCACGTGGAGACTCCTCACAGGCGGACGCCGTTGTCCACCGGACGGGTTGAGCGGGGAAAGGGAAAAGGGGCGGCCCTCGGCGCACGGCATGGGGCGGGGCGTCCCGCCCACCGTTTCCAGTGTGCGCGACGCCCCGCGTGAAACCGTCCTCACCGGGATGTGCCCGGCATCACGGCCGGCCGGTGAGGGGAGGCCGTTACTTCGACAGGCCCGGGTACAGCGGGTGCTTCTCGGTCAGCGCGGTGACCCGCGCGCGCAGCGCCGCCGCGTCGTACGAGGGCTTGAGCGCCTGGGCGATGACGTCGGCGACCTCCTCGAAGTCCGCCGCCCCGAAACCGCGGGTCGCGAGCGCCGGGGTGCCGATGCGCAGGCCCGAGGTGACCATCGGGGGCCGCGGGTCGTTCGGGACCGCGTTGCGGTTCACGGTGATGCCGACCTCGTGCAGCCGGTCCTCCGCCTGCTGGCCGTCCAGCTCCGAGTCGCGCAGGTCCACCAGGACCAGGTGCACGTCGGTGCCGCCGGACAGCACGGAGACGCCGTGTTCGGTGACGTCCGCCGCGACCAGCCGCTCGGCCAGGATGCGGGCGCCGTCCAGGGTGCGCTGCTGGCGCTCCTTGAAGTCCTCGGAGGCCGCGACCTTGAAGGCCACCGCCTTGCCCGCGATCACGTGCTCCAGCGGACCGCCCTGCTGGCCGGGGAAGACCGCCGAGTTGATCTTCTTGGCGAGTTCGGCCGTGGACAGGATCACGCCACCGCGCGGCCCGCCCAGGGTCTTGTGCGTCGTCGTGGTCACGACGTGCGCGTGCGGGACGGGGGAGGGGTGCAGCCCCGCCGCGACCAGGCCCGCGAAGTGCGCCATGTCGACCATGAGGTACGCGCCGACCTCGTCCGCGATCCGGCGGAAGGCGGCGAAGTCGAGCTGGCGGGGATAGGCCGACCAGCCCGCCACGATCAGCTTCGGCCGCGCCTCCTTGGCCAGGCGCGCGACCTCGTCCATGTCGACCTGACCGGTCCGCTCGTCCACGTGGTAGGCGACCACGTTGTAGAGCTTCCCGGAGAAGTTGATCTTCATCCCGTGGGTCAGGTGCCCGCCGTGCGCGAGGTTCAGGCCCATGATCGTGTCGCCCGGCTTGAGCAGCGCGAACATGGCGGCCGCGTTGGCCTGGGCGCCCGAGTGCGGCTGCACGTTGGCGTGCTCGGCGCCGAACAGCGCCTTGACCCGGTCGATCGCGATCTGCTCGACGACGTCGACGTGCTCGCAGCCACCGTAGTAGCGGCGGCCCGGATAGCCCTCCGCGTACTTGTTGGTGAGCACCGAACCCTGCGCCTCCATGACGGCGACCGGGGCGAAGTTCTCCGAGGCGATCATCTCCAGCGTCGACTGCTGACGGTGCAGCTCGGCGTCGACGGCGGCCGCCACGTCGGGGTCGAGTTCGTGGAGCGGGGTGTTGAGGAGCGAAGACAAGAGAATCAGTCCCTGGGGTCGGTTCGTCAGTCGTCGGAGCCGGAGAACGCCGCGTACTCCTCGGCGGACAGCAGGTCCTCCGGTTCGCCGGTGACGCGGACCTTGAACAGCCAGCCGCCCTCGAAGGGGGCGGAGTTCACGAGGGAGGGGTCGCTCACCACGTCCTCGTTGATCTCGGTGATCTCGCCGCTGACCGGGGCGTACAGGTCGCTGACGGACTTCGTGGACTCCAGCTCTCCGCAGGTCTCGCCCGCGGTGACGGTGGAGCCGGTCTCGGGGAGCTGGGCGTAGACGACGTCGCCGAGCGCGTTGGCCGCGTACTCGGTGATGCCGACCGTCGAGACGCCGTCCTCGGCGCCCGACAGCCACTCGTGCTCCTTGCTGTAACGCAGCTGCTGGGGGTTGCTCATGACCTGAATTCTCCTGTACGCGGGGCTGTGCTGGAAAACGGCGGTTCGCGGGAGGGCCCGGGGGCGGGAAACGCTGGGCCCGCCCGGCCGCCCGTCACTCGCGAGGGCTGCGGAAGGACTACTTCCGGCGCTTGTAGAAAGGCAGCGCGACGACCTCGTACGGCTCGTGGCTGCCCCGGATGTCGACGCCCACGCCCGGCGTGCCGGGAGCGGCGTGCGCCGCGTCCACGTAGGCCATCGCGATCGGCTTGCCGACCGTGGGGGAGGGGGCGCCCGAGGTGACCTCGCCGATCACCTCGCCGTCCGCGACGACCGCGTAGCCCGCGCGCGGCACCCGGCGGCCCTCGGCCACCAGGCCGACCAGCTTGCGCGGCGGCTTCGCGTCCGCCCGCCCGGCCGCGGCGGCCAGCGCCTCCCGGCCCACGAAACGGCCGTCGTTCGCGGTCTTGTCGAACTTCACGACCCGGCCCAGGCCCGCGTCGAACGGGGTGAGCGAGGCGGTCAGCTCGTGCCCGTACAGCGGCATGCCCGCCTCCAGGCGCAGGGTGTCCCGGCAGGCCAGACCGCAGGGCACGAGGCCCTCGCCGGTCCCGGCCGCGAGCAGCGCCTCCCACAGCTTCGCGGCGTCGGCGGGGTCCACGAACAGCTCGAAGCCGTCCTCACCGGTGTAGCCGGTCCGGGCGATCATCGCCGGGACCCCGGCCACGGTGCCCGGCAGGCCCGCGTAGTACTTCAGGCCGTCCAGGTCGGCGTCGGTCACCGAGGCGAGGATCTTCGGGGAGGCCGGGCCCTGGATCGCGAGCAGCGCGTACGCCTCGCGGTCGTCGCGGACCTCGGTGTCGAAACCCTCGCTGCGGCGGTTCAGCTCGTCCAGCACCGTCTGCGCGTTCGAGGCGTTGGCCACCACCAGGTAGCGGCTCTCGGCGGGCCGGTAGACGATCAGGTCGTCCAGGATGCCGCCGTCCTCGGCGCAGATCATCGTGTAGCGGGCCCGCCCGACACCGATCGAGCCCATGTTGCCCACCAGCGCGTGGTCCAGGAACGGGGCGGCCTGCGGGCCGGTCACCGTGATCTCGCCCATGTGGGACAGGTCGAAGAGACCGGCGCGCTCGCGCACCGCCGTGTGCTCCTCGCGCTCACTGCCGTACCGCAGCGGCATGTCCCAGCCGGCGAAGTCGGTCATGGTCGCCCCGAGCGCGCGGTGCGTGGCGTCCAGGGCGGTCTTGCGGGGCGAAGTGTCGCTCATACGGGATGCTCCCAGGGGGCGTGACGGCGAGGTGGACCCTCCCCATCTGTCATCGGTACCTGAGAGGTTCGTCATGACCGCCGCACGCGCGGGGCCCGACTTGCACCGTGGGTGGAGCCGGGAGCACCGGCTCGCTTTTCAGATGTGCCTCGCCCGCGCGGTATCTGGGGCCTGAGAGATTCAAGGGAGGAACTTGCTCCTTCGGCGCCCCGGAGATCACTGCGGACTCCCGGGACTCTCCCGCGCGGATTCAAGCGGCCGGTATGAGGTTGTGGATCGCCGCCATCATCGCACGCCCCCGTGCGGCGCAGAAGGGCCGGTCCCCGCGGTCTCACCGCGCCGCCCCGTTTTCCCGCCGCCCCCGCGGGGGCACTATCAGGAACAGGCCGCATTACCTCCTCTTTACCGTCGGGGAGGAGTGGCGGCCGCACGGGGAGGCGGATCACGGTGGGGAAGACCAGCGCGTACGACGCGGACGCGACACGCGGCACGAGCGGTGGGGCGGGCGGGGCCGCGGGCGCGGGGGAGGGCGGACCGGGCCCCGGCCCGCTGGCTCCGGCGGGGCTCGGCCCGCCGCGCGGCCTCCCCCCGGCGGCCGGCCCGGGGCGCGCCGGGCCCGCGCGCTCGCGCCGGGCCACCGGCCCTGCCCGCCCCGCCGCCCGGCCGCCGGCACCGCCGGTCCGTGATCTGCGCGGGCTCGCCGGGACCGGCCCGCGCACGCTCGGCTTCGCCGCCGGGGACCTCGTCGTCGTCTCCGGACTGCCCGGCAGCGGGAAGTCCACCCTGCTCGCCCGGGTCGTACGCACCTCGCGGGCCACGCGCACCATCGACTCCCAGGACGTGCGGGAGCGCTGGGAGCGGCGTCTGCCGCGCCTGCCGTACGCGGTCTTCCGCCCCCTGGTCCGCCTCGCCCACTACGCCGCCCTGCACCGCGCCCTGCGCTCGGGCGCGAGCCTGGTCGTCCACGACTGCGGGACCCAGCGCTGGGTGCGGCACTGGATCGCCGCCGAGGCCCGCAGGCGCGGCAGCGGGATGCACCTGTTACTGCTCGACGTCCGGCCCGCCCTCGCGCTCGCCGGGCAGCGCGTCCGCGGCCGCACGGTCAGCCGGTACGCCTTCCACCGCCACCGCGCGACCCTCGGCCGCCTCCTCGGCCGGGCCCTCGCCGGGGACCTGCCCCGGGGCTGCGCCTCCGTCGTGCTGCTCGACCGGCCCGCCGCCGACGCCCTGCGCCGGCTCGACTTCCTGACCCCCGCGCCACCCCGTCCACGGGGCGCCGCACAGCGCCCGCAGCGTGGACGGGACGGCATCGAAGGGTGAGGTCGCGCATACGCTCGGTGCGTGCCGTGCGGGGCGCGTTAAAGTTCGCCCGGCGGCCCGCCGGTGAGTGGCCGGCCACCGACAGGAACACGGCAGACGGAACGCGCGGGTGAGCCCTGTGCGCGCGAGCAGGTACAGGTGGGGAAGAGGATGAACGTCCCGGCGCAGGCCGAGGCCCACACCCAGTCGTACGGCGGCTGGCCGGGCAACGCACTGGAAGAGGTGCTCGCCGCCTCGGTCGGCGTGCCCACGGCGGGCCCGCGGATCGTGGAGGCGCTGGGCCGCAGCCCGGTCTGGGTGCCGCTGCCCAGGGGCGGCGGCCCCGACAGCGCCGCACTCGACGTGCCGATGATGGAACTCGGCGGGCAGGCCTACGTCCCCGTCTTCTCCTCCCAGGAACAATTCCTCCAGGCGACCGGCGGGAACCTGTCCTTCACCGTGGCCCCCGCCGTGGAGTTCGCCCGGGGACTGCCCGCGCAGCTCGGACTGGTCCTCAACCCCGACGGGGCCGTCACCGTGCCGCTGCCGCCGCCCGCCGTCGCCGAACTGTGCCGCAGCGGACGCACCCCGCTGGACGGGGCCGGAACCGGCGGCCGGGTCCGGCTCTACGAACCGGACTGGCAGGTCGACCCCGTCGACTTCCTGTCCGCGGCGGCCGAGGAGTTCCGCGCCACCGGCGTCGTGCGCAGCGCCCGCCGCTGCCTCGCCGAGGTCGAGGACCAGGAGCCCGCGCTGTTCGTCGGCGTGGAACTGGCCGCCTGGGAGGGGGCCGCCGGTGAACTGCCGCTGGACGCCCTCGGCCGTGCCCTCGGCCGTGTCCCGGTGCGCTGGCCGGTCAACCTCATCCTGCTCGACGTCGCCCAGGACCCGGTGGCCGAGTGGCTGCGCGCCCGGGTCCGCCCCTTCCACCTCGCCGAGCCGGAATGAGGAAGCGGGGCCCACGGGTCCGCAGGTGACCGAGGTGCGGGCGTGCGCCGGACGGGGCGGGCCGGCCGCCCCGCATTCCCGGCGCTGCGCGTCAAGTCCGTGCCGGGCCCGCCGCTTAAGCTGGTTTGATGGGCCGGTCGGCGCGAGCGCCAAACGCGCGGGCCGCGGCCCCCGTGATCCGCCGGGCCGGTGCGGGGGCGGTCGAGTCGTGACGAAGGGGCGGTCAAGGGTGAGTGCGTCGGGCACGGCTGCGGCCAGCGGGGACAGCCCCGGTCGAGCGCGGTCGAGACCTGGGGAAACGGTCGAGCACATGCTGCGGCAGGTGACGCCCGGGCGCTACGACGCCTACGAGGCCCTGCTGCACGCCCTCGTCGAGGGCCGCGTGCACATGCTGCTGTGGCACGGCGAGGCCGGCGCCCCCGACGCCCAGTACGGGCACATGGAGGTCGAGGGCCACGGCTACGCGCCCTGCGTGACCTCCCCCCAGGAACTCGCCGCGAGCGGCTGGACCCGGGCCCACGAATCCTTCCCCGGACTCGACGTGGCGCGCGCCCTCTACCCCCACCACCACGGCCTGTGGCTCAACCCGCACGCCCCCGGCGGCGGCCTCGGCATCCCGTGGCCCGATCTGCGCCGCCTCGCGCGGGGCCTGGACGCCGAGCCCGCCGGGCCGCTGCGGCTGAGCGAGCCCGCGATCGAACTGCCCCAGTTCTACGCGCTGCTGACCCAGATCGCCCACCGCACCCCGGCCGTGCGCTCGCTGCGCCGGGCCTGGGTCCAGCCCGCGCTCGGCGCGCCCTACCTGGCGATCGGCCTGGACGTCTACGACACCGCCCCGCCCGCCGTCGAGTCGGTGCGCGCCATGATGGGCCAGGCCGTCGGCGTCGTGCCCGAGGGGCTGCCCGTCTCCACGGTCGCCCTCGCCGACCCGCACGACCCCGTGGCGCTGTGGCTGCGCGCCCGCTCCCGCCCCTTCTACGACCGCGAGGCGCACGCCGCCCCCGCCGCCCCGGCCTCCGGGTACGGCTACCCGCCGCCGTACGGGGCCGGTCCCGCCCGCTACTGAGGGCGGGACCGAGGGCCTGCACTCCCGGCGGCGCGCCCAAGAGGCGCTTCCCGCCCCTCCGTTAGATGCACCCCTCACTAACTTGTCCAGCATGCGGACGAGTTGAGCGGCCGGCCGCCCCTTACTGTGACGACTGAGCGGCTATGTCGGATATGGGGTACAGAATCCCTTGGGTTCCCGTGATCGCGCACCTTTAGTCTCAACTGTCCTATGTCCGCAGTGCGTTGGCCGGTCACCGGATAGCGGACTCGGGATTTATGCATCACGGTTGCGCATCCATTGACCGTCAGGTCTGGTCCGCGGGCTGTCCAGCGATGAAGACTCCCCCATCAGGGAGCTTCCGCTCCCGTGTTCGACGGATCGTCTGCCGCCACCGCGGCAAGTGTGGGCCGGTTACCGCCGGTTGAGAGGGGTCGCTGGCACGATGACGGCACCACTGCATGAGCCTGCCGCCCCGGTGGCGCCTTCGGCGGAGGCTCTGAAGGCCGGAATGCCGAAGGCCAAGGTGCAGGGGCGTTCACTCGGGCGGATCGCCTGGGAACGCCTCAAGCGCGACAAGCTCGCCCTCGGCGGCGGCATCGTCGTCCTGCTCCTGATCCTGATCGCGATCCTGGCCCCGGTCATCGCGAACCTGGCAGGTCAGGACCCCAACGCCTACAACGAGAAGCTGATCGATCCGCTGTTCTCCACGCCCACGGGCTCGCTGGGCGGCATCAGCGGGGAGCACTGGCTGGGCGTCGAACCGGTCAACGGCCGCGACATCTTCGCCCGCATCGTCTACGGCGCCCGGATCTCCCTGCTGGTCGGGTTCCTCTCGGCCTTCGTCGCCGTCGTCCTCGGCGTACTGCTCGGCGTCCTCGCCGGCTACTTCGGCGGCTGGGTCGACGCGATCATCAGCCGCGTGATGGACATGCTGCTGTCCTTCCCGCAGCTGCTCTTCATCATCGCGCTGGTCTCGGTGATGCCGAACTCGATGCTGGGCCTCAACGGCACCAGCGTCCGCGTGTTCGTGATGATCCTGGTGATCGGCTTCTTCGGCTGGCCCAACGTCGGCCGCGTGGTGCGCGCCCAGACCCTGAGCCTGCGCGAACGCGAGTACGTCGAGGCCGCCCGCAGCCTCGGCGCCGGTCAACGGCACATCATCTTCAAGGAACTGATGCCCAACCTGGTGGCGCCGATCATCGTGTACACGACGATGATGATCCCCACCAACATCCTCAACGAGGCCGCCCTGAGCTTCCTCGGCGTCGGTGTGAAGCCGCCGTCCTCCTCGTGGGGACAGATGCTGTCCAGTGCCCTGAGCTACTACGAGTCCGATCCCATGTACATGGTGATCCCGGGCCTGGCCATCTTCATCACCGTCCTCTCCTTCAATCTCCTCGGCGACGGCGTACGGGACGCGCTCGACCCCCGGGGCTCCCGTTAACAGCCGTATCTAAAGGCCCGTGAGCACACGGGTCCGTCATCTACACGGAGGAACCGAGATCGTGAGAACCCACACTTCAGGGCGGCGCAAGCAGGCCCTCGCGGCCGCTGCCGTGGTCGCCGCCCTGCTGTCCACGGCGGCGTGCGGCGGGGGCGACGGCGACAGCAAGGACTCGAAGGACGGCGGCAAGGCGCACGCGGCCGGCTTCGACGCGGGCAACAACAAGGTGGCCAACGCCTCCAGCAAGAAGGGTGGCACGCTCAAGTACGCCACCGTCCAGGACGCCGACTCCTGGGACACCACGCGCGGTTACTACGGCGTCGTGTGGAACTTCATGCGGTACTACAGCCGCCAGCTCGTCACCAACAAGCCCGAGCCGGGCAAGGCGGGCGCCACGGTCACTCCCGACCTCGCCACCAGCAAGGCCAAGATCTCGGACGACGGCCTGACCTACACGTACACCCTGCGCGACGGGATCACGTGGGAGGACGGCAAGCCGATCACCTCCGAGGACGTCAAGTACGGCATCGAGCGCCAGTGGGCCCAGGACGTGCTGTCCGGCGGCCCGGTCTACCTGAAGACCGTCCTGGACCCGAAGAGCAAGTACAAGGGCCCCTACAAGGACACCTCCAAGGAGGGCCTGAAGGCGATCCAGACGCCGGACGAGAAGACGATCGTCTTCAAGCTCCCCAAGAAGAACAGTGACTTCGAGGAGATGCTCGCGCTCACCTCGGCCTCCCCGGTGCGCAAGGACAAGGACACCAAGTCCAAGTACGGCCTGCACCCGTTCTCCTCCGGCCCGTACAAGTTCGCCAAGTACTCGCCGGGCAAGAGCCTGGAACTGGTGCGCAACCCCCAGTGGAAGCAGTCCTCGGACCCGGTCCGCAAGGCGCTCCCGGACAAGATCACGATGACGTACTTCACCAACCCGGACGACATGGACAACCGTCTCCTCAACGGTGAGTACGACCTCGACTTCTCGCAGACGGGTCTCTCCCCGCAGGGCCGCATCAAGGCCCTCAAGGAGCACAAGGACAACCTGGACAACCCCGTCTCGGGCTACATCCGCTACGCGACCTTCCCGCAGAGCGTGAAGCCCTTCGACAACATCCACTGCCGCAAGGCCGCGATCTACGGCGCCGACCACAAGTCGCTGCAGACCGCGCGTGGTGGCCCGCAGGCCGGTGGTGACATCGGCACCAACATGCTGCCGCCGTCCGTGCCCGGCTCCGAGGGCCAGTCCTACGACCCGTTCGGCACCGCCAAGAACGACGGCGCGCCGAACACCGCCAAGGCCAAGGAAGAGCTCAAGGCCTGCGGCAAGCCGAACGGCTTCAAGACCACCATCGCGGTGCGCAGCAACAAGCCCGTCGAGGTCGCGACCGCCGAGTCCCTCCAGGCCTCGCTGAAGAAGGTCGGCATCGTCGCCGACATCGACAAGTACGACGGCTCGCAGATCGCCGGCATCATCGGCAACCCGAAGGTCGTCAAGCAGAAGGGCTACGGCGTCGTCATCATGGGCTGGGGCCCCGACTTCCCGTCGGTGCAGGGCTACGGCCAGCCGCTGTGGGACTCGCGCTTCACGCTCAGCAACGGCAACAACAACTACGCCCTGATCGACGACAAGAAGATCGACGGCGCCTTCGACGAGTTCACCACCGAGCTGGACGCGTCGAAGAAGGAAGAGATCGCCAAGTCGATCAACCACGAGGTGATGGAGGGCGGCTACTACCTGCCCTTCGTCTTCGAGAAGTTCATCAACTTCCGCTCCTCCAGGCTGACCAACGTCTACACGACCGACGGCTACTCGGGCACGTACGACTTCGTCAACCTCGGCGTGAAGTAACCACCACCGTCGGCACACCCGCCGTACTGCACGAAAGGCAGGTGAAGGCCACGACGGCGTAGTCGCGGGCCACCGGGGACGAACTCCCCGGTGGCCCGCGGCCCGCGGCCGGGCCGGAAGCAGTGCTCGCATACCTCATCAGGCGGCTCATGGCCGTCGTCGTGATGCTGGTGGTCATCATGCTGGTGGTCTTCTGCATCTTCTTCCTCATCCCGAAGTGGGCCGGGGTCGATCCCGCCACGATGTACGTGGGCAAGCAGTCCGACTCCGCCGCCCTGGAGGGGATCCGGCAGAAACTCCAGCTGGACCAGCCGATCTTCGTCCAGCTCTGGGAGTTCTTCAAGGGCATCTTCGCCGGCCGGACCTACTCCTCCGGCGGCGACGTCACCCACTGCTCGATCCCCTGCTTCGGCTACTCCTTCCGCAGCGAGCAGGCCATCTGGCCGGTCCTGACCGACCGGCTGCCGGTGACCATCTCCCTCGCCGTCGGCGCGGCCATCCTGTGGGTCGTCCTCGGGGTCGCGGCCGGTGTGCTCTCCGCGCTCAAGCGCGGCAGCGTCTGGGACCGCGGCGCGATGCTCGTCGCCCTCTCCGGCGTCTCCCTGCCGATCTACTTCACCGGCATGATCGTCATGGCGATCTTCGACTTCGGACTGGGCTGGATCCACAGCGAGTACGTCCCCATCGGGGAGAGCGTCACCGGCTGGTTCGAGGGGCTGCTCCTGCCCTGGTTCACCCTGGCCTTCCTCTACGCGGCGATGTACGCGCGCATCACCCGGGCCACCATGCTCGACGTGATGGGCGAGGACTACATCCGCACCGCCCGGGCGAAGGGCCTCAAGGAGACCAAGGTCATCGGCAAGCACGCGATGCGCTCCACGATGACCCCCATCCTGACCATGCTCGGCATGGACCTCGGCGCCATGATCGGCGGCGCGATCCTGACCGAGACGACCTACAGCCTCCCCGGCCTCGGCCAGGCCGTGCTCAAGGCGATCCAAGAGCGCGACCTCCCGGTGATCCTGGGCGTCGTCCTCATCACCTCGCTCGCCGTGATCATCGCCAACCTCGTCGTGGACGTGCTGTACGCCGTGATCGACCCCCGAGTGAGGCTCGCATGACAGAGCTCAGCAAGACCGGAGCCGCAGTCGGCGAGACCGTCTCCGCCGGTTCCGAGCCGCCCAGGGCGTTCCTTGAGGTCCGCGACCTCAAGGTGCACTTCCCCACCGACGACGGGCTCGTCAAGTCCGTCGACGGGCTCAGCTTCTCGCTGGAGAAGGGCAAGACGCTCGGCATCGTCGGCGAGTCCGGCTCGGGCAAGTCCGTCACCTCGCTCGGCATCATGGGCCTGCACACGGCCGGCCAGTACGGCCGCCGCAAGGCCCAGCTGTCCGGGGAGATCTGGCTCGACGGCGAGGAACTGCTCTCCGCCCCGCAGGACCGGGTGCGCGCCCTGCGCGGCCGCGAGATGGCGATGATCTTCCAGGACCCGCTGTCCGCCCTGCACCCGTACTACTCCATCGGCAAGCAGATCGTCGAGGCGTACCGCATCCACCACGACGTGGACAAGAAGACGGCGCGCAAGCGGGCGATCGAGATGCTCGACCGGGTCGGCATCCCGCAGCCCGACAAGCGCGTCGACTCCTACGCCCACGAGTTCTCCGGCGGGATGCGCCAGCGCGCGATGATCGCCATGGCGCTCGTCAACAACCCCGAACTGCTCATCGCCGACGAGCCGACCACCGCGCTCGACGTCACCGTGCAGGCGCAGATCCTCGACCTGATCCGCGACCTCCAGAAGGAGTTCGGCTCGGCGGTCATCATCATCACGCACGACCTCGGCGTGGTCGCCGAACTGTCCGACGACATCCTCGTGATGTACGGCGGACGCTGCGTGGAGCGCGGGCCGGTCGAGAAGGTCTTCTACGAACCGCGTCACCCCTACACGTGGGGGCTGCTCGGCTCGATGCCGCGCATCGACCGCGAGGAGACCGACCGGCTCATCCCGGTCAAGGGCTCCCCGCCCTCGCTGATCAACATCCCCGACGGCTGCGCCTTCAACCCGCGCTGCCCGTACGCCGACATCCCCAAGGACAACGTGACCCGCACCGTGCGGCCCGAGCTGGCCCAGGTCGGCGGCCAGGGCCACTGGGCGGCCTGCCACATGACGCAGGAGCAGCGGGAGCGGATCTGGACCGAAGAGATTGCGCCCAAGCTGTGAGCGAGGACCAGGACGTGACGATTCCCGCGCAGAGCAAGGGAAGTGAGCGGGCCCCGGGCGAGACCCTGCTGAAGGTGGAGGGGCTCCAGAAGCACTTCCCCATCAAGAAGGGCGTCTTCCAGCGCCAGGTCGGTGCGGTCAAGGCCGTCGACGGCCTCTCCTTCGACGTGCGCCAGGGCGAGACCCTCGGCGTGGTCGGCGAGTCCGGCTGCGGCAAGTCGACGATGGGCCGGCTCATCACCCGGCTGCTCGAACCCACCGGGGGCAGCGTCGAGTTCGAGGGACGGGACATCACCCACCTCTCCACGTCGGCGATGCGTTCCATGCGGCGCGACGTGCAGATGATCTTCCAGGACCCGTACTCCTCGCTGAACCCCCGGCACACCATCGGCACGATCGTGGGCGCTCCCTTCCGTCTCCAGGGCGTCAAGCCCGAGGGCGGGATCAAGGCCGAGGTCCAGGCCCTGCTGGAGCGGGTCGGGCTCAACCCCGAGCACTACAACCGCTATCCGCACGAGTTCTCCGGCGGCCAGCGCCAGCGCATCGGCATCGCCCGGGCGCTCGCGCTCAAGCCGAAGCTGGTCGTCGCCGACGAGCCGGTCTCCGCGCTGGACGTGTCGATCCAGGCCCAGGTCGTCAACCTGCTGGACGACCTCCAGCAGGAACTCGGCCTCACCTACGTGATCATCGCGCACGACCTCTCGGTCATCCGGCACGTCTCGGACCGGATCGCGGTGATGTACCTCGGCAAGATCGTGGAGCTGGCCGACCGCAAATCGCTCTACAGCACGCCCATGCACCCGTACACCACGGCGCTCATGTCCGCGGTGCCGGTGCCGGACCCGCGTACCCGGGGCGACCGCAAGCGCCGGCTGCTCACGGGCGACGTGCCCTCGCCCATCGCCCCGCCCTCGGGCTGCCGCTTCCACACCCGGTGCTGGAAGGCGACGCTCTCCTGCACCACGGTCGAGCCGCCGCTCGTCGAGCTGCGCACCGGCCAGCTGGTGGCCTGCCACCACCCGGAGAACGGCGCCGACCGGCTCCCGGACGACCCGGCGCTGCCGGAGCCCGTCGAGACCATCACGGTCTCCGCCGGGGACCCGGCCGACGCGCAGGCGCCGGTCACGGACGTCGCCTCCGAGAAGCCGGCTGCCAAGAGCGAGCCGGTCGCGGAGGACGAGCCGGTCGCGAAGAGTGAACCGGCCGCCGAGCCGGAGCCGGAGGCCGACACCGGCGCCGAGGCCGAGGCTGCGGCCGCGACCGAAGACGCGCCGGACGCCGGTCCCGGGCCGGACGGCCCCGGCGGCGAGGCGGACCGGAAGTGAGGCGAGGACCACCCGGCACAATGACCGGGTGGTCCTCGATCTCTTCTCCCCGACCGTCCAGCACACGCTCGACCTCATCGGCATCTTCGTCTTCGCGATCTCCGGCGCGCTGCTGGCCGTACGGAAGAACTTCGACGTGTTCGGCATCGCGGTGCTCGCGGAGGCGACGGCGCTGGGCGGCGGGATCTTCCGGGACATCGTCATCGGCGCGATCCCGCCCGCCGCGTTCACGGACCTCGGCTACTTCACGATGCCCCTGGTCGCCGCGGGGCTGGTCTTCTTCCTGCACCCGCAGGTCGAGCGGATCAACGGCGCCGTCAACGTCTTCGACGCCGCCGGGCTCGGGCTGTTCTGCGTGACCGGCACCACCAAGGCGTACGGCTACGGGCTCGGCCTCACCTCGTCCGTCGCACTGGGCCTGGCCACCGCCGTGGGCGGCGGGGTGATCCGCGACGTCATCGCCAACGAGGTGCCCTCCCTGGTGCGCTGGGACCGCGACCTGTACGCCGTGCCCGCGCTCGCGGGCGCCTCGACGGTCGCCGTGTGCATCCACCTCGACGCGCTCAACGCCCTCACCAGCGGGACGGCGGCCGTCGCGGCCTTCCTCCTGCGGCTGCTCGCCCTGCGCTACCACTGGCGCGCGCCCCGCGCCTGGAACCGCAGGACCTCGACGGTCGAGGTCGAGTGATCCCCGCCCCCGCAGAGAAAGCTACCGCCCAGTAGCAAGCTGTTGTACCGTTCCCCCATGGCACAGGCAATCGCACCGGCGACCGTGGGCGACAGCGAGTTCGACCGCGACACCGCCGTCACCCTCCGCGCTCCCGGCGTCTACGACGCCCGGCTCTCGGCCGGGTGGACCATCATCAACGCGGTGAACGGCGGCTACCTCCTGGCCCTCGTGGGCCGCGCCCTCGCGGACGCCCTGCCGCACTCCGAGCCCTTCTCGGTCACCGCGCACTACCTGACCGCCTCGCAGCCGGGCCCCGCCGTGATCCGTACCGAGACGGTGCGCACCGGCCGTACCCTCTCGACCGGTCAGGCCTCCCTGTTCCAGTACGCCGAGGACGGCAGCGAGGTGGAGCGGCTGCGGGTGCTCGCCTCGTACGGCGATCTCGGCTCGCTCACGGACGAGGTCCGCACGAGTGCGCGCCCGCCCGAGTTCCCCCCGGTCGAGCAGTGCCTGGGCGCCGACGACGCCCCCGACGCGCAGGTGATCCCCGGCTCCAACGCGATCACCGGCCGTCTCATGCTCAAGATGGACCCCGCGACGCTCGGCTGGGCCCTCGGCGCCCCGTCCGGCAAGGGCGAGGTGCGCGCGTGGTTCGGCCTGGCCGACGGCCGCGACGCCGACCCGCTGTCCCTCCTGCTCGCCGTCGACGCGCTGCCGCCCACCGCCTTCGACCTCGGCGTCAAGGGCTGGGTGCCGACCGTGGAACTCACCGTTCACGTGCGCTGCCGCCCCGCCCCCGGCCCGCTGCGCGTCCAGGTGGCCACCCGCAACCTGGCCGGCGGCTTCCTGGAGGAGGACGCCGAGGTCTGGGACAGCGCGGGCCGCCTGGTGGCCCAGTCCCGCCAGCTCGCCCGCGTGCCCGTGCGCTGAACCGCCAGGCCCGCCCCCGCCCGGCGTTCCGGGGCTCGGGAGGCCGCCGCCCGCCGCGCGCCCGGCCCGCCGCTCTCGTACGGTGGCCGAAAGCCGCCAGCGACTGTGCCGGGGAGCCCCGTCATGCAGCCCAACGCCGACACGCTCACCCTCACCGAGGACGGGCGGACCGCCCTGCGCATGCAGCGCCGCATCCCGCATCCGCCCGAGCGGATCTGGGAGGCGCTCACCCGCCCGGAGCTGACGGCGCGCTGGATGCCGGTGGAGGTGCGCCTCGACCCGAGCCCCGGGGCCGGGGCCGCCTTCCGCTTCCCGGACGGCCGGCGCCCCCCGACGCGGGGAACGGTCCTGGAGGCGGAGGAGCCGTGGGTGCTCGCCTACACCTGGGAGAGCGACCGGCTGCACTGGTCGGTACGGCCCGACCGGGCGGCCGGCGCAGAGGACGGCGACTCCGGGGTCAGTCTGCTGACTCTCGTGCACACCTTCGACGACCACTGGGGCGCGGCGAGCTTCGCCTCCGGCTGGCACGTCTGCGTGACGGCGCTCGCCCAACTGCTCGACGGTGAGGAGCCGGACGGCGCCGGGGACCGCGACGGGGCGCTGCACGAGGCGTACGTCGAGCTGTTCGACCTCGTGGGCTCCACGGTCGAGGAGGAACCCGCGGGCGTCACCGTCCGCTTCGAGCGCCAGCTCGTGCGCCCCGTCGAGACGGTCTGGTCGTATCTCACCCGGGGCACCGACCCGCTGCCCGGCCAGGAGGCCCCCTCGGGGTTCACCGCGATCGGTTCCCCGGCCGGCGCGATCACCGAACTCGACCCGCCCCGGCTGCTCGAATACGCCTGGAGCCCGCTCGGCCGGGTCCGCTGGCAGCTCACCGAGGGCACCGGGCACGGCGCCCGTCTCGTGCTGACCCGCTCGGGCCCCGCCGTCGACGAACCGGCCGTCACCGCCGTCCAGGCCGCCTGGTACCAGCGCATCGGGGAACTCGCGGGCCAGTTGCTCGACCTGCCGCGCTGACGTTCCCCCGCCCCGCTCAGGTCCTGGGCGCGCCCTCGTCGAGCCAGTGCAGCCGCCCCAGCGCGATGACGCGCAACTGGCGGCGGGCCCGGGCCACGACGGCCTCCTCCTCGCCGGGCGCCGCCTCCAGCAGGTTCGAGGCCGTCATCAGCAGGTGGTCGACGTACAGCTCGGCGAGCATCAGCACGTCGTCCTCGCTCCACCCCGCCGACTGGGGCTGCCCGCCCAGTCCGGCCGCCACCTCCCGCGCGAAACGGCCCAGTTCGTGGTCTATCGCCTCGCGTACCGCCCGTACCCCGCCGTGCCGCTCGCGCGCGACGAAGCGCACGTGGTCGGGGTGGGCGCGCACATGCTCCGCGATCAGGCCGACCGCCCCGGACAGCCGGGCCTCGCTGCCGCCCTCCGCCGCCAGGAGCGCGCGAACGACCCCGTGCAGGCTGCCGAGCGCCTCCTCCACGAGGGCCACCCCCAGGTCGGGGATGTCGCGGAAGTGCCGGTAGAAGGCGGTCGGGGCGACCCCGGCGGCGCGCGTCACCTCGCGCAGTCCCAGGCCGCTGAGGCTCTGCTCGGTGAGCAGGCCCAGCGCGGCGTCCAGCAGCGAGCGCCGGGTGCGCAGTTTCTGGGCGGCCCGGGCTCCGACGGGTGCGGGTGCGTCGGTGTGATCCATGCCATGCAGTCAACAGGCGCCCGCCGGAAATCTCCAAGCCGGAGCATGTGTAGACTCGTCAGTCAGTGAACACTCGTAACCACAAGCGTTCACCGAAAGGCCCGGAACCGTCCGGGCCACCTGGAGGCAACGATGCTCATTCTCGTAGCGGCACTCCTCGTCCTCGGCACCGCGCTCGGCACGGTGGCCCACGCGCCCGTCCCGGTCTCCCTGGTCGCCGCCCTCGTCATCGGCTGCTGGCTGCTGGTCTTCGCGGTCCGGGAACGGCACCGCGGCAGCCGCGGCAGCCACTGACCGTCGACCGAACCGTCCGTCCGTCTGACCGACAGGAGGCCACCCCATGGAACTGACCGCTCCCCCCACCGATCCCGCCACCGAAGGCCGGCCGAGGACCGGGCTGCGGGACACCGACGGCATGGCCGTCGCCTCGTTCGTCCTCGGGCTCCTCGGCCTGCTCGTGATGAACATCCTCCTCGGGCCCGCCGCCGTCCTGCTCGCCTCGATCGCCCTGTGGCGCGGTACGCACCGGCGCGGCCGGGCCCTTCTCGGCCTCGGTCTCGGCGTCACCGACCTGGTCGTCTTCGCGGCCCTCGCGGCCGCCGACGGCACGGCCTCGTGGAGCCTCGCGGGCTGAGGCCGCCCCGGTGGGCCGTCCCACCCCGCGGGACGCGGGGGCACCGCGGCGACCGCGGTCCGGCGTGGCTCGTAGAATCGACTCACCATGGCCTACCTCGACCACGCCGCGACCACTCCGATGCTCCCGGAGGCCGTCGAGGCGATGACAGCCCAGCTCGCCGCCGTCGGCAACGCCTCCTCGCTGCACTCCTCGGGGCGGCGCGCTCGCCGTACGGTGGAGGAGGCCAGGGAGAGCCTCGCGGAGGCGCTCGGCGCCCGCCCCAGCGAGGTCGTGTTCACCTCCGGGGGCACCGAGGCCGACAACCTCGCCGTGAAGGGCCTCTACTGGTCCCGTCGCGCCGAGGACCCGCGCCGGGTGCGCGTCCTGTGCAGCCCCGTCGAGCACCACGCCGTGCTGGACGCGGTGGACTGGCTCGGCACCCACGAGGGCGCCCGGGTCGAGTACCTCCCGGTCGACGCGTACGGCAGGGTCCACCCCGAGACGCTGCGCGAGGCCATCGCGCGTGACCCCGGGGACGTGGCGCTCGCCACCGTCATGTGGGCCAACAACGAGATCGGCACCCTCCAGCCCGTACGCCAACTGGCCGAGGTCGCCGCCGAGTACGGCGTCCCCCTGCACGCCGACGCGGTGCAGGCCTTCGGCCAGGTGCCGCTCGACTTCGCCGCCTCGGGCCTGGCCGCCGCCACCGTCAGCGGCCACAAGATCGGCGGCCCCTACGGGATCGGCGCCCTGCTCCTGGGCCGTGCCCACACCCCCGTACCCGTGCTGCACGGCGGCGGCCAGGAGCGGCACGTGCGCTCCGGGACCCTCGACGTGCCCGCGATCGCCTCGTTCGCCGTGGCCGGCCGCCTCGCCGCCGCCCGGCGCGAGGAGTTCGCCCGCGAGATCGGCGCCCTGCGCGACCGTCTGGTGACGGCCGTGCTCGACGAGGTGCCCGACGCGGTCCTCGGCGGCGACCCGGTCGACCGGCTGCCCGCCAACGCGCACTTCGCCTTCCCCGGCTGCGAGGGCGACTCCCTGCTGCTGCTGCTCGACGCGCAGGGCATCGAGTGCTCCACCGGCTCCGCGTGCACCGCCGGGATCGCCCAGCCCAGCCACGTCCTGCTCGCGACCGGCGTCGACCCCGACCTCGCCCGCGGCACCCTGCGCTTCTCGCTGGGCCACACCACGACCGGGGACGACGTCGACGCGGTCGCGAAGGCGATCGGCCCGGCCGTACGCCGGGCCAGGGCGGCCGGACTCAGCTGATCCGCCCGTACGGCCCGGTCGGTTCTCGTACGAGACGGAACGGATGCCCGGCCGGGCCCCCGACCGAACCCCCGAACCGGGCCCGCCCCCGCTGCCCGACCTACGCCCCGCCACGCTCCCGATCCGGGACGTGGCGGGGCTTCGTGGCGCTCTGTGTGGCGCTCAGGCGGCGTTGATCAATGCGGCGAACGCCTCGCGAGAGACGACGACAGCTGGGCCGTTCGCGACCTTCGAGTCACGGACGGGAACGGTGTGCGGCAGCCCGAAGCCGACTTTCACGCACTCCCCGCCACCGTTGCTGTAGGACGACTTGCGCCATGCCACCGGTAGGAACGCAGCCTTGCGGGATTCGTTCATTTCGCGATCTCTCTTGCTAGTTGGGTCATGAGCTTCAGTGTGTCCGCCGGAGGCAGGGCAGCAGCCGTCATCGCGTCGAACATTCGCGAGAAACGGTGTACCTCCTTCGGCTTGTCACTTACAGCCACAGTTGCCCACGCGGTATCTGTCTGCACTGAGGTGGGCAGACCGTCCGCCAGCACCATGATGTTCACGTCGTGGAATGCCACGTAAGCGACCTCGCCTTGCGGCAGCACCTGAAGGGTGATGTTGTCCCGCGATGACAGTTCGGCAAGCCTCACGTATTGCTCACGCATGACGTCTGGGCCGCCAATCGGGTACCGCAGGGCAGGCTCGTAGAGGATCGCCCAGAGCTTCAACGGGTCGTCACAACGAGTGAGTGCGTCTTGGCGCTTCATCCGGAGACGAACACTTTCCTCCAGAAACTCCGTGGTGATCTCATCAACCGGCTTGTGCAGTTGGTGAAGCGCCCTCGCGTAGGCCTCTGTCTGTAGCAGGCCGGGCACGGCCGTTGGGTGGAATATGCGGATCTCACGCGCCGCCGACTCTACTCCCAGGAAGCGCGGCATCCCGGAGAGCAGGGAAGTGCTTACCCCGGTCCACGACTCCCGACTCGCTCCCTCCCGCTGGAGCGTGACGAGCCGGTCCATTTCCTCTTCGTCCTCGACGCTGTAGCGCTCCAGCAGCGCCCGCAGATAGGCGCTCGTACGGAAGGACTTCCAGCCGGCTTCCACTCGCTGGAGTGTCGACTCGTCGAACGGCAGCCCTTCCACGGCCTGAGCCAGTGTGAGCCCCTTGTCCCTTCGTAGTTGCCGCAGCGTGTTGCCCAGTCCGATGCGGCGTGCGGTCGGTCGCGGTCTCGAAGCCGTGTGCCCCCAATCCGGGCCACGCGCGCGCCACAGGTGGCCTCACGCTTATAACCCTTGCTTGTGGTCCCGCCCTAGCGGCCACGTGCATATCGTCACGACCCATGCACACAGCGTCGCATGTGCCACTCTTCCCCCTTCAGCACGATTCCTGGCAAGTTCTGTTGCTGTGGCGGTGCTTTTGCGTAGACCGCATCTATTCCGGCCCACGCGGGCTGCCAACTCCGCTGACTGGCGAACTGGTTGCCCGCTTCCCGGGTCCCCCTTCCTCGTGCTCCTTCGGAAGGTGTCCGGTGATGACGAACGCCAGTTCCCCCGCCGCGTGGTGCCCCGCGATCAGTCCGGAGCAGTGCGCGGGGGCGGAGCGATGGCGATGCTCACGGCGACACCGTCCCCCGTGAACGCGATCTCGGCCCAGGCGTCCGGTTTCGCGGCGACGGTCCGGGGTGGGGACGGGTCCGGTGGATGGGTGCTCGCTGCGGAACGGACCACTGGCCGGGAGGAGTGCGCGGAGTGGCTGCGGAACAGCGCGTTGCGTCTGGCCGTGCGGCTCGACCCCGGACCGGCCGTGACGTGGGCCCCGCCGTCGCTCGTCCGCCCCGTGTTCGGCTCCGGCCCCGACGCGCCCGCCACGCTGCGCGCATGGGCTGAGGACCAGGACCGCCAACGCGCGACCTTCGAACTCCTCGCTTGGGAAATTCCGTTCACGCTCCGGTTCCCCGACCGGGGAGGCGCCTGGTACGAGCTGGCCGCCGCCCCGATCCCCTCACCCACCTATCCGTCCTCGGGGCCGACCCCCTGAAACCGAGGTGCCCGAATGTCGTCCCCCCATGATCACTGCACCGCGGAGACCGACGTCCCCGAGATCATCCGCATCATGTCCAAGCAGGTGACCGCCCTGCCCGTCGGGAAGCCGTCCCCCGGTACGCACTGCGCTCTTTCTCCCCACGAGTCGTACGAACACGTCGGCCGAGTACGCGAGTTGAACGGGGCAGGGGCGGTGTGGGTGACGTTCGTGGAAGGTCAACCCCCGTTCCAGGTACGCGTTATCCCGCCGTGCACCGGTACCGCAGCCGACGAGGTGTGCGGGCTTTATTCCGGGCACCCCGGCCAGTGCCGGCCCGCCGTGGCCGAGGAACCCGCACACACCTGATCAGGCCGCCCGCACCGCACTCACAGGGCCCACCTACCCCGTCCGGCTGTTGTCGGCGACAGCCGGGCGGTTCCACCTCCGTCCCGGTCCACACCAGCACCATGCACAGGAGACACCTGCGTGAAGAAGAACAAGGGCCAGGCCGCGCCCACGGTCAAGGCCGCCAAGGCGGAGATCAGCCGGGGCAAGGCTGCCGCCGATGCCCGAGGGGCGTCCCCTTCGCTGGCAGCCGCACAGGGGTGGTTGGGAGACCGCTACATCGGCACCCACACGCCCGAGGAGCCGGAGGCGACCGAAACGGCCGGCAGCACCGGTGACAGCTGGTGAGCGCCCGACGTGCGGTCGGGCGTGTCCGGCCCGGGGAAGCCGGCGCCGCACGAACGAAGAGGCAGAGCAGGCGCGCGAAACCGTCCTGTCCGCGCGCGAGGCGGTCACCGCCCGGCGTGAGGAGGGGGAGGGGTACACCCCTCTGGCGCGCGAGTCCGGCGTGGACGGGGTTGGCTGAAAGCCCAGCTCACTGCGTGGGGCGTGCCCATCCGGGACTCCGCTGCCGCGTGGGCTCTGCTCGGGGCGGGACCGCCGCCCCCTCTGCCCGTTCGCAGAGGCGCTGACCGCTCTGCTCTGCGACGGACCGTTGGGGTGCCCGGTGCGGAACTGCTGGGCCCCCAGCACGGGGCTTCGCTCTGGCCCGACTGGCCACGCAAGCCCCGAACCGACCGCTAATCCAACGGAAGGAAGTCACACCATGACCACGTTGCTTGACCGGCCCACCGGTCCGCTCGCTGGTGTCCGGACTCTTGAACTGGAGATCACCGGCAAGTGCCAACTGTCTCGCACCCATTGCCTGTCCGAATCCAGTCCGCGCGCGACGCACGGCACCATGACGCCCGCCGAATGGCGCACGGTCATCATCGACGCGGCCGGGCTCGGCATCCGTACCGTCCAGCTCATCGGCGGTGAGCCGACCGTTCACCCCGGCTGGGTCGAGTTCACGGAACTGGCGCTCTCCCTCGGCCTGGCCGTCGAGGTGTACAGCAACCTTTTACGTCGCGCCCGGTTGGTGGGACGTGTTCGCCCGCGAAGGGGTGACCCTCGCGACGTCGTACTACAGCGACGACCCCGAGGAACACGACAAGATCACCGGCCGTACCGGCAGCTACGCCCGGACCCGAGGCAACATTCGCGAAGCGGTCCGTCAGGACATCACCATCCGGGCCGGAATCGTGGACATCCTGCCTGGGCAACGAGTCGCGGCAGCACGGGCCGAGTTGGAGTCCATGGGCGTGAAGCACATCCAGACCGACCGGATGCGCGCCGTGGGCCGGGCCGCGCTGCCCGGCACGAAACCGACGCTGGACGAGATGTGCGGCCGGTGCACCCGGGGACGTGCCGCGATCCTGCCGAACGGGGAGCTTGCCGGCTGCGTGCTTTCGCGGGACTTCCCGGTGGGCAACGTGCGGACGACGCGTCTCGCCGAGTTGTTCGGCGGGCAGGCATGGGCCGATCTCGCCGCGAGCATCCCCACGCCTGCCCGTAACGCGTGCCCGCCCGACGACAGCGGCGACTGCGACCCCGCGAACACCGAAGCCTGTGCCCCCGCGTACGAGTGACCGGAAGGCCCGGCATCATGCATTGGCAGAGACGAGCTAATCAGCTTGCAACCGACGTTGCCGACCAGGTGTCCCGGTGGCGCTCCCCGGTGGCGAGCGTCCCCCGTCACCAACTTGTCCCCCGCTGGTGGGAACCCGATGGCGCTGGAGCGTGGTTCCTTCGAGAGGGGCCGAGCGACCCGGACGCATGGGCGAACGCAGGCTACGCCGACCGGTCGTTGGTCACGAAGGTCGGACCGTTGCACGCCGACCACGCCGGACCCTCCGACCGGCCCAAGGGGCTCCCGACATCTTCCGCGACGCTTCCCAGTCTCGTGATCCGCATGCTGCGACACGCGCGTCTCGGAGACGGGGCCCCCGTGCTCGACCTGGGCACCGGCGCCGGCGGACTCGCCGCGTACGCGTCCGCGCGGGTGGGGGACCTGCACGTGACGAGCCTGGACGTGGACCCCTACCTGGTGGGTATCGCGGGCGAACGGCTTGCGGCAATGGGCTACCACCCGAAGATGGTCACGGCGGACGCCACCGAGCATGTCCCCGGACGGTACGAGCGGATCGTGGCCACGGTCGCACTGCCGACAGGCCCCGGTCTCCGTGCAGCTCTCGCGGCACTCGTACCGGGCGGACGGCTGGTGACCACCCTCGCAGGAACCTGCCTGATCGTCACAGGCTGGAAGCGCAGCAACGGCGACGTGGTGGGCCGAGTGGAGCGGGACGGGGCGGGCTTCATGCTCACCCGGTCCGGTGAGGACTACCCGCCCGGTCTCGGCGACCTGTTCGCCGTTGCCCACGAGGCCGAGGGGGACGAGGTGAGCACGGGACGTTACCCGGTGCTGGACGTGGCCAACGCGTGGGAGCTGCGTTCCATGCTGGAAGTCACCACCCCCGGTGTGGAACACGCCTACGTGACCCGAGGACGGACCCGCACCGCCTGTCTGGTGCACCGGGACGGTTCATGGGCGCGTGCTTCCGCCGAGTGGATCGACCCGCCCGAAGTGCACCAGAGCGGCCCACGACGGCTCTGGGACGCACTCGAACGCGTCCGCCACCGCCTGAACGCCGAGGGCAGTCTGCCGCTCTACGGCGCGGACGCGCTCATCACCCCGGACGGGGTGGTCCACCTCTCCCGAGGGCAGTGGCACGCGTCCATGGGCAACCGCTGAGCCCCGTCCGCCCGTCCGGTGCTGGAGCCGGACGAGCGGACGGTTTCCCCGACCGGACAAGCCCGAGGAGGGACAGGACGTGTCCCGCTCGAACCGATGTGTCCGACCTCCCGCCCCGGTTCGCCCCACGAGATGTGCCGAGGCCCGATCGTGACGGGCCTGTCTCACAGGGGTGCCGCGCCACGCATGGCGCGGTGAGGGATGAGCCCCGCCCGGCTGCTTCCCCTTCCTTGGGCAGCCGGGCGGGGCTCCCTCGCTCCGACTCGATCAGAAGAAAGCTGCGAACCGTGATTCAGTGCACCGCTGTCAAGCCGCTGATACCCCCGCAAGCCATCGTGCCTCTGCTCAAGGATCCGGAGCCCGCCCACGCCATGTGCGAACTGGGCAACCATGACGAGGGCGAGGCAAAAGACTGTCCCCACCTGTTCCCCGAGTACATCGAGAAGGACGCGGGCTAAGGGCTGTCTCCAGGGCGCGTCCGTGGCCCGGCTGCTGGTCGGGCCCGTCCACCTCCCCGCCCGGCAGCCGGGCGGGGGAGGCGGCCGGGAGCTGTGGGGCCGGGCAGTCCAGGACGCGGCGCTGGAGTTCGCCGGTCATGAGGTGATCGTGGAGCGCGCGGTCCGCCCCGGCGCGGTCCGGGCCGCCTCCGGTGTCCTCGTACGGCCCCCTCGCACCGGCCACGCGAGTGGCGCGGCGCGCTCGGCCGCGTACGGCTTCCGCACGGTGCTCAGCCCGCGTACGGCTCCCGCACCATGAAGACGTCCACCGGGTCCTCGCTCGTGACGCGGAAACCGGTCCGTGCGTACAGCCGCCGGGCGGCGCTGCCGCGCAGGACGTTCAGCCGTACCCGCAGCCCCTCGGTGTCGGCGCGCGCGAGCAGCGAGCGCAGGACGGCCGTGCCCAGGCCCCGGCCCTGGAGGGCGGGGGAGAGGTAGAAGTGCTCCAGCCACACCTCGCCGCGCCCGGCCGGCCGCAGCGCGACACAGCCCGCGAACGCGCCGTCCACCGTCAGGACCGAGGTGCACGAGGCGTCGAAGGCGTCCCGCAGCCGCTGCCGCACCCGGTGCGCGTCGTAGCGCCCCAGTCGCTCCAGGTCCGCGCGCAGCACCACCGCCCGCAGCTCCGCGACCGGCTCGACGTCGTCGGTCGTCGCGGGCCGCAGCTCCCAGGCCGGGACGGTGGGCGTGAAGGATGAGGGCTCCGGCACGGCGTCATCCTGGCACGGGACCCAAGGGGAGGACCCCTACGCCCGCCGCGCCGCCGCCCGCGTCCCCTCCACCTCCGTACGGGCCTGCCGGACCAGGCGCATGTACCGCTCCCACGGCCAGTACCGGCCCGGGTCGGTGTGGTCGGCGCCCGGCACCTCGATGTGGCCGATGACGTGCTCGCGGTCGGGCGGGAAGCCGTAGCGCGCGCAGACCGAGGCCGCCAGCCGGGCCGAGGAGCGCAGCATCGCGTCCGGGAACTGACCCGGCCGGTCCACCCAGCCCTCGTGCTCGATGCCTATGCTGCGCTCGTTGAAGCGCCGGTTGCCCGCGTGGAAGGCCACGTCCAGTTCGCGGATGGTCTGCGCGACGTGCCCGTCCTCGCGGACGACGTAGTGCGCCGCCGCCCCGTGCGCCGGGTCCTGGAAGACCTTGAGCGCCACCGGGTAACTGCCCTGCACGACGTGGATCACTATGCGGTCCACCGGATAGTCGGCGGGGCGGTCCGCGCGCCGCCAGTTCGCCTCCGAGGCCGCGACCCACTCGGCGCCCGGCTGGTCCACGGCCCCCGCGACCCGCGGCCTGGCCACCCCGGGCGCCCGCCGCCACAGGTGCCGCAGCTCGTCCCACACGAACACCCCGGAGCCCACGGCGGCGGCCGCCGCCGCTCCGCCGAGCAGCAGGGCACGCCTGCCGGGCCCCTGCCCGCCGCCCGCTCCCGGGCCGTCACCTGTCTCCATGTCCCGCACAACGGATACTCGGGGGCCCCGTGTTCCCTTCGACCCGTACTCTGGTGGGGCTATGACTGACACTTCCCCGCGCCCCCTGAAGGTCCTCGCCGCCATGTCGGGCGGAGTGGACTCCGCCGTCGCCGCCGCCCGCGCGGCCGAGGCGGGGCACGACGTGACCGGAGTGCACCTCGCGCTCTCCGCCAACCCGCAGTCCTTCCGCACCGGCGCCCGGGGCTGCTGCACGATCGAGGACTCCCGCGACGCGCGCCGCGCCGCCGACGTCATCGGCATCCCGTTCTACGTGTGGGACCTCGCCGAACGCTTCCGCGAGGACGTCGTCGAGGACTTCGTCGCCGAGTACGAGGCGGGCCGCACGCCCAACCCGTGCCTGCGCTGCAACGAGAAGATCAAGTTCGCCGCCCTCCTCGACAAGGCACTCGCCCTCGGCTTCGACGCGGTGTGCACCGGGCACTACGCGCAGGTGATCACGCACGCCGACGGCCGCCGCGAACTGCACCGCGCCACCGACATGGCCAAGGACCAGTCGTACGTCCTCGGCGTGCTCGACGACCGGCAGCTCGCCCACGCGATGTTCCCGCTCGGCGACACCGAGACCACCAAGGACGAGATCCGCGCCGAGGCCGAACGCCGCGGCCTCGCCGTCGCCAAGAAGCCCGACAGCCACGACATCTGCTTCATCGCCGACGGCGACACGCAGGGCTTCCTCGCCAAGCGGCTCGGCACCGCCGAGGGCGACATCGTCGACGAGTCCGGCGAGCGCCTCGGCGCCCACCAGGGCGCCTACGGGTTCACCATCGGCCAGCGCAAGGGCCTGCGCATCGGGCACCCGGCGGCCGACGGCAAGCCCCGCTACGTCCTGGACATCTCCCCGGTCGACAACACCGTGACCGTAGGACCGCGCGAGGCCCTCGACGTGACCGGGCTGACCGCCGTACGCCCCCGCTGGTGCGGGGCGGCGCCCACCGGCCCCGGCCGCTACACGGCGCAGCTGCGCGCCCACGGCGGCGAGACCGAGGTGGCCGCCGAACTCGTCGGCGCAGAGCTGCGGGTCGCCTTCGACGAGCCGGTGCGCGGCGTCGCCCCCGGACAGGCCGTCGTCCTCTACGACGGGACCCGCGTCGTCGGCTCCGCGACCATCGCGCACACCGAACGCCGCACGGCGGCCGTCGCGGGCTGACACGCCCGGGACGCCGCTCGCGCGGCCTCGCCGAGGCGTGGGCCGCGCGAGCGCACCGTACTCAGTCGGCGACGACCTCCGTGTCGTAGAAGCAGTAGTGCCCCTTGACCGCGGCGACCTCCTCCTTCGGCTCCTCGTACGCCCAGACCAGGTCCGGGGCGTCCGGCAGCGACCAGTAGGAGGCGTCGCCCTTGAACGGGCAGTGCGAGGTGCTGTCCGAGGGCGTCAGCAGCGCCGTACGGACGTCCTCCGGCGGCAGGTAGTAGCGCACCGGGCAGCCCGTCTCGCGCAGGACCAGCGGCCGCCGGCTCTCCGCGAGCAGCTCCCCGTCGTGCACGACCCGCACGTGCTCCTCGCCCTGCTCGACCGTGATCGTGTGTCCCGCCATGGTGAAGTCCTCCCGTATCGGCCGCGCCGTGTCGCGCGGATGCTGACAGGTTCAGCCCCGCGTCCCCGCCGAGTGTTCCCGCGTGCGGCGTGAAGACCCCCTTCCGGGACGAAACCGGCGCGCCGTACCGTGGCGGCCATGAACATCTGCGTCTTCCTCTCCGCCGCCGACCTCGACGAGCGCTACACCCGGCCCGCCCGCGAGTTCGCCGAACTCCTCGGCAGGGGCGGCCACACCCTCGTGTGGGGCGGCTCCGACACCGGCCTGATGAAGGTCGTCGCGGACGGCGTCGAGGAGGCCGGCGGGGGACTGCTCGGCGTCTCCGTCGAGTTCCTGTCGCACAAGGCCCGCCCCGGGCTCGACACGATGGTCGTCACCAAGGACCTCGCCGAACGCAAGGCGCAGCTCCTGGAGCGGGCCGAGGCGATCGTCGTCCTCGTGGGCGGCGTCGGCACCCTCGACGAGGTCACCGAGATCCTGGAACTCAAGAAGCACGGACAGCACACCAAGCCCGTCGTCGTCCTCAACACCGAGGGCTTCTACGACGGCCTCAAGCAGCAGTTCCAGCGCATGGACACCGAGGGCTTCCTGCCCCTTCCCCTCACCGACCTGGTGTTCTTCGCCGAGGACGCGGTGGGCGCGCTCGCCTACGTCGAGGAGGCGGGCGGCCTGCGCTGAGCACGCCGCCCCCGGGGCCCGCGCGCGGCCCGGCGCGGCCGGCGAACCGGCCCGGTGGGACGATGGGACCCATGGCTACCCATGTGATCACCGGCGCCGGCTCCGGCATCGGCGCCGCCCTCGCGCGCCGCCTGCACGAGCGCGGCGACGAGCTCGTCCTGCTCGCCCGCGACGCCGGACGCGCCAAGGAACTCGTCGCCGGGCTGCCCGGCGCCCGCACCCTCGTCGGCGACCTCTCCGACCCCGACCGGCTCTCCTGGGCCTTCTCGCACCAGAGCCTGCCCGACCGGGTCGACTCGCTGCTGCACGTCGCGGGCGTCGTGGACCTCGGCACCGTCGCCGAGACCACGCCCAAGACCTGGCGCCACCAGCTCAACGTGAACCTGCTCGCCCCCGCCGAGCTGACCCGGCACTTCCTGCCGCAGCTGCGCGCCGCCCGCGGCACCGTCGTCTTCGTCAACTCCGGCGCCGGACTCTCCGCGAGCCCCGAGTGGGGCGCCTACGCCGCGTCCAAGCACGGCCTCAAGGCCCTCGCCGACTCGCTGCGCGGCGAGGAGAAGCAGCACGGCGTGCGCGTCACGACGGTCTACCCGGGGCGCACCGCCTCCCCGATGCAGGCCAAGATCCACCACCAGGAGGGCAAGCCCTACGACCCCTCCGCGTGGATCGACCCCGACTCGGTGGCCACCGCCGTCCTGACCGCCCTCGACCTCCCGGCGGACGCGACGATGACGGACGTGACGGTCCGGCCCGGAGGCTGACCGGCGGGCCCGGCGAACGGGCACCGGGCGCGGCCCGTACGTCGGGCGATGGCGCCCGACGCCTCGGCCTACCCTTACCGGGTGACTGAACCCACCCCCTGGCCCGCAGCGACAGCCATCGGCTCCCTCCCCGGCACGGACGCCCGCGAGGCGGCCAAGTCCACCACCGGCTCCTTCGAGGACTTCCCCTACCTCGCGGAGCTGCCCGCCAGGGGGCCCGGCGCGGACATGACCGGCCGCACCATCGGCCTGCTCGCCGAGCTGTACGCCCACGTCGAGCCCAGCGGCTGGCGGATCAGCGACCGCCCCGGGCGCGACACCCGCCGGGCGCGCTCCTGGATGGGCGAGGACCTCGACGCCCTGGAGGAGTTCACCCAGGGCTACGAGGGTTTCCTCAAGGTCCAGGTGACCGGCCCGTGGACGCTCGCCGCCGCCCTCGAACTGCGCGGCGGCGAGGCCGCGCTCTCCGACTCCGGAGCCACCCGCGACCTCACCGCCTCCCTCGCCGAGGGGCTGCGCTCCCACCTCGCCGAGGTGCGCCGCCGCATCCCCGGCGCCCGCGTCGTCCTCCAGCTCGACGAGCCCTCGCTCACCGCCGTGCTCAGCGGCCGGGTGCGCTCCGCGAGCGGCTACCGCACCTACCGCGCCGTGGACCGCCAGCTCGTCGAGTCCGGGCTGCGCGAGATCTTCGCCGTCCACGACGGCCCCGTGCTCGTCCACTCCTGCGCCCCCGACGTGCCCTTCGCGCTGCTGCGCCGGGCCGGCGTGGACGCCGTCTCCTTCGACTTCTCGCTGCTCACGGAACGTGACGACGAGGTGCTGGGGGAGGCCGTCGAGTCCGGCACCCGGCTGCTCACCGGTGTCGTGCCCGGCACTGACAGCCCATTGTCCGACCCTGCCGGTAGCGTCATGGGGGTCAGGGCGTTGTGGCGCAGGCTGGGGCTGTCACCGGCGATCCTCTCGCAGGCCGTCGTGGTGACCCCGTCCTGCGGACTCGCGGGTGCCTCACCCGCGTACGCACGGGCGGCGATGGCGCACTGCGCCCGCGCGGCCCGTTCGCTCGCGGACCACCCGGAGTGACCGGCCGGGCCCCGCGAGCAGGGTGACGAACGGGACGAAGGCGACAACGGGAGGACGGGCGATGGCAGGCGAGGAACAGGAAAGCGCGGACGTGGCGACGAGCGGCGCGCCGGACACCGGTCCGGCCGGGCCGGGGCGGTCCTCGGTGCCGGCCGAGGCGCGCGAGGAGCACAACAGCCTCGCCCAGCAGGTCGAGGAGCACCGCTTCCGGTACTACGCGAAGGACCAGCCGGTCGTCAGCGACGCCGAGTTCGACCGGCTGCTGCGCACCCTCCAGGAGCTGGAGGAGCGCCACCCGGAGCTGCGCACGCCCGACTCGCCGACCCAGAAGGTCTCCGGCGCCTACGAGGGGTTCACCCCCTTCGCCTCCGTCGAGCACCGCGAGCGGATGCTCTCGCTCGACAACGTCTTCGACGACGAGGGGCTCGCCGCCTGGGCCGAGCGCCTCGCCAAGGAGATCGGCGCCCCCGGATACCACTACCTGTGCGAGCTGAAGGTCGACGGCCTCGCCGTCAACCTCACCTACGAGAACGGCCGGCTGACCCGCGCCGCCACCCGGGGCGACGGCCGGGTCGGCGAGGACATCACGCCCAACGTCCGCACCATCTCCGACATCCCCGCCCGCCTCCAGGGCGAGAACGTCCCCGCCCTGGTCGAGATCCGGGGCGAGGTCTACTTCCCGATGGAGGACTTCGAGGCGCTCAACGCCCGGCTCGTCGAGGCCGGCGACAAGCCCTTCGCCAACCCGCGCAACGCGGCGGCCGGTTCGCTGCGCCAGAAGGACCCGGCCGTCACCGCGACCCGCCCGCTGCACATGGTCGTGCACGGCATCGGCGCCCGCGAGGGCTTCGCCATCGACCGGCTCTCGCAGGCCTACGGGCTGCTGAACGCGTGGGGCCTGCCCACCGCCCGGCACAACAAGGTGGCCGACAGCCTCGACGCGGTACGGGAGTTCATCCGCTACTACGGCGAGAACCGGCACTCCGTGGAGCACGAGATCGACGGGGTCGTCGTCAAGCTCGACGAGATCCCGCTCCAGGGCCGTCTGGGCTCCACCTCCCGGGCCCCGCGCTGGGCCACCGCCTGGAAGTTCCCCCCGGAGGAGGTCAACACCAAGCTGGTGGACATCCGCGTCGGGGTCGGCCGCACCGGCCGGGTCACCCCGTACGCGGTCGTCGAACCGGTCACCGTGGCCGGCAGCGAGGTCGAGTTCGCGACCCTGCACAACCAGGAGGTCGTCAAGGCCAAGGGTGTCCTGATCGGCGACACGGTGGTCCTGCGCAAGGCGGGGGACGTCATCCCGGAGATCCTCGGCCCCGTCGCCGACCTGCGCGACGGCAGCGAACGCGCCTTCGTCATGCCCGCGGAATGCCCCGAGTGCGCCACCCCGCTGCGGGCCATGAAGGAGGGCGACATCGACCTGCGATGCCCCAACGCCCGCTCCTGCCCCGCCCAGTTGCGTGAGCGGATCTACTACCTCGCCGGACGCAAGAGCCTCGACATCGAGCACTTCGGCTACGTCGCGGCGACCGCCCTCACCCAGCCGCTCGAACCGGGTGAACCCCCGCTGAAGGACGAGGGCGACCTCTTCGACCTGACCGTCGAACAGCTCCTGCCGATCCGCTCCTACGTCCTCGACCCCGACTCCGGTCTGCCCAAACGCGACCCGGACACCGGCGAGGAGAAGGTCGTCACCTTCTTCGCCAACAAGGAGGGCGAGGCGAAGAAGAACACCCTGTCGATGCTGGAGAACATCGAGGCGGCCAAACAGCGCCCGCTGGCCCAGATCATCACCGGTCTCTCCATCCGGCACGTCGGGCCCGTCGCCGCCCGCGCGCTCGCCCGCGCGTTCCGCTCGATCGACCGCATCGACCAGGCCGACGAGCAGGAACTCGCCGACACCACCGGGGTCGGCGGCATCATCGCGGCCTCCGTCAAGGAGTGGTTCGCCGAGCCCTGGCACCGCGAGATCCTGCGCAAGTGGAAGGCCGCCGGGGTCCGCATGGAGGAGGAGGGGGCGGACGAGGACAGCGGCCCGCGTCCCCTCGAAGGGCTCACCCTCGTCGTCACCGGCACCCTGGAGCACCACACCCGGGACGGCGCCAAGGAGGCCCTGGAGAGCCGTGGCGCAAAAGTGACGGGTTCGGTTTCGAAGAAGACGTCTTTTGTCGTTGTGGGCGATAACCCCGGCTCCAAATATGACAAGGCCGTGTCGCTGAAAGTCCCCGTCCTCAACGAGGAAGGCTTCGCGATCCTCCTCGACCAGGGCCCCGAGGCGGCCGCGGAAGCAGCCCTTCCCCCTGCTGAGGAGGGCTGAGACACCGCCCGTAGGCCGCATACCAGAACCATCCGGGTGGCCGGGGCGCATTCGGGCAACCCTCCGCTACGCCTGCCCCAGGAAGCCTTCTGCGGCCTACTGTTGGGAGGTGCGCCTGCGGTGGACTCCCGTGTGGTGGAGTTTCGGACGCGGCGCTGAAGGCTTCGAGCCGCGGTACGGGCTACCGCCGGCTGTGAGAGGGACGGGAATGGAACCGACCGAGAGCGTCGCCCCAGTCTCCTGGCTGCGGCTGCGCAGAGGTGTGCGGGCCCTGTGGGCATGCGGTACCGGGCGGATGGGCCCGGCGCTCCCCGACCGGCTCCCCCCGTCCCGGGGAGCGGGGGCCGGACCGGGGGAGCGCGGCGGGCCACCACCCGCCCTGCCCCTCGTCGTGGTCGCCCTCGCCGCGGCCCTCCTGGGCGCCGGAGTGGTCCGTACCCTCGGCGCGCGCCACGGCCTGTTCCCCGGCTCGGTGGCCGGCTGGTCCCTCGCCGTGCTCACCGGGCTGATCGTCGGCCACCTCGTCGCCCTGGGCCGCGACCGCTGGTGGGGCGGCACCGGCTCCGGCGCCGCCCTCACCCTCGCCGTCCTGCTGCTGTACGGCTGGCTGCCCGCCGTCCTCGTGAGCCTCACCGTCCTCGTGATCGTCGGCGCGGCCCGCCGCAAGCGCTGGCGCCAGGGCGTCCTGCACGGCGCCGTCGACATCCTCGGCATCGGCGCGGGAGCGCTCGCGCTGGCGCTGTGCGGAGAGGTCCCCACCGTCGAGGAACCCTGGTCCCCGGCGACCTGGGACCCCTACACCGTGCCCGAACTCCTCCTCGTCGCCTTCACTTACCTCCTCGTCAGCCGGGCCCTGCTGTGGGGCGTGCACGCCCCGCACGGGCCCGCCCCGCGCACCGCCGCGCGCACCGCGCTCGCCCGCCAGCTCCTCTTCGGCGTCGCCCTCCTCGGCATCGCCCCGCTCATCTGCGTCGTCGCCACCGCCCGGCCCGTCCTGCTGCCGCTGTTCGCGATCCCGCTGTTCGCGCTCGACTCCACGCTGTGGATGGCCCGCGCCCGCGCCGAGGAGCAACTGCGCGACCCGCTCACCGGACTGCCCAACCGGCAGTGGCTGCAGGAACGTATCTGGACCACCCTCGACGAGGCGGGACGCGACGGGGTGCGCTCCGCCCTCGTCCTCATCGACCTCGACCGTTTCCGCTCCGTCAACGACACCCTCGGACACCTGGCCGGCGACCGGCTCCTGCTCCAGATCGCGGACCGGCTGCGGCTGGCCCTGCCGCGCGGGGCGGAGGTGGCCCGGCTGGGCGGCGACGAGTTCGCGGTCCTGCTGCCCGTCGCCGACTCCACGACCTCCGCGCAGCGGCTGGCCAGGTCCCTCGTCGGCGACCTCGGCTCCCCGCTCGACCTCGACGGGCTCACCCTCGTCCTGGAGGCCAGCGCGGGCGTCGCCGTCTACCCCGACCACGCACTCGACGCCGAGGGGCTCCTGCGCCGCGCCGACGTCGCGATGTACCAGGCCAAACGCGACCGCACCGGCGTAGAGGTCTACGAGTCCAAACGGGACTCCAACACCCCCGACCGGCTCGGCCTGCTCGGCGATCTGCGCCGCGCCCTCGACGCGGGCGACGTCGAACTCCACTACCAGCCGAAGGTCCGCTTCGACGGACAGGTCGCCGGCCTGGAGGCGCTCGTGCGCTGGGTGCACCCGGAGCGGGGCAAGGTGCCGCCCGACGAGTTCATCGCCATCGCCGAGACGTCCGGGCTGATGCCGTACCTCACCGAGTACGTGCTGGAGACGGCGCTCGCCCAGGTCGCCCGCTGGCGCGCCCAGGGCCTGTTCGTGCCCGTCGCCGTCAACGTCTCCCCGCGCGACGTGCACACCCCCGGCTTCGCCGGCGCGGTGGCCGGCCGGCTCGCGCGCCACGGGGTCCCGCCGGGGGCGCTCCAGCTGGAGATCACCGAGCACGTCCTGCTGGAGGACCCGGAGCGCGCCGCCGAGACCCTGGCCGGGCTGACCGGCCACGGCGTCAAGATGTCCCTCGACGACTTCGGCACCGGGTACTCCTCCCTCGTCCACCTGCGGCGCCTGCCGGTGAGCGAGCTGAAGATCGACCGCTCCTTCGTCGCGCGCCTCGCCGTCGACGCGGAGGACGCCGAGATCGTCCGCTGCACCGTGGACCTCGCTCACTCCCTCGGCCTCGTCGTCGTCGCCGAGGGCGTCGAGGACGACGAGACCTGGGAACGCCTGCGCGACCTGGGCTGCGACGCCGTCCAGGGATGGCTGGTCTCCGCCGCGATGCCGGAGGAGGAGGCGACGGCCTGGCTGCGGGCGCGGGGGGCCCGCGGATGGCAGCGGAAGTCCGACCGGGTGGGGTAGCCCGCGAGTGCCCCGGGAGGGGTGGGCGAAACCCCGTAACCGGTCGCCCCGCCCGCCCCATAGGATTGGGCGAAAGCCCACACACCGAACCCCCAGAAGGATCGCCGCATGCCTGGCATCACGCGCGAGGAGGTCGCCCACCTCGCACGGCTGGCGCGTCTGGAGCTGAGGGACGAAGAGCTTGCGCACTTCGCCGGACAGCTCGACGACATTCTCGGCGCGGTCGCCCGCGTCTCCGAGGTCGCCGACCAAGACGTACCGCCGACCTCCCACCCGCTGCCGCTGACCAACGTCATGCGCGCGGACGAGGTCCGTCCCTCGCTCAGCCCCGAGCAGGCGCTCTCCGGGGCCCCCGCGCAGGAGCAGCAGCGTTTCAAGGTGCCGCAGATCCTGGGTGAGGAGAGCTGAGCATGTCGGAGATCATCAAGCTCACCGCCGCCGAGACCGCCGAGAAGGTCGCCTCCGGCGAGCTGACGGCCGTCGAGGTCACCGAGGCCCACCTGGCCCGCATCGAGGCCGTGGACGAGAAGGTCCACGCCTTCCTGCACGTCGACCGCGAGGGCGCGCTCGCGCAGGCCCGCGCCGTGGACGAGAAGCGCGCCAGGGGCGAGAAGCTCGGCCCGCTGGCCGGCGTCCCGCTCGCGCTCAAGGACATCTTCACGACCGAGGGCGTGCCCACGACGGTCGGCTCCAAGATCCTCGAAGGCTGGATCCCGCCGTACGACGCGACCGTCACCAAGCGGCTCAAGGCCGCCGACGTCGTCATCCTCGGCAAGACCAACATGGACGAGTTCGCCATGGGGTCCTCGACCGAGAACAGCGCGTACGGGCCGACCGGCAACCCGTGGGACCTCACCCGCATCCCGGGCGGCTCCGGCGGCGGCTCCAGCGCGGCGCTCGCCTCGTTCCAGGCGCCGCTGGCCATCGGCACGGACACCGGCGGCTCGATCCGCCAGCCCGCCGCCGTCACCGGCACGGTCGGCGTCAAGCCGACCTACGGCGGGGTCTCCCGCTACGGGATGGTCGCCTTCTCCAGCTCGCTCGACCAGGGCGGCCCCTGCGCCCGCACCGTCCTCGACGCGGCCCTGCTGCACGAGGTCATCGGCGGGCACGACCCGCTCGACTCGACCTCCATCGACGCGCCGGTCCCGCCGGTCGTCGAGGCCGCGCGCAACGGCAGCGTCAGCGGACTGCGGGTCGGTGTCGTCCAGCAGTTCCGCGGCGAGGGCTACCAGGCCGGAGTGCTCCAGCGCTTCGACGAGTCGGTGGAGCTGCTGAAGGAACTCGGCGCCGAGATCGTCGAGCTGGACTGCCCGTCCTTCGACCTCGCCCTGTCGGCGTACTACCTCATCGCGCCCTCGGAGTGCTCCTCGAACCTCGCGCGCTTCGACGCGATGCGCTACGGACTGCGCGTGGGCGACGACGGCACCCGCTCCGCCGAGGACGTCACCGCGATCACCCGCGAGGAGGGCTTCGGCGACGAGGTCAAGCGCCGCGTCATCCTCGGTACGTACGCGCTCAGCTCCGGCTACTACGACGCGTACTACGGCTCCGCGCAGAAGGTCCGCACCCTCATCACCCGGGACTTCGAGAAGGCCTTCGAGCAGGTCGACGTGATCGTGTCGCCGACCACGCCGACCACCGCCTTCCCGATCGGCGAGCGCGCCGACGACCCGATGGCGATGTACCTCGCGGACCTGTGCACCATCCCCACCAACCTGGCGGGCAACGCCGCCATGTCCCTGCCCTGCGGTCTCGCACCGGAGGACGGGCTGCCGGTGGGCCTCCAGATCGTGGCTCCCGCCATGAAGGACGAGCGGCTCTACAAGGTCGGAGCCGCCGTCGAGGCCGCGTTCGTGGAACGCTGGGGTCACCCACTTCTTGAGGAGGCACCGTCGCTGTGAGCAACACGCTGAGCAAGGCCAAGGGTTTCAAGAAGTCCAGGACCGGCACCTACGTGTCCATGGGCACGACCGCCTTCGGCGCGATCAACGTCGTCAAGCAGGCGAAGAAGGCCCGCACAGAGGGGGACAAGCTGCGGCTGGTCGACGCCGTGGTGACCGCCGCCGGCATCGTCACCGGGCTGGCCATCCTCTACCGCGAGCTGAAGCGCCTCGGCGACGACGACGTCCTGCTGGGCTGAGAGGGAAAGTTTCACCGTGACCGTCACTACCGACCTGGTGTCGTACGAGGACGCCCTCGCGTCCTACGACCCCGTCATGGGCCTTGAGGTCCACGTCGAACTCGGCACCAGGACCAAGATGTTCTGCGGCTGCTCCACGGAGCTGGGTGCCGAGCCCAACACGCAGACCTGCCCGACGTGCCTGGGCATGCCCGGTTCGCTGCCGGTGGTCAACGCCGTCGGCGTCGAGTCCGCCGTCAAGATCGGCCTCGCGCTGCACTGCTCGATCGCCGAGTGGTGCCGCTTCGCCCGGAAGAACTACTTCTATCCGGACATGCCGAAGAACTTCCAGACCTCCCAGTACGACGAGCCCATCGCCTTCGACGGCTACCTCGACGTCCAGCTGGAGGACGGGGAGGTCTTCCGGGTCGAGATCGAGCGCGCCCACATGGAGGAGGACACCGGCAAGTCGAAGCACGTCGGCGGCGCGACCGGCCGCATCCACGGCGCCTCGCACTCGCTGCTCGACTACAACCGGGCCGGCATCCCGCTCATCGAGATCGTCACCAAGCCGATCGAGGGAGCGGGCACCCGGGCCCCCGAGGTGGCCCGCGCCTACGTCGCCGAGCTGCGCGAACTCATCAAGGCGCTCGGCGTGTCCGAGGCCCGGATGGACCGCGGCCAGATGCGCTGCGACGTGAACCTGTCCCTGCGCCCGCACGGGCGCGAGGAGTTCGGGACCCGCTCGGAGACGAAGAACGTGAACTCGCTGCGCTCCGTCGAGCGCGCGGCGCGCTTCGAGATCCAGCGGCACGCCGCGGTGCTCTCCTCGGGCGGCACGATCCTCCAGGAGACCCGGCACTTCCACGAGGAGGACGGCTCCACGACCTCCGGCCGGATCAAGGACAACGCGGAGGACTACCGGTACTTCCCGGAGCCCGACCTCGTGCCCGTGGCCCCGCCGAGGGAGTGGGTCGAGCAGCTGCGCGAGAAGCTGCCCGAGCTGCCGCTCACGCGCCGCAACCGGCTGCGCGAGGAGTGGGGCGTCAGCGCCCACGACATGCAGTCCATGCTGAACGCCGGGGCCATCGACCCGATCGTCGAGACGATCGCCGCCGGGGCCCGGGCCGACCAGGCCCGCAAGTGGTGGATGGGCGAGCTGGCCCGCAACGCCAACGAGTCGGGCCGGGTCCTGGACGAACTGCCCATCACCCCGGAGCAGGTCGCCCGCGTCACCGCGCTGGTCGCCGCGGGAGACCTCAACGACAAGCTCGCCCGGCAGGTCATCGAGGGTGTGCTCGCCGGTGAGGGCGACCCGGACACCGTCGTCGAGAAGCGCGGACTCAAGGTCGTCTCCGACGAGGGCGCGCTCGGCACCGCCGTCGACGAGGCCATCGCCGGCAACCCCGGTGTCGCCGACAAGATCCGGGGCGGGAAGGTCGCCGCCGCCGGTGCGCTGGTCGGCGCCGTCATGAAGGCCACCCGTGGCCAGGCGGACGCCGCCCGCGTCAAGGAGCTGATCCTGGAGAAGCTCGGCGTCAGCGAGGGCTGATCGCCTCACGCACCGCCCGAGGGGCGGCGCCCGGTGGACACACCCACCGGGCGCCGCCCCTTTCGCGTGTGCGGGACCGGAACCGGCGTGCCGGGCGTACCCGTGCGCGAAGGCGGGGGACACGTACTTGCACATGATCTCCGCCTCCGTGTCCAGCGGCGACGCGGCGTCGCGATGTTCGCTGCGCACCCTCCTCGCCCTCGTGCCGGACGCTGTCCCCGCGCCCGCCGCGACGTCTACGATCGTGCCCGCCGCGGTCCCCGGGAGTGCGGCGGAGCCGGACCGACGCGTGTCCGGAACGAGCTGAGCGCACCGCCGGGGCCGCCCCCGCCCGAAAGGGCCCATCGGAGAGGAACACCGTGACCGCGAGATCCCTCGGCGAGGACGGGGCGCAGCTGCGCCCCCTCGAACCCCGGCACGCCGCCGAACTGCTGGCCCACGTCGACCGGGGCCGCGACTACATCGGCGCGTACATCGGCTTCGCCGACGCCGTGCGGGACGAGGACTCCGCGCGCGCCCTGCTGCGGCGCTACGCCGAACAGCGCGCCGCGGACGGCGGCCGGATCTACGGGCTGTGGCTGGACGGGCTGCTCGTCGGGGGCGTCCTGTTCCGCCTCTTCGACGCCGCCGCCGGGACCTGCGAGGTCGGCTGCTGGCTGGAGCCGCGGGGCGTGGGGCGGGGCCTGGTGACGCGCGCCGTACGCGTCCTGATCGACTGGGCCGTCGAGGAACGCGGCATCCACCGCGTCGAATGGGTTGCCGCCTCGGCCAACACGGCGAGCCTCAAGGTCGCCGAACGGCTCGGGATGACCCGCGAGGGCGTCCTGCGCGAGAGCCACCTGCACCGCGGCGTACGGTACGACACCGAGATCTGGTCGGTGCTCGCCCCCGAGTGGCGCGCCGCCCGCCCCGGGCCGGACAGCGTGCGTTAAGACGCCTCTCAGACTCCGTCCGTACGGTGCGGGCCATGGATACGAAGACGACCGCGGGCGCCGCACCGGGCGGCGCCGAGACCGACACCGAGATCAACGACAAGGCGGGCGTCGACACCCCTCCCCAGCAGGACACCGACGCGGCCGAGGGGGCCGGGCCCACCGCGCCCCGCGAGGAGGCCGCCCCCGGGGACCGGACGGAGGCCGGGGCGCAGGACGCCGACACGCACCAGGACGACCTGGACGAGGACGACCGGGCCGGGAACGACCCGGACGAGGCCGCACCGCCCGTCGCCCCGCGGTCCGCGGGCACCGGGCTCGGCGCCGGGGCCGTCGTCTCCGCCGCCCTCGGCTTCGTCTCCCTCTCCGGCAGCTGGATCGGCACCGTCGCCGGTGACCGCCAGTCCCTCGTCGGACAGCTCAAGGCGCAGTCCGCGCAGCAGGCGCAGTCGGCGAGCGACGTGCGGGAGCAACTGCACGGCGTGTACGGCGACTCCTGGCACCTCACCGCGTGGTTCGGCGGCGCGTTCGCCCTCGTCGCCCTGCTCGTCGGGGTCTTCGTCCTGGTCCGCCCGGCCTTTGGCGCCCCCGGACGCGTGGACAGCGCCCCGTGGGTCAAGTCCGTCGCCTGGGGCGGCGTCGTCCTCGCCGTCATCGGGCTGGTCCTCGCCGTCCTCAAGGTGACCGACGTGGTGCTCGGCATCCCCTCGGTGTAGGGCGCGACGCCGCCGGGTACGGGGCGCGGGGCCTCAGTCCCCAAGACCCCCGCGTCCCCACGCCCGGCCCTTCAGGGGTGTCCGGCGGATCATGCCCGGGGCTCGCGAGGCCTCGCACGGCGCCCCCGGCCTCCGGGCGGGGGAGGACCTCCACGCCGCGTTGCCGAAACGCCCCGACAGCTCCCTTTCCCGAGCTCTCGGCCCCGTCTCGGGCAGGGGAGACCCCGTCCCGAGACGCTCCGGCGCCTTGGGCCCCGGCGCCCTGCACCGCACCGGTCCGGCCGCCGGGCCCTGCCCGCCCCCGATCCGCCGGACACCCCCTTAACGGACGGACACCCCCTAAGGCCCCCGGCCCGCGCGGGTAAGGCGGCGCGTTCCCCGGGACCCGTCATCCTCCCGATGCGGCCCCGCCCCCTGCGCGAGCACGGTGGAGACATCGCGACAGTCGCGAAGCACCACAGGCAACACCGGGGGTACACCGAGATGTTCGCGTACGAGTTGGCCCAACTGCACCGCGCACGGCTGGAGGCGGAGGCCCGCACCCAGCGGCTGCTGCGCGAGGCCAGAGCCGCCCGCCGCGCCGAGCGCGGAGCCGCACGAGGGAGCGAGGCCCCGCGTCGCACGTGGGGGCGCAGCCGCTTCACCAGCGCCGCCTGAGCGGCGGGACCGCGCCATGGACAGAACCGGCCCGCCGGCCGGGGCACCCGCCCCGGCCGGCCGCGCCGCCGCGCCCGTGCACAGCCCGGCCCTCCCCGTCCCCCCGACAATTCCGCGCGCGCTGTCGGACCCCTGTGCGATGCTCGGTCCCGTGAAGATCGAGTCCGTCAGCCCCGTGTTCGTAGGCCGCGCCGAGGAGTTGGACGCCCTGCGCACCGCCCTCGGGCGCGTCGGCGCCGCGCCCGAGGGGCCGGGCGCGACCGGGGAGAGCACCGGGCCGCGGACCCTGCTGCTCGGCGGTGAGGCCGGCATCGGCAAGACCAGGCTCGTCGAGGAGTTCACCGCCGCCGCGGACCGCGAGGGCGCCGTCGTCGCCGTCGGAGGCTGCGTCGAGATCGGCGCCGAGGGACTGCCGTTCGCCCCCTTCTCCGCGGCGCTGCGGGCCCTGCGCGCCCAGCTCCCCGAGGTGTTCGACGAGGCCGTCGAGGACCGCACCGGCGAACTCGCCCGGCTCCTGCCCGAACTCGGCGAGGCGGAGGAGAGCGGGCACCACCCCGACGCGCTCGCCCGCCTCTTCGAGCTGACCGTCACCCTGCTGGAGCGGATCGCCGCGCGCCGGCCCGTCGTCCTCGTCCTGGAGGACCTGCACTGGGCCGACGCCTCGACCCGGCACCTGCTCGCCCACCTCTACCGCAACCTGCGCGCCGGCCGGCTCCTCGTCCTCGCCACCTACCGCTCCGACGACCTGCACCGCCGCCACCCGCTGCGCCCCCTGCTCGCCGAACTCGACCGGCTGCGTACCGTCCACCGCCTCGAACTGCACCGCCTCGACCACGAGCAGGTACGCCGGCAGATGACCGGCATCCTCGGCGCCGCCCCCGAACGGGCCGTACTCGACGAGGTGTTCCGCCGCTCCGAGGGGAACCCCTTCTTCGTCGAGGAACTGACCGTCGCCTCGTGCGAGGGCCGCCGCGTCGGCCTCAGCGAGTCCCTGCGCGACCTGCTGCTGGTCCGCGTCGAAGCGCTGCCCGAGGACGCCCAGACCGTGGCCCGGCTCGTCGCCGAGGGCGGCTCGACCGTCGAACACCCGCTGCTCGCCGCCGTCAGCGCGATGAGCGAGGACACGCTGATCGCCGCGCTGCGCGCCGCCGTCGGCGCCAACCTCCTGAGCCCGACGCACGACGGCGAGGGCTACCGCTTCCGCCACTCCCTCGTGCGCGAGGCCGTCTCCGACGACCTGCTGCCCGGCGAGCGCTCGCGCATCAACCGCCGCTACGCCGAGGCTGTCGAGTCCGCACCCGCGCTGGTATGCGCCGACGCGCGCCCCGCCCGGCTCGCGAGCTACTGGTACCACGCGCAGGCCCCCGACAAGGCGCTGCCCGCCGTCCTCGACGCCTCCGTGGAAGCCCGCCGCCGCCACGCCTACGCCGAGCAACTACGGTTACTGGAACGCGTGATGGAGCTGTGGGACGCGGCGCCGCACCCGCGGCTCGACGCGCTCAGCCCGATGGCCGAGGCATACCCGCCGTGCGGCTGCGACCCCGCCACCACCGCACTCGAACTGCTCGACGTGCTGGCCGAGGCCACCGAGGCGGGCCGCCTGTGCGGGGAGCGCGAGCGCGCCCTCGCCCTCACCAAACGCGCCCTGCGCCTGGTCGACGAGGCCGCCGACCCGCTGCGCGCCGCCTGGTTCTGGGTCCAGCGCTCCCGGCTCGTCACCAACCTCGCGCGCGGCGACGGCTGGGCGGAACTGCGCACCGCGAGCGAACTCGTCAAGGGCCTGCCGCCCTCCGAGGTGCACGCCGACGTGCTCGCCCACGTGGCCGGATGGCAGATGCTGCACAGTCCGGGCCCCGACAGCCTCACCTCCGCGCAGCGCGCCGTGGACTACGCCCGCATGGTGGGCGCCCAGGACACCGAACTGAACGCCCGCACCACCCTCGGCTGCCTCCTCGTGGACTCCGGCTCCGTCGAGGCCGGACTCGCCGAGCTGCGCGCCGTCAAGGAGTGCTCCACGGCCCTCGGACTCGCCCCGCACATTGGCCGCGTCCACGTCAACCTGCCCTCCTCGCTCGAAGGCATCGGCCGCTCCGCCGAGGCCGTCGAGGTGCTGCGCGAGGGCACCGAACTCGCCCACCGCTACGGGCTCGCGGGCACCGCCGCCTACGTGTGGAACAACCTCGCCGAGTCCCTGCTGTCCCTGGGCCGGCTGTCCGAGGCCGAACAGGCCCTCGCCGAGGCCGACCGCACCTGTGCCGGTACCGCCTCGCGCGGGTTCACCGCCTGTCTGCGCGCCGAACTGGCGCTGCGCCGGGGCGACCACGCCCGGGTACGGCGGGAGATCGACGCCGCGGGCGAGCACGCGCCGGGCGGCGGCCGGGACACTCCGCAGCGCGAACTCCCGACGCGCACCCTCGCCGTCACCCTCGCCGCCCAGGAGGGCCGCGTCCTGGAGGGCCGGGCGCTGGTCCTGGCCGCGCTGGAGGCCGGTTTCGCGACGGGCGTCCACCGCTACGCCTGGCCGCTGCTGCTCGCCGGGGCCGAACTGGAGGCCGACGCGCGCGGACTGCCCGCCGCCGAGCAGGGCCGTGCGGCCGTCCTCGACCGGCTGGAGCGGGCCGCCCGCCGGCTGTCCACCCCCGTACCGCTGTGGCAGGCCCACGCCCAGTGGGTGCGCACGGAGCTGCGCCGGGCCCGGGGCGCGGACGCCGCCGCCGACTGGGCCGAGACCCACGCGGCGGTGCTGCCCCTGGACCGCCCCCACGACCTCGTACGGGTCCGGCTGCGGCTGGCCGAGGCGCAGCTCGCCGAGGGCGACAGGGCAGCCGCTCTCGCCCTGCTGCGACAGGCGCACGCGGCGGCCACCGCGATGGGCGCCTCGGCCGCGGCCGAGACCGCCGCGCAGACCGCCCGCCGGGCCCGCCTCTCCCTCACCGAGACCGCGTCGGCCGCCGAGCCGCCGTCCGGCCCGGTCGAACCGGCCGCCGAGCTGGGCCTGACCTCCCGGGAACGCGACGTCCTGCGCCTGGTCGCCGCCGGACGCAGCAACCGCCAGATCGCCGAGACACTGTTCATCTCCCCGAAGACCGCGAGTGTGCACGTCTCGCACATCCTGGCCAAGCTCGGCGTCACCGGGCGCGGGGAGGCCGCGGCGCTCGCCCACCGGCTGCGGCTGTTCCCCGCCGGGCCGCAGCGGACCGCGGGCGCCGCCCCCTGAGCCGTCGCCCGCCGCGGGACTCCGGCCGCCCCGCAGTGCCCGGGCTCACGCGCCAGGACCGGTTCCTTCGCCGGGCGCCTCGCTTACGCTGGCGGCACATGCCTGGTGGCGGGAGGTCACTGTGTTCAACGCGTTCGAAGCCCTGTTCTCGCCGGGACGCAAGCACACCGAGGACGAGAACCGCCGGCTGGAGCTGACCCGCGAGCAGCTCGGCGACGCCGACCCGGGCCGCGGCCCGATAGACCTCGGCTCCGGCAAGGTCACCGTGACCGTCACCGCGGGCCAGGGCCCCCGCACGGCCTCCGTCGCAGCCGCCGACACCGAGGAGGACGGGGCGGCTGAGCCCGGCGACGGCGCGGGCCCGCAGGCCCCACCGCCTCCGTCCGCGACCACCGACCCGGGCGCCTGGAAGCTGTGACGGGGCGCCGACGCGCAGCCGCCACGCGGGCCGGGGGCGAGCACGGCCGGGACATGCGCGGCCGGTACGTGCGCGGCCGGTACGTGCGCGGCCGGGCGGGCCTCACTTCACCCGGACCTCCAGGATCCTGTCGTCACCCTTCTGCGGGGTGCCGCGCGAGTCCGTCTCGTTGGTGAGCACCCACAGCTTGTCGCCGCCCGCCGCGACCGCCGCGCGCAGCCGCCCGTACTTCCCCTTCAGGAAGGGCTGCGGTTCGGCCGCCTCCTGCGTGCCCTTGAGCGGCACCCGCCACAGGGCCTCGCCGCGCAGGCCCGCCATCCACACCGAGCCCTCGGCCCACGCGAGGCCGCTCGGCGAGGACTGGGAGGTCTTCCACTGGGCGACCGGATCGGTGAAGCCCTTCTCGCTCGCGCGGCCCTCCGCCTTTGGCCAGCCGTAGTTCCCGCCCGGCTCGATCAGGTTCAGCTCGTCCCAGGTGTCCTGGCCGAACTCGGAGGCCCACAGGCGTTTGTCCGCGTCCCACGCGAGGCCCTGCACGTTGCGGTGGCCCCAGGACCACACGAGGGAGTCCGGATCGGGGTTGCCCTCGGCCGGCCGGCCCTCCGGCGTCATCCGAAGGATCTTGCCCGCGAGGGACTTCCTGTCCTGCGCCAGGCCCCGTTCGCCGGTCTCCCCGGTGCCCGCGTACAGCATTCCGTCCGGTCCGAACGCGATCCGCCCCCCGTTGTGCACCGTCCCCTTCGGGATGCCGCGCAGCACCGTGTTGGGCGCCCCGAGCTGCTGACCGGCCGGCTTCTTCTCGTCGTACAGCAGGCGCGCGATCCGGTTGTCCGACTCGGTCGTCAGATACGCGTACACGAAGTGGTCCGAGGCGAAGCGGGGCGAGACGGCGATCCCCAGCAGACCGCCCTCCCCGGCCGCGGCGACCCCCGGCACCGTGCCCACCTCGGTCTTCTCGCCGGACTCGGTGTCCACCCGTACGAGCTTCCCGTCGTCGCGCAGCGACACGAGCAGGTCCCCGCCCGGCAACGGGGCGAGCCCCCAGGGCGCCTTCAGGCGGTCGGTGACGGTACGGACGACCTCCGCGGAGCCCTTCGCGGGCGGGCCCTTCTCGGCCGGGCTCGCCGAGGGCCCGGCGGGCGAGGGCGGCGCGGAACCGGACGGGGCCCTGGACACCGGCGACCACCTCCCCTCGTCCGAACCGTCCGAAGAGGAACATCCGGCGGCGAACAGCACTCCCGCTGCGGCCAGTACGGCGGCCACGGCTCTGCCTCGCATCAAGCGGTCCTTCCCTCGCGGTCGCGACGGCCCGGGCGGACCGTCGTCGCTGCACCGGGGCGACACACCGGCCCCCCTGAGATACACCGAACCCCCTCAAGGTTCCCCTCCGGCGGCCCGGGACGCCTCGCGGACCGTCCCGGCCCACCCTCAGTCCCAGGAGCCCCTGGCGCGCGGCAGACACGCGATCTCGGCCAGGTCCTCCTCCGTCAGCCGCAGCCCTGCCGCCGCCGCGTTCTCCGCGGCCCACCGGGCCCGCTTCGTCCCCGCGAGCGCGACGATCCGGTGGTCCCGGCTCAGCACCCAGGCCAGCGCGACCTGCGCCACCGTCGCGCCGTGCCGCTGCGCGACCCGCCGCAGCCCCGCCACCACCGGCTGGTTCGCGGCCATCATCTCCGCCGTGAACCGAGGATGCCGCGCGCGTACGTCCTCCGGCTCGAACCCCTGACCGGGCGTCAGCGTGCCCGTCAGATAGCCGCTGCCGAGCGGCATCGCCGCGAGGAAACCGACGTCGCGCGCCGCGCACCACGGCACCAGACGGGCCAGCGCCTCCGGCGACCACACGGACAGCTCCGCCTGCACCGCGCTGACCGGGAACACCTGCTGCACACGCTCCAGCTGACGCACCGTCGCCGCGTACGGGTCCTCGACGGGGAGGGGCGGGCCCGGACGCGCACCGCCCCGCGCGCCCGCCGCCACCCGCTCCCGGGCGGGGGAGCGGCGCGGGGCCGGCAGCCGCCGCGCGGACTGCGGGTTGAAGGCGCACAGGCCCAGCGCCCTGACCTTGCCCGCCGCGACCAGCTCGGCCATCGCCCCCCAGGTCTCCTCCACCGGGACCTCCGGATCGGGACGGTGCAACTGGTACAGGTCGATCACCTCGGTCTGCAACCGCCGCAGCGAGGCGTCGCAGGCCCGCCGTACGTACCCCGGCCTGCCGTTGGTGACGAGATGCTGCTCACCCACCAGCAGCCCGCACTTCGTGGCCAGAAAAGCCTCCTGACGCCGCGCGCCCAGCGCCCGCCCCAGCAGCAGCTCATTGGTGAACGGGCCGTACATGTCGGCCGTGTCCAGCAGGGTGCTGCCATGGTCGAGGGCCGCCCGCACCGCCCGCACCGACTCCTCGCCACGCTGCTGCGAGCGGGTGTAGGCCCAGCTCATCGGCGCGCAGCCGAGGCCGACCGCGCCCACCTCAAGAGCCGCGGAGCCGACTGTCCTGCGCTCCACCTGGTCCGTCCTCCCGCCGCGCCGTCCGCGCACCAAATTAACCTCTGGGCCGCCCGCCCCCGCGCCCGCCTCCGGCGAGGCGGCCCCGCGCGGCCCGCCCCGTCCCGGCCACCGCCCCCGCCCCGTTCCGCTCCGCGCGGCGGGTCATAACCTCCTGACCATGACAGACGACGTATGGCTTCCCTACCGCGCGCACGAGATCCCCGGACTGCCCGACCCCGCACAGGCCGGACTGAACTACCTCTTCTGGGACGGGGAGGAGGAGTTCCCCGGCGACCCGGCCCGGTGCGCCTTCTACGTCGTCCCCTACATGAGGGGCGGCGACGTCGCGGTGCGGCCGCTGCCGCACATGAGTTCCGTACGCGTCGTGCAGACCCTCTCCGCGGGCACCGACAACGTCGCGCCCGGACTCGACGGGCTGCACCCCGGCGTCCTGCTGTGCAACGCGCGCGGCGTGCACGAGGCGAGCACCGCCGAACTGGCCCTCACCCTCACCCTCGCCTCCCTGCGCGGCATCCCCGGCTTCGTCGAGGGGCAGCGGGCCGAGCGGTGGCGCTCCGGCTTCCACCCGGCGCTCGCCGACAAGACCGTGCTCATCGTCGGCTACGGATCGATCGGCGCGGCCGTCGAGGACCGGCTCGTGCCCTTCGAGTGCGCGCGGGTCCTGCGCGTCGCACGCTCCGCTCGCGCGGCGGAGCGCGGCCCCGTGCAACCGCTTTCCGAACTGCCCGCACTGCTGCCGCAGGCCGACGTGGTGATCCTCTGCACGCCGCTCACCGACGCCACCCGGCACCTCGTGGACGCCGGGTTCCTGGCCGCCCTCAAGGACGGGGCGCTCCTGGTCAACGTGGCGCGCGGCCCCGTCGTCGACACCGGGGCGCTGCTCACCGAACTGGAGTCCGGACGCCTCACCGCCGCCCTCGACGTGACCGACCCCGAACCACTGCCCGCCGGTCACCCGCTGTGGCACGCTCCCGGAGTGCTCATCACCCCGCACGTCGGGGGCCCGACCTCGGCCTTCGAACCTCGGGCCAAGCGGCTGCTCGCCCGGCAGCTCACCCGCTTCGCAACCGGCGAACAGCCCCACAACGTCGTCCTGACCACGGGTGAGGACGACCGGTGAACCCCCGCTGAGGACGCCCGCCCACGCCCGGGGCGACGAGGCCCGCACGCCCCCGGCGGGAGCGGGCCCGGACCCGGAGGATTGTCACAGAGAGTAGAGAGACTATGTCCCTGAGTGACAATCCTGGTGTATCGTCCCCGCAGGAGCGACGTCGCGCACGGTGACGGCGCCGGGGACGGGCCGCCGGAGGGACGCCGGCCGGCCGGGGCGAAGCACTCGAAGGAACCGAGGGGGCGACGGGCGATGCGCGGCCGACCGACACAGCAGCGGGGTGAATGCGGCCCCGGAACCGCACGGCACGGGTCCTCCCGCCTGCGGGCCGTACGCCACCGGCCCCCGGCCACGGCGCCCCACGGCGCCCCCGAACGGGCGGACGCGGGTCGCTCGGCCGCCCCGGGCGGACCGGCGCCCGGCCGGCCCCTCACCCGGCGCCCCGTACCGGGCCGCCCTCCCGGCCGGACCGCCCGGCACCGCACGACGGACGCCGGCCCCGCGCCCGCCGCCCCGTTCCTGCGGCCCGAGGGGTCCGAGGAGTTCGAGGGGGCGGTCCGGTGAGCGCCCCGGGGCTCGGTCCGCTCCGCCGCCGGACACCCGGCGGGGCCCTCCTCGGCCAGCTGGTCCTGGCCCTCGTGTGCGGCGGGTACGCGCTGGGGGCCGCCCTCGGCTGGGGCTCCTCGCGCTTCGCCATGTTCATGGGCGACTTCGGCCTCAGCGCCGCCGCCGCGGCGGCCTCCGTCTCCTGCCTCCTCTACAGCCGCAGGCGCAGCACCCGGTTCCGCCCGGCCTGGGTGCTGTTCTCGTTCTCCTCGGCCATGGCCGCCCTCGGCAACGGCGTGTGGGGCTGGTACGAGGTGGTGCTCGCCCGGCCGGTGCCCGCGCCGAGCCTCGCCGACGTCTTCTTCCTGCTCTTCGCGCCGCCCGCCATCGTCGGTCTGCTGGTCCTCGCCAAACGCCCCGTCACCCGGGCCGGCTGGGCCTGCCTCGCCCTCGACTCCTGGCTCATCGGCGGTTCCCTGCTGACCCTCTCCTGGAGTCTCGCGCTCGCCCACACCACCCAGTTCCGGGGCGAGAGCGTCCCGCGCGCCGCCCTCTCGCTCGCCTACCCCCTGCTGGACATCGCCCTGGTCAGCATGGTGCTCGCGCTGCACTTCAAACGCTCCGCCGCGGGCCGCTCCGCGATCAACACCGCCGTCGGCGCCCTCGCCCTCACCGTGCTGTGCGACGCGCTGTTCACCTCGCCGCTGCTGCGCGACTCCTACCGCTCGGGACAACTCCTCGACGCGGGCTGGTTCGCCGGTTCCCTCCTGCTCGCCTACGCCCCGTGGGTCGCCGTCACGCGCGGCCGGCGCGCCACCGGCCCCGAGGAGGGCGCGGCCCCGCCCGAGCCCGCGGGCTTCCCGCTGCCGGCCGGGCCCCGGCAGATCACCGGCTCCCTCGCGGCGCTCACCCCGTACCTCGCGGCGGCCGTGTGCACCCTCGGCATCCTGTACAACGCGGTCAGCGACCGCAGCGTGGACCGCGTCGTGCTGTTCACCGCCTGCACCGTGGTGCTCGCGCTCGTCCTGCGCCAGGGGATCATGCTCGTCGACAACATCTCGCTCACCCAGGAACTGGCGCACAAGGAGAACCACTTCAGGTCCCTGGTCCAGGGCTCCAGCGACGTCATCATGATCGCCGCGCCCACCGGGACGCTGCGCTACGTCAGCCCCGCCGCCTCCGGCGTCTACGGGCGCGAGCCGCAGGACATGGTGGGCCGCGAACTGACCTCCCTCATCCACCCGGACGATCGCGGCCTCGTCGTCCACGAGGTGCGCCGCTTCCTCGCCACGGACCCGGCCCGCGAGCCCACCACCCGCATCGAGTGCCGCTTCAGGTCCGGCCGCGGGGACTGGCTCAACGTCGAGTCCACCGTCAACCGGCTGCACGGCGGCCTCATCTTCAACAGCCGCGACGTCACCGAACGGGTCCGGCTGCAGGCCCAGCTCCAGCACAACGCCGAGCACGACCCGCTCACCGACCTGCCCAACCGGGCGCTGTTCACCCGCCGGGTGCGCCAGGCCCTCATGGGGCGGCGCACCGGCGACCGGGGCATCGCGGTGCTCTTCATCGACCTCGACGGGTTCAAGAGCGTCAACGACACCATCGGCCACCAGGCCGGGGACGAACTCCTCGTGCAGGCCGCCCGCAGACTCCACGAGTCGGTGCGCTCGGGAGACACCGCCGCCCGCCTCGGCGGCGACGAGTTCGCGGCACTCATCCTCGGTGACGGCTCCCCGGACCGGACCGGCCGCGAGCGGCAGATCAAGGAGCTCGCCGAGCGGCTGCGGCTCGCGCTCTCCCAGCCGTACCGCATCGACGGGCACGACGTGCGGGTGGCCGCCTCGATCGGGGTGGCCTTCGCCGAAGCGGGCCTCGGCGCGGGGGAGCTGCTGCGCAACGCCGACCTCGCGATGTACCGGGCCAAGGCGGCGGGCAAGGACCGCGTCGAGCTGTACGTCCCGCAGATGCAGGCCGAGGTCGCCCGCCGCACCCACCTCGCCGGGCGTCTGCGCACCGCCCTGAACGAGGGCGAGTTCTCCCTCCTCCACCAGCCGGGCGTGTGCCTGAGCACCGGGCGCGTCATCTGCGTCACCGCGCAGGCCCGCTGGCGCTCCGCCCAGGGCATCCTGTTCACCCCCGCCGAGTTCCTGCGCTCCTCCCAGGACGGCGGCGAACGCACCGGGGCGCTGGGCCGCTGGCTGCTCGAAGAGGCCGTCGCCCAGGCCGCCGACCGGCGCGCGGAAGGGCACACGGTGCCCGTGTCCGTGCGCATCAGCGCGCAGCGACTGCTCGACCGGGCCGCCCCCCTCGGCTCCGTCGAGGCCCTGCTCACCCGGCACGGACTGCCCTCCGGGGCGCTCCAGATCGAACTGGTCGTGGACGACCCCCGCGTCCCCCTGGACGAGCTGGAACGCAGGCTCAACGCGCTGCGCCGGCTCGGCGTACGCATCGGGCTGGACGGCTTCGCCCAGGGCCACGCCATGATCACCGCCCTGCGCCGGCTCCCGCTGGACGCCCTGAAACTGGACCGCTCGCTCACCGAGGGGGTGGTCGAGTCGGCCCGGCAGTACAAGATCACCGCCGGTCTGCTCAAGATCGCCACCGACCTCGGGCTCTACACCTTCGCCGACGGCGTCGACCGGCCGGAACAGGTCACCGTGCTGCGCGCGCTCGGCTGCACGCACGGGCAGGGCATGGCCTTCTCCGGCCCGCTCGACGAGTACCGGCTGCGTCGCGCCCTCTCCCTCGGTCACTACCCGCTGCCCGGCGCCCAGGAGGCCGAGGAGCCCGTACTGGCCGCCTCCGGTGCCGCGGCGCGCGGGCGTGGGGCACGCGGCTGCCTCCCGGTCCGCCGTACGGGGCCGGGCGGCTTCCCTGCCCAGCCGCTGCGCGGCGACCCCCCGGAGGCCCACGCCGATCCCCCCGTACGGCTCCCGGAGGGCCCCGCGCGGCACGAACCCGCCACGCGCCTCGCCGATCTCGCCCACGGCGCCGCACACGAGGACGGCCCGGGGCCGGGCGAGGGAACCGGCGGGCTGATCCCCGCCCCCGTACCCGCTTCCACCAGCCACGACGAGGTGCTGGAGGGCTGTGCCGGCACCCCGGCGGACGGTTCACATCATGAGACTCCCGTCCCACCGACTTGACAGTCACCACAGCACGGGAGGAGGGTCAAGGCCATGCGCACCCGAATTCTCGTACTTGGAAAGCGCGTCGGCTGAAGCCGGAGACGTACCGTCCCGGCCACCACACCCGACGCGCTCCCCTCGCCTGCCTCCCGGCACGAGGGGTTTTTTGTTGCACAGACGCCCTCCGGCGGCCTGAGTGACAGCCCGGAATACCACGCGAAACCGTCGAAAAAACCCTCAGCATCGAGAAGAGAATGCCGATGACCGAGCAGGCCACCGGGGCCCATCACCCGCAGCCGCGGCCCCGTTCCGGCGGACAGCAGTCCGCGACCGTCGAGCACGTCACGGGTGCGCAGTCCCTCATCCGTTCTCTTGAAGAGGTCGGCGCCGACACGGTATTCGGTATTCCCGGCGGAGCGATCCTCCCCGCCTACGACCCGATGATGGACTCCACCCGGGTCCGTCACGTCCTCGTCCGCCACGAGCAGGGCGCCGGACACGCGGCCACCGGATACGCGCAGGCCACCGGCAAGGTCGGGGTCTGCATGGCGACGTCGGGACCGGGGGCGACCAACCTCGTCACCCCGATCGCGGACGCCAACATGGACTCGGTGCCGATCGTCGCGATCACCGGACAGGTCGCCTCCAAGGCCATCGGCACGGACGCCTTCCAGGAAGCGGACATCGTCGGCATCACCATGCCGATCACAAAGCACAACTTCCTGATCACCGACCCCGCCGACATCCCCCGGACCATCGCCGAGGCCTTCCACATCGCCTCGACCGGACGCCCGGGACCGGTCCTCGTCGACATCGCCAAGGACGCGCTGCAGGCCGACACCACCTTCAGCTGGCCGCCCGTCCTGGACCTGCCCGGCTACCGGCCCGTCACCAAGCCGCACGCCAAGCAGATCCGCGAGGCCGCCCGGCTGATCGCCGCCGCCAAGCGCCCCGTCCTCTACGTCGGGGGTGGCGTCGTCAAGGCCGGGGCCACCGCCGAACTCAAGGTGCTCGCCGAGCTGACCGGCGCCCCCGTCACCACCACGCTGATGGCCCTGGGCGCCTTCCCCGACAGCCACCCGCTGCACGTCGGCATGCCCGGGATGCACGGCAGCGTCACCGCCGTCACCGCCCTGCAGAAGTCCGACCTGATCGTCGCCCTCGGCGCCCGTTTCGACGACCGCGTCACCGGCAAGCTCGACAGCTTCGCGCCCTTCGCGAAGGTCGTGCACGCCGACGTCGACCCCGCCGAGATCGGCAAGAACCGCCTCGCGGACGTGCCCATCGTGGGCGACGCCCGCGAGGTCATCGCCGACCTCGTCCAGGCCGTCCAGGCCGAGCACGCCGCCGGTCACGTCGGCGACTACACCCAGTGGTGGACGGACCTCAACCGCTGGCGCGACACCTATCCGCTCGGCTACGAGAAGCCCACCGAGGGCGTGCTCTCGCCGCAGCAGGTCATCGAGCGGATCGGCGCCCTCGCCCCGGAGGACACGATCTTCGCGGCCGGCGTGGGGCAGCACCAGATGTGGGCGGCCCACTTCATCAAGTACGAGAAGCCCGCCCACTGGCTGAACTCGGGCGGCGCCGGAACCATGGGCTACGCGGTGCCCGCCGCGATGGGAGCCAAGGCGGGCCGGCCCGGACAGACGGTGTGGGCCGTCGACGGCGACGGCTGCTTCCAGATGACCAACCAGGAACTGACCACCTGCGCCCTCAACAACATCCCGATCAAGGTCGCCATCATCAACAACGGCGCCCTCGGCATGGTCCGCCAGTGGCAGACGCTGTTCTACAACCAGCGCTACTCGAACACCGTGCTGTCCGCCGGGCCCGACACCGCGCCCGAGGACCGCCCCGCGGGCACCCGGGTCCCCGACTTCGTCAAGCTCGCCGAGGCCATGGGCTGCGTCGCGCTGCGCTGCGAGGACCCCGCCGAGCTGGACGCCGTCATCGCCAAGGCGAACTCGGTCAACGACCGCCCCGTCGTCGTGGACTTCATCGTCCACCAGGACGCGATGGTCTGGCCGATGGTCGCCGCCGGCACCTCCAACGACGAGGTCATGGCCGCCCTCGGGCTGCGCCCCGACTTCGGCGACGGCGCAGACGACTGACGACGGACGAGCGAAGAAAGAGACCCACCCATGTCCAAGCACACGCTCTCCGTCCTGGTGGAGAACAAGCCCGGTGTCCTCGCCCGGATCACCGCCCTCTTCTCCCGCCGCGGCTTCAACATCGACTCGCTCGCGGTCGGCACCACCGAACACCCCGACATCTCCCGCATCACCATCGTGGTGAATGTCGAGGACCTGCCCCTTGAGCAGGTCACCAAGCAGCTCAACAAGCTGGTCAACGTCCTGAAGATCGTCGAGCTGGAACCCGGCTCCGCGATCCAGCGCGAACTGGTCCTGGTGAAGGTCCGCGCGGACAACGAGACCCGTTCGCAGATCGTCGAGATCGTCCAGCTCTTCCGCGCGAAGACCGTGGACGTCTCCCCGGACGCCGTCACCGTCGAGGCCACCGGGTCCAGCGACAAGCTGGAGGCCATGCTCAAGATGCTCGAACCCTTCGGCATCAAGGAACTCGTGCAGTCCGGCACCATCGCCGTCGGCCGCGGCGGCCGGTCCATCACGGACCGCTCGCTGCGCGCCCTGGACCGCAGCGCCTGATCCGCGGCCCCGTCCGGCGGCGCCCGCACCAAGGCGCGCCGCCGGCCCCCGCCGCACCGGGACGTCACCGCGCGCGCGACCCGCGCACGGACTCCTTCGCACCACCCGTCTCGCCCGCGCACCGTCCCCGGGACCGTTCGTATGGCGAGACCTGAGAACGAACGCGTCGTCCCCCGCCGTACGGTGGGACGCAACATCTGTACACAAGGAGATAAACCAGTGGCCGAGCTGTTCTACGACGACAATGCCGACCTGTCCATCATCCAGGGCCGCAAGGTCGCGGTTCTCGGTTACGGCAGCCAGGGCCACGCCCACGCGCTGTCGCTGCGCGACTCGGGCGTCGAGGTGCGTGTCGGTCTGCACGAGGGCTCCAAGTCGAAGGCCAAGGCGGAGGAGCAGGGCCTGAAGGTCCTCACCCCGGCCGAGGCCTCCGCGTGGGCCGACGTGATCATGATCCTGGTGCCGGACCCGATCCAGGGCAAGGTCTACGAGGAGTCCGTCAAGGACAACCTCAAGGACGGCGACGCCCTGTTCTTCGGCCACGGCTTCAACATCCGCTTCGGCTTCGTCCAGCCGCCGGCCGGCGTCGACGTGTGCATGGTCGCCCCGAAGGGCCCCGGCCACCTGGTGCGCCGCCAGTACGAGGAGGGTCGCGGCGTCCCGTGCATCGCGGCCGTCGAGCAGGACGCCACCGGCAAGGCCTTCGAGCTGGCGCTGTCGTACGCCAAGGGCATCGGCGGCACCCGCGCGGGCGTCATCAAGACGACCTTCACCGAGGAGACCGAGACCGACCTGTTCGGTGAGCAGGCCGTGCTGTGCGGCGGCACCTCCGCCCTGGTCAAGGCCGGCTTCGAGACGCTGGTCGAGGCCGGTTACCAGCCGGAGATCGCCTACTTCGAGTGCCTGCACGAGCTGAAGCTCATCGTCGACCTCATGTACGAGGGCGGCCTGGAGAAGATGCGCTGGTCGATCTCCGAGACCGCCGAGTGGGGCGACTACGTCTCCGGTCCGCGCATCATCACCGACCACACCAAGGCCGAGATGAAGAAGATCCTCGGCGACATCCAGGACGGCACCTTCGCCAAGAACTGGATGTCGGAGTACGAGTCGGGCCTGCCGAAGTACAACGAGTACAAGAAGGCCGACGAGGACCACCTGCTGGAGACCACCGGCAAGGAGCTGCGCAAGCTCATGAGCTGGGTCGACGACGAGGTCTGAGCCGCCTGAGGGGATGCCGGGCGCGCGACCGCACCGCCGCGCGCCCGGCCCCCGCCGTGTCAACTCCGCCCAAAACGCCCCGTAGAGACGCTGTCGGCGCCCCGGCCGCTCCTGGACGACATCCTGGTCCTGTCATGGGACAAGGGGTCCAATCCCGAACGAGTGAACCCTCCGCACAGGAGGAATCAGCGGGTCGGCGCAGCACTACACTGCTCAGAACATACGCGTCAGGCCCACAGTGTCGTGCGTCTTCCACGCGGCCAGAACCCCTCCACCGCCTGCGGCCGTCGGGACGGCCGTCCGCACTGGACATGTGAGGACACACGTGAGCGCGCACACGCAAGACAAGCCGGTCGTACTCATCGCCGAGGAGCTGTCGCCGGCCACCGTCGACGCCCTCGGACCCGATTTCGAGATCCGCCACTGCAACGGCGCCGACCGGGCCGAGCTGCTGCCCGCGATCGCCGACGTCGACGCGATCCTGATCCGCTCCGCGACCAAGGTCGACGCCGAGGCCGTCGCCGCCGCGAACAAGCTCAAGGTCGTCGCCCGCGCGGGCGTCGGGCTCGACAACGTGGACGTCTCCGCCGCCACCAAGGCCGGTGTGATGGTCGTCAACGCGCCGACGTCCAACATCGTGACCGCCGCCGAACTGGCCTGCGGACTTCTCGTCGCCACCGCCCGCAACATCCCGCAGGCGAGCCAGGCGCTGAAGAACGGCGAGTGGAAGCGGTCCAAGTACACCGGCGTGGAGCTGGCCGAGAAGACCCTCGGCGTCGTCGGCCTCGGCCGCATCGGCGTGCTCGTCGCGCAGCGCATGTCGGCCTTCGGCATGAAGCTCGTCGCCTACGACCCCTATGTGCAGCCGGCCCGCGCCGCACAGATGGGCGTCAAGCTGCTGAGCCTGGACGAGCTGCTTGAGGTCGCGGACTTCATCACCGTGCACCTCCCGAAGACCCCCGAGACGGTCGGCCTCATCGGCGACGAGGCACTGCACAAGGTCAAGCCCTCGGTGCGCATCGTGAACGCCGCGCGCGGCGGCATCGTCGACGAGGAGGCCCTCGCCTCCGCCCTCAAGGAGGGCCGCGTCGCGGGCGCCGGTCTGGACGTCTACGCGAAGGAGCCGTGCACCGACTCCCCGCTGTTCCAGTTCGACCAGGTCGTGTGCACCCCGCACCTCGGCGCCTCGACCGACGAGGCGCAGGAGAAGGCCGGTATCGCCGTCGCCCGTTCGGTGCGGCTCGCGCTCGCGGGTGAACTGGTGCCGGACGCCGTCAACGTCCAGGGCGGCGTCATCGCCGAGGACGTCAAGCCCGGCCTGCCGCTCGCCGAGCGGCTCGGCCGCATCTTCACCGCGCTCGCCGGAGAGGTCGCCGTGCGGCTCGACGTCGAGGTGTGCGGGGAGATCACCCAGCACGATGTCAAGGTGCTCGAACTCTCCGCGCTCAAGGGCGTGTTCGAGGACGTCGTCGCCGAGACCGTCAGCTACGTCAACGCCCCGCTGTTCGCGCAGGAGCGCGGCGTCGAGGTGCGGCTGACCACGAGCAGCGAGTCGCCCGACCACCGCAACGTGGTGACGGTGCGCGGCACGCTCGGGGGCGGCGAGGAGGTCGCGGTCTCCGGCACGCTGGCCGGACCGAAGAACCTCCAGAAGATCGTCGCCATCGGCGAGCACACCGTGGACCTCGCGCTCGCGGACCACATGGTGGTGCTGCGCTACGCGGACCGTCCCGGTGTCGTCGGCACCGTGGGCCGCGTGTTCGGCGAGGCGGGCATCAACATCGCCGGTATGCAGGTCTCCCGCGCCGAGGAGGGCGGAGAGGCCCTCGCCGTCCTCACCGTCGACGACTCGGTGACCCCCGCCGCCCTCACCGAGGTGGCTCAGGAGATCGGGGCCACCTCGGCGCGCGCCGTGGACCTGACCTGACGCGTCGACGTGGGTGAACGGCCCCGGCCCGGGACCCTTCACCCACGTCACGGCCCTGCCCGGCCCGTCTCCCGTTACGGGAGGCGGGCCGTCGCGCTCTCCACCACGGTGGGGGCGGTGTCCGGGGCGGTGACGGCCGGGGCGGTCTCCCCGGACCGGCCGCGCAGGGCGAGCGCCGCTCCGGCGGCGCACACGAGGAACAGCGCGACGCAGGCCAGGGCCGCCGCGTGCATCCCGGACACGAACGCCTCCCGCGCGGTGCTCAGCAGCTCTCCGGCCTCCGCACCGGGCAGCCGGCCCGCCACGGCCAGCGCTCCGCCCAGCGTCTCGTGCGCCTCGGCCGGGGCGTGGGGGAGTGCTTCCGAGATCCGGTCGCGGTACAGCGCGGTGGCGATCGAGCCGAGCGTCGCGAGCCCCAGCGCCCCGCCGAACTCCTGCCCCGTCTCCAGCAGCGCCGAGGCCGAACCGGCCCGTTCGACCGGGACGGAGCCCATCGCGAGGTCCATGAGCTGCGACAGGACGGTGACCGCGCCCATCGCGAGCAGGGCGGCACCGGTCAGTACGAGGGCGAGCGCGTCGGTGCCGGGCAGGGCGAGGACGACGTAGCCGCCCGCCGCGAGCAGGAACCCGCCGGTGACGACGTGCGCCCGGGCCACCCCGCGCTGCACGAGCGCGGTCACCGCCGGGGCGGTCAGCGCGATGGGCACCGAGGGCGCGAGGCTCCACAGCGCCGCCGCCAGCGCGCTGTTGCCCAGCACCGACTGAAGGTACTGCGTCGTGAAGAAGGCCGAGCCCATCATGCCGAAGGTCGCGAGGGTCGCGAGGACGGCGGCGGGGCGGTAGCCGCGCGCCCGGAACAGCACGGGCGGCAGCATGGGGTGCGCGACCCGGCGCTGGCGCCGTACGAAGAACACCGCGCACCCCAGGCCGAGGAAGAGAGCCGCGAGGTACCGCGCGTGCACGCCCTCGGAGGGGATCTCCTTCAGCGCGTAGACGAGCGGGAGGACGGCGGCCAGCGACAGCGGGACGCTCAGCAGGTCGAACCCGCCCCGCCCCGGAGTGCGGTACTCGGGGATGAGGAACGGGGCCAGGGCGAGCAGCAGCACCATCGCGGGCAGGTTCACGAGGAAGACCGAACCCCACCAGAAGTGCTGGACGAGTACCCCGCTGGCCACCGAGCCCAGCGCGATACCGCTGGTCATGACGGTGCTCCAGATCCCGATGGCCTGGGCGCGCTGCTTCCCGTCCTGGAAGATCGCCCGGATCAGGCCCATCGTCGAGGGCATCAGGGTGGCCCCGCCGATGCCGAGGACGGCGCGCGCCGCGATCAGCATCTCCGGGCTGTTCGCGTACGCCGCCGCCACCGAGGCGGCACCGAAGGCGGCGGCCCCGCACATCAGCAGACGGCGCCGGCCGATCCGGTCGCCGAGCGCGCCCATCGTCATGAGCAGACCGGCCAGGACGAAGCCGTAGATGTCGAAGATCCACAGCTGTTCGGTGCCGGACGGGGCCAGGTCCGCGTTGATCGCGGGGATCGCGAAGAACAGGACGGAGGCGTCCATCGAGACCAGGAGGAGAGCAAGCATCAGGACGCCGAGGGCGGCCCATTCGCGACGCCCGGCGCGGGGCGCGGTGGTTGAGGTGTCAGGTGCCGTCTCAGGTGCGTTGTCAGCTGCCATGGCGAGGACTGTACGCATGTATTAAACGACTGTCTATGACGCTTGTTTAATACGTGCGTCTGGGACAGGCGTCAGTGAGCGGCTAGGCTCGGTGGCATGGGACACCGTGAGGATCTGCTGGACGGGGCTCAGCGCTGCCTGCTGGCCAAGGGCTTCGCGCGCACCACCGCGCGCGACGTCGTGAAGGAGTCGGGCACCAATCTGGCCTCGATCGGCTACCACTACGGCTCCAAGGACGCGCTGCTCGCCCAGGCGTACGTCGCACTCATCGAGAAGATGGACCTGCGGGCCCCGGTCGCCGACACGCCGGACGGGGAGACGTCCCCCGGCTCCCTGGAGCGCTTCCGCGCGGTCTGGGCGAAGGTCCTCGACGACTTCCCCGAGGCCCGCGCCGTCTGGCTGCTCTCCTTCGAGTTCCTCCTGGTCGGCGACCGGATGCCGCAGGCCCGCGAGGTCCTGGTCGCCGCTCAGGCGCAGGGCCGCAGCGGACTGGTCCCGCCCTTCACCGACCTGCTGGAGGAGTCCCTGCCGAGAGACGCCGCGGAGTACGAGGGGCGCTTCTACCAGACCGTGCTCAACGGGCTCATGCTCCAGTGGCTCTTCGACCCCGGATCGGCCACCACCGCCGACCAGCTGACGGAGGGCCTGCGCCGCGTGCTCGACGGCGTGCGGAAGGCCGAGGGAGGCTGAGGGGGCGGCGCGCCCACTCCGGTACCGGGGCGCCCCGGCCGGCGGCACGAGGGCCGGGATCGCCAGGCCTTCCGAGCCCTCGCGGCGGCCGCTGAGCGGCCGTGCGGGTCTGGCGCGTGGCCCCGTGGCATATGCCACGGGGCGCAGGGCACACCCCCCCGCTGCACCGCCTGTGAGGCGAGCCGTGCACCGCCTGTGAGGCGAGCCGTGCACCGCCTGTGAGGCGAGCCGTGCACCGCTTGTGAGGCGAGCCGTGCACCGCCTGTGAGGCGAGCCGTGCACCGCCTCACAGCCGGGCCGCCTTCACCCCCATGTGCAGCAGCAGCCGGTGCTCCCCGTCGTCCAGGTCCAGGCCGGTGAGCTGCTCGACGCGCGACAGCCGGTAGTAGAGGGTCTGCCGGTGGATGCCGAGGGCGGCGGCGGTGCGGCCCGCCTGGCCCGCGTGGTCGAGGAAGACCTCGGCGGTGCGGGCCAGCTCGGCGTGCGCGGGGCTCAGCAGCTCCCGCAGCACCGGGTCGTGCGCGGCGCCCGGCGGCAGCGCCGTCAGCAGCCGGTAGGGCCCGACCGCCGACCACTGCGCCACCGGCCCCAGCTCCGGTTCGGCGGCCGCCGCCCGGGCCGCCGCGGAGGCCTCCCGCCACAGCTCGGGCACCTCGGCCGGTCCCCGGCGCGGTGCCCCGACCCCGGCCGCCGCGCCCGTCGCGAGCTTGCCCGCCGCGGACAGTACCGAAGCCGGCACCCCGGGCCCCGTACGGACCCGTACCAGCAGCGCGAGACGGCGGCCGCCGCCAGCCGTGGGCAGGACGCACGAGGCGGCGGTCCCCGGCACCCGTCGCGCCGACGGCGGCTCCTCGGCCGGCCAGGGCGCCACGCACAGCACCGTGTAGAGGTCCTCCGCGTTCGGGCCGAGCGCCGTGCGCAGCGCCGCGAGCGCCGTGTCCCGCTCCCAGTCGGCCTCCGTCGTGATCACCCGGCGGAACTCGCGGGTGGCGGCGTCCTCCGCCGTCGCCTCGTCCGCCATGAGGGTCCCGATGCGGTCGGCGACCTGCATCGCGGCGGCCAGCTGCGGCCCCGTCGGCCCCTGCTCGCCGTCCAGCAGCCACACGTAGCCGTACGCGACGCCGCGGTGCCGCACCGGCAGGCAGATGCGGTCCCGCAGCACCCCCGCCTCCGGGGCGGCCGGGATGCGCACGGGCCCCGTCGCCCGGGCGATGCCGAAGCCCTCGAACCAGGCCCGGACGGCGGAGGAGGAGGTACGGGTCAGGATCGACCGGGTGCGGACCGGGTCGAGCGCCGACTCGTCCACGTCGCTGCCGCTGTCGTGCGCCCCGAAGGCGATCAGCCCGAAGTCCCGGTCCTCCAGCGTCGCGGGGGCCCCGAGCAGCGCGGAGATCTCGTCGATCAGTTCCTGGTAGTCGGCCTTCACCCCGCCATTGTCGCGCGCTCTCATACAGATGTCTGAGAAGCGTGCGGGGGATGCGTGACAGGTGTCGATGGCAGCGGGGGCGCCGCGTCCCTAGATTCAGCAGTGGCTGTCCTCGCCCTCGCCCGTTTCCGCAGACCGCGTCCGGGTCAGGCGTGTTCCTACTCGTCCGTGGAGGTCCCCGTGCTGGGTCCTGTGATCCTCGCCGCGTCCCGCAGCGACAAGCTGCGCCGCGTGATTTCGGCCGCGCCCGTCACCAAGCCGGTCGTGAACCGGTTCATCCCCGGCGAGTCGGTCGAGCAGGTCGTCCCGATCATCGTGGACGCCGCCGCCAAGGGCCTCGAACTCACCATGGACGTCGTGGGTGAGGACATCACCCGTCCCGAGCAGGCCACCATCGCCCGCGACGCCTACCTCGAACTCATCGAGCACCTCAAGACCCTCGGCCTGGGCACCCGCGCCGAGATGTCCGTCAAGCTCTCCATGTTCGGCCAGGCGCTGGAAGGCGGCCACGAGCTGGCCCTCGCCCACGTCCGCCCCGTCGTCGAGGCCGCCGCCGCGATCGGCACCACGGTTACGCTGGACGCAGAGGACCACACGACCCTCGACTCGATGTTTGCCATCCACGAAGAGCTGCGGAAGGACTTCCCGCAGACCGGCTGCGTCATCCAGGCGTACCTCTTCCGCACCGAGGAGGACGCGCGAAGGCTGGCCGCCGCGGGCAGCCGCGTCCGCATCGTCAAGGGCGCCTACAAGGAGCCCGCCTCGGTCGCCTACCAGGACAAGGCCGAGATCGACAAGGCGTACGTCCGCGTCCTGCGCATCCTGATGGAGGGCGAGGGCTACCCGATGGTCGGCTCGCACGACCCGCGCCTCGTCGCCATCGCCCAGGACCTCGCCCACCGCGCCGGACGCAAGCCCGGCGACTTCGAGTTCCAGATGCTCTACGGCATCCGCTCGCAGGAGCACCTGCGGCTCGCCGCCGAGGGCCACCGGATGCGGGTCTACACCGCGTACGGCACCGACTGGTACGGCTACTTCATGCGGCGCCTCGCCGAGAAGCCGGCCAACCTGCTGTTCTTCCTGCGCTCGATGGTCACCAAGAACTGACCCGACCGCCGGGGTGCCCCCCGGCCGCGCGCCGCACCGCGCACCCCGCCCCCGGCGAACCCGAACCCGCCGCCCCCACGACCCAAGGAGACACGGAACCCATGGACGCTGTGACCCAGGTCCCCGCCCCGGTCAACGAGCCGGTCCACGGCTACGCCCCCGGATCGCCCGAGCGGGCCCGCCTCGAAGCCAAGCTCAAGGAGCTGGCCGAGAACCCGATCGAGCTCCCCATGACCATCGCAGGCGTCAAGCGCCTCGGTGGCGGCGAGGAGTTCCGGGTCGTCCAGCCCCACAACCACAAGTCGGTCATCGGCACCGGCCGCGCCGCGACGCGGCAGGACGCCCAGGACGCCGTGGACGCCGCGCTCGCCGCCGCCCCCGGCTGGCGCGCGACCTCCTTCGACGACCGCGCCGCGATCATCCTGCGCGCCGCCGAGCTGCTCTCCGGCAAGTGGCGCGAGACCCTCGCCGCCTCGACGATGCTCGGCCAGGGCAAGACCGCCCAGCAGGCCGAGATCGACACCCCGTGCGAGCTGGTCGACTTCTGGCGCTTCAACGTGCACTACGCGCGCGGCATCCTCGCCGAGCAGCCCCCGGCCAACTCCGCCGGCGTGTGGAACCGCATGGACCACCGCCCGCTGGAGGGCTTCGTCTACGCGATCACGCCCTTCAACTTCACGGCCATCGCCGCGAACCTGCCGACCGCCCCGGCCCTCATGGGCAACGTCGTCGTGTGGAAGCCGTCCCCGACGCAGACCCACGCCGCCGTGCTCATGATGGAGCTGCTGGAGGAGGCCGGACTGCCCAAGGGCGTCATCAACCTCGTCACCGGCGACGGCATCGCCGTCTCCGACGTCGCCCTCAAGCACCGCGACCTCGCCGGCATCCACTTCACCGGCTCGACCAAGACCTTCCAGCACCTGTGGAAGGAGGTCGGCAACAACATCGAGAACTACCGCACCTACCCGCGTCTGGTCGGCGAGACCGGCGGCAAGGACTTCGTCGTCGCCCACCCGAGCGCCGACCGCGCCGTCCTCAAGACCGCGCTGACCCGCGGCTCCTTCGAGTACCAGGGCCAGAAGTGCTCGGCCTCCTCGCGCGCCTACGTCCCGGCCTCGATCTGGAACGACGGGTTCAAGGAGGAGTTCGCGGCCGAGGTCGACGGCATCGCGATGGGCGACGTCACCGACCTGTCGAACTTCCTCGGCGCCGTCATCGACGAGCGGTCCTTCGCCAAGAACAAGGCCGCCATCGACCGCGCCAAGAACGACCCGGCCTGCACGATCGTGGCCGGCGGCACGTATGACGACTCGGTCGGTTACTTCGTCCGGCCCACCGTCATCGAGTGCACCGACCCCGAGAACGAGGTCTTCACCACCGAGTACTTCGGCCCGATCCTCGCCGTCCACGTGTACGAGGACGACCAGTACGACGCCATGCTCGACCAGATGGAGTCGGTCTCCGACTACGCGCTCACCGGCTCGGTCATCGCGAACGACCGCCAGGCCGCCGCGCACACGATGGAGAAGCTGCGCTACGCCGCGGGCAACTTCTACATCAACGACAAGTCGACCGGCGCCGTCGTCGGCCAGCAGCCCTTCGGCGGCGGCCGCGCCTCCGGCACCAACGACAAGGCCGGGGCCCCGCAGAACCTCCAGCGGTGGACGCTCACCCGCGCCATCAAGGACTCGCTGGTGTCGCCGACCGAGTACGGCTACCCGCACATGGGCTGACCCCAGCCCCTCGACGGCCGGGCCCCGCGCCCGGCCGTCCCCTTGCCCCCGCCCCCGGCCCCGGTGCTCATACCGGCCGGGGGCGGTGTCATGCCCGCGTACGGTGGCGGCCGAGGCGATCGCGGAGCGGGAGCCGTGCGGGAAGTTCGTCCTGCCGCCGGGGTACGGCGCCGGTACTGCCTGCACGTGCGGCACACTGCGCTTCGGCGTGAGCCGCGAGGAGACGGCCTGGCGCGTGTGGCCGGCCGGGGCCGGCGAGGTGCTGACACCGTGGCCGCCGAGGTGCGACAGGAAGTACCTGACGGGAGAGCGGCTGTTCTCCTCGCGCCACGAGCGGCCCCGGCAGCGCCGGCCCGCCCGCCGCCCGGCTCCGCCCCCCCGGTTCCCGGGTGCGCCCACCCCGCCCCGTACCCACTGACTACGGTGTACGGGGTGACCCAGCAACGCACCGTGCACACCGCCGACCTGACGCAACAAGAGCTGTCCCGCGTCCGGACGCTGCTCGACGCCGCCTTCCCGGGCCGCTTCGACGACCGGGACTGGGCCCACGCGCTCGGCGGACTCCACGTGCTGATCACCCACGGCGGGGGCCTCGTCGCGCACGGCAGCGTCGTCCAGCGACGGGTCCTGCACCACGGGCGCTGTCTGCGCGTCGGGTACGTCGAGGGTGTCGCCGTCCGCGCCGACGCGCGCCGCAGGGGCCTCGGCTCCCGGGTCATGACCGAACTGGAGCGGATCGCCGACGACGGCTACGACCTCGGTGCCCTGTCCGCCTCCCGCCTCGGGGCGCCGCTCTACGAGACGCGCGGCTGGGAGCGCTGGCCCGGACTGCTCGCGACCCTGAGCCCGGCCGGGCTCACCCCGCTGCCCGACGAGGAGGGCAGCACCTGGGTGCGCGCCGCGCCCGAGGTGCTGGACCCGGGGCACGGACTGCTCTTCGACTGGCGCGACGGCGACGTACTGTGAGGAGACCTGCTCACTGAGTAAGTGGTGACGGGGCGGCCGTGCTCCTTACCCAGTGGGACCGGGCCGGTTACTCGCGCACACCCCTGTCGAGGAGTCTAAGCGTCCGCTTAGTATGGCCCTGTAGGGTGGGGTCACCCGTGAGCCGCCGCCCGGAGGAGAGGGACGCCATGCCGAAGAAGGACGACCGCGCACACTCCCTGCTGCTGTCCCGCCGGGACCTCGGTTTCCTGCTGCACGAATGGCTGCGGGTCGAGGAGCTCACGAAGCGGCCCCGCTACGCCGAGCACGACCGGGAGACCTTCGACGCGGTGCTGGAGCTGAGCGAGACCATCGCGACCCGCCACTTCGCCCCGCACAACAAGAAGAACGACGCGCAGGAGCCGAGCTTCGACGGCGAGCGGGTGCACATCATCCCCGAGGTCGGTGAGGCGCTGGAGGTCTTCGCCCGGGCGGGGCTGACCGGCGCGGGACTGGACGCGGAGGTCGGCGGGATGCAACTGCCCCGGGTCGTCACCGACGCGTGCTTCGCGTGGTTCCAGGCGGCGAACGTCGCGACCTCGGCCTACCCCTTCCTCACCGTCGGCAACGCCAACCTGCTGCTCGCCCACGGCAGCCAGGAGCAGATCGACACCTACGTCCGCCCGATGGTGGAGGGCCGCTGGTTCGGCACCATGTGCCTGTCGGAACCCCAGGCGGGCTCCTCGCTCGCGGACGTGCGCACCCGCGCCGAACGCGCCCCGGACGGGACGTACCGCCTCTTCGGCAACAAGATGTGGATCTCCGGCGGCGACCACGAGCTGTCCGAGAACATCGTCCACCTCGTCCTCGCGCGCACCCCGGGCGGCCCCGCGGGCACGAAGGGCCTGTCGCTGTTCGTCGTGCCCAAGCGGCTCGTGGGCACGGACGGGGCGCTGGGGGAGCGCAACGACGTCGTGCTCGCCGGGCTCAACCACAAGATGGGCTACCGGGGCACCACCAACACCCTGCTCAACTTCGGCGAGGGCGCGCACCGTCCCGGCGGCGAGCCGGGCGCCGTCGGGTACCTCGTGGGCGAGGAGAACCGCGGCCTCGCCCACATGTTCCACATGATGAACGAGGCCAGGATCGGCGTCGGCCTCGGCGCCACCGCGCTCGGCTACACGGGCTACCTGCACGCGCTCGACTACGCCCGCGCCCGCCCCCAGGGCCGCCCCGTCGGGGCGAAGGACCCGGCCACGCCGCAGGTCCCGATCATCGCGCACGCCGACGTGCGCCGGATGCTGCTCGCCCAGAAGGCGTACGTCGAGGGGGCGCTCGCCCTGACGCTGTACTGCGGCCGCCTCGTCGACGAACAGCGCACCGCCCCCGGCCGGGCCGAGCGCGAGCGCGCCGGACTGCTGCTCGACATCCTCACCCCGATCGCCAAGAGCTGGCCCTCGCAGTGGTGCCTGACCGCCAACAGCCTCGCCATCCAGGTGCACGGCGGCTACGGCTACACCCGCGAGTACGACGTCGAGCAGTTCTACCGGGACAACCGCCTCAACCCCATCCACGAGGGCACCCACGGCATCCACGGCCTCGACCTGCTCGGCCGCAAGGCGGTGATCGGCGGCGGCGCGGCGCTGCGGCTGCTCCTCGGCGCGATCGGGGAGAGCGCCGCGCGGGCCCGGACGGCGGGCGGCGACCTCCCGGCGTACGGGGCGCGGCTCGTGGACGCCGCCGACCGCGTCGCGCGCGTCACCGCGGCGCTGTGGGCCGACGGCGACCCCGATACCGCGCTCGCCAACGCCTCCGTCTACCTGGAGGCCGTCGGCCACGTCGTGATCGCCTGGATGTGGGTCGAACAGCTCCTCGCGGCGGACGGCCGCACGGGCGACTTCTACGCGGGCAAGCGCGCGGCCGCCCGCTACTTCTTCCGCCACGAGCTGCCGGCCACGGGGCCGAAGTTCGACCTCTTGGAGAGCCTGGACACCACCGCCTCCGACATGGACCCCGCGCAGTTCTGAGAGAGCCTGCGGCGCACCCCCCGAGGGCGGGTGCGCCGCAGGCCGTCTCAGATAGTAGGAAGTCCGAGTAATTGTGGAGACAGCGAAGGGAACCTGGCCTACTTTTGTAGGAGCCGGACTGTTCTCGCTGTATCCAGCGAAGGCGGACGCGTACCTCGGCCCCCGTGCAGGCGAACCCTGCGGGCCGGGTCCCCGCCCCTTGCGGCGCTCCCCAGCTCTCCCCTCGACCACCCCGGGCCGCCCCGAGCGGTCCCCGTCCTGGCCCGAGGCAGTCAGCGCACCCAGTACAGCCCGTACGACATGGCTTCGTACGGCATGGACCTCAAAGGAGTCGATCCTCATGGCCGCAGAGACGACCGTCCGCCGAGTCCGTCACCGCTCCGCGACCCGCAGCGAGTCCGAGCGCAAGAACGCCGCCGCCGCCCTCCAGCGCGCCCTCGACCGCCGGGACAACGGCGGCGTCACCGGGCACTGACGCGCCCGGCCGCTCGCCTGCCGCACACCAACGCACCCTGCCGCGGGGGACCGTCGAACTGATATACGTACCGGACCGGGAGCCGCCGGTGGCCGGCCGGACCGCCCCGCGCGGACCGGCCGGCCTGTTTCCGCCCGCGTCGCGGTCGGGCGGCCCGCCGGTCGGCGCGTGCTGGGGCCGGGCTCAGCGCGTGATGGTGAAGTGGTCGATCCGCTCACCGGTCTCGGCGAGCGCCGAGACCTCCAGACGGGGCCTGGCCCCCGCCGTCACCTCGACCGCCAGGAACGAGAAGCCCGTGTAGCGCACCCGCGACCACTCGACCGCCTCCTCGACCTTGCCGGAGGCGCCCCAGTGGTACGAGTCGACGCTGTCCACGTGGGCCTCGTGGCCCTCGTAGGAGTCGGGTGCGGGGAAGTCGTACAGCGCCTTCCCGGCCCCGCCCGCCGTGACGTACACGATGCCGTCGCGCGTGGAGCTGACCGACTCGCCGACCGGGACGGTGCGCGCGACCTGACCACCGCGCAGCGCGTCCGTGCGCTCGTACACGTGGTTGTGGCCGTTGACCACGAGATCCACCCGGTACTTGTCGAACAGCGGCACCCATGCGTCGCGCACCCCGCCGTCCGAGGCGTGGGCGTTGGTCGTGGAGAACGCGCAGTGGTGGAAGAAGACCACGACGAAGTCGACGTCGCGGTGGGCCCGCAGCTCCTTGAGCCGTCCTTCCAGCCAGCGGGTCTGCGCCCCGTCCGTGTATCCCGTGTTGGCCTTGATCTCCAGGCTCACGTCGTTCGCGTCGAGGGCGACGACGCCCACGTTGCCGTAGACGAAGGAGTAGACACCCGGCGACTTCTTCGCGTCCAGGCCGCCGGCCGGCAGGGTCCAGCGGGCGTTCTGGCCGCCGTAGCCGTTCGGGGAGTACCAGGCCTCCATGTCGTGGTTGCCGGTCGTCACCATCCACGGCACCCGCGCGGCCACCGACTCGGTCTGCGCGAGGAACTGGTCCCACACGCGCGCGTCGTAGGCGTCCGTGCTCTGCCCGGAACCGCTCGAATCGGCGTAGCAGATGTCGCCCGCGTGCAGGTGGAAGGAGGGGTTCTGGCCGAGGATCACCGCGTCGTTGGCCAGCGCGTCGTAGGACACCCCCTGGTCGCCGAAGGCCGTGAAGGTGAAGGAGCCCGGCCGGGCGGGCGCCGTGCGGAAGGTGCCCACCGTGCCGTAGTTGCGCGCGTCGGCCGGGTCGAAACCGGTGTGGCCCACCCCGTAGTAGTACGTCGTGTCCGGGCGCAGGTGCTCCAGCGAGACGTGCAGGTAGTACTGGTCCACCGCCGGCAGCTTGGCGGTCAGTGAGGGGGTGTGCAGCGCGCGCACCTCCGCCTCGATCTTCCGGCTCAGGTCCCACGGCCTGGTCCCCACCCGCAGGAAGGGCTTGCGCACCGGCAGCGGCACCTGCCAGCTCACCGTCATCTGCGTCCTCGGATCGGCACCGAAGGCCAGGTGGCGCCCGAACGGGGCGACGAGTGAACCGTCGACCGGCGAGGCGCCGGAGTGCGAGGCGGGCAGGAAGTCCGGGGTCCGGGCGGGAGCCTGCGGCGGCGCCGCGCTCGCACCCGCGCCGCCGAGCAGCCCCACGCCCGCGAGGGTGCCGGCGGTGACCGTGCCGGCCCTTAGCGCGCCGCGGCGGCTCAACTTGTGGCGCAGGTACTCGTGTTGCTCGGGCATCGTCATACGGGCGGCGAGCCGGTCGGGGATACCGAAACGGGGAGTGTCCATGAGGGGAACGTCCCACTCGGCGATGGCCGCACCCTTACGGGTAGGTGGCCGCTACACGTCTTCCTGGCAAGGTGTCCGTATGGTGGACGCGCCGTGTCAGGCAGTGGGACGAGGGGTAGGGTGCCGGGCATGTCGCGCACCATCAATCTCGCAGTGATCCCCGGTGACGGAATCGGCCCGGAGGTCGTGTCGCAGGGCCTCAAGGTCCTGAACGCGGTCCTTCCGCAGGACGTCAAGCTGGAGACCAAGGAGTACGACCTCGGCGCCCGGCGCTGGCACCGCACGGGGGAGACCCTCCCGGACGCGGAACTCGCGGCGCTGAAGGGGCACGACGCGATCCTGCTCGGTGCGATCGGCGACCCCTCCGTGCCCTCCGGGGTGCTGGAGCGCGGTCTGCTGCTCAAGCTCCGCTTCGCCTTCGAGCACTTCATCAACCTGCGCCCCTCGAAGCTCTTCCCGAACACCGCGAGCCCGCTGGCCGGCCGCCCCGACATCGACTTCGTCGTCGTGCGCGAGGGCACCGAGGGCCCGTACACCGGCAACGGCGGCTCGCTGCGCACCGGCACCCCCGCCGAGGTCGCCACCGAGGTCAGCGTCAACACCGCCTTCGGTGTCGAGCGCGTGGTCCGGGACGCCTTCGCGCGTGCCCAGGCCCGTCCGCGCAAGAAGCTGACCCTGGTGCACAAGAACAACGTCCTCGTGTACGCGGGCCACCTCTGGAAGAACATCTTCGACCGGGTCGCCCAGGAGTACCCCGACGTCACCACGGACTACCTGCACGTGGACGCCGCGACGATCTTCTTCGTCACCCAGCCCGAGCGCTTCGACGTGATCGTCACCGACAACCTCTTCGGCGACATCCTCACCGACCTCGCCGCCGCCGTGACCGGCGGCATCGGCCTGGCCGCCTCGGGCAACGTCAACCCGACGGGCGACTTCCCCTCGATGTTCGAGCCGGTGCACGGCTCCGCCCCGGACATCGCGGGCCAGGGCAAGGCGGACCCGACCGCGACGATCCTCTCGGTCGCCCTCCTGCTGCGCCACCTCGGCCTCGACGCCGAGGCCGTCCGTGTCGAGGAGGCGGTCACCGCCGACCTCGCCGCCCGCGACGGCTCGCCCCGCACCACGGACCAGATCGGCGACGCGCTCGCCGTACGAGTAGCGGGCTGACCCGGCCGCCGCTCCCCGCTCCACCGAGCGAACGAAGCCGCCGGGTCCCCAGGTAAGGGCACCCGGCGGCTTCTCGCGTACGCGGCCCCGGGTGCGACCAGAATCGACCCAGGACCGCGCCCTCCACCCCCCTCGGCATTCCGCCTCCCGCACATCCGCGCGATAATCGGAGACGGAGCCGCGATATACGGGAATGCTTGGACGTCCTAGTACTCCACGTGCACACGTGGGCGCGGTCCGTCACAACCCAGACCGGTGAAGGACACACCATGACGACGCCCACGATCGAGCTGAAGCCCACCTCGACCCCCTTGTCCGACGCGGAACGGGAGGCGATCCTCACCGCCCCCGGTTTCGGCCGGCACTTCACCGACCACATGGTGACCATCAAGTGGACCGAGGGCCGTGGCTGGCACGAGGCGCAGCTCGTCCCCTACGCGCCGCTCTCGATGGACCCGGCCAACATGACGCTGCACTACGCCCAGACGATCTTCGAGGGGCTCAAGGCGTACCGGCGTCCCGACGGCTCCGTCGCGACCTTCCGCCCGGAGGCCAACGCCGAACGCTTCCAGCGCTCCGCGCGCCGCCTCGCGATGCCCGAGCTGCCGGTGGAGACCTTCGTCGAGGCCTGCGACGCCCTCGTCAAGCAGGACAAGGCGTGGGTCCCGGCGCACGGCGAGTCCAGCCTCTACCTGCGCCCCTTCATGATCGCCACGGAGGTGGGGCTCGGGGTCAAGCCGGCCAACGAGTACCTCTTCCTGGTCATCGCCTCCCCGGCCGGCGCCTACTTCCCCGGCGGCGTCCAGCCGGTCTCGGTGTGGCTCTCCGAGGACTACGTGCGCGCCGTCAAGGGCGGCACCGGCGCCGCCAAGACCGGCGGGAACTACGCGGCCTCCCTCGTCGCGCAGGCCGAGGCCGCGCAGAAGGGCTGCGACCAGGTCGTGTGGCTCGACGCCGTCGAGCACCGCTGGGTCGAGGAGATGGGCGGCATGAACCTGTACTTCGTGTACGGCGACAAGATCGTGACCCCCTCGCTCACCGGCTCCCTCCTCCCGGGTATCACGCGCGACTCCCTCCTGACCCTCGCCCGCGAACTGGGCTACGAGGCCGAGGAGGGCCGGATCTCCACCGAGGACTGGAAGCGCGACACGCAGAGCGGCCGGCTCACCGAGGTCTTCGCGTGCGGCACCGCCGCTGTCATCACCCCTGTCGGCACCGTGAAGTCGGCGAACGGCGAATGGACCCAGGGCGACGGCACCCCCGGCACGGTCACGATGCGCCTGCGCGAGGCCCTGCTCGCCCTCCAGTCCGGTGCCGCCGAGGACACCCACGGCTGGATGCACGAACTGGGCTAAAGGCCGCGGCGCGTCCTCGGCATCGAGTCGACGGGACGTGCATGGCACGCGGGTAAGGGGCGCCGGTCCTGGTCGGCGCCCCTTACCCGTGCCCCCGCCCCCGTTCAGCCCGCGATACCGCGCAGCTCCGCGTCGTTGGACAGGACCCGGACCAGCTTCTGGTTCACGAACTCGCGCATCCCGAGGCGCGACAGCTCCCGGCCGTACCCCGAGCGCTTGATCCCGCCGAAGGGCAGGTCGGCCTGGGTGCCGGTCGGGTGGTTGATCCACACCATGCCGGTCTCGATACGTTCCGCGACCCGCTTGGCCCGCTCCAGGTCCGCGCAGAACACCGAACCGCCGAGGCCGAAGCCGGAGTCGTTGGCGAGCGCGACCGCCTCGTTCTCGTCCGCGACCCGGTGGACCACCGCGACCGGGCCGAACAGCTCCTCCGCGTACGCCCGCATGCCCGGCGTCACCCCGGTCAGGATCGTGGGCTCCACGAAGGCGCCCGGGTGATCGATCCGGTTGCCGCCGATGACGACGTGGGCGCCCTGGTCGACCGTCTCCTTGACCTGCTCGGCGAGATCGGCGGCGGCCTGCTCCGAGGAGAGGGGCCCGAAAGTGGTCTCCTCGTTCGCCGGATCACCGGGCCGCAGCTGCGCGAACCGCTCCTTCAGCCCGGCGACGAACCGGTCGTGGATCTCGTCCAGCACGATGAACCGCTTCGAGGCCACACAGCTCTGCCCCGTGTTGCCGAGCCGGCCCGCCGCCGCGGCGCCGACCGTGCGCTCCAGGTTCTCCGCGTCCAGCACCACGAAGGGGTCGCTGCCGCCCAGCTCCAGCAGGCTCTTCTTCAGGTTGCGCCCGGCGGCCTCGGCGAGCGCCGCGCCCGCCCGCTCGCTGCCGGTCAGCGAGGCGCCCTTCACGTGGGGGCTGTCGAGGAGCCGGGCGATCTCCTCGTGGCCGATGAAGAGGTTCGTGTAGACCCCCTCGGCCAGCTCCGCGTCCCGGAACAGCTCCTCCAGGGCGAGCGCCGACTGCGGGCAGTTCCCCGCGTGCTTGAGCAGGATCGTGTTGCCGAGCACCAGGTTGGGACCGGCGAAGCGCACCACCTGGTACAGCGGGAAGTTCCACGGCATCACCCCGAGCAGCACCCCCAGGGGCTCGTGCACGAGGTATGCCTCGCCCTCCGCCACGTCCAGGGACTCCGGAGCCGCGAAGCCCGGGCCCTCGTCGGCGTAGTACTGGAGGATCGACGCCGCGAGATCCACCTCGCCGCGCGCCTCGCCGATGAGCTTGCCCATCTCCAGGGTCATCAGCCCGGCGAGCCGCTCCTTGCGCTCCCGCATCAGTCCGGCGGCCCGGCCCAGGGCCGCCGCCCGCACCGTGACGTCCTTGGACCGCCACTCGGCGAAGGCCCGGTCCGCCCGCTCGACCAGCCGGTCGACCTCCACACCCTCGATCGACGGGAACTCGGCGACGGTCTCCCCGGTGTACGGGTTCACGGTCGCGAACGCGGTCTTCTTCGTCATGGGCTCTCCTGGGCACTCCTGTGCCGGCTGTGGTCTGCGGTCACTGCCGGAGTACCCGTAGGAAAAGCGTTCAAACAGGTATAAATACGGGCGCCTCAAGTGGTTCGCCTGCGGGCGTGTGCCCGGGCGTGTACCAGGCGTGTGCCCAGACGCGTACAACCGGCCGGCGGCCTGGTCCGGACGGTCCGGCGGACCCGCGCGGTTCTCCGGCCGGATCACATCATGAGATGAGTCGTCCTGCCCGGCGCGCCGTGTGGCAGACTGCGGCCATGCTCGCTCACGCCATGATTATCGGCAGCAGCGCGCCGGTCCTCAGTGGCCGTTGACACCGCGACACGACCTTCGCGGCAACGGCCACCGTGCCCCAGACCCGCGCGCAGACCTCTCGCACCCGCGAGGGGTCTTTTTCGTTTCCGGCCCCACCACGGCCAAAACGGAGTGCGCGAGTAGGGGGGCAAGTGGAGCCAGAGCACCTACGGAGCCACTCTCCCGACAGGAGTCACCAGCATGACCAGCCAGGCCACCGACGGCCCCGCCGAGCGCACCGCGCCGGCCGCCCCGAGCGAGGCCGACGCCGCCGTCGACCACGACTTCCACGTCTTCGACACGACCCTGCGCGACGGTGCGCAGCGCGAGGGCATCAACCTCACCGTGGCCGACAAGATGACCATCGCCCGGCACCTGGACGACTTCGGCGTCGGCTTCATCGAGGGCGGCTGGCCCGGGGCCAACCCGCGCGACACCGAGTTCTTCGCCCGCGCCCGCCAGGAGATCAGCTTCCGCAACGCCCAGCTCGTCGCCTTCGGGGCCACCCGCAGGGCGGGCACCACGGCGGCCGAGGACCCACAGGTCAAGGCGCTCCTGGACTCCGGGGCCCCGGTCATCACCCTGGTGGCCAAGGCGCACGACCGGCACGTCGAACTCGCGCTGCGCACCACCCTGGAGGAGAACCTGGAGATGGTCCGCGACACCGTCTCCCACCTGCGCGCCCAGGGCCGTCGCGTCTTCGTCGACTGCGAGCACTTCTTCGACGGCTACAAGGCGAACCCCGGCTACGCGAAGGACGTGGTGCGCGCCGCCCACGGGGCCGGCGCCGACGTCGTCGTCCTGTGCGACACCAACGGCGGGATGCTGCCCGCGCAGATCAGCGCCGTCGTGCACACCGTGCTCGACGACACCGGCGCGCGCCTCGGCATCCACGCCCAGGACGACACGGGCTGCGCCGTCGCCAACACCCTCGCCGCCGTCGACGCGGGCGCCACCCACGTCCAGTGCACCGCGAACGGGTACGGCGAGCGCGTCGGCAACGCCAACCTCTTCCCGGTCGTCGGCGCGCTGGAGCTGAAGTACGGCCGCAGCGTGCTGCCCGAGGGCGCGCTCAGCGAGATGACCCGCATCTCGCACGCGATCGCCGAGGTCGTCAACCTCACCCCCTCGACCCACCAGCCGTACGTCGGGGTGTCGGCCTTCGCCCACAAGGCGGGGCTGCACGCCTCGGCCATCAAGGTCGACCCGGACCTGTACCAGCACATCGACCCCGACCTCGTCGGCAACCGGCTGCGCATGCTCGTCTCGGACATGGCCGGACGCGCCTCCATCGAGCTGAAGGGGAAGGAGCTCGGCGTCGACCTCGGCGGGGACCGCGAACTCGTCGGCCGTGTGGTCGCCCGGGTCAAGGAACGCGAACTCCAGGGCTACTCGTACGAGGCGGCGGACGCCTCCTTCGAACTGCTGCTGCGCGCCGAGGTGGAGGGCAAGGCCCGCCGCTACTTCCGCACCGAGTCCTGGCGGGCCATCGTCGAGGACCGTCCCGACGGCAGCCATGCCAACGAGGCCACCGTCAAACTCTGGGCCAAGGGCGAGCGGATCGTCGCGACCGCCGAGGGCAACGGCCCCGTCAACGCCCTCGACCGCGCGCTGCGCGTCGCCCTGGAGCGCATCCACCCCGAACTCGCCCAGTTCGGGCTCACCGACTACAAGGTGCGCATCCTCGAAGGGCGGCACGGCACCGAGTCCACCACCCGGGTCCTCATCTCCACGAGCGACAGCGCGGGGGAGTGGTCCACGGTGGGGGTCGCGGAGAACGTCATCGCCGCCTCGTGGCAGGCCCTTGAGGACGCCTACACCTACGGACTGATGCGCGCGGGGATCACGCCGGCCGAGTAAGCCCGCCAAGCAAGCCGCCGGACAAGCCGGACAACCGGCGTGCGAGCGGTCCGGGACCGGGACGAGGCCGGTCCGGACCGCTCGCGGACGGGGGCGCACCGCCTCGCGGACGGGGCGGGGCCCGGGAAAAGACCGGGGCGGCAAGGTGTAAAGGGAAGCTATTTCCGGCTGCCAAGCCACCTCAGGTGGGCTAGCGTCGAACGCATGAGCCCCTTGAGGCCGGAGCGCGGGCTACCCGCTCCCCGGCTGGTCGCCACCCTCTTCGCGGTACTGCTCGCCCTGGCCGCCGTCCTCGTGACGGCCCCCGGGGCGCGGGCGGCCGAGGCCGACGTCCGGGCAGCCGCCGAGGCGCTGCGCCAGGACCCCGTCTACGTCGACCCCGCGATGCGCGACCAGTTCTCCAAGACCGGTGAGAAGGCCCTGGAGAACCGGATCAAGGACGGCGGTCGCGCCGTGTTCGTCGCGGTGCTGCCCCCGGGCGACGCGAACCGGGGCGAGGTACTGCGCGACCTGCGCTCCCGTACCGGGATCGCCGGTGTCTACGCGCTCCGGTACGGCACCGAGTTCACCGCCGGGGCCGACGCCCGGGTCATGTCCCGCGAGGCCGTGGGCAACGCCGTCCAGACAGTACGGGGCGAGAGCCTGACCACCCAGCTCGACGACTTCACCAGGATCGCCCTGCGTACGGCGACCGGCGCCGCCCCCGCCTCCTGGGGCGGCTCCGACTCCGGCGGCGCTCCTTTGGCGCCGCTCGCCGTGGCGGGCGCCGTCGTGGTGCTGGGCGCCGGGGGCCTCTTCCTGGTCTCCCGCAACCGGCGACGCCGCCGCGAGCAGGAGCAGCACGTGGCCCTGGAGCGACTGCGGACCGTCGTCGACGAGGACATCACCGCCTTCGGCGAGGAACTGGACCGGCTCGACTTCCACCCGGCCGAACCCGGAGCCGACGACACCCGCAGGGCCGACTACGAGCGGGCCCTGAACGCCTACGACCAGGCCAAGTCGCTCATGGCGGCCGCCCGCGCGCCTCAGGACGTCCGTGCGGTCACCCAGGCCCTGGAAGAGGGCCGCTTCTCCCTCGCGACCCTGGAGGCCCGCCGTACCGGGGCGCCGCTGCCCGACCGGCGCCCGCCCTGCTTCTTCGACCCGCGCCACGGGCCCTCGGTCGCCGACGTCGCGTGGGCCCCCACGGGTGGCGGTACGCGGGAGATCCCGGTGTGTGCCGCCGACCGGGCCCGCCTGGAGGACGGCCAGCCCCCGATGGTGCGCACCGTCGCCACGCCGGCCGGTGAACGCCGCCCCTACTGGGAGGCCGGCCCCGCCTACGGCCCGTGGGCCGGCGGCTACTTCGGCGGCGGACTGCTGCCCGGACTGCTGCTGGGCACCGCGCTCGGCAGCGTCATGGCGACCCCGGCCTACGGCGCCGAGTACGGATACGGCTACGGGGACTTCGACGCCCAGAGCGGTTACGAGGGCGGCGACGTCACCGGTTCGGACTTCGACCCCGGCGACTTCGGCGGGGGAGGCGACGGATTCGGCGGCGGGGGCGGGTTCGGCGGTGGGGACGGGTTCGGGGGCGGTGGCAACTCCGACTTCGGCGGCGGCTTCTGAGGCCGCGCCCCGGCCTGTGACACCGCGCATCGAAGCCCCCGCCCCCCGCGGCGGGAACCCCGCGTGAAACGGCTGTGCCCCTCCTCGACGGAGGGGCACAGCCGTGTCCTGAGGTGATACCGCCGCGCCGACCGCGCTGCCGGTCAGCCAGCGTTCTTGATCGCGGAGATCTCAAGGGTGAGCTTGATCTTGTCCGAGACCAGTACCCCGCCGGTCTCCAGGGCGGCGTTGTAGGTCAGGCCCCACGCGGAGCGCAGGAGCTCGGCGGTGCCCTCGAAGCCGACCCGCTCGTTGCCGAAGGGGTCCGTGGCCGCGCCGTTGAACTCCAGGTCGATGGTGACGGGCTTCGTCGTGCCGAGGATCGTCAGGTCGCCCGTGATCCGGTAGTCGTCGCCGCCCAGCGCCTGCGCCGAGGTGGAGCGGAAGGTCATCGCCGGGTGGGCCTCGGTGTTGAAGAAGTCGGCGCTGCGCAGGTGCCCGTCCCGGTCGGGGGAACCGGTGTCGATGCTGTCCATCTTCACGTCGATCGAGGCCGTCGACTTCGAGGGGTCCGCGCCGTCGAGGTGCAGCGTGCCCTCGAAGTCCTTGAAGCCGCCCTTGACGTTGGTGACCATGGCGTGCCGGGCGGAGAAGCCGATGCTGGAGTGCGCCGGGTCGAGGGTGTAGTCACCGGTCAGCGCGGCGAGGTCGGGGCTGACCGGTGCGGGGGCCGCCGCCGAGGCAGCGGTGCCGGTGGTGTCCGTGTCGTTCTTGCGGCCGAAGAGACCCATGAGACTGCTCCAGGAGGACGAGCCCCGGCTGACGGCCGAAGCGGTTGAACTTTCAACGATGTCGACCGTAGCGCCATTCTGTTCAACTTTCAACATCAAACGCTGTGTGTCGGCTCCTTCACGCGGAGCGTTCCCGCCCGGTGGGGTACCGCATCGGCGCCACCCGCCTGTTACGCCCTCTGGCGTACGGGTGCGGGGTGGGGCAGGATCTCCCTGCCCCACCCCGCACGGCCCCCCACGCGGAGCGCGTCCACGCGCTCCGTTCGCCCCTGTGCGCAGAAGGAGAGACCCCTTCATGTCAGCGATCCCGGTGCCCGCCGCCGTCCGCCGCAGCCCGAGGCTGCGCTCCGCCCTCACCGTCGGCACGCTCCTCGGCGGAGCCCTCTTCGCGCCGGGCCTCGGCGCGCTCGCCGCGGCCCCCGCCTTCGCCGTCACCAAGATCAGCCACGCGACCGCGACCTCGATGTTCTCGTCCTCGGGTATCACCTGGTCGTCCTCGGGCGGCTGCTCCAACCGCAACACCTCGACCTGTACGTCCTTCGACCAGCTCAACCTGGCCACCGCCCAGGGCGCCCAGACCCTGAAGTCCGCCTCCGGCTGCGCGCTCAACATCACCGGCGGCACCGAGACCGGGCACGCCTCCGGCACCTACTCCCACTGGAACGGCTACAAGCTCGACTTCGGCAAGAACACCTGCCTGACCAACTACGTGAAGAACACCTTCACCTACATCGGGCTGCGCGGGGACGGCTACCCGCAGTGGCAGGCCGCCTCCGGGAACCTCTACGCCGACGAGGGCAGCCACTGGGACGTGACCTTCAAGAACTGCGGCGGCTGCTGAGCCCGCCCGCGCCACACGGCGGGACCCGACAGCCGGACCACGGCGGACGGGCCCGCCGTGTGGCGCAGGTCTCCCGGTGGGTATTGTGCGACCTCTACAAGCCGCACCCGCTCCAGACAGCCGGTCCGGCCCCTCCGGTGCTCGTTTCTGTCCAGGAGCACCAGGAAATGGCGTGCGAGACTGTGTGCTTTCGACGGACCCTTTGAGCCCCCTGGTTTCGTAAGGTCACTACATGACCGTTTTGGACGAGACGCAGGACGAGCCCAAGGATTCCCGCGGACGCGTGGCCGAACTGCACGCGATCCGTGCACAGGCCGTGGCGGGCCCCAGCGAGCGGGCCACCGAGGCACAGCACGCCAAGGGCAAGCTGACCGCTCACGAACGCATCGAACTGCTCCTCGACCCCGGTTCCTTCCACGAGGTGGAGCAGCTGCGCAGGCACCGCGCCACCGGCTTCGGCCTGGAGGCCAAGAAGCCGTACACCGACGGTGTCGTCACCGGCTGGGGCACGGTGGAGGGCCGCACGGTCTTCGTCTACGCCCACGACTTCCGGATCTTCGGCGGCGCCCTCGGCGAGGCCCACGCCAGCAAGATCCACAAGATCATGGACAAGGCCATCGCGGCCGGCGCGCCCCTCGTCTCGCTCAACGACGGGGCCGGGGCCCGTATCCAGGAGGGCGTCTCCGCGCTCGCCGGCTACGGCGGCATCTTCCAGCGCAACACCAGGGCGTCCGGGGTCATCCCGCAGATCTCCGTGATGCTCGGCCCGTGCGCGGGCGGCGCGGCCTACAGCCCCGCCCTGACCGACTTCGTCTTCATGGTCCGCGAGACCTCGCAGATGTTCATCACCGGCCCGGACGTCGTCAAGGCGGTCACCGGCGAGGAGATCAGCCAGAACGGCCTCGGCGGCGCCGACGTGCACGCCGAGACCAGCGGCGTGTGCCACTTCGCGTACGACGACGAGGAGACCTGCATCGCCGAGGTCCGCTACCTCCTGTCGATGCTCCCGCAGAACAACCGCGAGAACCCCCCGGCCTCTCCGGGCGACGACCCCGCCGACCGGCGCGGCGACACCCTGCTCGACCTCGTCCCCGCCGACGGCAACCGCCCGTACGACATGCGCAAGGTCATCGAGGAGCTCGTCGACGACGGCGACTTCCTGGAGGTCCACGAACGCTGGGCCACCAACATCATCTGCGCCCTCGCCCGGCTCGACGGACAGGTCGTCGGCCTCGTCGCCAACCAGCCGCAGTCGCTCGCCGGGGTCCTCGACATCGAGGCCAGCGAGAAGGCCGCCCGCTTCGTGCAGATGTGCGACGCCTTCAACATCCCGATCGTCACTCTTCTGGACGTCCCCGGCTTCCTGCCCGGCGTGGACCAGGAGCACGGTGGGATCATCCGGCACGGCGCGAAGCTCCTGTACGCCTACTGCAACGCGACCGTCCCCCGGGTCTCGGTCATCCTGCGCAAGGCTTACGGAGGTGCCTACATCGTCATGGACTCGCAGACGATCGGCGCCGACCTCACCTACGCCTGGCCGACCAACGAGATCGCCGTGATGGGCGCCGAGGGCGCGGCCAACGTCATCTTCCGGCGCCAGATCGCCGCGGCGGACGACCCCGAGGCGACGCGTACCCGCATGGTCAAGGAGTACAAGGCCGAGCTGATGCACCCGTACTACGCGGCCGAACGCGGCCTCGTGGACGACGTCATCGACCCCCGCGAGACCCGTCAGGTCCTCGTCGACTCGCTCGCGATGCTGCGCACCAAGCACGCCGACCTGCCCTCCCGCAAGCACGGCAACCCGCCCCAGTAGTCGCGCCGCCGCCCACCGCCTCCCGTCCCGAGCCACAGACAAGGACACGTACCGAAATGAGTGAATCCGCCACAGCGACCGGGGACTTCCTGCGCGTCGAGAAGGGCCACGCGGGCCCCGAGGAACTGGCCGCCATCACCGCCGTCCTGATGGCCCGGGCCGCCGCCCGCTCCACCGAGCCCGCTCCCTCGGCCCACCGCGGCCGCACCCGGGCCGGCTGGCGCCGCCTGGAGCGCGAGCCCGGCTTCCGCGCCCCGCACAGCTGGCGCTGACCCGCCCCGTACGACGAAGGACCCGCCCCCTCGAAGGGGGCGGGTCCTTCCGCGTGCCTCGTGCTGCGGCGACTCGGCTGCCCTCAGCGCAGGCGTGCCATGAGGGCGTGTTCGACGAGGGTGATGAGGCCGGATTTGGCGTCGGCGCGGTGGCGGGCGTCGGTGGTGATGATGGGGGTGTCGGG
>NZ_JBFALS010000017.1:0-128801 GCF_040656295.1 Streptomyces sp. NPDC049954
CGACGCGCACCCCTGACCGGAACCGTCACCGGACAGGGATCAACGCGACACCACGGACGCAAGATCAACTGGCCGCCGCCGTGAAACAACGAGGCCAGGGGAACCCGGCGACCGTCCCAAGGCGGTATGCAGTCACCGACCGGCCACAGCGGCGGCCGCACCCTCCCGAACCACCAAGCGGGCGAGGCGTTGCAAAAACCGAGGTTTCAAGCAGGTCATCCCCGCACGGAAGAGACATCCCAGCACACCGCACCCTCCCCCTCACCTTCACCCATCAGTAGCGATATCGGGCGGCGAGGACGACGATCTCCTTGTCCGTCACCAGATGGACGAGGCGGTGCTCGTCGTCGATCCGTCACGACCAGGCCCCGGGCAGGTGATACTTCACGGGAAAAACCAAGGGCCCGACCCCGAAGAGCCGGGCCCTCTCCGATCTGTGTGTTTGCTAGATCAGCGACGTGGTGATAAGTCACCCACTACACGTTGAACCTGAACTCCACCACGTCCCATTTGACCTGCGGATATGCGGACGCATCCCAGCACCATCCCAGCACGGGAACCTCGACAAAGTACAAGACGATTCGACGCCGAGAACGCCATCCAACACCTGCGGACGCCAGTGCGCGTTTCCAGCTCAGTCGGCAGTGCCCGGCTCTACGACCCACTCGACCTGCAGCCCGCTCACCGAAGCAATCATGTCGAAGTCGCCGTCATAGTGCAGAACCGTGGCTCGATGCCGCTCGGCTGTTGCTGCGATGAGGACGTCGGCCAGCGACAGCGCCCGGTGAAAGCCGGCGTTCAGGGCCAGAGCCTGGATCTCGAGTGCCCGCTCGAACTCCTCGTCATTGCAGGGCAGGTAGTCGAATCCACGGAGCAGGGTGCGCAACCGCAGCGCCTCGGGCTTTCCGCGTGCCGAGTACAGAACCTCGTACTCAGTCGGGGCGCACACCGCCAGGAGCCCGTCGCGATCCAGCACATCCAGCCGAGCCCGCACCGCCGGTTTGCCCCGGCGGGCCAGCGCCGACTTGTCGATGAGGTAGCGCCCGTTCACGCCGCCGAGGCCCCGCCTTCGCGCTTCAGAGATCCATCCGGATTCCGCGGCCCCGTCTGCGAGCGGATTTCCGCGAACACGTCCTCGAACTCGCCCTCGTCCATGGCGTCGAACAACTCCCGGCGCAGCCGCAGCTTCACCCCCTCCTCCATAGCCGCCCGCACTGCGGCGACTTTCGTCTTCACCCCGTACACCCGCATCGCCTGCTCGACGATCTCGTCGTCCAGATCGATCACAGTCCTGGCCATCAGTCACCCCTCCGCAGATCGTCGACAACCCAGCGATGATATCACTTTCGCGTTAGAAATGACATCAGAGTGCTGGGCGGGGACAGCTAGATCAAAGGCAGGGGTACAGCGCCCGAAATCGATCACCATCCGGAGGTTGAGTCCTTCTCGGCAGACAGTCCCGCATCCGTTGCTGCGCCAGTTGTGCTCGTGGGGCCGCCCATACCGTCGGAGCCCCAGCAAAATGAGCGATGCGGACGCGAAGATCACGGTCTGACCGCCCCAGCACTTGGCACTCGCCTCAGCGAACCGGTTCTCTCCCTAAACTGTCCCACGAAGCGAGCGCAGACAGTGGGGGAACTATGCACCAGACCGTACGACTGGACCTTCTGGGGCTTGCTGACACAGACGATGACGAGTTGCTCCGCCTTGGAGGCCAGCTACGGCGCTCGCTCCAGGAGTTGGACGTACTAGACGTACGGTCCGGGCGTTCGACAGGTCATGTCTCGGAGGGAGGAAAGAGCAGCGAGCTGATCGCCACTGGGTCGGTTGTCGTCGCGGCCGCACCTCTTGTTCTCCGTCAGGTTCTCCTACTCGCCGACACCTGGCTGCAGAACCGGCCTGTGCGTGGCATCAAGGTGGAGATGGAGGGCCGCGTGATCGAGTTGCGTGATGCCACGGCTGCCGAGCGGACTCGTTTGATCGACGAGTTCCTCGCTCCCCGCGAGGGTTCTACCGAGAGCCAGTCCGAAGAGCGCTCTGCCGACCAGTCCTGACGATATGACCGCCCAATCGTTCGGCAACGGAAACCGTGGGGCTCTGCTCATCGGGACAGGTACATACGATCACCCGGAACTGTCGGCACTCCGATCGCCCGAGGTGGACTGCACTCGCCTAGACACCCTGCTACGTGACCCAAAGATCGGCGCCTTCGAGGTGCAGACACTCATCGATGCCGATCGCTCCACGTTGGAGCGGGCCATCGGCGAGTTTTTCATCAGCGCTTGGGGCGACGACGTGCGTCTCCTGTACCTCTCCGGCCACGGGATCGTGAGTCGTAGCGACAAGCTTCACTTCGCCATCCGTCAGACGGATCCTGCCCGACCCGCCTACACAACGATCTCAGCGGCATTCATCCACGAGGTTATGGATGAATGCCGAGCTCGGAGCATCGTCGTGATCCTCGACTGCTGCTACAGCGGCCTCTTCCTTCCAGGGGCCAAAGGCGACGAAACGGCAAGATTCGAAGAGGCGCTTGCCGGGCACGGCCGCGTCGTCATCACTGCTGGCACAAGGTCGCAGAGAGCCTGGGAAGGGCAACATCTCGACGCCGAGACGCCCGCGCCGTCCCTCTTCACAGGGATGCTCATCGAAGGCATATCCAGCGGCGCTGCCGACCTCAATGGCGATGGTGTCGTCACCCTCCAAGAGCTCTACCGATTTGCCTGCGAGCGTCTCCACCGAGAGGGGGTCACGCAAACACCGCGTATGGGTGGCGAGATGCAGTACGACATCGCGCTCGCCAAGGTGCGGAGGCAACGGAAGGCTCGGTCCTCGCGAGCAGACCGTACGGGCAGCCGGAATCGTAGATCTTCAGGGCCACCAGCACGACCCACGCCTGAGCCCTGGCAAACCCGCGTAGCCTTTGGCCCTGCTCGGCAGCCCGTCCTGTCCGACGGCATGCTTGTGGTGCATGAGCCATACAAGCTGCATGCGATCGACCTTGAATCTCGGCAACGGTCGCCCCTGATCAAGATGTGGTACCCCTGCAGCCCCGCCCTGCATGAGGGTGCCGCCTACTTCCCTGGCAAGGGCGGCCACTTGCAAATGATTGACCTGCGGACCGGGAAGCGCCGAGCATCGCATCCTGTGGCAATCCGTGACGATTCTCTGGGAATTTCAAAGGGTGTACTTTACGCAACCGCCCAGAATGGCACCCTGCACGCTTTCACCCCCTCGACGCTGAGCCCCCTTTGGTCGCTTCCCGCAAACGGACTCACTCTCACGTCTGCGCCCCAAACATCCGCCGGATATACGCTATTCACAGCTTCAGAATCCCAGATCCTCAAGGACACACCAACCAACAGTGCAGATCACATCGTGGCTATCTCCGAAGGAAGGGTGGCCTGGCACTACAAGGCCGAAGCCCCGCTATCTCCGGATTGGGCCGTGACGGACCATGCCATCTACATGGCCTTGCAGCCGGAAGCGCCTTCCTCAAAACAGCGAATCGTGGCGGTGAGCCCTGAGAACGGACAACTTCTCTGGTCATTCGACACAAAGGCGCACCTCGCCGCAGCTCTGGCTGCAACGGACGAGATATTGGTCTTCGGTGACAAAGACAACCGGCTTGTGACTCTCGACGCTAAGACTGGAAAAGTTCGATGGGATAAAGAGAAGAAGACCTACGGTCACCTTCTCACTCGACCCTCTATTTCCGGTGACTCTCTCTTCACCGCCGACCGCACCGCGAAACTTATTAGATGGAATCTGCCGACAGGTCGAAAGGTCCGAGCGCACGACCTCCTTGCGAGTCCGGATCGTCAAGGATTCCCTGCGATCAAAAACGGTGTCGTGTACACGACTGACGCCCGAGGTGACATACGCGCGCTGCCCATGTGAGTTCACCAAGCTGCCCTCTCAGAGGCGCCATGCCGAATCACGGTCGATTCCGTCAACATTGAGTGGCCAATTACGGAGAACGACTCACGCATCGCTCATTCAGAAGCTCACCCGTCGGAGGGCATCAGACGCGACGCCTTCACAGGGCTTGTGCGAGTTCCCGGGATGGTCCAAGTGGCGTGAGGATGTCGCAGGCTGGGGTGGATGACAGAGCGGACACGGGATCCGTGATCATTCAGGTGTATACGCCGAGTGATCAAGAAGGTTCCCGTGTCCGCTGTCTCAGCTTCCCCGATCCCTGCCGTGTTGGCCAAGCTGGGTCCCCTCGACCCGAACGATATGGCTGACCTGCGCGTCTTCCTGGAGGCCGTTCCCGATCCGCGCTCGAAGCGGGGGCGCTGGTACTCGTTGGCCTGGATCCTGCTGGTCTGTGCGGCAGCCGCGGTCTCGGGAGGCCGGACCATCGAGGAACTCGCCGAGTGGGGTGCCCGCGCCGACGCCGGACTCCTCGCCGTACTCGGAGTGCGCCGTCATCTCCTGCGATGGCGGCACGCGCCGTCCAGGTCCGCGATCGGAAGGGTCCTCAAGCACCTCGACGCCGACGCACTCGACGCGGCCGTGGGCGCCTGGCTGACCCCACGCCATACCGCCGCCACCGCGGCAGGCCGGAGCGGGCGGCGGGCGATCGCCGTGGACGGCAAGGCACTGCGCGGCTCCGCCCGCCTGGACCAGCCCCGCCGACACCTGCTGTCCGCCGTCACCCACGACCGCCCCGTCACCCTGGCCCAGGCCGAGATCGGGTCCAAGACCAACGAGACCCGGCACTTCCAGCCCCTGCTCGACCCCCTCGACCTGGAAGGTGACGTGATCACCTTCGACGCACCGCACTCCGTGAAGGCCAACGTCGCCTGGCTGGTGGAGACGAAGAACGCGCACTACGTGGCCGTGATCAAGCCCAACCAGCCCACCACCTGGACCCAGTTGGAAAACCTCGACTGGAACGCGGTGACCCTCAGCACCACATCCGCGACCGCACTTTCACCGAAGACGCCTCCACCGTCCACACCGGCAACGCACCCCGCGCCATGACCACCCTCCGCAACCTCGCGATAGGCGCCCTCAAAACCCTTGGAGCGACCAACATCGCCAAGACCACCCGCGCCATCCGAGACCAACCCGAACGAGCACTCCCCATCCTGGGCATCACCCACAAGCCCGACCTCAACGGAACTTGATCAAGCCCTGATCGACCTGTCCGGCAGGAACGTCATCGTCACCGGCGGCCACGTCGGGCTCGGACTGCAGGTCACCCGTGCACTGGCCGAGGCGGGCGCCTCGGTCGTCGTCGGCTCGCGCCACCCGGAGCGCGCGACATCGGCCCTCGCCGGCACCGAGCGTGCCGAGATCTCCCGGCTCGACCTGCTGGACCCGGCCTCGATCGACGCCTTCGCCACCCGCTCCCTGGACTCCGGCCGTCCACTCCACATCCTCGTCAACAACGCCGGGATCATGTCCCCCGCCGAGCGGACTCTGGACGCGCGCGGCTACGAGGCGCAGTTCGCGACCAACCACCTCGGCCACTTCCAGCTGACGCTGGGACTGCTGCCCGCGCTGCGCGCGGCCCACGGCGCCCGCGTGGTCAACACCACCTCGGGCGCCACACGTATCTGTGACATCCGCTGGGAGGACCCGCACTTCGCCACCGGCTATGACGGCCACCTCGCCTCCGCGCAGTCCAAGACCGCCAATGTCCTGTTCGCCGTCGAGCTGGACCGGCGGTGGCCCGAGGACGGAATCCATGGCTACGCCGCGCACCCGGGCATCGTCGTCGGTACGAACCTGGGCAACTCGATGCCCGCCGACCAGGTGCAGGCCATGCACCGAGCCGTGGGCCTGGTCGACGAATCGGGCCGGCCGGTCATCGACCCCGAGAGCGGGAAGAAGACGCCGCAGCAGGGAGCCGCCACCCTCGTCTTCGGAGCCACCAGTCCCCTGCTCGTCGACATCGGCGGCGTCTACCTCAGGGACAACGACATCTCGCCGCTGGACGACGCCGCCGACCCCGACGCCCAGGGGGCCGACCTGATCCATTCGCAGAACGTCGTGCCCCACTCCCTCGACTCACGGTCCGCTCGGCGCCTGTGGGAGCTGAGCGAGCACCTGCTCACGGCATGACCTCACCTCTCTCCCGTCGAGGTGTTCCGCCGTCCGGCGGTGGCGGAGGGCCTTGCTGTCCCGGCTGGGGGTTCGCCGGCCGGACCGGCAGATCGTGCAAACCATCGGCGTACGGGGCCGGGTCCGCACCACTTCCCCTTGCATACGGTCTGGAGATCGGCACCACGCCGTCACCTCACCCACGTCGCCGCCGGCAGGGGCAGGCGCGCACCGCAGAGCTCTGCAGAAAGCGAGTCACACCACATGGACAGGCCAGGTACTGACGCTGTGCCGCCTCCCGTCACCTCATCGCCCGTCACCTCCCCCAGGGACATGTCCGTCGCCGGGTCCGGGCTCACCACCGGTGAGATGTGCGACCGGTACGCCCGTGTCACCACAGCTGCGGTCAACGACGTGCTCCGCAGCAGAGGGCTCACTCGCCAGGTGATCCCCCACGCGATCGTCCCCGTGCGGGACGACATGCGGCTGGCCGGTGTGGCGTTCACCATCAAGGGTGCCAAAAGCCCAAGGCCGTGAAGTTAGGGGCTGATCGGTGGTTGCAAGATGTCGATGCTGTGGGTGGCTCTGTAGGTGCGTCGGTCGACTTTGAGGCTCTTGTACGCGTATCGGGACAGGGGTCTTTTCACCGTGCGGGGGCTGATGCGGAGGCGTCGGGTGGGCATGGGCTGGGCCAGGACCGCCCGGCCGATCGTCCCGACGAGGTCGATCACCGTGTCGGCTATGACGCCCGCGGCCTGGACGAGCTGGTCGCGGGCGGTCTGGAGGGCGATGCTGAAGCTGGCTCGGTCCGGGTCGGTGTCCAGGTCGGTGTCCGGGTCGGTGTCGGTGGCGTCGGTCATGGCGATCCGCAGGGCCTGGTAGGTGCTCAGCAGGGCGTAGATCTCCTGAGCGATCCCGGCCCAGGTCTTGGAGCGCAGGACTCGCCGGCCCAGCATCGACTTCTTGATTTCGAAGTAGGCGGATTCCACTTCCCACCGTTCGTGATAGAGCCTGACCAGGTCGAATGCCGGGTAGCGGCGTGTGTCCAGGAGGTTGGTGGCCAGCCGGTAGAGGCCGGTGTGCCGTCCGGTCGTGGTGGTGACGGTGATCTCGCATTCGATGATGCGGACCTCGATGGCTCCGAAGCGGGAGAGGAAGGAGCCGTCGTCGTACCGGCCCAGTACGGGAGGCTTGCGGTTGGCGGACAGGCGGGCCAGGAAAGCGGCGTCAGTGTCGGCGACGGCGGTGAGGAAGGTGTTGGTGGCGAAGCCACGGTCCAGGAGCACGATCATGCCGTGGTGCAGGGATCGCGTGAGGCGCCGTCCATAGACGGTTTCACCGCTGGTGCGGGGGCCGAAGGCCGCGTCGATGACCGCACGGGTGCCACAGGCGGCCAGGGTGGTCAGGCAGATCTGCGGGTATCCGGAGGTGGCGTACTGGTTGGAGCCCTTGCCCAGGCGGGCGAGGTGCAGCGGGCTGTCAGGGACGTCGAGGTAGGTACCGTCGATGGCGACCGCCAGCATTCCCTTCCAGCGTGCGCCGCCGGTGCGGATCGCCGAGGCGGGTGCGCGCAGCACATCGAACAGGGCCTTCATCGGGCGCACCCCGAGCCGGGTCCGCGCGTTCCACAACGCGGTTGCGGTGATCGTCGGTATCGGTATCGAGTCAAGCGCGCCGGTGAGCTTGCGCCAGACGGCGAGATAGCCACATTCCTCGGACAAGGTGGCTGCCAGCAGGAGGTAGACCACCACACGGGCGGGCAGTTTCCGTAACCGGCGCTGGCCCGCGTCGGTCTCGGCGAGGACGGCATCGACCATCTCGAAGGGAACGATGCGGGTGAGTTCCCCCAGGTGTCCGGGTGCGAACAGCCCTCCGGCTACCGTGATTTCACGTGTGATGACACACTGGTCCGACAGCGGAGCCTCCGGTGCTGTGAACGGCTGTCTTGGTCGACTGCCAGTTCTACCGGGGCTCCGCTTCCTACGTCCCGCACTCGGCCAGATCCATACGCCTCGCCACCAGGCCCAAAGCCGTAACTTCACGGCCTTGGCCTTTGGCCCCGTTGCCGCAGGACAGTCGCTGCCAGGCATCCTGGGGTGCCTGGGCAATGAGCTCGTCGATCCGCCAGAACCCGGCGAGGCTCTTGACCTGCTGGGACTTCGGAACAGCGACGACGTAGCCGACATCGAGTTCCTCCAGCAGGCGCCGGAATTTCCCGTCCTGCCCATAGGCCTGCTCCGCCGTCACCCACCGCGCGGGCAGGCCGGCGGCCAGTGACCGGGTAACCATGGCCCTGGCGAGTTCCCCCTTGGTCGCGCACTCCCGTTCCTCGGGAATCTTCGCCGCCCGGCAGCATTCCCGATCCCCTGTCCACGCTTTCGGGAGATACAGCTCCCGGTCGACCAGGGCGCGTCCGCGAGACGTGGCGTAGGCGGCGAAGACCCCGATCTGACAGTTGTCGATCTTGCCCGAGGTGCCGGTGTACTGCCTGCCCACGCCCGCCGAGGTGATCCCCCTTCTTGATGAAACCGGTGTCATCGATGATCAGGACACCGTCATCGCCGAGCACCTCGGCCACATACTCGCGGACACCGTCCCGCACCGCGTCCGCGTCCCAGACGCTGGAGTTCAGCAGCCGCTGGAACCCGTCAGGACTGCGGTGGCCCGCCCACTCGGCGAGCTGCCAGCCGTTCTTACGCGCCACACGAGCCAGCAGACCCCGAACATAATCCCGCATCCGCCACCGCAGATCCGCCCGAGCAAACCGGCTCGCGACCCGAGCGAACACAGCCTCCAACTCCGCAGACCAGCCTGCCACTTCACCCATCTCCCTCATGCCAGGAGAACGACAAAAGCCAGCTCAGGACACGAACCGCTGCTGGAGTACTAGGGCAGAGGACAGGTCACCTCCCAGCACTTAGCAGTTGCTGTTCCCAGCCCTCCTCCAGCAGCGACGCGATCTGCCCGACCCCTGGCAGGGCTTCGCCCGCTGCCCCGCCATCGAAGTCCCAGTCCGGAACGTGCCCTCGTAACTGGAGGTCAACGTCATCGATCAACCGGTGCGCGAAGGAGTTGCGTCGTTTCCGGAGCCAGACCACATCCTCCTCAAGGGCTGCCGGGTAATCCCAGCACGGGCAGCCACCCGAATTCCAGCACGATCCCAGCACGGTACGGATGACCAGGGATGACGACAGGTGAGAGGAGTCAGCCATCCCGGCACCATCCCAGCACGGGCAAAAACCAAGGGCCCGACCCCGAAGAGCCGGACCCTCTCTGACCTGCATCTTTGCCAGATCAGTGACGTGGTGAAACGCCACCGTCACACGTTGAACCGGAACTCCACCACGTCCCCGTCGCGCATCACGTAGTCCTTGCCCTCCATGCGGGCCTTGCCGGCGGCGCGGGCGTCGGCTACTGAGCCGGTGGTGAGGAGGTCCTCGTAGGAGATGATCTCGGCCTTGATGAAACCGCGTTCGAAGTCGGTGTGGATGACTCCGGCGGCCTCGGGGGCGGTGGCGCCCTTCTTGATGGTCCAGGCGCGGGTTTCCTTGGGGCCTGCCGTCAGGTAGGTCTGGAGGCCCAGGGTCTCGAAGCCGACGCGGGCGAGGGTCGCGAGGCCCGGCTCGTCCTGGCCGACGGACTGGAGGAGTTCGAGGGCCTCGTCGTCGTCCAGTTCGGCGAGGTCCGCCTCCAGCTTCGCGTTCAGGAAGATCGCCTCGGCGGGGGCGACCAGGGCGCGCTGCTCGGCCTTGAAGGTGTCGTCGGTCAGCTCGTCCTCGTCCACGTTGAAGACGTAGAGGAAGGGCTTCGTCGTGAGCAGGTGGAGGTCGTGCAGCGGGGCGGCCTTCTCGGTGCCCTGGGCGAAGCCCTTCGCGAACAGGGTGTCGCCCGCGTCCAGGATGGCCTTGGCCTCTTCGAGCAGCGCGACCTTGGGCTGCACGTCCTTCTTGATGCGCGCCTCCTTCGTCAGGCGCGGCAGGACCTTCTCGATGGTCTGGAGGTCGGCGAGGATCAGCTCGGTGTTGATCGTCTCGATGTCGGACTTCGGGGAGACCTTGCCGTCGACGTGCACGACGTTGTCGTCCTTGAAGGCGCGGATGACCTGGCAGATCGCGTCGGTCTCGCGAATGTTGGCCAGGAACTTGTTGCCCAGGCCCTCGCCCTCGCTCGCGCCCCGGACGATGCCCGCGATGTCCACGAAGTCGACCGTCGCCGGGAGGATCTTCGCCGAGCCGAAGACCTCCGCGAGCTTCGCCAGACGCGGGTCCGGTACGCCCACCACGCCGACGTTCGGCTCGATGGTGGCGAACGGGTAGTTGGCCGCCAGCACGTCGTTCTTCGTCAGGGCGTTGAACAGGGTCGACTTACCGACATTGGGCAGACCGACAATTCCGATACTTGTACTCATGACACAAACGTCCGCTCGCGAATCCAAAGGGTGGGCAAAGGCTGGGTACGGCCGTGACTCCGGGGCTCTCCGGCTCGTCCACTCCCCGGTGGCCCAAGTGCGCCCTCATCTCCGTGCCGGTGCGCGTATCACGGTACAGGGAGCGGGCGGGGTGGTAGCCACCCGAGCGGGGGCCGGGGCCGGGCGGCGCGGTCGGCCGACGGGTGAAGACGGGGTCACGGCCGCTCCGGCACGGTCGGTCGGCATGGTCTGCCGGTGCGGTCTGCATGGTCTGCCCGCACTGTCGGCCGACGTGGGACGACGGGGTTCACGGCCGTTGTGGCGTAGCCGCCACTACCACACCTCGGGCACACCTCGGGCAAAGTGCGTGTCCCGGCCAGGGATCGTACGGGCCCGGCGCCTACGTTGGTGCGGTGGAGCAACCCAGTACGCGTCCCGAGCCGCGCCCCCGATCCCCCCGGTCCCCCCTGTCCTCGTCCCCCTCGGCGCCGCTGCCCCCGCAGGGCGGTCGCTCGTCCGAGGCGGCGCGTGGTGCGCGCGGTGCGCGTGAACGATCGGGGCGGGCTCCGCGTCCCCAGGGGCCCGCGGGCGGTCCGTCCCGTTCCGCTCGCTCCCGCGTACGGCCGGGCCGGGTGCCGGGGCCGCGGCTGACGGGGCTGGGGGCCGGGCTCTTCGCGATCGTGGCGATGTTCCTCGTCGCGGGGGTGTCCTGGCTGCTGTTCGACGGCTCGCCCCTGTGTTACGGCCTGCTGTTCGTGGTGGTGAGCGGCCTGGCCGGGGTGTGGGTGCGGCCCGCCGACCTCGTCACCCCGCCCGTCGCGATGCCCATCGCCTTCGCGCTCGGCATGGTGCCGCTGTCGGGCGGCACCGGCGGGATCGGCGGTCATCTCATGGGGCTGCTGACCGCTCTCGCCCTGCACGCCGGGTGGCTGTACGGCGGGACGCTCGTCGCGGGGCTGATCGTCACGGTGCGCAAGGTGCGGCTCATGCGGCGGCGTACCGGGCGGGCGGCGGCCTCGCGGCCGGTGGGCAGGCGGCCGGCGGCTTCCCCCGCCGCCCCTCCCGTACGTTCCGCCCGGGGCGGGCGCGGCAGGGGCTGAGGCGAGGGCCGCCGGCCGCTCCGGCCACGCCCGGCGCGGGAAGCACCACGGCCGGCTGTGCCGCGTCCGCGTCAGGGCGCCCCGTGCCGCTCCCCCGCGCGCATCGCGGCGCCGACGATTCCGGCGTTGTTCTGGAGCTGGGCGGGGACGATCTCGGCCCGGATGCCCTCGATCAGCGGCAGGAACTTGTCGGACTTGCGGCTGACGCCGCCGCCGATGACGAACAGCTCGGGCGAGAACAGCATCTCGACGTGGGCCAGGTACTTCTGCACGCGGCGCGCCCAGTGCGACCAGCTCAGGTCGTGGTCCTCCTTGGCCTTGGAGGAGGCGCGCTTCTCCGCGTCGTGCCCGTTCAGTTCCAGGTGGCCCAGTTCGGTGTTGGCGACGAGCCGGCCGTCGGTGAACAGGCCGCTGCCGACGCCGGTGCCGAAGGTCAGCAGGATGACGGTGCCGGTGCGGCCCCTGCCCGCGCCGAAGCTCATCTCGGCGACGCCCGCCGCGTCCGCGTCGTTGAGCGCGGTGACCGGGCAGTCCTCGCCCAGGCGCTCGCGCAGGAGGTCCTCGATGTGGATGCCGACCCAGCTCTTGTCGACGTTGGCCGCCGTACGCACCGTCCCGTCGGTGATCACCCCGGGGAAGGTGACGCCGACCGGTCCGCTCCACTCGAAGTGGTCGATGACCTCTTTGACCTTGTCCGCGACCGTGTCCGGGGTCGCCGGGTGCGGGGTGAGCACTTTGTGCCGGTCCTGCGCCAGGTCGCCGCGGTCCAGGTCCACGGGCGCGCCCTTGATTCCGGAGCCGCCGATGTCCACGCCGAAGATCTGCATGGACTCACGGTACGACGCATGGCGGGCCGTCACTTCCGGAACGCCCCGTCCGCCGGGGCTCGCACGCCCCCGCGGCCAGGAACACGCCCGCGCCGCACGCCCAGGAACACGCCCCGGAACACGCCCGCGCCGCGCGTCACCGGGGAACCGGCGGCGTGCGGCGCGTGACACTGGCGTGGAGACGGTCCCCGGGTCAGCTCCCCGTGGCCGGGGCCTGCGCGGCGAGCGCCGCCGCCTCGGCGCGCAGGTCGCGGCGCAGTTCCTTGGGCAGCGAGAAGGTGATGGACTCCTCGGCGGCCTTGACGATCTCGACGTCCTCGAAACCGAGCCGGGCGACGTGTTCGAGTACGCCTTCGACGAGCACCTCGGGCACCGAGGCCCCGGAGGTCACGCCGATCGTGCTGACGCCCTCGAACCAGCTGTCGTCGATCTCCTCGGCGAAGTCGACGAGGTGGGCGTCGCCCGCCCCGGCGCCCTTGGCGACCTCGACCAGGCGGACCGAGTTGGAGGAGTTCCTGGAGCCGACGACGATGACGAGGTCGGCCTCGGCGCCCATCTGCTTGACGGCGATCTGCCGGTTCTGGGTGGCGTAGCAGATGTCGTCGCTGGGCGGCGAGAGGAGCTGCGGGAACTTGTCCTTGAGCTTGTCGACGGTCTCCATCGTCTCGTCGACGGAGAGGGTGGTCTGGGACAGCCACACGACCTTGGACTCGTCGCGCACCGTGACGTTCTCGACGTCCTCGGGGCCGTCGACCAGCGTGATGTGGTCGGGGGCCTCTCCGGAGGTGCCGATGACCTCCTCGTGGCCGTCGTGGCCGATGAGGAGGATGTCGTAGTCCTCACTGGCGTAGCGGACGGCCTCGCGGTGCACCTTGGTGACCAGGGGGCAGGTCGCGTCGATCGTCGCGAGCCGGCGCTGCGCCGCCTCCTCGTGGACGGTGGGCGCGACGCCGTGGGCGGAGAACATGACGATGGAGCCCTCGGGGACCTCGTCGGTCCGGTCGACGAAGATCGCCCCCTTCCGCTCCAGCGTCTGGACGACGTACTTGTTGTGGACGATCTCGTGCCGGACGTAGACGGGAGACCCGTACTGCTCCAGGGCCTTCTCCACGGCGATCACGGCGCGGTCCACACCCGCGCAGTAACCGCGGGGCGCGGCGAGCAGGACGCGCTTGGCCGCGCGACCCGTGGTGTCCCCGGCGGGGGACCGGTCGGGCGTCGGGCTGGACGTAGCAGTCATGCAGCCCATCGTAAGGCCGCGCTTGGCAGGTCGAAGATCGTGTCCTCGCGGAGACTGGGGAGCAGCCGGCCGCGCGGAGGGGACGGCGGCGGTGGTGGACGGCCCCGCCGGGGTACGAGCGGCGGTGTCGACGGACGCGAGCGAGGACCACGGAGGCGTGATGACCGGAAGCGGGAACGGGTCCGGCGCGGACCGGTACGGGAAGGGCCGCCCCGGCGGACACGGCGACGGCCACTCCGGTGGGGCCGGCGGCGGTCGCGGGGCCGGTGACGGTGCGACGCCCGCGCCGCCGCCCGTCGGGGGCCCCGGTGCCGCGCCGGACGCGGGGCGGCTGCGGCGCACGCTGGGCTTCCGCGATCTCGTCGTGTACGGGCTGCTGTTCATCGCCCCGATGGCCCCGGTCGGGATCTTCGGCACGCTCGACGCGAAGTCGCACGGCGCGGTGGCTCTCGTCTACCTCGTGGCCACGGTCGCCATGGGCTTCACCGCGTTCAGTTACGCGCAGATGGTGCGGGTCGTGCCGCACGCGGGCTCGGTGTTCGCGTACGCCCGGGCGGGCCTCGGTCAGGCGCCGGGGTTCATCGCGGGCTGGATGGCGATGCTGGACTACCTGCTGATCCCCGCGGTCGCGTACCTCTTCTCCGGCATCGCGATGAACTCGCTGCTGCCCGACGTGTCGCGCTGGGTGTGGACGGCGCTCGCGGTGGTGATCACGACGGCGCTCAACCTGTGGGGGGTGCGGACGGCGGCGCAGGTCGGTTTCGCGGTGCTGGCCATGGAGGTCGTGGTCCTGCTGGTCTTCGCGGTGACGGCGATCGTGGTGCTCGCGCGGGACGGGGCCACCCGGGACTGGTGGTCGCCGCTGGCCGGGGACGGGACCTTCCAGGTGTCGGCGGTGCTGGGCGCGGTGTCGGTCGCGGTGCTCTCCTACCTCGGTTTCGACGCGATCGTGTCCTTCGCGGAGGAGACCACGGGGGCCTCGGAGCGGGTGGCGCGCGCGGTGCTGTTCTGCCTCGCGCTCGTCGGGGTGCTGTTCGTGCTCCAGACGTATCTGGTCGCGCTCCTGGAGCCGGCCTCCTCGGCGCAGCTGGCCGCGCACCCCGAGGAGCAGGGTTCGGCGTTCTACGACGCGGTCGACGCCTCGGTCGGGGACTGGCTGCACGACCTGGTCGCCGCGAGCAAGGCGATCGGCGCGGCCTTCGCTGCGCTCGCCGGTCAGGCCGCGGCCGGGCGCCTGGTGTTCGCGATGGCCCGGGACCGGCGGCTGCCGAAGGTCCTGTCCCGGACGTTCAGCGGGGTGCCGAGGCCCGCGCTGCTGCTCTCGGCGGTCGTGACCTGCGCGGCGGCGCTGTGGGCGGCGGACCGCGCGGACGGCATGGACCACCTGGTGTCGGTCGTGAACATCGGGGCGCTCACCGCCTTCGTCCTGCTGCACGCGAGCGTCGTCGGCTGGTTCGCGGTGCGGCGCCGCTCGGGACGGCCGAGCTGGTGGCGGCACGGGCTGCTGCCGCTGCTGGGGGCGGCCATCACGATCGCGGTGATCGTGTCGGCCACGGGCACGGCCCAGATCGTGGGCGCCTGCTGGCTGGCGGTGGGGCTGCTGGTCCTCTTCTTCCAGCGGGGCCGGGGCACCTCGGCGCTGAGCGGCACGGACGGCGGGGCGGACGCGGGCTGAGGGCGGAGGGCTGAAGACGGACGGCGGACGGCGGACGGCGGACGGCACGGGTTCACAGCAGGGCGCGCGGCTCCCCGGCCGCCGGTCCGGTTTGTCGGTGCGCCCCGTTACGCTCACTCGCATGGCTCTCCACACGTCCGCCGAGACCCCGGCCCCGGTCGGTCAGGTCTCCCGGCTGATCGGCGACTGGATCGGGAGGCTCGGTGACATCTGGGTCGAGGGGCAGATCACCCAGCTCTCGCGGCGCCCCGGCGCGGGCGTCGTCTTCCTGACGCTGCGCGATCCCGCGCAGGACATCTCGTTGGGCGTGACCTGCTACCGGCAGGTGTTCGACGCGGTGGCCGACGTCGTGTCCGAGGGCGCGAGGATCGTGGTCCGCGCGAAACCGGAGTGGTACCGCCCGCGCGGTCAGCTCTCGCTGCGGGCCGTGGAGATACGGCCGGTGGGCATCGGGGAGCTGCTGGTGCGGCTGGAGCGGCTGAAGAAGGAGCTGGCCGCGGAGGGCCTGTTCGCGCTCGACCGCAAGCGGCCGCTGCCCTTCCTGCCGCAGCTCGTGGGGCTCGTCACGGGGCGGGCCTCGGCGGCCGAGCGGGACGTGCTGGAGAACGCGCGGCGCCGCTGGCCCGCCGTGCGCTTCGAGGTCCGCAACGTCGCGGTGCAGGGCGTGCACGCCGTCCCGCAGGTCGTGGGCGCGGTACGCGATCTGGACGCCCACCGGGAGGTCGACGTCATCGTCGTGGCGCGCGGCGGCGGCAGCGTCGAGGACCTGCTGCCCTTCTCGGACGCGGAGCTGGTGCGGGCGGTGGCGGACTGCCGTACGCCGGTGGTCTCGGCGATCGGCCACGAGCCGGACTCCCCGCTGCTCGATTTGGTCGCCGACGTCCGGGCCTCCACACCGACCGACGCGGCCAAGCGGGTCGTCCCGGACGTGGGCGAGGAGCTGGAGCGCGTACGGCAGCTGCGGGACCGGGCCAGGCGTACGGTCACGGCGCTGCTGGAGCGTGAGGAGCACGGGCTGCGCGGGGCGCTCACGCACGCCGCGTTCCGGGACCCGCACACCATGATCGCCGGCCGGGACCAGGAGATCGAGGCGGAGATCGGCCGTGCCCGGCGCACCGTGGGCCACCTGCTGGACCGCGCGGAGTCGGAGCTGACGCACACCCTGGCCCGGGTCGTCGCCCTCTCCCCCGCCGCGACCCTGCGCCGGGGGTACGCGGTGCTCCAGCGCCCGGACGGGGCGGTGGTCCGCTCGCCGGGCGAGGTGCCCGACGGCGAGGAGCTGCGCGCCCGGGTGTCCGAGGGCGAGTTCACCGTCCGGCACGTACCGGACGCACCGGAGGGGTGAGCCGCCCGGCGAGGACCTGAACGAAAACAGGCGGGGAGCGGATGGCGAGGGCCGGCACGGGCACCGGCGGCGCGCACACGGTCGGTACGACGAAGGACGAGGAGAGAAACGGCATGAGTGAGGACACCGGCCCGAAGGGGCAGGCCGCCCTGGGCTACGAGGAGGCCAGGGACGAGCTGGTGGCGGTGGTCCGCCGTCTGGAGGCCGGCGGCGCGACGCTGGAGGAGTCCCTCGCGCTGTGGGAGCGCGGCGAGGAGCTGGCCCGGGTGTGCCGCACCTGGCTGGAAGGCGCCCGCGCCCGCCTGGACGCCGCCCTGGCCGCCCCGGAGGACGAGCGGTCCGCCGGGACCGGCACGCGGGACGACGCGGCGCAGGAGGACGAGGAGGGCTGAGGCACCGTGGGCACGGGGGACGGGGGACGGGGGCGGAAGAGGACGGCCCGGGCGCAACCCAGCGGGCTCCGGCGGCCCGCGCGCGACCGGGCGAGGCGGGCCTGCGGGGTCCGGGCCAGCGGCTCCGGATGTGGATCTCTCCACACCCGACCTTTGTTGAACTTTAAACGTAACCGTCGTACCGTCGGTCTGGTCGGCGGATCGGAAGACCCGCGGACCCCGATCCACCCCCGCACGAAAAAGGGTACGACTGCACATGTCTCTCGTTCTTGACCCCGCCGCCCAGGACCTGCTGTTCCGCGAGGCCCGGACGGCCAACTCCTTCACCGACGAGCCGGTGAGCGACGAGCAGATCCAGGCGATATACGACCTGGTCAAGTTCGGCCCGACCGCGTTCAACCAGTCGCCGCTGCGCATCACCCTGGTCCGCTCGGCCGAGGCCCGCGCGCGGCTCGTCCCGCTGATGGCCGAGGGCAACCAGCCGAAGACCGCGTCGGCCCCGCTCGTCGCGATCCTGTCGACGGACAACGAGTTCCACGCCGAGCTGCCCCGCCTGGTCCCGCACGCCCCGGGCATCGCGGACATGTTCTTCTCCGAGCGCCCCGTGCGCGAGCAGGTCGCCCCGATCAACGCGACCCTCCAGGCCGGCTACTTCATCATCGGCGTGCGCGCCGCCGGTCTCGCCGCCGGCCCGATGACGGGCTTCGACTTCCCGGGCGTCCAGAAGGAGTTCCTCGACGAGGACCACTCCCCCCTGATGATCATCAACATCGGCAAGCCCGCCGAGGACGCCGCGCCGTTCCCGCGCCTGCCGCGCCTGACGTACGACGACGTCGTCAAGACCGTCTGAGCCGGACTTTCGCGGTCCCCCCTGGCGGGGTGGGCCCACGCGGCACAGCACCGCGCACGTGGCCCCCGGAACTCCCGGGGGCCACTGTCGTACCCGGCCGCGCGGCTCCCGAGGCCGTCCCCCGCGCCCGCCCCGTCCCTGTATCCGGACACGCCCTTCCCGGCCGCGCGCGGCGGCGGAACACTGGCGCCACGATCACCACGCGCCAGGGAGCTGATCATGAGCACTGCCTTCGACCCGATCGAGCTGGGCGGCGTCCGGCTGGCCAACCGCGTCGCCATGGCCCCGATGACCCGCAGCCGCGCGTACGGGCCCGGAGGCACGGTGACCGCGCTGACGGCGACGTACTACGCGCAGCGGGCCGGGGCCGGGCTGATCGTCACGGAGGGAATCCAGCCCTCGGCGGTGGGCCAGGGCTATCCGGACACCCCCGGCCTGCACTCGGCGGCCCAGGTCGCGGCGTGGCGGCGGGTCACCGAGGCGGTCCACGCGGCGGGCGGACGGATCTTCGCCCAGCTCATGCACGCCGGCCGGATCGGCCACCCCAGCCTGCTGCCGGACGGACTGGTCCCCGTGGGCCCCTCGGCGGTCGCCGCGAAGGGCAGCGTCTACACGCAGGACGGCCCGAAGGAGTTCGTCACGCCCCGGGAGCTCGACGCGCGGGGCGTCGACGCGACGATCGAGGACTTCGCCCACGCGGCCCGCAACGCGATCGGCGCGGGCTTCGACGGGGTGGAGATCCACGGGGGCAACGGCTACCTCGTCCACCAGTTCCTCGCCCCCCACGCGAACCGGCGCACCGACGCGTTCGGCGGTTCGCCCGCCGCCCGCGCCCGCTTCGGCATCGCGGTCGCCGAGCGCGTCGCGGCGGCGATCGGCGCGGACCGTACGGGCTTCCGCGTCTCGCCGGGCAACCCCTTCAACGACGTCGCCGAGACCGACCCGGCGGACCTCGACGCGACGTACGCGGCCCTGGTGGCCGGTCTGGCCCGGCTGGACCTGGCCTACCTCCACCTGGTCGAGGGCGCCGACCGCGAACTGACCCACCGGCTGCGCAAGAACTGGCCGGGCGTCCTCGTCCTCAACCCGTTCACCCATCCCGCGCACACCGGACCGGAGGCGCTGCCCCTGGTCGAGGAGGGCCTCGCGGACGTCCTCGCGTTCGGCGCCCTGTTCCTGGCCAACCCCGACCTGCCCGAACGCCTCGCGGCCGGCGGCCCCTTCAACACCCCCGACCGGCGCGGCTACTACGGCGGGGACCACCGCGGCTACACCGACTACCCGCGCCTGGGCGAGACGGGCTGATCGCGCGTGCGCCCGGCCGGACCCACGCGGCGCCCCCGCGTCACGCCGCTTCCGGCTCCGGGGCCTTGTCCGTGCTCAGGGCGGCGGCGAACTGCTCCAGCTGCGGGAAGGAGGCCGAGCCGGTGACGACCGTGGTGGACCTGCCCTCGCGCAGCACGAGGGCGTCGTACGTGTCGCCCTGGTAGCGGGCCCAGGACCTGCCGTCGACCTCGGTCGCGCCGCCGGCCTTCCGCGCGCCCTGGGTGACGTCGTCGATGAACCTCGCCGGCTCCTGGGTGGACTGCTCGACGGCCACGTACTTGCCCTCGGGGTCGAGATAGCCGAGGTGCCAGGCGTCGCCGTCCGTGCCCCGGTAGCGCACCGAGGTCGGCTTCCAGTCCTTCGAGAGCCCCCGGGGCGCCGCCACCGGGTAGGCCGCGGCTCGCTGCGCCGTCAGCAGCTCGACCCGGTAGTCCACGCGCTTGATCGGGTCGTGGTGCTCGTCATGGGGGACGAAGATGTAGATACCGGCCGCGATGGCGACGATCACGCCCAGCGACAGGATCATGTCCCGTACCGTCTGTCTGCCCTTTTTCCCTGCCACGGTCCCATGGTCTCAGGCGGGGGCCGCGCTCATCCGTGGGCCCCCGTGCTCATATTGTCGTACTACGGATACAGTCGGAGGCAACCCTCGTCCGGCCTGTCCGTCCACGTCCACCGCCCCCGGCGGGCCCTTCGCCCCGGCAGGACGTGGCGGCCGCGGCCGCTCCGCATCAGGAAGGTGCGTCCCGATGTCCGATCACCAGCCCGATCACCATCTCCCGGCCCCGCTGGAGGTCTCGCCGGAGGCCCCCGACCGCAACCTCGCCCTCGAACTCGTCCGGGTCACGGAGGCCGCCGCGATGGCGGCCGGCCGCTGGGTGGGGCGCGGGGAGAAGAACGGCGCGGACGGGGCGGCCGTCAAGGCGATGCGCGCCCTGACCTCCACCGTCACGATGAACGGCGTGGTCGTCATCGGCGAGGGCGAGAAGGACGAGGCGCCGATGCTCTTCAACGGGGAGAACGTCGGCGACGGCGGCGGCCCCGAGTGCGACATCGCGGTGGACCCGATCGACGGGACGACGCTGTGCGCGAAGGGCATGCCGAACGCGATCGCCGTCCTGGCCGCCGCCGACCGGGGGACGATGTTCGACCCCTCGGCCGTGTTCTACATGGACAAGCTCGTCACGGGCCCCGAGGCCGCCGACTACGTGGACATCAACGCGCCCGTCGCGGTCAACATCCGCCGCGTGGCGAAGGCGAAGCACTCCGCGCCCGACGACGTGACCGTGATGGTCCTGGACCGCCCCCGGCACGCGGGCATCGTCAAGGAGATCAGGGAGACCGGGGCGCGGATCAGGTTCATCTCCGACGGCGACGTGGCCGGTTCGGTGATGGCGGTGCGCGAGGGCACCGGCGTCGACCTGCTCATGGGGATCGGCGGCACGCCCGAGGGCATCATCAGCGCGTGCGCGATCAAGTGCCTGGGCGGGGTCATCCAGGGCAAGCTCTGGCCCAAGGACGACGCGGAGCGCGCGCGGGCGCTGGACGCGGGCCACGACCTGGACCGGGTCCTGTCCACGGACGACCTGGTCTCCGGCGAGAACGTGTTCTTCGTGGCGACCGGGATCACCGACGGGGAACTGCTGCGCGGCGTGCGCTACCGCTCGGAGACGGCCACGACGCAGTCCCTGGTGATGCGCTCGAAGTCGGGCACGATCCGCCAGATCGACTCGACCCACCGCCTGTCGAAGCTGCGCGCCTACAGCTCGGTGGACTTCGACCGGGCCAGCTGAGCGGGTCTCTTCCGGCGCCCTCGGACCTCGTGCGGGGGTCGGCGGGCGCCGGACGGGGCCGCCCGTACGCGCGGGGGCTGCCGCGAGGGCTCAGCCCGCCGCCGCGACGTGCCGCGGGCTCTTGTTGATCTCCAGGTCCCGGCGCCTGCGGCGGGCCAGCAGGACGCGGCGCTCGGCCGCGGTCAGGCCGCCCCACACGCCGTACGGCTCGGGCTGCAGGAGCGCGTGTTCGCGGCACTCGACGCGGACCGGACAGGCCGCGCAGAGCCGCTTCGCGGCGTCCTCCCGGGACAGGCGCGCGGCCGTGGGCTCCTTGGAGGGCGCGAAGAAGAGTCCCGCCTCGTCGCGACGGCAGACGGCCTCCGTATGCCAGGGCGAGTCCTGATCTCGCTCCGGCACCGGTACCCGCTGCGCGGGTACTGCGGCTACCTGCAGGGACTGACGCGGCGAATGCAGCACGGTCTACTCCTGACGACGGCTTCGCGAGCGAGAGACGATGGAGCAAGCTCTACCCGCTGTACGCACGCCTATGCACTGAGTGCACCGAGTCCCCGCCGCGCGGCACGCGTCCCGGCCGCCGCGGCGGGCCCGTACGGAGCCGTCCGCCCCCTGGCCGCCCCCTCAATGCCCCAGGTGCTTGCGCAGATGCCGGGTGAGGTCGCGGACGATGCGGCCCCGCTTCGGCTTCGCCTCGATGTTGCCGAGGACGGCGAAGCCCTGGATGTGGACGACGGGGGCTCCCGGGTCGCGGGACTCCAGCGTGTCCACCTCGAAGTTGCCGAGGATTCCGCTGCCGCTGCCGCGCAGGCTCACGTTCTCCGGGACCCGGACCTCGACGTTGCCGAAGACCGAGACGGCGTGCACGACGACCTGCTGGTGCTCGAACAGGGCCTCGCTCAGGTCGATCTCGATGTTGCCGAACACCGAGTACGCGCTGATGCGGGCCGGGACGCGCCAGCGCCCCTTGCGCGTGGAGCTGGACAGGACGGCGACGAGGTTCTCCTCGGCGCCCGCGTAGCCGGCCGGGGCCTGCCGGGGCATGGGGCCCGCCGCGGGATGCCCGGCCCGGGGCAGGTCGGAGACGAGCGGCTCCAGCTCGGCGAGGGTCTTGGCGCGGTAGACCGCGTCGACGCGCTCGCCGTGTTCCTCGGCGGTGAGCCGGCCCTCGGCGAGGGCCTCGCGCAGGATGTCGGAGAACCGGTCCCGGTCGGCGTCCGAGGCCCGCAGGGCGGGCGGCGCCTGGGCGGGGGGCGCGGTGGTGGCGGGCGGCTGAGGGCGCTTTTCGAGGTCCACCGGCCCAGCGTACCCAAACGCGATAGATCGCGACCAGAGGCAGAGGCGGCGCTCTTCGAGGACGCCGGGAGGACTCCTGGCCCTTCACCTCCCCCCAGCAGCCCCCCAGCGGCCCCTCGCCTCGGCAGTCCCCCGGTCGTCCCGCCCGGCCCGCGCACTGAGCCTTACCTCACAGCCGCGCCGTCCGCCGCACGTTCTACGCTGAAAGGCGCTGCCAAGGCAGGCACGCCGGGCCGGAGGAGTGGCCCGCAGACCCACACGAGGAATGGCCACGATGCCGGAGTTCGCGTACACCGATCTGCTGCCTACGGGAGAGGACACGACGCCGTACCGGCTGGTGACCTCCGAGGGAGTGACGACCTTCGAGGCGGACGGGCGGACCTTCCTCAAGGTGGAGCCGGAGGCGCTGCGGACGCTGGCGGCCGAGGCCGTCCACGACATCCAGCACTATCTGCGTCCCGCGCACCTCGCGCAGCTGCGCCGCATCATCGACGACCCCGAGGCCTCCTCGAACGACAAGTTCGTGGCGCTGGACCTGCTGAAGAACGCGAACATCGCGGCGGCCGGGGTGCTCCCGATGTGCCAGGACACCGGTACCGCGATCGTCATGGGCAAGCGCGGCCAGAACGTGCTGACCGGCGGCGAGGACGAGAAGGCCCTCGCGCACGGTATCTACGACGCGTACACGAAGCTGAACCTGCGCTACTCGCAGATGGCGCCGCTGACCATGTGGGAGGAGAAGAACACCGGCTCCAACCTCCCGGCGCAGATCGAGCTGTACGCGACGGACGGCGGGGCCTACAAGTTCCTCTTCATGGCCAAGGGCGGCGGCTCGGCCAACAAGTCCTTCCTCTACCAGGAGACGAAGGCGGTCCTCAACGAGGGCTCGATGATGAAGTTCCTGGAGGAGAAGATCCGTTCGCTGGGTACGGCGGCCTGCCCGCCGTACCACCTGGCGATCGTGGTGGGCGGCACGAGCGCCGAGTTCGCGCTGAAGACCGCGAAGTACGCCTCGGCGCACTACCTGGACGAGCTGCCCGAGGAGGGCTCCCCGCTGGGCCACGGCTTCCGGGACAAGGAGCTGGAGGACAAGGTCTTCGAGCTGACCCAGAAGATCGGGATCGGCGCGCAGTTCGGCGGCAAGTACTTCTGCCACGACGTGCGCGTGGTGCGGCTGCCCCGGCACGGCGCCTCGTGCCCGGTCGCGATCGCGGTGTCCTGCTCCGCCGACCGGCAGGCCGTCGCGAAGATCACCGCCGAGGGCGTGTTCCTGGAGCAGCTGGAGACGGACCCGGCGCGGTTCCTGCCGGAGACGACCGAGGAGCACCTGGCCGAGGACGGCGAGGTCGTGCGGATCGACCTGAACCAGCCGATGGACGACATCCTCGCCGAGTTGTCGAAGCACCCGGTCAAGACGCGTCTTTCGCTGAGCGGCCCGCTGGTCGTGGCCCGCGACATCGCGCACGCGAAGCTCAAGGAGCGCCTGGACGCGGGCGAGGAGATCCCGCAGTACCTGAAGGACCACCCGGTGTACTACGCGGGCCCGGCGAAGACCCCCGAGGGCTACGCGTCCGGTTCCTTCGGCCCGACGACGGCGGGCCGCATGGACTCCTACGTCGAGCAGTTCCAGGCGGCGGGCGGCTCCAAGGTCATGCTCGCCAAGGGCAACCGCTCGAAGCAGGTCACGGACGCGTGCGCGACGCACGGCGGCTTCTACCTCGGCTCGATCGGCGGCCCGGCCGCCCGCCTGGCGCAGGACTGCATCAAGAAGGTCGAGGTCGTCGAGTACGAGGAGCTGGGCATGGAGGCGGTGTGGAAGATCGAGGTCGAGGACTTCCCGGCCTTCATCGTGGTCGACGACAAGGGCAACGACTTCTTCACCGAGCCGGCCCCCGCGCCCACCTTCACGTCGATCCCGGTGCGCGGTCCGGGCCTCGTCTGACCGCCGGGCGCGCGCCTGGCGCGCGCGTTCCCCGGCTCGCGCGGGCGCCTCGCGCCGTGTGATCCTCCGGCCGCCCCGGGACGCTGACGGAATAGCGTCCCGGGGCGGTTCGCTGCGTCCAGAGGGACCCTGGGGACATGCGGGGTACACCTTGATCGTCACGGACATCAGCGGGACGGCCTTCAGGAGGCAGGACGAGATGACGAGCACACCGGCGGACGAGTACCGCGTCGAGCACGACTCCATGGGCGAGGTGCGGGTGCCCGCGCACGCCAAGTGGCGGGCGCAGACGCAGCGGGCGGTGGAGAACTTCCCGGTGTCCGGTCAGCATCTGGAGCGGGCCCACATCCGGGCGCTGGCCCTGGTGAAGGGGGCCGCCGCGAAGGTCAACGCGGAGCTGGGCGTCCTGGACCCGGGCATCGCGCGGGCCATCCAGGAGGCGGCCGGGGAGGTCGCGGAGGGCCGCTGGGACGAGCACTTCCCGGTCGACGTGTTCCAGACCGGTTCGGGCACCTCGTCCAACATGAACACGAACGAGGTACTGGCGACCCTCGCGACCGAGCGGCTGGGCTCCCCGGTCCACCCCAACGACCACGTCAACGCCTCGCAGTCCTCCAACGACGTGTTCCCCTCCTCGATCCACATCGCGGCGACGGCGGCCGTCACCGAGGACCTGATCCCGGCCCTGGAGCACCTCGCGGCGGCGCTGGAGCGCAAGCGCGACCAGTTCGCGCAGGTCGTGAAGTCGGGCCGCACCCACCTCATGGACGCGACGCCGGTGACCCTGGGCCAGGAGTTCGGCGGGTACGCGGCGCAGGTGCGCTACGGCGTGGAGCGGCTGCGGGCCTCCCTGCCCCGGCTCGCCGAACTGCCGCTGGGCGGTACGGCGGTGGGCACCGGGATCAACACGCCGGCCGGGTTCTCGCCCGCGGTGATCGCGGAGGTCGCGCGGGTCACCGGCCTGCCGCTGACGGAGGCCCGCGACCACTTCGAGGCGCAGGGCGCGCGGGACGGGATCGTCGAGACCAGCGGGCAGTTGCGGACCATCGCCGGCGGCCTCACGAAGATCGCCAACGATCTGCGCTGGATGGCCTCGGGCCCGCGCACGGGTCTGGCCGAGATCGCGCTGCCGGACCTCCAGCCGGGTTCCTCGATCATGCCGGGCAAGGTCAACCCGGTGATCCCGGAGGCGGTGCTCCAGGTCGCGGTGCAGGTCGTGGGCAACGACGCGACGGTCGGGGCGGCGGGCGCGGCCGGCAACTTCGAGCTGAACGTGATGCTGCCGGTCATCGCGAAGAACGTCCTGGAGTCGGTGCGGCTGCTCGCGAACGTGTCGCGGCTGCTCGCCGACCGCACGGTCGACGGCACCACCGCGAACGTGGAGCGGGCCCGCGAGTACGCCGAGTCCTCCCCGTCCGTGGTGACGCCCCTCAACAAGTACATCGGCTACGAGGAGGCGGCGAAGGTCGCGAAGAAGTCCCTGGCCGAGCGCAGGACGATCCGCGAGGTCGTCCTGGAGTCGGGCTACGTGGAGCGCGGCGACCTCACCGTCGAGCAGCTGGACGAGGCCCTGGACGTCCTGAGCATGACGCACCCGTGAGCGGGCCCCTGCCGGGCGGGCGGGCCGGGTGGCCGCCCGCCCGGCGGCCCTCGCGGGGCGTCCCTGACGACGGGGCCCGCCGGACCCGGCCGTAAAATCCGCGCATGAGCCCACACGCCACCGGCCCCTGGCCGCCCGGCACCCAGATCCTGTGGCGCTACCGCGAGAACGGCGGCGAGCGCTTCCACATCTGCCGCCCCATGACGGTGGTTCAGGACACGGAGGAGCTGCTCGCGGCCTGGCTCGCGCCCGGCACGCGGTGCGTCAAGCCGGTGCTGGCGGACGGCACCCCCGTCCACCACGAGCCGCTGGCCACCCGGTACACGAAGCCGCGCGCGCTGGCGCACGACGAGTGGTACGGAATGGGTGTGCTGAAGGTGGCCCGTTGGGGTCAGCCCTGGTCGGTGTGGCTGTGGTGGGAGCAGGACTGGCGCTTCGCGCACTGGTACGTGAACCTGGAGGAACCGCGGGTGCGCTGGTCCGGCGGGGTGGATTCGCGGGATCACTTCCTGGACATCGACGTCTACCAGGACCGTACGTGGTGCTGGCGCGACGAGGACGAGTTCGCGCAGGCCGGGCAGGACGGGCTGATGGACGCCGCGCAGGCCGCCCGGGTGCGGGCGGCGGGGCGCGCGGCGGTCGCCGTGATCGAGGAGTGGGGCGCCCCGTTCCGGGACGCCTGGCAGGACTGGCGGCCCGATCCGCGCTGGCCGGTTCCCGCTCTTCCGGCCGACTGGGACCGCCTGCCCGAACGACTGACGGCATGAGACCCTTGCCCCGCCCCGGAGGTCGAAACGTAGGATCGTCCTCCGCGAGGCCGCCCGGTCCGGTGGCCTCGGCGCGGGACAACACCCGGTACGTGCACGGTGGTTGACAGAGTGTCAATGAGGGGCGGACGGTACGTGAGCGTGGGGTACGAGGGATACGGGGCCGGGGCACCGGACCGTACGGGTCAGGCCGAGGCGTTCGACGCCATCGGGCGGCACTACGACGCGGCCTTCCCGCACAAGGAGGGGCAGCTCGCCGCGGGTGCCTGGCTGTCCGGCGAACTGGCGGCGGGCTCCCGGATACTCGACGTCGGCTGCGGTACGGGGCTGCCCACGGCGGGCGCCCTCGTCGCGGACGGGCACGAGGTGACCGGTGTCGACCTGTCGCCGGGGATGGTCGGGCTGGCCCGCGCCAACGTGCCGGGCGGGACCTTCCTGCGGCGGGACGTGGCGGCGCTGCGCCCGGACGGCCCCGAGGGCCTCGGCCACTTCGACGGCATCACCTGTTTCTTCACGCTGCTGATGCTTCCGCGTACCGAGATCCCCTACGCTCTGTCCTCCCTGCGCTCCTTGCTGCGGCCCGGCGGGCTGCTGGCGCTGTCCATGGTCGAGGCCGACCTGGACGACGCGGGCATCCCGTTCCTCGGGCACGAGATCCGGGTATCCGGATATCTACGCGCCGAGCTGCGCCAAGTCGTGGGCGGGGCCGGTTTCGAGATCCTCGCCGAGGACTCGTACGCCTACGCCCCCGCCACCACCGACGCCCCACCCGAGTACCAGCTCTTCCTGAACTGCCGACGCGCCTGAGCGCGGGGCGCGCAGCCCGGACGGACGGATTCGAAACGCGTGACCGAGCATCCCACCTCCCCCGAGGGCCGGCAGCACAGTGGCCGCCGCCCCGAAGCCCCCGCCGACCCGCGCGGGGCGCTACTGCGCGCCGAGGCCCCCGAGGCCGCCGGGCCGGTCGCGCTGCCCGGCCAGAACAACGGCCCCGCCCCCGGCGGGGAGCGTGACACCGGGCCGGGCGAACCGCTGGGCCACACGAGGGACGGGGAGCCCGGCGGCGGCGCCGGGGAGGGAGCGCGCCCACGCGGCGAGCAGCCGCGGCAGTCCGACCCCGGGCTCGTTCCCGGGCTCGGCCTGGGGGTCGCCTCGACGGGCATGCGGGCGTTCACGGAGGACGAGAAAGCGCTGTCCTCCCCGCAGGCCCGGGAGCGGCGGGAGGGTGAGCGGCTGCGTTTCGTGGGCTCCGCGACCCGGCGGATCGCGCGCGGCATCGATCTCGACGAGATCGTGATGGGCCTGTGCCGGGCCACGGTGCCGACCTTCGCCGACGCGATCCTGGTGTACCTGCGCGATCCGCTGCCGGTGGGCGAGGAGCGGCCGAGCGGCCCGCTCGTGCTGCGGCTGCGGCGTACCGACCGCATCCCGGAGGGGCAGACCGACAGCGAGACGAGCGCGGTGACCGGTTCGCTGCTCCCGGCGGCGCCGACCGCCGAGGGCGGGGTGCGCGGCGCGGAGCTGTGCCGGGTCCGGGGCGGCGGGGCGCTGGCCGAGGTGCTGCGCGGGGTGCGCCCGGTGTTCGGCGGCTCGCCCGCCGCGCTCGCGGCGCTGCCCGAGCTGCTGGGCGAGGACGCGGTGCCCCCGCTGCTCGGCGAGGACGGGCAGCGGGCGATCCTCGCCCCGTTGCGCGGCCGGCGCCGGGTGATCGGCGCGGCCGTGTTCCTGCGCGGCCCGGACCGGGTGCCGTTCGCCGCGGACGATCTGCTGGTGACGGCGCAGCTGGCCACGCACAGCGCGCTCGGCATCGACAAGGCGGTGCTGTACGGCCGCGAGGCGTACATCGCGGACGAGTTGCAGCGGATGATGCTGCCGGAGACGCTGCCGAACCCGACCGGCGTACGGCTCGCGAGCCGGTACCTGCCGGCGGCGGAGACGGCGCGGGTGGGCGGCGACTGGTACGACGCGATCCCGCTGCCCGGCTCCCGGGTGGCGCTCGTCGTGGGCGACGTCATGGGCCACTCGATGACCTCGGCGGCGGTCATGGGCCAGCTGCGGACGACGGCGCAGACCCTCGCGGGCCTGGACCTGCCCCCGCAGGAGGTCCTGCACCATCTGGACGAGCAGGCGCAGCGGCTGGGCACGGACCGCATGGCGACCTGCGTGTACGCCGTGTACGACCCGGTCGCGCACCGCATCACCATCGCGAACGCGGGGCATCCGCCGCCCGTGCTGCTGCACCTGGGCGGCCACGCGGAGGTCCTGGACGTACCGTCGGGCGCGCCGATCGGGGTCGGCGGCGTCGACTTCGAGGCGGTCGAGCTGGACGCCCCGGCGGGCGCGACTCTGCTGCTGTACACGGACGGCCTCGTCGAGTCGCGGCTGCGCGACGTGTGGACCGGCATCGAGCAGTTGCGCGAGAAACTGGTGGCGACGGCCCGGCTGACGGGCGTGGACCACGCGCCGCCGCTGGAGGCCCTGTGCGACGAGGTCCTCGACATGCTGGGCCCGGGCGACCGGGACGACGACATCGCGCTGCTCGCCGCCCGCTTCGACGGGATCGCGCCCAGCGACGTCGCGTTCTGGTTCCTGGACGCCGAGCCGGCGGCGGTCGGCCGGGCCCGCCGGCTGGCCCGGGAGGCCCTGGAGCGCTGGGACCTGTCCGAGCACGTCGACACGGTGGAGCTGCTGGTCAGCGAGGTCGTGACGAACGCGGTGCGGTACGCCTCGCGGCCGGTGACCCTGCGCCTGCTGCGCACGGACGTGCTGCGCGTGGAGGTGGGCGACGACGTCCCCCAGCTCCCGAGGCTGCGCAACGCCCGCTCCACGGACGAGGGGGGCCGCGGCCTCTACCTGGTCAACCGCCTGGCCCGCCGCTGGGACGCCACCCGCCTGAGCACCGGAAAAGTCGTCTGGTTCGAACTGAACCTCTGACCCCGATCCCCCGATTCCCCGTTCCCCGCTCCCCGCTCCCCGACATCAGCCCATTTTCCAGCCCGTCCTGGGGGTCCCCCCGGACGAAGTCTGGGGGGCGATTGAGGACAAGGCCCGAAGGGCCGCACAGCCACGCCCCCCAGCATCAGCCCATTTCCAGCCCGTCCGGCGATTGAGGACGAGGCCCGAAGGGCCGCACAGCCACGCCCCCCAGCATCAGCCCATTTCCAGCCTGTCCGGCGCTTGAGGACGAGGCCCGAAGGGCCGATTACCCCCGCCCCCCAAGGGCACTCGACCCCCAGAGGCACGCCCACCACCCCGCGTAGCCGACACGCACTCCGTGTTGCCGACACGCACCCCGCCCAGTTGACTGACCTGGTGGACGAAGCGACCCGACCCCACCCCCACTGACCGGGAGGACGCTCGTGACCGAGGATGTGCGCAACCCGAAGGCCCCGTACACCACGAACAACGCCGGTATCCCCGTGGAGAGCGACGAGAACTCGCTGACCATCGGGCCGGACGGACCGATCCTGCTCCAGGACCACTACAACATCGAGAAGATGGCCCAGTTCAACCGGGAACGGGTCCCCGAGCGCGTCGTGCACGCCAAGGGCTCGGGCGCCTACGGGTTCTTCGAGGTGACCAACGACGTCAGCCAGTACACGAAGGCCGACCTGTTCCAGCCGGGCAAACGCACCGAGATGCTGGCGCGCTTCTCGACCGTCGCCGGGGAGCAGGGCTCGCCCGACACGTGGCGCGACCCGCGCGGTTTCGCGCTGAAGTTCTACACCGAGCAGGGCAACTACGACCTGGTCGGCAACAACACGCCCGTCTTCTTCGTCCGGGACACGATCAAGTTCCAGGACTTCATCCGCTCGCAGAAGCGGCATCCGCGCACGGGGCTGCGCTCCAACGACATGCAGTGGGACTTCTGGACCCTGTCCCCCGAGTCGGCGCACCAGGTGACGTACCTGATGGGCGACCGGGGCGTCCCGAAGACGTACCGCAACATGAACGGCTACGGCTCGCACACCTACATGTGGGTGAACGGCGCCGGGGAGCGGTTCTGGATCAAGTACCACTTCCACACCGACCAGGGCCTGGACTACCTGACCCAGGACGAGGCGGACGAGCTGGCCGGTCACGACGCGGACAAGCACCGCAGGGACCTGTTCGAGTCGATCGAGTCGGGCAACGCGCCGAGCTGGTCGCTGAAGGTCCAGGTCATGCCGTTCGAGGACGCGGCGGACTACCGGTTCAACCCCTTCGACCTGACGAAGGTGTGGCCGCACTCCGACTACCCGCTGATCGACGTGGGCCGGATGGTGCTCGACCGCAACCCCGAGGACTTCCACGTCCACATCGAGCAGGCCGCGTTCGAGCCCTCCAGCATGGTGCCCGGCATCGGCCCGTCCCCGGACAAGATGCTGCTGGGCCGGCTGTTCTCCTACCCGGACACGCACCGGTACCGGATCGGCCCGAACTACGCGCAGCTCCCGCCGAACCGCCCGCACTCCCCCGTCAACTCGTACGCGAAGGACGGGCCGATGCGGTACGTCCCGTCGAACACGGCGATGCCGTACGCCCCGAACTCGTACGGCGGTCCGGCGGCGGACGTCGGGCGTTTCGGGGACCCGGCGGGCTGGCACGCGGCCGGGGAGATGGTCCGGGAGGCGTACACACTGCGCCGGGAGGACGACGACTGGGGCCAGGCGGGCACGATGGTCCGCAAGGTCTTCGACGACGCGGCCCGCGACCGCTTCGTGGACAACGTGTCGGGTCACCTGCTTCAGGGCGTGACCCCGCCGGTGCTCGCGCGCGCCGTGCAGTACTGGCGCAACGTGGACAAGAACATCGGCGACCGGATCGCCGCGAAGGTCGGACAGCCCTGACGGGAGCGTCCGGCCGCACGGAAGGGGCCCCGGTTCCACGCGTCGAGCGCGCGGGCCGGGGCCCCTTCCGTGCCGTCGCCGTCGTCCTGACCGGCGATACGGGCGCGGCGCTACTGGTCGTCGCCGCCGCCGAACAACTGCGGCAGGTCGGGCTCGGGCGGCTGCGAGGGGCCCCCGGGGCTCTCCCCGTCGGGCGGCTGCGGCTGCGAGGGCGAGGCCGGCGAGGAGGGCTCGTCCGCGGACGGCGAGGGCGGCTCGGGCGTCTGCGAGGAGGGTGACGGAGACGGCGAGGACTCCGAGGGGGAGGGCGTCGGGCTCGACGAGGGCGAGTCCTGCGGCGAGGGCGACTGCGAGGGGCTCGGCTCCGGCGGCGGGGCGACGGCCGCGCCCATGTCGGTGTCGAGGTCGAACTCGCTGGGCGCGCCCAGGACGTCGAAGGTGTAGTCGGCCCAGATCTGCGCGGGGAACCCGCCACCGTTGACCCGGCCGCCCCCGCCGGCGCCGCTCACCGAGACCTGGCTGCCCTTCCGGAGCGTCTTGCCCTTGACCTCGCGGGGCCCGTCGGCCTCCCCGAAGACGCCGACGGAGGTCACGAGGTCGGGGGTGTAGCCGGTGAACCACGCCGACTTGTTGTCGTCGGAGGTGCCGGTCTTGCCCGCGACGGCCTGGCGGGAGTTGCGCACGGCGGCGCCCGTGCCGTCGTCGACCACCCCGGTGAGCACGGAGGTCACCGAGTCGGCGGCCTCGCGGCTTATCACCCGCTCGCCGATGGCGCTGGGCAGGTCCATGTCGGCGCCCTCGTGCTGCACGGACTTCAGGATCTGCGGGCTGACCTTGCGGCCGTGGTTGTCGAGCGTCGCGTACACGCCGGCCATCTGCAGGGGACTGGCGCCCATCGAGCCGAGGGTCTGCGCGGGCACCGCCTGGAGGTCCTTGGCGTCCATGCCGAGGGCGTCGGCGGTCTTGAGCACCTTGTCCATGCCGACGTCCACGCCCATCTGCGCGAACACCGAGTTGATGGACTTGTTCATGGCCTTCTGGACGGTGACGGGACCGTAGTCGACGTCGTCCTCGTTGGGCGGGGCGAACCCTATGCCGCTGCCCTTGACCGGCCGCCTGCTCGTGCCGTCGTAGATCGTGGACGCGGTGATCGGCTTTCCGTCCTGCGTGGTCGCCTCGTTCTGGAGGGCGGCCGCGAGGATGAGCGGCTTGAAGGTCGACGCCGCCTGGTAGTCGGCGCGGGTCGCGTTGGAGGTGTAGTGCTCCGGGTAGCCCGCGCCCCCGTACAGGGCGAGCACCTTGCCGTTCTTCGGGTTCACCGAGACGGCGCCGGCCTGCACGTCGGCGTCCACCTGCCGGGCCTTCGGGTCGAGCTTGGAGGTCAGCTGCCGCTTGACGGACGCCTCCAGCTGCTTCTGCTTCTTCCGGTCGATGTTGAGCGTGATCGTGTAACCGCCCGCCTCGACCTTGGCCTTGGCCTCGTCGTGCGAGAGCCCCTGGGTCTCCAGCCGGCGGATCAGCTCGTTCTGCGCGGCTTCCTTGAGGTAGCCGGCCTGGCCCTTGAGGCCCGGATCGGGCTTGGGGCCGTGCGGCACCGGGAACTTCAGCGAGGAGCGCTCGCCCGCGTCCAGCCAGTGCTTCTCGACCATGTTGTCGAGGACGTAGTTCCAGCGCTTGGTGACGAGTTCCTTGCCCAGCGGGGTGGCCGAGGACCAGTCGTACTGGCTGGGGGCCTGGAGCAGCGCCGCGAGGTAGGCGCCCTGCCCGACCTTGAGGTCCTCCGCGTCGACCCCGTAGTACGCCTGGGCGGCGGCCTGGATGCCGTAGGCGCCGCGGCCGTAGTAGCTCGTGTTGATGTACCCGGCGAGGATGTCGTCCTTCGAGTAACGCTGGTCCACCTTCAGAGAGATGACCAGTTCCTTGAGCTTGCGGCTGACCGTCTGGTCCTGGGTGAGGTAGTAGTTCTTCACGTACTGCTGGGTGATCGTCGATCCGCCCTGCTTGCCCTTGCCCGCGAGGGTGTTGAGCACTCCGCGCGCGGTGCCCTTCAGGTCGACGCCCTTGTCCGTGTAGAAGGACTTGTTCTCGGCGGCGACGAAGGTGTGCTGCACCGCCTTGGGGACCCGGTCCAGCCCGACGATCTCCCGGTTGCGCTCACCGGTCCTCGCCATGACCGTGCCGTCGCTGTACTTGTAGACGTTGCTCTGGATGCTCGCGTCCGCGTTGCCCTCGGGGACGTCGACGTAGAAGTACGCGCCGACCAGCCCGGCTATCCCCAGCAGGCACAGCCCGAAGAACGTGCCGAGGATCTTCTTCCAGGTGAACAGGCGGCGTATGCCGCCGCGCCGGGCGCCACCGGCCCCCCGGCCCGAGCGCTGACGCGCTCGTCTCTCCTCTGCTCGCCCCATGCTCGACGGCCCCGCTCCTCGTGGCCGCCGTGGCGGCCGTTGCTTCTGGTCAGCTCTCGGTCAGCGCTGAAAAGTCAGCTCTGAAAACTAACACCGCACCCTGGGACAAACGCCCGTCGATCCGGTCTTTTCCGGACGTGACAATGAGCACCCGGCCCTCGCCCGCCTCCTCCGCCCCACCCGTTCCCCGGCACTTCCCTGCGCGCACGCCCCTCTGCGCGCTTCCTACTGATTCCGACTCCTTCCGGGCGTGAACGGTTGCCGGAAAGGGTAAAGTGATATCACTTAGCTAGTGATGAGCGAGGCTTTCGGACAGCCGGGAGCCGTCGCGACGGCCCGGCTCCCGGCTCATGCCGCAGGCCGGGAACACACTGGTCGAGTACGCCGGAACCCACCGGACACGCACAGAACGGGGACGTCATGACCGAGCCGCACGAGACTCCGCCCACCACCCCCACCTCTCGCCCTTCCCCCTCCGCTCAGGACGCGGTCCCGGGGGACCTGCCCGAGATGCCGAAGCCGCGGGTGCGCGAGTTCACCGCACAGAGCATCGGCGGCGGGCTCGCCCTGCTGCTGGGGCTGATCGGCCTCGTCGTGGGTCTGGGCCTGGCGATCACCGCCTCCGCCTTCGACTCGACGGCGGTCAAGGCCGTACTCATCGCGGTCGGCATCCTGCTCGCGATCGGCTCCTGCTTCGCGATGGCCGGGCTCAACATGGTCGCCCCCGGCGAGGCCCGGGTGGTCCAGCTCTTCGGCCGCTACCGGGGCACGATCCGGGTGGACGGGCTGCGCTGGGTCAACCCGCTGACCTCGCGGCAGAAGATCTCCACCCGGGTGCGCAACCACGAGACGGCCGTCCTGAAGGTCAACGACGCGTACGGCAACCCGATCGAGCTGGCCGCCGTCGTGGTGTGGCGGGTCCAGGACACCGCGCAGGCCAGCTTCGAGGTGGACGACTTCCTGGAGTTCGTCTCGACCCAGACCGAGGCCGCCGTACGGCACATCGCGATCGAGTACCCGTACGACGCGCACGAGGAGGGCGGCCTGTCGCTGCGCGGGAACGCCGAGGAGATCACCGAGAAACTCGCGGTCGAGCTGCACGCACGGGTCGAGGCGGCGGGCGTCGAGATCATCGAGTCCCGGTTCACCCACCTCGCGTACGCCCCCGAGATCGCCTCGGCGATGCTCCAGCGCCAGCAGGCCGGGGCGGTCGTCGCGGCCCGGCGGCTCATCGTGGAGGGCGCGGTCGGCATGGTCGAGCAGGCCCTGGCCCGGATCACCTCGCAGGACATCGTGGAGCTGGACGAGGAGCGCAAGGCGGCCATGGTCAGCAACCTCCTGGTGGTGCTGTGCGGGGACCGCGCGGCCCAGCCCGTCGTGAACACGGGCACGCTCTACCAGTGACCGGACCCGTGACCGGACCGCCGGACCCGCCGGAACAGGAGCCGCAGCCCTCCCGGCGCCGGGCCCGGGCGGAGCGCAAGCAGGTGCTGCTGCGCCTCGACCCGCTCGTCCACGACGCGCTCGCCCGCTGGGCCGCCGACGAACTGCGCAGCGCCAACGCGCAGATCGAGTTCCTGCTGCGGCGCGCGCTCGCCGAGGCGGGCCGGCTGCCCGGATCGGCGGCCCCGATCGCCCGCCGGGGCCGCCCGCATCGGGAGCGGCCGGCGCCGGAGGGCGAGGCGGGGCGGACCCAGGACGAGGGCGACACCCTCTGACCCGGGACCGGCCGGGGCCCACCTTGGCCGACCACTCCCACGAGCACCGAACGCGCCGGTGACCTGCCGAAACGCGGGTCACCGGCGGCACTTTCCCCAGCTATGCACAGGACGTATACACGGCACGTATACGTCCTGTGTATAGTGCTCGCCATGTCCATTGGTCACACACTTCTCGGTCTCCTGGAGTCGGGGCCCCGCCACGGTTACGACCTGAAGCGCGTCTTCGACGAAAAGTTCGGGCACGACAAGCCGCTGCACTACGGCCAGGTCTACTCGACGATGTCCCGTCTGCTGAAGAACGGGCTCGTCGAGGTCGACGGCGTCGAGTCGGGGGAGGGCCCCGAACGCAAGCGGTACGCGATCACCGACGCCGGCGTCACCGACGTCCAGCAGTGGCTGGCCACTCCGGAGAAGCCGGAGCCGTATCTCCAGTCGACCCTGTACACCAAGGTCGTCCTCGCCCTGCTGACCGGCCGCGACGCGCGCGACGTCATGGACGTCCAGCGCGCGGAGCACCTGCGGCTGATGCGCTCGCTGACCGAGCGCAAGCGCTCCGGAGAGCTCGCGGACCAGCTGATCTGCGATCACGCGCTGTTCCACCTCGAAGCCGATCTGCGCTGGCTGGAGCTGGCCACCGCCCGTCTGGGCAAGCTCGCCCGGCAGGTGACCGGATGATCCCCGAGGGCTCGTTGCTCAGCGCGCAGGGCATACGCAAGACCTACGGCCGCACCCCGGCGCTGGACGGCGCCGACTTCTCGATCCACCCCGGCGAGGTCGTCGCCGTCATGGGCCCCTCGGGCTCGGGCAAGTCCACACTGCTGCACTGCCTCGCCGGGATCGTGCCGCCCGACGAGGGCCTGATCGTGTACGGCGGTGCCGAGCTGAGCGCGATGCCGGAGAGCCGGCGCAGCGCGCTGCGGCGCAGCGACTTCGGCTTCGTCTTCCAGTTCGGCCGGCTGGTGCCCGAGCTGACCTGCGTCGAGAACGTCGCGCTGCCGCTGCGGCTCAACGGCGTACGGCGCAAGGAGGCCGAGCAGCACGCGCTGAGCTGGATGGAGCGCCTGGAGGTGGCGGACCTGCGGGGCAGCCGTCCCGGGGAGGTCTCGGGCGGTCAGGGCCAGCGGGTCGCGGTGGCCCGGGCGCTCGTCACGAGCCCCCGGGTGCTGTTCGCCGACGAGCCGACGGGCGCCCTCGACTCCCTCAACGGGGAGCGCGTCATGGAGCTGCTGACGGAGGCCGCGCGCTCGACCGACGCGGCCGTGGTCCTCGTGACCCACGAGGCGCGGGTCGCGGCCTACTCGGACCGCGAGGTCGTCGTACGGGACGGCAAGTCCCGCGACATGGGGCAGTACGTATGAGCGCGCTCGACGAGCGGCCGGTGGCCGCCCCAGCGTCCCCGCCGCCGGGCCGCCCGCCGAAGGGTGTCGCCATGTGGGCCAGGGACCTGGCGATGGGTGTGCGGCTCGCCGTGGCGGGCGGCAGGGAGGGCTGGATCAGGGCCGCGCTGACGGCGCTCGGCGTGGGCCTGGGCGTCCTGCTGCTGCTCACCGCGTCCTGCGTGCCGACACTCAACGCGCGCCAGAGCGACCGGTGGCAGAGCCGCACCCCCCAGTACACGGAGGCGGCGGCCGCCGCGCACGATCCCCGCGCCTTCCGGGTGGGGGACGGGAGCAGCGAGTTCCGGGACCGCACGATCGGCGGCTACGTCGTCCGCAAGGTGGGCCGGGACGCCCCCGCGCCCCGGGGCACGGACCGCTTCCCCGGGCCCGGCGAGATGTTCGTCTCCCCCGCCCTGCACGAGCTGCTCGCCGACAAGGGGAACGCGTCGCTGCGGAAGCGGTTCGCCCCGTACAAGGAGGCCGGGACGATCGGCCCCTCGGGCCTGGAGCAGCCGCACGAGCTGTTCGTGTACCTCGACCCCGGCGCGCGGGCGGACGCCCCCTACCGCAACACCCTCCTGTACGCGCACGCCTGGGCGAAGAACAAGGCCCAGGAGTCGGACCCGCTGGACCCGGTGCTGCTGGCGCTGATCATCATGATCTGCGTGGTGCTGCTGACGCCCGTCCTGATCTTCATCGGTACGGCGGTGCGCTTCGGCGGGGAGGGGCGCGACCGCCGGCTCGCCGCGCTGCGGCTGATCGGCGCGGACATCGCGACGACCCGGCGGACCGCCGCCGGGGAAGCGCTGTTCGGTTCGCTGCTGGGCCTGGTCCTGGGGGGCGGTCTGTTCCTGGGCGCGCGTCAGGTGGCCCCGCACTTCTCCGTCAGCCGGTTCAGCGCGTACCCGGGAGACCTGACGCCGGTGGTCTGGATCGCCGTCCTGGTGTGCCTCGCGGTGCCGGTGTCGGCGGTCGTCGTGACGCTGCTCTCGCTGCGCGCGGTGGCGATCGAGCCGCTGGGCGTGGTGCGGGACGCGGTCCCGCGCGGGCGCCGGCTGTGGTGGCGGCTGGTGATCGCCGTGCTCGGGATCGCCGTGCTGCTGTCGGACCAGCGGCTGCGGTCCACACCCGAGGAGCGGGCCGACCAGGCGATCGACCCGTACCGGCTGGGCGGCGGTGCGGCGCTCACCCTTCTCGGGCTGGCCCTGCTGCTCCCGTGGCTCGTCGAGTACGTGGTGCGCACGGCGCGCGGGGGCCCGGTCCCGTGGCAGCTCGCGGTCCGCAGGCTCCAGTTGAGCAGCGGTACGGCGGCCCGCGCGGTCAGCGGGATCACCGTCGCGGTGGCCGGGGCGGTGGCCCTCCAGATGCTGCTGCTCGCGACGAACGCGGACTTCCAGAAGGTCACCGGCGAGGACGTGGGCCGGGCCGGTATGGGCGCGTACTCCCAGGTCGCCGACGTGGACCTGTCGCGCAGGCTCACCAGCGACCTGTCCCGGCTCCCCGCCGTGGAGAAGGTCATGAGTTCGGTGACCGGCTCCGCCCACCGGCCGGGGGCCGACATGAACGCGGACCGGATCCAGACCGTGTTCCTGACCATCGGCGACTGCGCGACGCTCAAGGAGATGGCCCGGATCGGGCGCTGCGCGGAGGGCGACGCCTTCCGCGTGTTCATGCCGGACGACAAGGAGTACGACAAGGACACGAGGGCCCTGTCGCGGCCCGGGCAGCGGCTCGACCTCGACTCCGGCGGCGAGCACCCGCGGCTGTGGACCGTGCCGGGGCACCTGACGGACACGGTGGCCCGCAAGGACCCGGGCGGCGACCTGACGGGCGGCCTGTACCTGACCCCGTCGGCGATCAACACCAAGGTGCTGGACGCCGGGTCCGGTACGACCACCACGATCCAGCTCGACGACTCGGTGCCGGGCGCGGCGGACCTCGTGCGCGACGCGGTCTTCCAGGTCGATCCCACGATGCGGGTCTGGGCCTTCAGCACGACCGAACAGGACTCGGTCTACACGAGCGTCCGGCACGGTCTCCAGGTGGGCGCCGTCGTCACGATGATCATGATCGCGGCCTCGCTGTTCGTGACGATGATCGAGCAACTGCGGGAGCGCAGGCGCCTGCTCGCGGCCCTGACGGCCTTCGGCACCAGGCGCTCCTCGCTGGCCTGGTCGCTGCTGTGGCAGACGGCGATCCCGATGACACTGGGCCTCGCGCTCGCCACGGTCGGCGGTCTGGGGCTGGGCGCGGCGCTGGTCCGGCTGCTCGGCAAGGAGGTGACCGGCTGGTTCGTCTTCCTGCCGATGGTGGGCGTGGGCGCGGCCCTGATCCTGTCCGTGACGCTGCTGAGCCTGCCGGTGCTGTGGCGGATGATGCGCGCGGACGGGCTGCGCACGGAGTGAGCGGCTGAGCCGTGTGGAACGGAGCGGGGAACTCGGTACCTCTTGATCGCTCGGATCAGGGGACTGAGTTCCCCGCTCCGTGTCCGGGTCACGCTCCTGGGCTCGTCCACCTTCCCGGGCTCGTCACTCTCCCGGGCGCTCCTCCCGCCAGGCCTCCTCCAGTCGCTGGACGACCTGCCACATCGGGGCGTCGCGGCGGGCGACGAGGACGACGGTCTCCTCGCTGCCGCTCCAGGTGCGGCGGACGAGGTCGAGGGCCCGGTCCACCCCGGTGACGGCGTCGCCCCGGCCGCCCGAGCGCAGCCAGGCGCGCAGCCCGTGGTTGTGCGCGGCGACGACGCTCGCGGCGATCACGTGGGCCCGCACCCCGCCCTCGGGAACGCCCGCGAACCGGCGCTCCAGGTAGCCGGCGATGGCCCGCTCGTAGCGCCACACCATGGACAGCTCGTAGGACTTGAGCGCGGGCACCTTGCGGGTGAGGGCGTAGCGCCGGACGGAGAACTCGGCGTCCCGGGCGTACATGCGGGTCACCAGGAGCGCCGCCCCGCAGACCCGGCCGACCGGGTCGGGGGCCAGAAGCTCCTCCTCCAGGTACGCGTTCATGTCGGCGAGCACCCGCTCGTGGTCGGGGAAGACGACCTCCTCCTTCGTCGGGAAGTACCGGAAGAAGGAGCGCCGGCCGACCCCGGCGCGGCGCACGACGTCGTCGACGGTGGCCCCGTCGTAGCCGCGCTCGGCGAACAGGTCGAAGGCCGCCGCCACCAGCAGTTCACGGATGGGCGCCTTCTCCTGCCGCTCCCCCGGCGCCGGCGCGGGCCCGGGTCGCGCGGGCCCGTCCCCGGACGCCCGCGCCGCGTCGCCGGCCGGTCTGTCGCGCTGCTCACTCATGCCACGAACATACCGGCCTTCCCGACCCATGGCACTTGGTGCCATGATGGAGGGAACTCCATACCTTCCGCACCGACCTTGATGAGATGCTGATGTCTGATTCCGACTTCGATCTGTACCGTCCGGCGGAGGAGCACGACATGCTCCGGGAGACGGTCCGTGCGCTGGCCGAGGCGAAGATCGCCCCGTTCGCGGCCGAGGTGGACGAGCAGGGCCGTTTCCCGCAGGAGGCGCGGGACGCGCTGACCGCCGCCGACCTGCACGCCGTGCACGTGCCCGAGTCCTACGGCGGTGCGGGCGCCGACGCGCTGGCCACCGTCATCGTGATCGAGGAGGTCGCCCGCGTGTGCGCCTCCTCCTCGCTGATCCCGGCCGTCAACAAACTCGGCTCCCTGCCCGTGATCCTCTCCGGCTCCGAGGAACTGAAGGCGAAGTACCTGGGCCCCCTGGCCCGGGGCGAGGCCATGTTCTCCTACGCCCTGTCCGAACCCGACGCCGGCTCGGACGCCGCGGGCATGAAGACCAAAGCCGTACGCGAGGGCGACACCTGGGTGCTCAACGGCGTCAAGCGCTGGATCACCAACGCCGGGGTCTCCGACTACTACACCGTCATGGCCGTCACCGACCCCACCCAGCGCTCCCGGGGCATCTCCGCGTTCGTCGTGGAGAAGAGCGACGAGGGCGTCTCCTTCGGCGCCCCGGAGAAGAAGCTCGGCATCAAGGGCTCCCCGACCCGCGAGGTCTACCTCGACAACGTGCGCATCCCCGCCGACCGCATGATCGGCGCCGAGGGCACCGGCTTCGCCACCGCGATGAAGACCCTCGACCACACCCGCATCACCATCGCCGCCCAGGCCCTGGGCATCGCACAAGGCGCACTGGACTACGCCAAGGGCTACGTGCGGGAGCGCAAGCAGTTCGGCAAGCCGGTCGGTGACTTCCAGGGCGTGCAGTTCATGCTCGCCGACATGGCCATGAAACTGGAGGCCGCCCGCCAGCTCACCTACGCCGCCGCCGCCAAGTCCGAGCGTGTGGACGGGGACCTGACCTTCTTCGGGGCCGCCGCCAAGTGCTACGCCTCCGACGCCGCGATGGACATCACCACCGACGCCGTCCAGCTCCTGGGCGGCTACGGCTACACCCGCGACTACCCCGTCGAACGCATGATGCGCGACGCCAAGATCACCCAGATCTACGAGGGCACCAACCAGGTCCAGCGCATCGTCATGGCCCGCAACCTGCCGTAAGCACCACCGCCGTCCGGCCCTGTGCCGCTCAGCCCACTATCCGCACCGGCTGGGGGCGCAGGGCCTCGCGCAGCCCCTCGGCGAGCGCGGCGAACTCCTCGCTCCGCGCCGTCCCGGAGCGCATCACGAGGCCGATCCGGCGGCCCGGGGCCGGGTCGGCGAAGTACCCGGTGAGCAGCTGGTCACTGCGCGCCGTCTCCAACTGGACGGCGGTGCGCGGCAGAAGGGTCACCCCGAGGCCCCCCGCGACGAGCTGGACGAGCGTGGAGAGCCCCGCCGCCGTCGTCGTGACCGGTCCCCTGTCCTGTCCGGCCTCCCGGCACACGTCGAGGGCCTGGTCACGCAGGCAGTGCCCCTCGTCGAGGAGCAGCAGGGGCAGTTCCCGCAGCGCCTCGCGCGGCAGCCCCTCCCGTCCGCCCAGCCAGTGACCGCGCGGGGTGACCAGGACGAAGTCCTCGTCGAAGAGCGGCAGTTCGGTGAAGCCCGGCCCGGCCACCGGGATCGCGAGCAGCAGCAGGTCGAGGCGTCCGGCGCCGAGCCCCTCCAGCAGCGAGGAGGTCTGCTCCTCGTGCACCTGGAGGTCGAGGTCCGGATAGCGCCCCGCGGCCAGTCGCAGCACGGCCGGCAGGAGATACGGCGCGACCGTCGGTATGACGCCCAGCCGCAGCGCCCCGGTGAACGGCGCGCGCACGGCGTCGGCCTCCTCCAGCAGGGCGGAGACCCCGGAGAGCACCTCCCGGGCGCGGGCGGCGAGCCGCTCACCGGCCGGGGACAGCAGCACCTTGCGGGTCGTGCGTTCCAGGAGGGTGACGCCGAGGACCTCCTCCAGCGCGGAGACCGCCCCCGACAGCGCGGGCTGGCTCATCCCGATCGCCGCGGCGGCGTCCCGGAAGTGCAGATGGTCCGCGACGGCGGCGAAGGCCCGCAACTGGGCGAGGCTCGGCTGTCGCCTGCGGTGTCCCGCGGCGAGGGCTGGTCCCGTACTCACTGGTGCGCGTTCCGTATCGGTGGGGGCTGAGGCCGATTAATCGGCCGGGCCGATTAATACCGCCCGATTCTAACCGGTACGCACGATCAATCCCGCGCCCTCACCCCGCGCACCCGCCCCGTACACCCCGTGTCCGGGCCCCGCGCCCGCGCCGGGTCGGGCGCGGGCGGCGCTCCGGCAACGCGGGGCGATAAGCAAACTCAATCAATGACACCACCGCCCCTGATTTCCGTGATCAATGACCTCCGTGCGAAGGTGGGCGCAGCCCAACCTCTACGTAAGCCTCTTAAGGGGCATACGACGTCAAGGAGTGCAATGCTGACCGTCGGTGACCAGTTCCCGTCCTACGACCTCACCGCGTGCGTCTCGCTCGAAAAGGGCAAGGAGTTCGAGCAGATCAACCACAAGTCCTACGAGGGCAAGTGGCGCGTGCTGTTCTTCTGGCCGAAGGACTTCACCTTCGTGTGCCCGACCGAGATCGCGGCCTTCGGCAAGCTGAACGACGAGTTCGCCGACCGTGACGCGCAGATCCTCGGCGCCTCCGGCGACTCCGAGTTCGTGCACCACGCCTGGCGCAAGGACCACCCGGACCTGACCGAGCTGCCGTTCCCGATGCTCGCGGACTCCAAGCACGACCTGATGCGCGAGTGCGGCGTCGAGGGCGAGGACGGCTTCGCCCAGCGCGCCGTCTTCATCATCGACCCGAACAACGAGATCCAGTTCACGATGGTGACCGCCGGTTCCGTGGGCCGTAACCCCAAGGAGGTCCTGCGGGTCCTCGACGCCCTCCAGACGGACGAGCTGTGCCCGTGCAACTGGAAGTCCGGCGAGGAGACCCTCGACCCGGTCGCGCTGCTGGCCGGTGAGTGACCCATGGCCCTCGACGAACTGAAGTCCGCCGTACCGGACTACGCCAAGGACCTGAAGCTGAACCTCGGTTCGGTCATCGGTAACTCCGACCTGCCCGAGCAGCAGCTGTGGGGCACCGTCCTGGCCTGCGCGATCGCCTCGCGCTCGCCGAAGGTGCTGCGCGAGCTGGAGCCGGCCGCCCGGGAGAAGCTGTCGGCCGAGGCGTACACCGCAGCCAAGTCCGCCGCGGCGATCATGGCGATGAACAACGTCTTCTACCGCACCCGTCACCTGCTCTCAGACCCGGAGTACGGGAACCTGCGGGCCGGTCTGCGGATGAACGTCATCGGCAACCCGGGCGTGGAGAAGACCGACTTCGAGCTGTGGTGCCTCGCGGTCTCCGCGATCAACGGCTGCGGCCAGTGCCTCGACTCGCACGAGCAGGTGCTGCGCAAGGCCGGCGTCGAGCGGGAGACCATCCAGGAGGCCGTCAAGGTCGCCTCGGTGATCCAGGCCGTGGGCGTGACCCTCGACTCCGAGGACGTCCTGGCCGGCTGAGCCCCGCCCCCCGCGTGGCCCGCGCGATTCGCGCGACGACCGCGGGAACCCGTCACACCGAGAGAGCCCCGGACACCTGGTCCGGGGCTCTCTCGGTGTGCGCGTCCGCTCCTGGGCCGCCGCCTCAGCCCGGCTCGGCCGGCGGGGCCGGCTCGGGCGCGGTGTCCTGCTGCGGCTCCTGCGCGGTCTGCGGCTCCTGGGACGGCGGCTGGGACCGCTCGGCGGCCGGGGTCGCCGCCACCGCCTGCGGCGGCACCCCGCCCCCGGCGTCCGCGGGCGTGGGGTGCGCCTCCCTCGCGTACTTGCGCAGATAGCCGACGACCGTGTTGAGGACGGCGACGAGCGGTACGGCGACGACGGCTCCGCCGATGCCCGCGACCATGCTGCCCGCCGCGACGGACAGCACCACGGCCAGCGGGTGCACCCGCACCGCGCGGCCCAGGATGAAGGGCTGGAGGATGTGGCCCTCGATCTGCTGCACGGCGAGCACCACGACGAGCGTCATGAGCGCGGCGAACACGCCCTGCGTCACCAGCGCCACGACCACGGCCAGCGCTCCGGAGACCACCGCGCCGACCAGCGGGATGAACGAGAACAGGAAGATGAAGACGGCCAGCGGCACCGCCATCGGCACGTGCAGGAAGTAGATTCCTATGCCGATGAAGACGGCGTCGATGAACGCCACGATCACCGTGCCGCGCACATAGGCGGTGAGGGTGTGCCAGGCGCGCGGCCCCGCCCCCGCGACCCCCGGACGGGCGGCGGCGGGCACGAGCTTGAGGCACCAGGCCCAGATCCGCTTGCCGTCGTAGAGCAGGAACAGCGTGGAGAAGGCGGCGAGCAGGATGCCGGTGAGCGCCTCGACGACGACGGTCACGCCCTCGATCCCGGCGGAGGTCAGCGACTCGGTGTTGCTGCCGATCGCCTCCCGCAGGCTCTTGGCGATGTCGTTGATCTGGTCCTCGGTCACATGGAACGGGCTGTCGAGCAGCCAGCGCCGCAACTCCTCGATCCCGTCCTGCACCTGGTCCGAGAGGTTGTCGATGTTCTCCATCACCTGCCAGACCACGAACCAGCCGACCAGCCCGATGACGATGAAGCCGAGCAGCGCGGTCAGCGCGGTGGCGAACCCCCGGGGCACCCCCTTGCGGGTGAGCAGGGCGACGGTGGGCTGGAGCAGCGCCGTGATGAGCAGCGCGGCGACGAAGGCGAGCACGACCAGCTGGACCGCGCTGATGACCTTCATCAGGACCCAGACGGTCGCCGCGAGCACGAGCAGCCGCCAGCCGGCCTCGGCGGCGACCCGCACGCCCCAGGGCACGGCGGCGGACGGATCGGGGCGGGCCCGCACGGCGGGCGCGTAGTCGGGCGGCGGCGGCACCTGGGCGGTCGTGGCGACCACGGCGTGGCCGGGTGGCGGAGGAACGTTTCCGTCCTCGTCCTCGGCTTGCTGCGCCGCGGCGCGTCTCTCGTCCAGTTGCTTACCTATGTGCGTGATGCGGTCACCGAAGTGACCGAGCCAGGCCGGCGGTTTTGGCATGTCGTCCCTGTTCCCCGTTTATCGCGTGGCACCCCGAGGCCGACCCCTGACGGTACACGCCGAAGCCCCCCACCGGGCGGGTGAGGGGCTTCGTCGGCCGGGACGGTGAACGCCGCGGCTCAGTACCAGCTGTTGGCCTGCCAGAAGGACCAGGCACCACAGGGACTGCCGTAGCGGCCGTCCATGTAGTTGAGGCCCCACTTGATCTGGGTGGCCGGGTTGGTCTGCCAGTCGGCGCCGGCGGAGGCCATCTTGGAGCCGGGCAGCGCCTGCACGAGCCCGTAGGCGCCGCTGCCCGCGTTGGTGGCGCGGTAGTTCCACGAGGACTCGTGGTTCACGATGTTGCTGAAGCACTGGAACTGGTCGGCCGGCACGATCTGCCGGGCCATGGCCTGGACCTGGGCGGCGCTGTAGGAGGCCTGGACCGGGAAGGACGAGGCGTCGCGGACCTCGGAGCGGCTGGCGGCCTGCTCCTTGGCATCCTCGCGCTCCTTGGCGAGCTTGTCCGCCGCTTCCTTCTTGGCCTTGGCGTCGGCGGCGGCCTGCTTGACCGCCGCTTCCTTCTTGGCCGTGGCCGCTTCCGCCGCACTCTTGCGGGCTGCTTCCTCCGCGGACTTTCGGGCCGCGATGTCCGCGGCGTCGGCCTGCGCGTCCGCCTGCTGCGTCAGCGTGGCCGTCTGGACCCGGGCCTGCTGGCCCGAGGGAATGTCTGCGAGGAGGGTCGCGTCACCTGCCGAGGCCGCCTCGAAGTCGTTCGAGGGCTGCTGCTGACCGGTGTCGCCCGCGGCGACACCGACTACGGCTCCGACGGTGGTGACCGCGGTGGCCGAAGCCACCGCGAATCCCCGGACCGAGATCCGGCTCACACGGTTTCCTTCCAGCGTCGCCCGCATAGGTGACCTCGCGGGCGCGATCTTGCCCCTGGCGCTGGCCTCCCTCGCTCGTGGTCACGGGAGGCGCGGACCCGACGGGCGTCTCCACCGCGCCTTCGCGAGGAAACCGCCCCCTGTCGCACGGGTGGCACACAGCCGTCTCTGTGAAGTTGGGGAGCCCGTGACGCTCGATCCGCTGGTGGGCGGAAGGAGATTCACGTGCCGGTTGAGGCAGTTGCTGTGTGCGGGGCCTGACGGCTGAAGACTCTGCCGGAAGCGGACGCCGGTAAGCAATTCCCCGTTGCGTGGGATAGGTCACACGCAGTTTGCGGCGTGTTTTTACTGGATACGGGGGCGCAACACGAAGCCGCCCGGCTAGGCTCTTTGCCTTTTGCCGGGCGGCTTCCCCAACTGCCTTGCCCGGTACGGGAGTCGTCAGCCCGTACCGGCCGCTCAGATCCGGTTGTCCTCCAGCATCTCGGTGACCAGCGCGGCGATCTGGGACCGCTCGGAGCGGGTCAGGGTCACGTGGGCGAACAGCGGATGGCCCTTCAGTTTCTCGACGACGGCGACCACTCCGTCGTACCTGCCCACCCGCAGGTTGTCCCGCTGGGCCACGTCGTGGGTGAGGACCACGCGCGAGTCGGCGCCGATCCGGGAGAGCACCGTGAGCAGCACGTTGCGCTCCAGGGACTGCGCCTCGTCCACGATCACGAAGGCGTCGTGCAGGGAGCGGCCGCGGATGTGGGTGAGCGGCAGCACCTCCAGCATCCCGCGCGCGACGACCTCGTCGATGACCTCACGGCTCGTCACGGCGGACAGCGTGTCGAACACGGCCTGCGCCCACGGGCTCATCTTCTCGGACTCGGAGCCGGGCAGATAGCCGAGTTCCTGCCCGCCGACCGCGTACAGCGGACGGAACACCATGACCTTCTTGTGCTGGCGGCGTTCCAGTACGGCTTCGAGGCCCGCGCACAGCGCGAGCGCCGACTTGCCGGTGCCCGCCCGGCCGCCCATCGAGATGATGCCGATGTCCGGGTCGAGGAGCAGGTCGAGGGCGATGCGCTGTTCGGCGCTGCGCCCCTTGATGCCGAAGGCGTCGCGGTCGCCGCGGACCAGGCGCACGTCCCCTTCCGCGGTGACCCGGCCGAGGGCCTTCCCGCGCTCGGAGTGGAGCGTCAGGCCGGTGTGCACGGGCAGGCCGGCGGCCTCCGGGACGTGCACGGTCTCCTGCTCGAAGAGGAGGTCGACCTGTTCGGCGGGCAGGCTCAGCTCGGACATGCCGGTCCAGCCGGAGTCGGTGACGGCCAGTTCCGCGCGGTACTCCTCGGCGAGCAGACCGACCGAGGACGCCTTGATGCGCAGCGGCAGGTCCTTGGAGACGACGGTGACGTCGTACCCCTCGGCCTGGAGGTTGCGGGCGACGGCGAGGATGCGCGAGTCGTTGTCGCCGAGGCGGTAGCCCGAGGGCAGCACGGAGGGGTCCGAGTGGTTCAGTTCGACCCGCAGGGTGCCACCGATGTCACCCACCGGCAGGGGGGTGTCCAGCCTTCCGTACCTGACCCGGAAGTCGTCCAGCAGGCGCAGCGCCTCCCGGGCGAAGTAGCCGAGTTCCGGATGGTGCCGCTTGGCCTCCAGTTCTGTCACCACGACGATCGGCAGCACGACTTCGTGCTCCTCGAAGCGGTGCACGGCGTTGGGGTCGGCCAGCAGGACGCTGGTGTCGATTACATAGGTGCGCCGGTCGGGCTTACGGCGCTGCGTGCTGGTCACCACGGAAGGACATACCCCCTCGGACGAGGACGGGGAGCGGGAGCACCGCACTGGGCGGCGGCGGGCGTGCGTGGGCACGGCGCGGCCGTCGTGGGGCTCCCGTGGGAAAGGGGACCGGAGGGCGCCGCCTGGGCGCGGTGGGGGCGACCGGCCGGCGCGCGGCCGGCTGTGAGAGTGAGCACCGCTCGGTCGTCCTGGCGCAACGGGCCTCCCGGGCGGACGGCGCTCTGCCGCCCGCTGAGATCCGGTGTCCGTGAGTCGGATACCGGCCTGGGGGAGCTATTCCCGGCGCGGAGCCCGGTCATGCGCGACGGACGGACGGCGCGTGGGTGAACGAGTGATGTCCGGGCGCGCTCGGGTGACGTTTCCTCGGCCCGGTACGGCGGGCGGGGGAAACGGAAGGGGGCGTTCCGGGGAGGGGCGCGGTCGCGGGGAGTGTCAGCCGCCGTAGCGGCGGTGCCGGGCGGCGTAGTCGCGCATGGCGCGCAGGAAGTCGACCTTGCGGAACGCGGGCCAGAAGACCTCGCAGAAGTAGTACTCGGAGTGGGCGCTCTGCCAGAGCATGAAGCCCGAGAGCCGCTGTTCGCCGCTGGTGCGGATGACGAGGTCGGGGTCGGGCTGACCGCGCGTGTAGAGGTGCTCGGAGATGAGGTCGATGTCGACGGCCTCGGCGAGTTCCTCGAAGGTGGTGCCCTTGGCGGCGGCGTCCAGCAGGAGGGAGCGCACGGCGTCGGCGATCTCCTGGCGCCCGCCGTAGCCGACGGCGACGTTGACCAGTATCCCGGTGTTGTCGTGGGTGGCCGCCTCCGCCTCCTTGAGGGTGGTGCGGGTGCGGTCGGGCAGGACGTCGAGGGTGCCGACGTGGTGGACCCGCCAGCGGCCGTCGGCGGCCAGCGCCCGCACGGTGTTCTCGATGATGCCGAGGAGGGGGACGAGTTCGGACTCGGGGCGGTCGAAGTTGTCCGTGGAGAGCATCCACAGGGTGACGACCTCGACGTCGGTCTCGGCGCACCAGCCGAGGAACTCCTCGATCTTCTCGGCGCCCGCCTGGTGTCCCTGGGCGGTGGTGCCGCCGGACGCCTTGGCCCAGCGCCGGTTCCCGTCGAGGATGAGGCCGATGTGCTTGGGGACCTGTTCGTGATCGAGCCGCCCTCCCACCCGGCGCGCGTAGAGTCGGTACACCAGGTCGCGCATGTTCACGTCTGTCAGCCCCTCCGTGCGGCATGCAAAGGCACTCCCGAAGGCGACACCCTACCGCCGTCCGAAGGGGGCCAGGACGTCGGGTGCGGGGCCCTGGCTTAGGCTCCCCGCATGTCAGACAACGCTTTCTATCGTGCGGCGAGCAGCCGGTACGACTCGATGCAGTACCGCCGTACGGGCCGCAGCGGCCTGTTTCTGCCCGCCATCTCCCTGGGCCTCTGGCACAACTTCGGCGACGACCGGACGCTGGACTCGCAGCGCGAGATCCTGCGGCACGCCTTCGACCTCGGGATCACCCACTTCGACCTGGCGAACAACTACGGTCCGCCGCCCGGTTCGGCCGAGCTGAACTTCGGCAAGCTCTTCGCCGAGGACTTCGCGCCGTACCGCGACGAGCTGGTCCTGTCCACCAAGGCCGGCTACCGGATGACCCCGGGGCCGTACGGCGAGTGGGGCGGCCGCAAGTACCTGCTCAACTCCCTCGACGCCTCCCTGAAGCGCATGGGGACGGACTACGTCGACATCTTCTACTCGCACCGCTTCGACCCGGACACTCCCCTTGAGGAGACGATGGGCGCGCTGGCCACGGCCGTCCAGCAGGGCAAGGCGCTGTACGTCGGTGTCTCCTCGTACAGCTCGGAGCAGACCGCCGAGGCGGCGCGGCTGCTGAAGGAGATGGGTGTGCCCGCGCTCATCCACCAGCCGGCCTACTCGATGATCGACCGGTGGACCGAGAAGGACGCGCTGCTCGACACGCTGGAGGCGGCCGGGATGGGCTGCATCCCCTTCGTGCCGCTCGCGCAGGGTGTGCTCACCGGCAAATACCTGAAGGGCATCCCGGAGGGCTCGCGGGCCACCCAGGGCAAGTCCCTGGACCCGGCCACCATCAACGAGGAGCGGATCGGCAAGCTGCGCGCGCTCGACGAGATCGCCCAGGGCCGCGGGCAGTCGCTCGCGCAGCTGGCCCTGAGCTGGGTCCTGCGGGACAGCCGGACGACCTCCGCGCTGATCGGCGCGTCCAGCACGCGGCAGCTCGACGAGAACGTCGCGGCGCTGTCGGCGCCGGAGCTGACCGGGGACGAACTGCGGCGGATCGACGAGCTGACGCTGACCTGGTGACGTCCGCCGGCCTCTGAGGCGGGCGCACGACGCGCGAAGGGCCGGGCCCCGGCGAGGGGGCCCGGCCCTTCGGCGTGCCCGATGCGGCGCCCGGGTGCGCTCACGTGCACACCGCCGCGCCCGGGAAAGAAAACGGGCCGGTCCGTGGGGGGGTACGGACCGGCCCGAGGGGGGGTGTTCCACCATAACCCTTCGTGAGGGAAAACGGGGACATCGCCACCGGAAAACTACTCTCCGAGTTCACCCGGCGACGCCGGGCTGTGCGTTTCACGCCGCTCTCGGCCCTTACCCGCACGTTTCTGCCGTTTTTCTGCCGCAAGGCTGCCGCAGGGGCCCGGCGCGCCGTCCGCGCACCCACATGAGGGACCGGGGAGCGTCCGACTTGACCGAAGCGGCCCACGGGGGTGCGGCGGGCTCGCTACGGTCGCGGCATGACGAGGAGCACGGACGGCGGCGGACCGGCGGGCGGTACGGCGGACGGCTCCCTGCGCATACGGCGGGCGTCCGGCGCGGCGGGCCCGCTCGTCCCGCTGGAGGTCGCCGCGAGCCCGCGCGCCCGGGGCCGCGGCCTGCTGGGCCGGGACGGGATCGACGGCGCCCTGCTGCTGAGCCCGGCCCGCGGGGTGCACACCCTGGGCATGCGCTTCGCGATCGACGTGGCCTACCTCGACGCGGACCTGCGCGTCCTCGCCGTCCGCACGATGCGCCCGGGCCGCCTGGGCCTGCCCCGCCCCGCCGCCCGCCACGTCCTGGAGGCGGAGGCGGGCGCCATGGCCGGCTGGGGACTGGAGCGGGGGGCGAGCGTGGAGGTGGACGGCGCGGCGGGGTGAGGAGAGGGGCGGAGCGGGGGGGCGAGGTTCCAGGGGGGGGCGGCCGATGCCCGGGGGCGGCCGACGTCCGAGGGGGGGCGGGGCCAATGTCGCTGCCCGGCTGCGTGGGAGCCGACGCGGTCTCCTTCGACCGCACCCCGCGGAACGCTCCCCCGGCGCCTGATCCGGCGCGCTGATCACACCGGTGGGGGCGGGGCGCCACGCACTCCCGGTACCGCGCGGCCCCCTCCGCCGCGCGGTACCGGATTTGCTCACGCGAATTGCGGATGGTCTGAACCTACGAGGTGACCGGCGGCAGGGGAAGGGGGCCGGATAACGATGCCGCATCGACGGCGGGAGCGACGCCGGGGGCCGTCGCGCCGCCGGGGGCCCGGGTCCGCGCGCCGCACCGCCGTGGCAGACTGCGTCAACCGGGCTGCCCGCGCCCCGCGTTGGCGTGATCGGCGTGGACACCGCCGGACCGGCAGCACGGCTTGCCCCGTCTCCTCCGTCCCCTCCGTCCTCTCTCGACAGGAGCCCGCCGACATGACCGACACGTCGCCGTCCGCGTCCCGTAGCGACTCATCTCGTATCGACACGAGCAGGCCGCATCCGGCACGGGTCTACGACTACCTGCTGGGCGGCAAGGACAACTACCTGGTCGACCAGGAGGTCGCGGAGAAGCTGCCGGAGGCGGCTCGGACGGCCTGTGTGCTCAACCGGGCCTTCATGCGGCGGGCGGTGGCCTGGGTCGCGGGCGAGGGCGTCGGCCAGTTCCTGGACATCGGGACGGGGATACCGACGCAGCCGAACCTGCACCAGGTGGTGCAGGGGATCACCCCGACGGCCCGGGTCGTCTACGTGGACAACGACCCGATCGTGCTGCGGCACGCGGAAGCGCTGCTGACGAGCGCCCCGGAGGGGGCCACGGACTACATCGAGGCGGACGTACGGGACCCGGGCAGGATCCTGGACCACGCGCGTACGTTCCTGGACTTCGACCGCCCGGTGGCCCTCTCGCTGATCGCGCTGATGCACTTCCTGCCGGACGGCGAGCACCCGTACGCCCTCGTGCGCGAACTGGTCGACGCCCTCCCCTCGGGCAGCTTCCTGGTCCTGTCGCACGGCACCAGCGACTTCCTCCCGCCGGAGACCGGGGCCCGGATCCACCGGGCGTACACGCAGGGCGGGATGACTCTGGTGGGCCGCACCCACGCCGAGGTGCTCCGCTTCTTCGAGGGCCTGGACCTGGTGGAACCGGGACTCGTCACGGGCCCGGAGTGGTACCGGGGCGGCGCGGCTCCGGAGTTCCGGCCGAACGGCGTGTACGTGGGGGTCGCGCGCAAGCCGTGAGCCCCCGGCGGGCCGCGGGCCGGGAGGACGAGTTCAGGCGGCGGGCTTCCTGGCCTCGACGAGGAACCGCGCGCTGTACGCGACGAAGGGTCCCTCGCGCTGGATGAGATCGTGCATGTCGCGCAGGCGGGACCGGTACTGCCCGACGGTGAAACCGGGCACCATCCAGATGACCTTGCGCAGGAAGTGCACGACGGCGCCGACGTCGTAGAACTCCATGCGCAGCCGCTCCGGCCGGAGGTCCACGACCTCCAGCCCCGCCGCTTCCGCCTCCGCCAGGGCCGCCTCGGGGTCGCGCCCCTCGCGTACGTGCGCGGGTTGCGGGCCGAGGAAGAACTCGACGACCTCGAAGGCGCTGGCCGGCCCGACCTGCTGCGAGAAGTACGTACCGCCGGGTGCGAGCAGCCGGGCGATCTCGGCCCAGTCCGTACTGACGGGGTGCCGGGAGGTGACGAGGTCGAAGGCGCCGTCCGCGAACGGCAGCGCGTGACGGTCACCTGCAGTGCCGACGACGGTGACGCCGAGGGGGTGGAGCCGGGCGGCGGCACGGGCGAGGTTCGGCGGCCAGGACTCGGTGGCGACGGCGCGGGGTGGAATGACGGGCGCGGAGGCGAGCACCTCTCCCCCGCCGGTCTCCAGATCGAGCGAGGCGCCGGCCCGCGCCATCCGTTCCCCCATCAGCCGTGCGTACCCCCACGACGGCCGCGCCTCGGTGGCCCGCCCCTCGAACCACGAGAAGTCCCAGCCGTCGACGGGCGCGGCATCCGCCTCGGCGACCAGGCTCTCGAAGTCGGGGCGGGGAGCGGGTGAGGGCAGGGGGGATGACTCAGGCATGGCCCCATGGTCACGCGGCGGGGCTCCGGGCTCCAGGGGTTTTCGCGGGCCACGGACGCCCTGCGGGGCCGGAGGGCCCCGCCTGCCTACATCTCAGCCCCCGCTCGAAGGGGCCCTTCATCACCCTGAAGTCCGGCTTGCGCGACCGGAACTCCTCCATCGCGCCCTGGCGGGGACGGGCCCTCCGGTGGTCAGCTGCCGCCGCCGCCCGCTCCGGTGCCGCCGCGCGGGAAGGAGACCTCGACCCGGCGGTTCTTCTTGCGGCCCTGCTCGGAGGAGTTGTCGGCGATGGGGTAGTCCTCGCTGTAGCCGCGCACCTCGAAGGTGACGTCGGAGCCGAGGTCGGCGGCGAGTTCGTCGTGGACGACGTCGGCGCGGCGCTTGGACAGGACCTTGCCGTGCTCGTACGAGCCGAGGTTGTCGGTGAAGCCGAAGACCCGGATGGTGCGGGCCTGCTGGGCCTTGGCCTCGTCGGCGATGGCCTTGATACGGCCCCTGGCGGCGGGATTCAGGTCGAACTCGTCCTTGTCGAAGAGGACTTCGGCCTGGAGGGCGAACTTCACGTCCGTGTTGGTGTCCTCGCGGCGCTCCTCGCCGCCGAGATCCTCGACCACCGACTTGATGTCCAGCACCTTGGCGGGGGCGAGGGTGGCCCCGTCGGCCAGCTTCAGCCCGGGGCTGTGCCCGTCGACCTTCGGCGGCGGGGAGGTCGTGGTACTCCCCGGGGGCACGCTGGGACCGTCGTCGGCCACGGCGAGCGGGGGCACGGAAAGGGCGAACACGGTGACCGTGGCGAGGAGGGTCACTACGCCGGCCTGCCTCATCACTGCGCCTCGGTGAGGGGGATCTCGGCGGGGGGCATGGCGCCGACCTGGAAGGTTACGGTGGTTGTTTCTTTGGGGGGGGCGGGGAATTGGGCGTACCAGTCGGTGGACCTACCGCGAAGAAGCCCTCCGGTGAACTTCGTGCACAGGCAGCGCCCCTCAGTGTCCCGAAGTATGAGGTACCTCTTCTTCTCAGCCCCATCCACGAGACTGGCTCCTGCCATTGACCCGCCGTTGTTGACGAGTTCCTTCTCGTCCCCGGTCCAGTTCGCCGCGGTCCACCCCCTCCCGGTGCCATTGGTGACCGAACCCGAGATCGTGACGAAGCCCGAACTGTCCCTCATGGCTGCGGTGATCGTCAGCGTGATCCCGTTCTCACCCCGGACCTCGGACAGGGTCTTGTCCGCAGTTGGTTGTGACGGTTCCTCCGACGGCTCACCCTGATTTCCACTGGCGGCGACAGGAGCAGAGGGGGCAGTTGATTTTGACGCGTCGTCGCCGCTGTCGCCAGAGTCACCGCAGGCACCGAGCACGAGGCTCAGTACGGTGGTGAGGGCCGCAGCTACGAGCACCGTGGTGTCGGGCTTCCTCCTACGCCGATTCATACCAATCCTTTTCTTGTCCAACCACAATTCATTCAGCAAGGTGTACCGCGAATAAAGTGGAAGAATCGGGGAGATCTTGTGGATCAAATTTCTCGGGATCAAACGAAAAGGACCGGCCTCCGGTGCAGGTGAAACTCAGGGAGTCCGCGTCCTCTTCAGCATCGTCCGCCGCACAACGAGGCTGGATCACAGCAGTGGCATGCGCTTCGGCGAACTTGCCCTCGGTTCCGGGGACAAGAGTGTGACCAACTGACTTGAGCGACTGAACAGCCACTCTGAACCCAGGAGCTCCGTCGACTTCGACTGCCCGGACGGCAGTGACCTTTGAGTTGTTGAAAGCAGCCAAAGATTGTGCGGCCTGCTGCGCCCCGGTCCCCGTGATGCCACTCCCCGTCAGCCAGTCCTGCAGGGGGGCACCGTCAATGACAGCGATAAAATTATGCATCAGCTCGTCGCGCCCCTCTTGCGCAGCAGCAAGAGCGGCCGCGTCAGCCGCTGACTGAGCGGAGTTACGGGCGACAGCAGCCTGAGCAAAGGCGAAGAACGCGAACGCGGCGAAAAGGACGGCTCCAGCCGCCCAGACGTACAAGGGCAGAACCTGGCCCTCATCCTTGGGCCGGCACCTCATCAGCCACCGACGACGCTGCTCACCGCATCGAGAATGGCGCCCGAGATCATCCCGTCCAGCCCCAGCCCGTCGATCAGCACGAAGATCCCCGCGATGATGATCAGAAGGCCGGCGTACTCGACGAAGCCCGCGCCGTCGTCTCGCCTGAGGCGGGTCAGGAGGGTGGGGAGCCAGAGGGTGGGTCGCTTCATCGGAGGGGCCTTCCGGTGTGCTTACGGTCATGGCACCGTGACCGTAAGTGTGGAGGGCCAGGGTCGGGGAGGGTCCCTGGGCCCAACCGGCGGGTTCAGGCATGGGGGCCTCCCAGTGCGGGGTGCGCCGTGCCCAGCCAGCGGGCGATCGCCTCGCTCCTCGTTGACGTCTGCAACTTCGCGAAGATGCGGTTGATGTGGTTCTTCACCGTCTTCTCGCTGATGAAGCAGGTCGCGGCGATCTGGCGGTTGTTCATACCGGCCGCGATCAGGTCCATGACCTCCTCCTCCCGCGCGCTCAGCTGCCCCACGAGGGCGGTCCTCCCGATTCCGTACGAGAGTCTCATGGGGCGTTGCAGGTGCGAAGGTTCACGGAGTGGGCGGTCGGGTGTCGAGACGCTTGGTCTTCCGGGCAGGCCGGACGGCGGACGCATGTGCGTCAACTGGGCTACCGCCATGACCAGTTGGTCGACCGTGAAGTCGCCGTGCACCAGGCAGCCGGCCGCTCCGCGGCGTACCGCCTCCGCGTGCAGGGCCGGCTCTCTGCCGAAGGTCAGGATGAGGACCGGGGCGATCCGGGCCAGTTGGGGCAGGACCGTCAGGCCGTCGACCACCGGCATGCGCAGGTCGAGGAGTACGCCGTCGGGGCGGTGCCGCACGGTCTGGGCGAGGGCCGTGCGGCCGTCCGCCGCCTCCGCCACGACCAGGAGGTCGGCGCGGCCCTCCAGGAGCACCTTGAGGCCCGCGCGGACCACGGGGTTGTCGTCGGCGACCACGATGCGCAGGGGTCCGCGCCCGTCGGGCGCCGTCGGGTCAGGGGCCGGGGACCGCATGGGCCGCCTCCTCTCCCGGGGGAGGTACGCACGCGGGAGCCCGGTGCGGGAGGGGGAGTTCGAGGTGGATCTCCGTTCCCGGGCCTGCGGCGGGCCGCTCGGGCCGGCCGATGCGGAGGGCCCCGCCGAGCGCCTGCGCGCGTTCCGCCATGCCGAGCAGGCCGAAGTGGCCCTCCCGGCGCGCGTTCTTCAGGGACAGTCCCGGCGGGAGGCCCCTCCCGTCGTCGCGGACGGTCAGGCGCAGGACGCCGGTCCCGGTCAGGCCGTACGCGATCTCCACCCGGGTCGCCGAGGCGTGCCGGTGCGCGTTCTCCAGCCCTTCGCCGGCGATCTGGAGGAGTTGTCCCGCCGTCCAGGCCGGGAGATTCGGGGCCGGTGCGCGCGGGGTGAGCGTCGTGGGCGTACCCGTGCGGTCCGTGAACTCGGCCAGCAGCAGTGCCAGTTCCTCACGCACGTTCACCTCGGCGTCCTCCGGCCGTTCCGCCGCCGTGTCGGTGCGGCGGCGCAGGTCGGCCAGGAGGGTGCGGGACTCGGTGGCCGCTCTGCGGGCGGAGCGGGCCACCAGGGCCGCTTCGCGCCGTACCGTCGCCGGGTCGTCCGTGGTGGCGAGCGCTTCTGCGGCGAGGGCCACTCCGTGCAGGGTCTTGGCGACCGTGTCGTGCATCTCCCTTGCGAGTCGGGCTCGTTCGGTGGACAGGGCCTCGGCCACGGCCAGGCGTTCTCCGGTCTCGGCGAGGGCGGCGGAGGCGGCCACGACCCGGAAGACCAGGGTGCGCAGGGTGGCTCCGAGGACTCCGGCGGCCACGCAGAAGCCTCCGATGAGGAGGGTCGCGGAGACGGTCACGGACTCCGGGTCCCAGGCGCGGAACACCGTCAGGAGGATGCCCAGTTGGGTGGCGGTGAACAGCGCTGCCCAGCGCCAGCCGTAGAGCAGGCCGGCGAGCAGGGGCGTCGCCACCGTCGCGTAGCCGAGCGGCGAATCCGGCGAGGCGGTGAGCAGGAGGACGGAGGCCAGGGCCAGGTCGAGGCCGAGGAGGGTGGGGTGGCGCAGGACGCGGGGGCCCACGCGGTCCCAGTCGCGCAGTACGGCGTAGGAGCCCATGAGGCTGAGGACGGAGGCGGTGAGCACCAGGGCGCGGGGCAGTCCGTCCGTCGCGTGGCGCAGGGCGAACGGGACCCCTACGGCGATGACCGCGAGCCGGGCCCCGATCACCTGCCGGCACAGGGACTGCAGGGCGTTCGTGCGCACCCGCAGGCTCGGGGCGGGCGGCCCGCCGTGTGCGGGCGCGGGCACTGAACCGCCCGTAGGGGCGGACGGCTCGTCCTGCCCGGGGCCGGTGGCGGGTGGCCGGTGGGCCGCCGGGGTCGCCGGGACCGCCGCCCAGGCCCCGGCCGCTGCGGCCCGCCGGCCGTCGCTCCGGAGGCGGCGCGGGCCCGGTAGCCCGCCGGTCCGGCGGGCGGGTGGCGGCGTCCCGGTCCGCAGGTCCCTTTCGTGCGTCTTCGTCATGCGTGCCTCACCCGCCGAGGATCGATCCGAGGTCGGAGCCGGAGCCGAGGAACATTCCGGCGGCGATGAGCACCATCGTCGCGGGGAGCATGAAGACGAGGGTGGCCATGGTGGCCTTGGGGATCGTCTTCGCGGCGCGGCGGCGGGCGTTCTGCGCGTCGGTGCGGCGCATGTCGTTGGCGATCTGGATGAGGGTCTCGGCGATGGGCGAGCCGAGTTCCTCGCCCTGCTGGAGCGCCGAGACGAACTGGGCGACCTGTTCCGAGCTGTTGCGGCGGCGCAGTTCCTCGAAGGCGTGGCGGCGGCTGACGCCCATGTCCATCTGGCGCAGGGTGATGCGCAGTTCGTACGCCCACGGGCCCTCGTACTTCTCGGCGACCCGGTCCAGGGCCTGGCGGAAGCCGAGGCCGGCGCTGACGACGACGGCGAGGACGTCGAGGAAGTCGGGGAGGGTGCGGTCGATGACCTCGCGGCGGTCGCGTACCGCCTGCCAGATCGTGGCGTCCGCCGCGAGCAGTCCGAAGCCGAGGGTGAGCAGGGCGAAGAGCGGGGAGCCGTAGGTCGCGAAGATCGCCGCCATGAGGAGGCCGAAGGCGCCGTAGACGGCGCGACGGGCCGCGTACCGGTCGATGGTGAGTCCGCCCGGGTTGCCCGCCATGTCGATGCGGCGGCGTTTGGCGTCGACGCGGTGCGGGCCCATGAGACGCAGCACGGTCGGCGCGAAGCGCATGCCGAGGCGGTCCACGGCGGATTCGGTGGCGCGCACCCGGCCGGCCCCGACCTCCAGGGCCACCGCGAGGTCCTCGGGGAGTTTCGTCTCGGCGCGGTACATGCGCAGGCCCAGCAGCATGCCGCCGACGCCGGCGGCCATGAGGACGGCGAGCAGCAGGCCCGTGGTGGCGGTGCTCATACGTCGATCCTTCCGAGGCGCCGGATCACGAAGAAGCCGACCGTGTAGAGGCCGAGGGACAGCAGGATGAGCAGTTGCCCGATCGCGGAGCTGGTGACGCGGTGCAGGGCGCCGTCGTTCTGCGAGTTGATCAGGAGCAGGGAGCCCAGGCCCAGGGCCGGCACGGTGAAGGCCGTCGCGTTGACCTCGGAGAGCATCGTGCGCACCTCGCGGCGGGTCTCCTTGCGCTCCTCCAGCGTGACCGTGAGGTTGCGCAGCGAGCCGACGACCGTGCCGCCCGCCTTGTTGGACAGGACCAGGGTCGTGACGAGGACGACGAGTTCGCGGGAGGGCAGGCGGCGCGCGAGTTCGTCGAGGGTCTCGTCGATGGAGCGGCCCAGGGACAGTTGGTCGGCGACCCGGGACAGTTCCTCGCCCGCCGGGTTCTCCAGTTCCTCGGCGGCCATCGCGAGGGCGGTGCGCAGGGCGAGCCCGGCCGCCGTCGCGTTGGCCAGCAGGCGGGCCACCTCGGGCAGCTGGTTGATGAAGGCCTCGATGCGTTTGGCGCGCTGCCAGTTGAGGAAGGCCATCGCCGCCCACGCCCCGGTCAGCGCGGCGATCGGGCCGAAGAACGGGGCGAGGACCACGGTGGCGGCGATCCAGAGGAGGGCGAGGGCGAGCACCGTGTAGAGGACGAACTCGCCTGCCGACAGCGGGAGTCCGGTCGAGGAGACGCGGGTGTGCAGGGCGCGTCCGGCGCGGGTGCGGCGGACCGCGCGGTCGAGTCCGGCCAGGCGCCGGGAGTTCCCGGGTCCGCCGCCGAGGTGGGAGTCCCCGGCCAGCCGGTCGACCAGGGCCTCGCGCTGGGCCCGGCCGCTCGCCCAGGTGTGCAGGCCGGCCACGGCCAGCGCGCCCGCCGCGGCGGTGGCGCCGAGCGCGAGCAGCACGGTGGGGTCGCTCATGCCCCGGCCTCCCTCGTCCCGTTCGTCGTGCGGTGGTGTCGTACGTCCTCACCGTGCGCGCCGTCCTCGGCCACGCCGAACGGCGGCGGGAGCGGTTCGCTCGCCAGGTAGAGCTTCTCGGCGACGGCGCGGGGCACCGGCAGGTGGTGGTAGGTGCCCCGGACGACGCGGTCGGCGGCGAGCGGGTGCGGTGCGAAGCGGGCCACCGTGGTGGTGCGGAAGGCCTCGCGGCCGTGCGAGGTGAGCAGTGCGATCTCGGTGATCTTCCGGGAGCCGTCGGCGAAGCGGCTGAGCTGGACGACGACGTCGACGGCGGAGTTGATCTGGTCGCGCAGCGCCTCGAAGGGGATCTGCACCTCGGACATCGAGCCGAGCGTCTGGAGCCGCATCAGCGCGTCCTCGGCCGAGTTGGCGTGCACGGTGGCGAGGGAGCCGTCGTGGCCGGTGGACATGGCCTGGAGCATGTCGAGGGTCTCGCCGCCGCGCACCTCACCGACGATGATGCGGTCGGGCCGCATGCGCAGCGAGTTGCGTACGAGGTCGCGGATGGTGATGCGGCCCTTGCCCTCCACGTTGGGCGGCCGCGATTCGAGGCGGATGACGTGCGCCTGCTGGAGTTGCAGTTCGGCGGAGTCCTCGATGGTGATGATGCGTTCGTGGCTCGGGATGAGCCCGGACAGCGCGTTGAGCAGGGTCGTCTTGCCGGTGCCGGTGCCGCCCGCGACGATGACGTTGAAGCGGGCGCGGACGAAGGCGGCGAGCAGCAGCAGCATCGGTTCGTCGAGCGAGCCGAGGCCGATGAGTTCGGGCAGCGTGTAGACGCGCGGGAAGCGGCGGATGGTGAGCGTCGCGCCGGTCAGGGACAGCGGCGGGATGATGACGTTGACGCGTTCGCCGCTGGGCAGTCGCGCGTCGACCATGGGGTTGGACTCGTCGACGCGCCGGTTGACGGTGGACACGATGCGTTCGATGGTCTGCATGAGCTGGTCGTGGGAGGCGAAGCGCAGCGGCAACTGCTCGACCCGGCCCGCCCGTTCGACGAAGATCGCGTCGGGTCCGTTGACCATGATCTCGGTGATGGAGGCGTCTTCGAGGAGCGGTTCGAGGACGCCGAGGCCCAGCGCCTCGTCCACGACGCGGCGGATGAGCTGCGCGCGTTCGGAGGTGGACAGGACGGGGCCCTCGCGGCTGATGAGGTGGCCGAGGACCCGCTCCAGGCGGATACGGCGCTCCGCGGCGGACAGCGCCGACATCTCGGCGAGGTCGATCTCCTCCAGCAGTTTCGCGCGGTAGCCGGCCACCAGGTGGCCGTCCTCGCGTCCGCCCTGTTCCTCCGGTACGGCGATCCTGGAGCGCAGGCTCATGATCCGGTCACTCCCCCGCGTCGTCGTTGGGCATGGTCGCCGAGCGGGACACGGTCCAGCCGTCGCCGACGAACGGCAGGAGCGTCGGTACGTGCACGGCGACGGTGTACGTCGTGGTGTCGCCGCCACCGCCCGGGCTGACGTCGGCCTCGATCCCCGCGCTCATCGCGGCGTGCGCGGCGGCCACGCCGTCGCCGCCCTCGGCCTGGGAGGCGACCCGGGCTCCGGCGCGCGCGCCGGTGCCCGCCTGGTTCACGGCGTAGCCGACCAGGCCGAGCTGGATCGCGGCGAGGCCGAGCAGGAGGAGGACGGGCAGGAAGCCGGCGAATTCGAGGATGGCGCTCCCGGTGTCGCGGGTGCCCTCGCCGGTGGCACGGCGGCGCGCGCCCGCCAGGGGGCCGCGCACGCCACGCCTGGGTCCGGGCGCTGCCGCCCGGACCGCCTCCCGGCGCCCGTGCCCCGCCGCCCGCACCGTCCCGCGCCGCCCGGTCACCGCTCCCCCTCGGTGGCGGCGCCCGCTGAGCCGTTGACGGTCCAGCCGCCGTCGACGCCGGGGAAGAACAGGGGGACCTTGGCCTTCACGGTGGCCTTGTAGACCTCGCCCGCGCCGCCGCACGTGATGCTCGCGCCGCTCCAGGCGCCCGGGAGGTGTTTGCGGGCGGCGGCCTGGCAGGCGCCCGCGCCGTCGCCGCTGGAGGCGGCCGCGGCGGTGCCCGCGCGGGCGCCCTCGTCGGCGGCGTTGCCGACCAGGCTGTACGTGTAGCCGTACAGGGCGCACTGCCACATCAGGCCGATGACGACGAGGACGAGCGGGAAGATGCCCGCGAACTCCAGGGTCACCGCGCCCCGGTCGCCCTTGTCGCGGCGGCGGGCGAGGGCGGTGGAGCGGTCGCCGTGCCGGCTTCTGCGGCGGCCCTCGGGGCGGTCGGGGACCTTGACGAGGCCGAGTTCCCCGGCGAGCGCCCACAGGCCCTGGCGGACGGTGCTCTTCGCGTCGAGGTCGTGGACCCGGCCCGCGTCCACCGCGCCCTGCAGCTCCTTGTAGTGCGAGGGGACGGTGGTGCGGGCGGTGCGGGTGCCGGTGATGCGTTCGACGAGGGCGGGCTGTATCTCGGTGCCGCGGCTGTGCCGGTTGATGACGGTGAGGGTCTCCTCGGCCTTGCGGATCTGGAGCCGGTCCCACAGGCGTACGGCGCGTTTCGCGGCGCGTACCGCCATGACGTCGGGGGTGACGACGAGCAGGGCCTGGTCGGCGAGTTCGACGGCGGCGGCGCCCGCGGCGGTGAGCTGGGAGCCGCAGTCCACGACGACGAGTTCGAAGCGGCTGCGCAGCGCCCCGATGATCTGGCGGGCGGCGCGGTCGGTGACCTCCTCGCCGCGCTCGCCCTCGGCGGGGGCGATCAGCAGACAGACGCCGCTGGGGTGGACGAACATGGCGTCCTGGAGGACGCGCGGGGTGATGTCGGCGATGCCCGCGAGGTCGACGGCGGAGCGGCGGAACTGCACGTCGAGGTAGGCGGCGACGTCCCCGCACTGGAGGTCGAGGTCGAGCAGGGCGACGGCGCGGCCCGAGGCCTGCGCGGCGAGCGCGAGGTGGACGGCGGTCAGTGTGGTGCCGACGCCGCCCTTGGCGCCGGTCAGGGTCACGAGCCGGCCGCCGCTTCCCCCGTAGGGGTCGCCGCCGCTGCTGAGGTGGCGGCGCATCCCGGCGGACCAGTCGGCGGCGGCCCGGACGCGTTCGGCGAGGGCGTCGTAGGTGAGCGGCAGCGGGAGGATGCCGCGGGCCCCGGCGTCCATCGCGGCGGTCAGGACGGTGGTGCCGGTGTCGGCGGTGACGAGGACCACGCCGATGGCCGGAAATCGCCGGACGACGTCACGGATCAGGTCAAGTGCGGGGACCGGTCCGACGCGTTCGTGGACGAGGACGACCTCGGGAAGTTCGTCGAGGGACTCGGCGGACAGCCGGGCGAGCGTGTCGAGGAGCGCCGTGGTGTCCGGGACGGGCAGCGCGGGTTCGACCTCGGGGAGCTGGCTCAGCAGGGAGACGAGGGAGCGGGCGACGTCCATGTCGCCGGCCACCGGCAGGATGCGCACACTCATGGCCGTCGCCTCACTTGTCCTTGTCCAGGGTGTACGTGCGGTCGCCGGTGGGGCCCGGGGCCCCGGCGGCGCCCTGCCCGACGAGGGCGAGCCGTACGTGGGTCGCGAAGGACTCCGCGTAGGCCACGCGCTGGGTGTCCTCGCCGGCCAGGGCGAAGGTGATGGGGACGGCCTCGGTGGCCTGCCTGCGGCCCCGGTCGTCGTTCTGCGGGTCGAGCGGGGTGAGCTTGCCGACGTCGAGGACCTTCGCGTTCTGGACGATCAGCCGGGACTCGTCCTTCTGCTGGTCGTTCTCGGCCTTGAAGGTCGCGTAGATGTTGACGGCCGCGCCCGGGTCGATCTTGCCCGCGACGCCGGTCGCGGCGTCGATCATGATCGCTATCTCCTGCTGCCCTGCGGCGAGTTCGGGACGTTTGACGATCATGTCGTCCTGGAGCAGGGAGCCCTTGCGCAGCTGGGTGACGGCGATCTTGCCGCGGATCGCCGTCAGGTCGGTGACGGCGGTCCCGGAGAGCCAGCGCTCGGGCATCGAGATCTTCTCGAACTGGCCCTCGTTCAGCTCCTTGTACGGGGCGATGTCGCTCTTCAGGCGGTACGCGGTCGTCTCGGGCCCGACCTTGCCGTTCACGTCGCGGACCACCGCGAGCACCCCGGCGAGGGCGCCGAAGGCGCACAGGGCCGACAGGACCAGCAGGACGACGCCGCGACGCTGACGTGAGTTCATGGGCCGGGGTACCTCGTTCGGGGGCGGTGCGGTGGACGGGGGCGGGGTCTTCGGCCGGGGTGCGGCGGGCCGGGGCCCGGGGTGCGCCCCGTACGGCTTCAGTCGCCGTTCACGCTGATGCGGGCGGGGGTCAGGTGGGTGTGCGGGGGCTGCTGCCCGCCCACGGGGGCGAGCGCGGGGGCGGGCGCGCGCCCCATGGGGAGGGTGCGGGGGGCGTCGGCGCGCGGGGCGCTGTGCGTGCGCAGCGGGCGCTGGTCGGCGGGGAACAGCGGGGATCCGCAGAACCCGCAGCGGTCGCCGAGGAGTTCGAGGCCGCACCAGTGGCACTGTTCGCGGCGCACGGAGGAGACGAGCTGGTAGAGGACCGAGATATCGGGGATGCCGGCGGCGAACTCGGTGAGCTTCGAGGTGCCCCACCAGCGGGCCGAGTCGGCGGGCAGCGGGACCTCGGTGACCGACTGCACCTGCCAGCCCCCGGCCAGCACCTCGCCGAGCCAGGCGGAGGGCTGTCCGCCGTGCGCGAGGTAGAGGCGGGTCGCGAAGTCCGGTCCGGTCAGGGTGGCTTCGGGGCCGACCCGGACGATCTGCAGACGGGGGTGGGCCTGCACGGCGAACTGGGTGCCCGGCATCCAGGACCTGGCGTGCGAGGTGAGGGAGACCGGGACCCGGTCGAGGCGGGCGACCGAGCCGAGGACCGCTCCGGCGTGCACGTAGTGCGCGAGCAGCCGGGCCGCCGAGGCCAGAACTCCCGGGGTGAAGTCGCAGCTGGAGAGTTGACGCAGTTGCAGGGTGAGGAGCGCGACGCCCAGCGGCGGCAGGTCGAGACCGACGAGGGTGATCCGGTCGGCCTCCAGGACGGCGCGCGCGGTGCGGACGCGGCGCACGGCCTCGGGGTCGGCGCTGGTGGGGTACAGCACGACGACGTAGCCGTGCTGTTCGAGTAACGCGTGCAGCTCCTCCAGGGATTCGGCGAGCGGCGCACCGGTGGCGGCGCGCAGCGCGACGGCCCCCGGGGTGTGCCGGTCGGGTGAGGGGAGCACCAGATCGGGGCTCGTCACAGCGATCGCGGTGGCCACTCCGCACCCCCCATTTCCCCGGGCATCCCGGCTCTCGCACGACTGTGCGCCGTTCCCTCGCCCTGCACCATATCCAGCCGCCGCTCCCTCAACACCCCACTTCGCAGGGTTCGTGGGCCTTGACCACGACACAGGGTGAGGACGGACGTTGGTCGGATCTTGGCTGGAAAAGGCCGGTAAGTGAGCTGATTCAGGCCGGGGTTCGCCGCGACTCGGCCTCAACCGGGCGGCCGCCGCCGTCCCGCCAGGAACAAGGACCTCCACCCGGACGAGTGTCCCCGGACGTCTTGACAAGCCTATTGGTCTGGACCACCTTGTACGCCAGCGGTGGCCACCCGCTCAAGCACCTCCCCCATCCCCCACAACGGAGGCAGCAGTGGATCGCGCACCGATCTCCCCCCGCAGGCCCGCCCGGCGCAGAGGCTGGAAGGCCGGCGCCCTCGGCGTGGCCGCGGCAACAGCCCTGCTCGTGACCGGACTCGGCGGTCAGGCCCAGGCCACGGGCGCCGGGGCGAGTGCACCGGCCGCAGGCGCACGGCAGGCGGCGAGCGGCAGCGCCGCCGTCCCCGCGCACGCGGTGACCGGCTACTGGCAGAACTTCGACAACGGCGCGAGCGTGCAGACACTCGCCGACGTGCCCTCCGACTACGACATCGTCGCCGTGGCCTTCGCGGACGCCACGAGTACCCCGGGCGCGGTCGACTTCACGCTCGACTCGGCGGGTCTGGGCGGCTACACCGAGGACTCTTTCAAGGCCGATGTCGCGGCCAAGCACGCGGACGGCAAGTCGGTGATCATCTCGGTGGGCGGTGAGCGGGGCGCGGTCGCCGTCAACAGCGAGGCCTCGGCGAACGCCTTCGCCGACTCGGTGTACGCGCTGATGCAGGAGTACGGATTCGACGGGGTCGACATCGACCTGGAGAACGGCCTCGACTCGACGTACATGTCGCAGGCCCTGCGCTCCCTGTCGCAGAAGGCGGGCAGCGGGCTCGTCGTGACGATGGCCCCGCAGACCATCGACATGCAGTCGACCTCGAACGAGTACTTCAAGACGGCGCTCGACGTCAAGGACATCCTGACGGTCGTCAACATGCAGTACTACAACAGCGGTTCGATGCTGGGCTGCGACGGCCAGGTGTACGCGCAGGGTTCGGTGGACTTCCTGACGGCGCTGGCCTGCATCCAGCTGGAGGGCGGCCTCGACCCCTCGCAGGTCGGCATCGGCACCCCGGCCTCGGCGAGCGCGGCGGGCGGCGGCTACGTCTCCCCGTCGGTCGTCAACGACGCCCTGGACTGTCTCGCGAAGGGCACGGGCTGCGGGAGCTTCAAGCCCGCGAAGACGTACCCGGGCATCAGGGGCGCGATGACCTGGTCGACCAACTGGGACGCCTCCTCCGGCAACGCGTGGTCGGGCGCGGTCGGCCCGCACGTGCACGGGCTGTAGGAGGCCGGCCCCGCCGCCGTCCCCGTACGCCGACGGGTTTTCCCCTCGCGCCCGGCAGCGTCGCCGCTCCCCCGGCGGCGCTGCCGGGCGTGCGAGGCCCCCTTCGCGCGCTACCAGGGCAGGTCGCGCACCTGCTGCACGCACAGCACGACGAACAGCAGTCCGGAGGCGGTGAGCAGGGTGTTGCTGAGCAGCCGGTTGCGCCACTCGTCGGGTGTACGGCCGGAGTTGAGCAGCCACAGCAGGGTCAGGGCGAGGAAGGGCATGAAGAAGGCGCCGAGCGCGCCGTAGGCGATGACGAGGCCGAAGGGCTGGTCGAGGAACAGCAGGCTGACCGGCGGGATCGTGAGCCACAGCAGGTAGCCCCGGAAGACCCAGGACCGCTCCGGCCTGCTCGCGGCGAAGGCCACGCCGCTCTCCTCGGGAGCGCGTACGGCAGTACGGTCCTCGCGTTCCCGCCGGGCGAGCAGCCAGGGCCGGACGAAGTCGGCGAACATCAGGCTCACGCCGTGCCAGACCCCGATCAGGGAGGAGAAGGAGGTCGCGAAGAAGCCGATCAGGAAGAGGTTGGCGGTGGCCGCGCCGAAGCGGTCCTCCAGGATGTTCCCGAGGTCCACGAGGCCCCGGTCGCCGGTCGCGAGGGCGATGCCGGAGGAGTGCAGGAGTTCGGCCCCGACGATCAGCATCGCGACGACGAAGATGCCGGTGGTGACGTAGGCGACGCGGTTGTCGACGCGCATGACCTTCATCCAGCCCGCCCCGGTCCAGCCCTTGGCGTTGACCCAGTACCCGTACGCGGCCATGGTGATCGTCCCGCCGACCCCGCCGACGATGCCGAGCGTGTACAGCAGCGATCCGTCCGGCAGGACGGGCAGGAGCCCGGCGAAGGCGTCCCCGAGGTCGGGCGCCACGCGGATCGCCACGTAGACGACGACCACGAACATGACACCGATCAGCACGGTCATGACCTTCTCGAACACGGCGTACTGGTTGAACCAGACGAAGAGCAGGCCGAGCAGCCCGGTGATCACGCCCCAGGTCCTGATCCCGGGGCCCTCGGGCCACAGCGCGGCCAGCGGCAGCGCGCTGGAGGACATGGCGGTCGCCCCGTACACGAAGCCCCACACGACGACGTACACCGCGAAGTACCAGGTGGTCCAGCGGCCGAGCGAGCGCCAGCCCTCGAACAGGGTCCGCCCGGTGGCCAGGTGCCAGCGGCCGACCGCCTCGGCGAGGGCGATCTTCACGACGCAGCCGATGACGGCGGCCCACAGCAGGGTGTAGCCGAACTTGCTGCCCGCGAGCAGTGTCGCGACGAGGTCCCCGGCTCCGACCCCGGTCGCGGCGACGACGATGCCGGGCCCGACGTGTCTCCAGCGGGAGGCACGGGCCGGCGGACCGGCCGTGGTGGCGGCGAGCGGACCTGAGGTGGTGGGGGCACCCGGGGTATCGGCCATGCCGACCAAGAAAGCGTAAAGGGCCGGACGGCACAAGGGGGCCGCCCGTCCGCCGTGCTCAGCCCCGGTGCGCCTCGGTGTCGCCGTTGACGGTGCGCAGGGTCAGGCGGTGGCCGTGCGCGCCGGGGCCGGCGGCCGGAAGGTCCACGGTGGAGCGGCCGTTGACCGTGGTCGCGTCGGTCGCGTACGCGGGGGCGCCGGCCGGCAGCGTGACGCGGGCGGAGCCGTTGCGGGTGACGCCGTCGAGGGCGGCGGGCGCGTTCAGGCACAGCAGGTCGACGTCGCCGTTGACCGTCTCGGCGCCCACCGTACGGGCCTTGAGGCCGGTCGCCCGGACCGAGCCGTTGCGGGTCACGAGATGGTGCCCGGCCCGGCTCGCACCCGAGTCCTGCACCGTCACGTCGCCGTTGACGGTACTCAGCGTCAACGCCCCTTTGACGTCACTGACATCGATCCCGGCGTTGCGGGCCCGGACGGTGACCGAGGCCCCGGCGGGGACGTGGACGAGCGGCATGGAGCCGCAGTTGTCGCGCGCCCGCTCGTCGCCCTCGTCGCACGGCAGGTCGAGGGTGCGGGTGCCGCCCTCCCCGTCCCAGTGCGCGAGGGTCGTGTCCTCGACCCGCACGGAGTCACCGCCACTCCCGGCGACGCGTACGCCGCCCTGCGTGGTGATGACGAGCCGTGCGCCGGAGGGCAGTTGGGCCTGCCGGAAGTCCCGTTGCTCCGCGTCGTGGTGCGTGCGGGACACGGGCCGTCCGGCGAAGCCGCCGTCCTTGCCGTCGTCCGCGCCGCCGTGGCCGCAGGCGGTGAGCACGAGGAGCGGGAGCAGCGCGCACCCGGCCCTTGCCACGAGGGGGGCACGACGGGGCACCCGCCCGCGGTCCGGCCGGCCGGTCCTGGTCCACGATGACATCGTCCGCATGGGAGGCGTGTGCCCCGCGGGGGCGGGTTCACCGCGAGGGGCCGGGTTCTCGCGCGAGGGGGTGGCGGGGCTACTCCTCCTCGAACCACGCGTCGAGCGCCGCGTCCAGGTCCTCCGTCCAGCGCTCCAGCGTCGCCTTGTCGGGCGCCTGGACGTCGGTGGGGTACCAGCGCTTCTCGGGGGTGTGCACGGTGACGGTGAGCCGCCTGCCCCAGCGGGAGGTGCCGTACTCGACCGCGCCGATCTCGTCCCAGCGCCACTCGGCGGCCTGGTCGTCGAGGGTGAAGCGGACGCCGTCCCGGTCGACGGCGATCGTGCCGCGCCGGTCGGAGGCGGTGAACTCGGCGTCGGGGGCGGACGACGTGCCGGCGTCCTCGGGATCGCCGGAGTCGGGGGCGCCCGGGGCCTCCTCGGCGTCCTTGGCGGGGACGGCGTCCTCGGGGGACTCGGCGTCGTCGGCGGGAGCGGCGGGCACGGCGTCCTCGGGGGCCGTCCGCCCCGGTTCCGGCTCGGCAGTCGCCGGCTCCGCCTGCGCGCCGGCCGACGTACCCGTCTCGCGCTCCGCTTGCCGCTCGGCCTCCGGTTCCGTCCCGGGGGCGCTGTCACCTCCCTCGCTCTGTCCGGGCAGCGTCAGGCCGGGGATGAACGCCGGATCGGCGGCGGCGCCGATGGGCGGAAGGTTCGGTGCTGTCTGCTTCTGCTCCACGGGGCGCAGTATGGCGGACGTCTCTGTGGAACGCAGGTCCGGGTGTGCCACGCACACAGTTCCCGCACGTCACACGGCCCGGTTCCCGTGGGCGGGGAACCGGACCGTGCGGGGCGGGGGTGGGCTCAGCCGAGGACGGCGAGCGCGTCGATCTCGATGAGCAGGCCCTTGGGCAGACCGACGTACACCGTGGTGCGCGCGGCGGCGGCCTGCTGGAGGCCCTGCTCCTCGAAGTACTGGTTGTAGATCTCGTTCAGCTCGGCGAAGTGGTCGGTGTCGGTCAGGTAGACGCGCATCATGACCACGTCCTCCCAGCTCGCGCCGCCCTCTTCGAGGATCGCCTTGACGTTGGCGAAGGTCTGGAGGGTCTGCTCGCGCAGCGTCGGGCCGGCCGGGGTGGGCGCCTGGCCCTCGACGGCGGGCAGGAAGCCGACCTGGCCGGCGACCTGGAGGATGTTCCCCTTCTTCACCCCGTGCGAGAACTTCGCGGGCGGGGTGGTGTGCGTGGCGGGGGTGAGAGCGGTCTTCTCGGTCGTGGACATACGCGTCAGGCTTCCTTGTTCTCGGTGTGCTGGGGGTGCTGGGTGTGGTGCGCGGCGTCCGGTGGGTCCGCCGGGCCCGGGGTGCCCGCGTACTCGCGGCTGACGGTGTCGGCCGTGCGCCGTACGAGCGGGAGCAGGGCGAGGAGTTCCTCGGTGGTCACGACGACGTTCGGGGCGGACACCGACATGGCGGCGACGACCCGGCCGTCCGCGCCCCGCACGGGGGCCGCGACGCAGTTGATGGACTCCTCGTGGCCACCGAGGTCGGTGGCCCAGCCCTGTTCGCGCACGGTCGCCAGTTCCTTGAGGTAGGCGGCGGCGTGCGGGGTCGAACGGGGCGTGTACAGGGGGTAGTCGAGGCGTTCGACGACGGACCGGCGTTCGCTCTCCGGGAGGTCGGCCAGCAGCAGTTTCGCGACGGCGGCCACCGACATCGGCACGGTCTTGCCGACCCGCGAGTACATCCGTACCGGGTAGCGGCTGTCGACCTTGTCGATGTAGAGCACCTCGCCCTCCTCGTACACGGCGAGGTGCACGGTGTGCCCGCAGGTCTCGCCGAGCCGTACGAGGTGCGGGTGGGCGATCTCGCGGACGTCGAGGTGTTCGACGGCCTCCTGGGCGAGGGCGAACAGCCGGGCGCCGAGCCGGTAGCGCCCGTCGCCCTGCCGGTAGACGAGGCCGTGTTCGGAGAGGGTGCGCAGCAGGCGCAGCGCGGTGGACTTGTGCACGTCGAGGCGGTTCGCGACGCCGCCGAGGTCGGCGGGGCCCTCGGCGAGCAGCGGCAGGATGCTCAGCGCGCGGTCGACGGTCTGGCTCACGGGGTGCCCGCCTCCGTCCCCTCGACCGCCGGGGTCCCGGCCGCGCCCGTGCCGGTGCGCTGCGCGGGTACGGCGGTCCAGCCCGGCCCGAGCCGCAGTGCGGCCCAGTCCTCGGCGTCGAGTGCGACGAGCCGGTCGGCGTGTTCCCGTACGGGTGGTCGGCACAGGTCCGCGGGGACGGTGAGGACGGCGGCGGCCATGAGGTGTCCGTGCCGTACGCGCTCGGCGAGCGGCAGTCCGCGCAGGGTGCCGGAGAGGTAGCCGGCCGCGAAGGCGTCCCCGGCGCCGACGGGGGCGACGACGTCGACGCGCGGCGCGGGCACGTGCAGGACGACGGGCGCGCCGCCCTCGCCCCCGTCGCCGTCGCCGGTGGTGAAGACGGTGGCCCCGGCGGCGCCCTGCTTGACGACGAGGGTCGCGGGTTCGGGGAGCGCGGCGCGCACCGCCTCGGGGCCGCCGGTGACGCCCCACGCGCTCTCGGCCTCGTCCTCGCCGACGAACACGAGGTCGGCGCCGCGCGCGAGGCCGAGCAGGACCTCTCCGGCGGCGCGCTGGTCGTCCCACAGCCCGGCGCGGTAGTTCACGTCGAAGGACACGAGGGGGCGGCCGGGGCGCCGGTCGGTGAGTTCGCGCATGAGGCCGAGGCAGTCGGGGGACAGCGCGGCGGTGATCCCCGACACGTGCAGGACCCGGGTGTCGCGCAGGACGTCGAGCGGCACGTTGTGCGCGGTCATCGCGGAGGCGGCGGAACCGGCGCGGTAGTAGACGACCTCGAAGGAGGCGTCGGCGTCGCGGTCGGCGGCGGTGCGGAAGTAGATGCCGGTGGGACGGTCCGCGTCCCGGCGTACGGCGGAGGTGTCCACGCCGTACGCGGCTATCGCCTCGACCAGGTGCTCGCCGAAGCCGTCGGCGCCGACCCGGCTGACCCAGCGGGCCGCGTGCCCGGCGGCGGCCAGGGCGCAGGCCACGTTGGACTCGGCGCCGCCGATGGCGCGCGCGAAGGAGGGGACGTCGGCGAGCCGGCCGGGGGTGGAGGGCACGAAGGTGACCATGGACTCGCCCAGGCACACGACGTCGCTGCCGGGTCCGTCACCGGGACGGCCCGGGGCGGCTGCGTTCTCGGTCACGCTCACGGTCGGCCTTTCCTCGTGCCTGTGGGGTCGCGGTCGCTGTCGTACTCGCCGCACCCGCCGTATCCGGCCGGGTCGCGAGTCGTGGGGCTCAGGTCTCGGTCTGCTGCGGGCGGGGGTGTCATTGACCCCGCCTTGTCCCGGATGTTAGACACCTGGGAGCGACATATGCAATGAGCGTTGCGTCCTGCGCAACAGGGCGCGCCGCACACTGGGTGCGGAGGCCCTGGACGTGGGCGCCGCGCTCCGCACCTGCCGTGTCCTCTACCCACCACCTGCCCTGGGAGTCCCGATGACCGCCGGCCACACCCGCCCCGCCGCTCACGACCGGCTGGCCACCGAGCGCGTGGACAGCCGTTTCAAGGGGCTGCCGCCGGACGCCGAGGGCCTGACCGTGGCCGAGCTGGCGGGCCAGCGCCGCAACCTGTTCACGGGCGGGTTCACGACGCCCGTGCTCGCGCTGTCGGCGCCCGCCCTGGAGCACAACCTCGCGCTCATGGAGACGTACTCCCAGCGGCACGGCCTCGACTTCGCCCCGCACGGGAAGACCTCGATGGCCCCGCAGTTGTTCGCCCGGCAGCTGGAGCGCGGCGCGTGGGGCATCACGCTGGCCGTACCGCATCAGGTGCGGGTCGCGCGGGCCTTCGGGGTGCCGCGGATCTTCCTCGCGAACGAGCTGGTGGACGCGGCGGCGCTGCGCTGGATCGCCGGGGAGCTGGCTGCCGACCCGGAGTTCGTCTTCGTCTGCTACGTCGACTCGGTGCGCGGCGTGGAGCTGATGGACGCGGCCCTGCGCGCGGCGGCCGAGACCTCAGCGACCGCCGTGGCGCGCCCGCTGGACGTGGTCGTGGAGCTGGCCGCGGGCGAGGAGGCGCGCACCGGCGCACGGACCGAGGAGGAGTGCGCGCGGATCGCGGAGGCCGTCGCGGCGACGGACACACTGCGGCTGGTCGGCGTCGCGGGCTACGAGGGCGAGGTGCCCCGGGCCGATCCGGAGCGGGTGGCCGCGTGGCTGACGCGGCTCACGGCGCTGCTCGCGGACTTCGACGCGGCGGGCCGCTTCGCGGGGCTGGAGGAGATCGTGGTGAGCGCGGGCGGCAGCGCGTGGTTCGACGCGGTCGCCGAGGTCTTCGGGCGGATCCCCGGACTGTCGGCGCCGGTACGGAAGATCCTGCGTTCGGGCGCGTACGTCTCGCACGACGACGGGCACTACAAGCACCTCACGCCGTTCAACCGGGTGCCCGAGGAGGGCGCGCTGCACGCCGGTTTCCGGCTGTGGGCGCAGGTCGTCTCGCGGCCCACGGACGCGCAGGCCTTCGTCAACGCCGGTAAGCGGGACGCCGCCTACGACCTGGACCTGCCGCGGGCGCAGGTGGTGCGGGACGCGCGGACGGGCGTGGTGCGGCCGGCCGAGGGCGTCGAGGTCTCGGGCCTGTCCGACCAGCACGGCTGGGTACGGACGGCGCCCGAGGCACAGCTGGAGGTCGGCGACTGGCTGGGGATGGGCCTGTCGCACCCGTGCACCTCTTTCGACAAGTGGCAGTTGATCCCGCTCGTGGAGGCGGACGGCACGGTGACGGACTACATCCGCACCTTCTTCTGATCCGCTGATCCACGCGCGCACCCCGAGAACACAAGAAACGCGCGCCCCCCTGAACAGACCCGGCCAGGCCGCGCAGACCGAGCAGACGGAGAAACCGAGCACCATGTCCAGCAGCGATCGCAACGATCTGGTTCTCCGGGACGCCCGGGTGGTCGACGGCTCCGGAGGCCCCTCGTACCGCGCGGACGTCGCGGTACGGGCGGGCCGGATCGCGACGATCGCCCGCGAGGGGGAGCAACGCCCGCACGGGGCAAGGGTGGTGGACGCGGCGGGGCTCGCCCTGTCCCCCGGTTTCATCGACATGCACGCGCACAGCGACCTCGCGCTGCTGCGGGACCCGGAGCACGTGGCGAAGGCCGCGCAGGGCGTCACGCTCGAAGTGCTGGGCCAGGACGGCCTGTCGTACGCCCCGGCCGACGACCGGACGCAGCTGGAGGTGCGCCGGGCCGTCACGGGCTGGAACGGCGGGGCGCCCGAGGACGACTCGCTGGACTTCGACTGGCGCACGGTCGGCGGCTACCTGGACCGGCTGGACCGTCAGGGCATCGCGCTCAACGCGGCCTACCTGATCCCGCAGGGCACGGTCCGGATGTACGCGATGGGCTGGGAGGACCGCCCGCCCACGCCCGAAGAGCTGGACCACATGCGGCGGCTGGTCGCGCAGGGCATGGAGGAGGGCGCCGTCGGCATGTCCTCGGGGCTCACCTACACGCCCGGCATGTACGCGAAGGACGCCGAACTCACCGAGCTGTGCCGGGTGGTGGCCTCGTACGGCGGCTACTACTGCCCGCACCACCGCTCGTACGGGGCGGGCGCCCTGGAGGCGTACGAGGAGATGGTGGCGCTGACCCGGGAGGCGGGCTGCGCCCTGCACCTCGCGCACGCCACGATGAACTTCGGCGTCAACAAGGGCAAGGCCCCCGATCTGCTGACGCTGCTGGACGCGGCGCTCGCGGACGGCGCGGACATCACGATGGACACGTACCCGTACACCCCGGGCTCGACGACGCTCGCCGCGATGCTCCCGTCCTGGGCGAGCGAGGGCGGCCCGGAGGCGACGCTCGCGCGGCTGCGCGAGGAGGGGACGGCCGCCCGTATCCGGCACCACATGGAGGAGATCGGCGCGGACGGCTGCCACGGCGTGCCGATCGAGTGGGACACCATCGAGATCTCGGGCGTCGCGAACCCGGCGTTCACCGCGTGCGTGGGGCGGACGGTCGCCGAGAGCGCCCGGCTGCGCGGCGAGGCGCCGTGGACGCTGGCCAGGCGGCTGCTGCTGGAGGACCGGCTCGGCTCCACGATCCTGCAACACGTGGGCCACGAGGACAACGTCCGCGCGATCATGCGCCACCGGGTGCACACGGGGGGCAGCGACGGCATCCTCCAGGGCCTCAAGCCGCATCCGCGCGCCTACGGCACCTTCCCCCAGTACCTCGGGAAGTACGTGCGCGAGCTGGGCGTGCTGACGCTGGAGGACTGCGTCGCCCACCTCACCTCCCGCCCGGCGGCCCGGCTGCGGCTGCCGGACCGCGGCCTGGTCCGCGAGGGCTACCGCGCCGACCTCGTCCTGTTCGACCCGGACACGGTCGCGGCCGGCTCGACCTTCGCGGCGCCGCGCACCCCGCCCACGGGCATCCCGCACGTCCTGGTCGACGGCAGGTTCGTGATGGAGGACGGCAGGCGCACCGACGTCCTGGCCGGACGGTCGGTACGGGGGCCCGGGACCCGGATCGCGGACTGACCGCCCGCAAGCGGCCCTGACCTGTACAAAGGGGCCCGATCCCGGCACCGGTGCGGGAAGGGGCGGAAAAACTTCCCGGAATCCGTGAACTTTCCCGTCCGTCCGCTCATCGCACCAGTTGTCAGCAAGAGCGGCGGGACCCGCGACGTGACCGGTCGCGGCGGAGAGAGGACGACGGACATGGCGAAGCAGCAGCTCCCCACCACCGGCACCACCGAGGCGTACGGCACGGGGACGCCGGCCCCGCGCGGCCGGCGGGTGCGCAGGCTGGCCTTCCCGGTCGCGGTCGCGGCGGCCCTGTTCGCCACGGCGGGCGCGGTGACCGTGGCACAGGCCGCGTCGAGCGGTACGACCACGACGCCGACCTGTGCGACCTCCGGGCTGTCCGCCTCGCTCGGCAAGAGCCTGGGCGGCGGCATGATGCACGAGGGCACCGTGCTGAAGCTGAAGAACACCACGAGCCACACCTGCCTCCTGCGCGGCTACCCGGGCCTGGGCCTGGAGGACTCCTCGCACCACGCGCTGACCTCGAAGACCACGTGGGGCGGCACGTACTACGCGCAGGACCCGGGCAAGAAGACGCTGACCCTGAAGGCGGGCCAGAGCGCCGAGGCGGTCATCGCCTGGACCCACGCGAACACCGGCACGAGCGATGCCACCCACGCCCGCTACCTCGTGGTGACCCCGCCGGCCTCGAAGACCCACAAGAGCGTCAAGCTCGACACCTGGGTCGACAGCGGCCGGCTGAACGTGACCTCGATGGCGTACAGCGTCAAGGTCACGAGCTGACCCTGCGGGCCCCGGGCCCGTTCGAGCCGCGAGGGAGGCGGCGCGCCGACGAAGGCGCGCCGCCTCCCTCGTTTCGCGACGCCCCCGGTCCACGGCCGACGAGCGGTAGCGGGCCGGGCCGGCCGCTCGCGCCCACGACACGACACGCCATGTCCGATATCGTGATAATCGCGACCTTCGCACACTTCATGACTCCGCCAGACGACCGCCAGACGACCGCCAGACGACCGCCGGAGGGACCTTGACGGGAGACCGGGGAGACCAGGGCGACCGCGGCGAACGGGAGGGCCGGGGCAACCGGGAGGAGCGGGAGGACCGGGCCGACTGGGCGGGCCAGGAGGACCGGGCAGCGGAACTCGGCAGGCAGGACGCGTTGCGGCGGGCGGGCCTGACCGCGGCGGCGGACGCCGGCATGGACCGGTTCGCGAGGCTGGTGGCCCGGTTCGTGCGGACTCCGGTCTCCCTGGTGTCCCTCCTGGAGGCGGACCGGCAGGTCTTCCCCGGCATGTTCGGCCTGAAGGAGCCGTGGGCGCGGCGGCGCGAGACGCCGCTGAACCTCTCCTTCTGCCAGCACGTCGTGGCGAGCGGGGAGCCGCTCATCCTGAACGACACCCGCAAGGACCCGCGCAGCTGCGCGAGCATGGCGATCCCGGAGCTGGGCGTCCTCGCGTACGCGGGGATGCCGCTGACGGACGCCGACGAGCACGTCCTGGGCTCGCTGTGCGCGATCGACTACCGCCCCCGCACGTGGTCCGAGGACGAGCTGCACGACCTCGCGGACCTGACGGCGGCCTGCTCGGTGGAGCTGCGGCTGCGGATCGCGAAGGAGCAGTTGCGCCGCGACCGCGACCAGGCGGACCTGCTGCTGCGCGCCTCCGTGGAACTGGCCCGGGCGCAGGATCTCACCGACGTCGTGCGCCGGCTGCGCGACCTGTTCGACGGGCCCGCCAAACCCTCGTACGTGGGCCTGCTGCTCGCCGACGGGCCGGGGCTGCGGCGCGTGGTCGACCCGGACCGTACGGAACCGGTCGAGAGCGCGATCGGCGGCATGGCGCTGAACGAGGGCTTCCCGAGCGCGCGGGCGATGCGCGAGCAGCGCACCGTGTTCGTCCCCGACCACGCGGCGCTGGTCGCCGGGTACAGCCCGCAGGCCGTGGCCGGGTACGAGGAGCTGGGCCTGTCCTCGGCGCTGTGCGTCCCGCTGGCGCGCGAGCGCGGCGTCCTGACCTGGTCCTGGACGGGTCCGCACGCCCTCGCTCTGACCGAGAAGGCGGTGCTGACGGCGGTGGCCGGGTACGTGAGCCAGGCCGTGGAACGCACCCTGTTCGTGGAGAACCGGCTGAGTGCGGCGGAACAGCTCCAGGCCGCGATGCTCACCGAACTGCCCGTCGTACCGGGCCTGGAGATGGCCGCGCTGTACCTGCCGGCCGCCGACCAGGACATGGTGGGCGGCGACTGGTACGACGCCTATCTCCTCCCGTACGGCGCGGAGGGGCGGGACGCGGCGCTCATGGTGTCGGTCGGCGACGTCATCGGGCACGACATGCGGGCGGCGGCCGTGATGGGCCAGGTCCGCAGCATGCTGCGGCAGGCCACACTGGGCCATCCCGCGCACTCCCCCGCCGCCGCGCTGACCGCGGTGGACCCGGCGTTCGCGGTCCTGCCGCTGGGCCCGGGCGGCACGGTCGTGCACGCGCGCCTGGACACCCACGGGCACCGCTGGCGGCTGACCTGGTCGAACGCGGGCCATCCGCCCCCGCTGCTGCGCCTGCCCGACGGCCGGGTCTCGGCACTGGAGGAGCACGACCTGCTGCTCCTGGACGCCGCGACGGGCCTTGCGCGCCACGAACACGAGCGCGAACTCCCGGCGGGCAGCGTCCTGGTGCTGTACACGGACGGCCTGGTCGAACGACGCGACAGCGACCTCGACGTGGGCATCGGGCAGACGATGGCCACCCTGTCCGAGTACGGCGACCGCCCCCTGCCGAGCCTGCTCGACGCACTGTCGCACGGCGTGAAGAACTCCGCCCAGCGCGACGACGTCGCGGTCCTGGCGCTACGGGTGACGGGCGGGCGCTGAGGGGGCGGTGCCCAGAGCCGCACGGCTGGCCCCTGCCACCGCCTGCCGCCGCCTGCCGCCCGGCACTTCGCGTCGCGCCACCGGAGTTCGTCCCCTCAACCGCCCACCCGGACCAGTGTGGCCGCGGACCGTGCCACTTCCGTCCACGCGCTCGGCGCGGACCTTCGGCGGGCCGGAGGCGGCCGAGAACTGTCCGTCCCCGTCGAGCGCCGAAACAGCGCCGACTCCGCCCAGGGGGACGGCACTTCACGCGATGACGCCGTCCAGAGGGTTGACACCGGCGGGACGCGAGTTTCACCATCCATGAAGCCAGTGCATATAAGTGAACTCGGAGGGGCGATGCGCATCATCGGTCTTGCGGAGCGCTTCGCGGCGGAGCCAAACGCGCGGAAGCCGCCCCTCACCTCTGCCGGCCGCCAGACCGGGCAGGAGGCCGCGGCCGTCGTCACCCGAGCGCCGTCGACCATCTGACGACCCGTGCGCCCTGGCTCTGGCCGATCTCCGGTGAGGGGGCGCGGGTGCGGACGACCGGCCGCCTGAGCCGTCCCATCGGACCCTTCAGCCCCGTCCCGACCCCTCCCCAGAAGGAGAAGCAGCAGAGATGAGCGCTCACGAATGGTCAAGACGTCAGGTCCTGAACACCGCGGCGGGCACGGGGGTCGCGGTCGGCGGCGCGGCCTCGTTGCTGAGCCCCGGCGTCGCTCAGGCGCACGACAGGCGTCCCGGACCGGGCGGCCGTACGAAGATCATCGCCATTGAGGAAGCCGTGCTGCTGCCGGGCCTCATCACGCAGGGCACGGCGCTGAACGGCGCCATTCCCTTCAAGCCGGAAGTGTCCGCGCAGTGGCTGAAGCGGCTGCCCGACATCACCGAGTACCGGCTCGCCGACATGGACGAGAACGGCGTCACCATGCAGGTGCTCTCGCTCGCGCCGCCCGGGGTGCAGATGCAGCCGGACGCCGCCGTCGCCGTGCGCGACGCGCGGCACGCCAACGACGCGCTGGCCGCCGTCATCGCCGCGCACCCCACCCGTTTCGGCGGTCTCGCCGCCCTGCCGCTCCAGGATCCCCGGGCGGCCGTACGGGAGGCGCGGCGAGCGATACGTGATCTGGGGATGGCCGGGTTCCTGGTCAACGGCCACACCTGCGGGCACTATCTGGACGAGCCGCAGTTCCGGGAGGTCTGGGCCGTCCTGGAGGAACTCGGCGCGGCCCTGTACCTGCATCCCACTCCGGCCCCGGCAGGCGACTGGGGCATCACGCGGGACCGTCCGGAGCTCGTCGGCCCGCTCTACAGCTGGGCGGCCGAGACGGCGGGGCACGCTCTGCGCGTCATCGTCGGCGGAGTCTTCGACGACTTCCCGGGGGCGCGGCTCATCCTCGGGCACATGGGCGAGTTCCTGCCCTTCCACGCGTCCCGCCTCGACGTGCAGATCCAGAACATCACCACGAAGGTGCGGTTGAAGCGGAAGCCCTCCGAGTACCTCGTCGACAACATCGCCGTCACCACCTCGGGGGTGATGGACGACACGATGCTGCAGGCCGCCATCAAGGTCATGGGCATCGACAACGTGCTCTTCGCGATCGACTACCCCTTCGAGAAGAGCGCTCAGGCTGTCGGCTTCCTGCGGGACGCCAGGCTGTCGCCCTCCCAGCGCCGGAAGATCGCCCACGGGAACGCCGAACGCCTCCTGCGGCTGTAGACCACACCCGCCCGAAAGCACCTTGCGGGTCCTCCCGGCGGTGGCCGGGGAGCCGGGACCGGGACCGGAGGCTCGTCACGGGGCTCTGGAGGGCGGGTCCGCCGGGACGCCGGTCCGTTGTTCCCCGTCCGACGGCCGGACCGGCCGGGACGGCACCGCGGAGGGGCCTGGTGACGGCTTCTGGGCCGGGACGGGCGTGGCGGAGGACGGGGGCGAGGACGGGGTGCGCGCGGGGGCCGGGGCGAGGGGACGCTGAGGCTGCGGGGCGGGGGAACCGGTGTTGCCGTGGAAGGGCAGCGCGATCAGCAGCGCGGCCGCCGTGGCGAGCGCGGCGCCACCGGCCGTACGGACGAGCCGGCGCCGGCCGGCACGGCGGCGCACGGCCGCGTACTGGCCGGGCGGCAGCGGAAGCCGGCCGACGTCGGCGGGACGCAACAGCCGGACCAGCGGGTCGTCGGCCTCTCCCCGCTCCTCGCCCTCGTCGTCAAACCGCGTGGTCAACACTCCTCCTCAGGTGGGCGCGCAGGAGTTCGCGGGCCGCGTGCAGGTCCGCCTTGACAGTGCCCTCCCTGCGCCCGGTGCGGGCCGCCACCTCACGTACCGGCATATCGGCGTAATAGTGCAGCAGGATCGGCACCCGCAGTCGCTCGGGCAGCGACTGGACGAGCAACCGCACGGAAGGATCGGGCTGTTGATCCGGTGGGCGCACGGCCGCCTCGTTCGTGGCCCGCCGCACGGCGCCGCGTTCGCGCTCCAGGGCCCGCCAGTGGTCCCGTACGAGGTTGGCGGCGGTCACGTAGAGGAAGCCGCGTGGCTCGTCGACGGAGGTCCAGCGCGCCCAGAGCCGGGTGAAGGCCTCGGAGGCGACCTCGTGGGCCGTCCCGTCGTCGTCCACGAGCCGCCGCACCCACCCCGCGAGCCGGGGGTAGAGCGCGGCGAACAGCTCGGCGGCCTCCCGCTCGCGCCTCACGGGGCCTCGGCGAGGTGGGCGAAGACGATGAGGTTGGAGTCGTACCCGGCGGACGTGCGGTCACCGGCGCAGGTGATGAGCCTGAGTTGCGCGTCGGGCACGTCTCCGTACACCTCTTCGGTGGGGAACTCGTCCTTGTCCACGGTACGGAGCCGGTCCACGACGAATCCGGCGGTGGAGCCGTTCTCCAGGCGCACCACGATCCGCGCTCCGCGCCGCAACGCCCCGAGCCGCCGGAACACGCCGTCGCGGTGCGGTCCGGTGGTCACGTGCCCGAGCAGCACGGCGGGTCCCTTCTGCCCGGGCGTCGGCCCGTACCGGTACCACCCGGCGACATCGTGCGCGAGGGCCGGCGGCACCTGGACGGTCCCGTCGGCGGCGAGGCCGAGGGACAACACCGAGGTGTCGACCCCGGCGCCGGGGATCAGCAGCCGCGTGGGCGTGTGCCGTCCGCTCGGTGACCGGGGCGTGTGGGACGCGTGCGGAGCGGGGGAACGGTGGGACACCTGGGACGTGTGGGACGGGCGGGCGGCGGCGTGCGGAGCGGTCGGGGTGGACTGCCCGCAGGCCGTCAGCAGCGCGCTGAGCCCGAGCGCGCAGCACAGGGCGCGCCTGGAGAACAGGCTCATGCGGTGGCGCCCCGCCGCCTCCGTACGATCACGAACCCGGCCCCGCCCGCGAGCACCACAGCGGCGGCGGCGCCGCCCACCACGGTGCCGCCGTGGCCGTCCTGGCTCCCCGCGCCGGTGGCGGCGGCGCCCCTGGGGACGACGCTCACCTGGGGTCCTGAGTCCTTCCGGGCCGGGACCGGGGCCGGGGAGGGGGCTTCACCCCTGCCCTGGGAGGGGACGGCAGACGGAGCCTGGCTCGCGGCCGACGGGGGCACGGGGCTGGGGGCGTCGTCGTTCGCCCGCGAGGGCACGGGGCGGGGGGTGCTGGAGCCGGACGCGGGGCTCGGTGCGGAGTCGGCGAACGCGGCCGCGGGCGCGGCGAGGAGGGCCGCGCAGGCGAGGGCGGCGGCTCCGAGAACAGTACGACGCACGTGTCTTCCTTCGCTCTGGTCAGGCCCGCGCCGGATGCCGCGGGCCACGTTCCCCGTCCGGCCGGTGGACGCCGGCGGGCGTCGGCGGCGGGGAACTGAACACAGAGACGGAGGCCGGTGCGGCCGGGTTGTAAAGAGGAAGCAAAGGCCCGTGAGGGGGGCCGGAAGCGGCCTGTGCGCCCCGGCCGCTCCTGGAGCCCGCCCGCCGGGGGCGCGGCACGCCAGGGGGGACGGGAAAACACAAAGGCAAGGAGAGCACTCTCCTTGCCACTCTCAACTTATAGCGCGACAGGGGGCTTGCCGCAAGGCCCCCGGGAGGGCGCACAATCGTCGGCCGAGGCCACGACCAGCAGAAATGAGGGACACGACGTGCGGGTGTTGTCGTCAGGGCGCGGGGGACGCGATGACGTCGGTCCAGCGGGCGGACCGGTGGTGCGACGGGGGGTGCGGGTGCCCGGCTCCGTGGTGCGGGAAACGCGCCCGCCCCTGAGGTGCTGGAGGTGTCGCGATGAGAGAGACGGCCGGGACGACGGAAACTACTGAGATGGTGGGGACGACGGAGATGGCCGAGCGGCAGTACGTGCTGGACCTTCGCGAGGCCGAGGGGACGCGGATCGCGCTCGTCGGCGGCAAGGGCGCGCATCTGGGCGAGCTGTCGCGGATCGAGGGCGTCCATGTGCCGGACGGCTTCTGCGTGACGACGGAGGCGTTCCGGCGGGTCGTGGCGCTGGCGCCGTCGCTCGACGAGCAGCTCGACCGGTTGTCGCGCCTGGACCCGGACGACGGGGAGGCGGTCCGCACGCTCAGCGCGCGGATTCGCCGGACCGTCGAGGGGATCGCGGTCCCGGACGGTCTCGCGGCGGCGATCACCCGTGCTCTCACCCGGTTCGGCGAGGGGGCCGCGTACGCCGTCCGCTCCAGTGCGACGGCGGAGGACCTGCCGACGGCCTCCTTCGCCGGACAGCAGGACACCTACCTGAACGTCGTGGGACCGGCGGCGGTCCTCCGGCACGTCAGCCGGTGCTGGGCCTCGCTGTTCACCGAGCGCGCCGTGGCCTACCGGCAGCTCCACGGCATCGACCACCGTACGGTCCGGATGGCCGTGGTCGTGCAGCGGATGGTCCTGCCGTACGCGGCCGGCGTCCTGTTCACGGCGGACCCCGTCACGGGCAACCGGAAGGTCGCCACGGTGGACGCGGGCTTCGGCCTCGGGGAGGCCCTGGTCTCCGGCCTGGTGAACCCGGACGTCTACCGGGTGCGGGGCGCGGAGATCGTCGCGCGGACGATCGCCGCCAAGGAGCGCGCGGTGCGGGCCCTGCCGGACGGCGGTACGCGGGAGGTGGCGGTCGACGCGGGGCGGCAGCGGGAACCGGCGCTGACGGACGCGCAGGTCCTGCGGCTGGTGGAGCTCGGGCGGCGCGTCGAGGCGCACTTCGGCAGCCCGCAGGACATCGAGTGGTGCCTGGTGGACGACGGCTTCGAGATCGTCCAGAGCCGGCCGGTCACGACGCTGTTCCCGGTCCCCGGGGCCGTCCCTGAGGCCGTGCCCCGCGATTCCCCGGAAGCCGCCGCCGGTACGGGCGCCTCCGGGAACCGCGTCTACGTCTCCGTCGGTCACCAGCAGATGATGACCGACGCCATGAAGCCCCTCGGGCTCTCCATGTGGCGGCTGACGGCCATGGTGCCGATGCGCGAGGCGGGCGGGAGGCTGTTCGTCGACGTCACCGGGCGACTGGCCTCGCCCGCGAGCCGCGCCGGTCTCCTCGACGCCATGGGGAAGGGTGATCCGCTGGTCAGGGACGCCCTGGAGAGCGTCCTCGACCGTGCGGACTTCGTCCTGTCGCCGCCGGACGCGGCTCCCGGCGGCCCGGCGGCCGGTGGGCCTCCGGCCGGTGGCGCCCCCGCTCCGGTCGAGACCGATCCGGCCGTCGTCAGCGAGCTGATCGAGCGCAGCCGGGCGTCCGTCGCCGCCCTGGAGCGGGACATCGGGACGAAGTCCGGCCCGGCGCTGTTCGACTTCCTGCTCGCGGCCTTCGAGGAGCACCGACGCGTCCTCAGTGACCCGCTGAGCATCCAGGCGATCATGGCCGGGATGGAGGCCACCTGGTGGCTCAACGACAAGCTGTGGGAGTGGCTGGGCGAGAAGAACGCGGCGGACACGCTCACGCTGTCCGCCCCCGACAACGTCACCTCGGAGATGGGGCTGGCACTGCTCGACGTCGCGGACGCGATCCGCCCGCATCCGGAGGTGGTGGCGTTCCTGCGGGACGTCGGGGACGTGCCGGGCGCGGCCTTCCTGGACGAGCTGCCGAAGCTCGCGGGCGGGGCCCGGGCGCGCGCGGCGATCGACGCCTACCTCGACCTCTACGGCATGCGCTGCGCGGGCGAGATCGACATCACGAGGCCGCGGTGGCGCGAGCGTCCCTCCGCCCTCGTACCGGCGATCCTGGACAACGTCCGGAACTTCGGTCCTGGGGCCGCCGAGCGGCGCTTCGAGCAGGGGCGGCGGAAGGCGCGGGAGAAGGAGCAGGACGTCCTGGCGCGCCTGCGGGCCCTGCCGGACGGGGACGAGAAGGCCGACGAGACGAAGCGCATGATCGACCGGGTCAGGACCTTCATCGGGTACCGGGAGTACCCCAAGTACGGCATCGTCTGCCGCTACTTCGTCTACAAGCAGGCCCTGCTGGAGGAGGCCGAACGCCTCGTGCGGGCGGGGGTGCTCCACGACAAGGAGGACGTCTTCCACCTCACGTTCCAGGAGTTCCACGAGGCCGTGCGCGCGCGGCGGGTGGACGAGGGGCTCGTCCGGCGGCGCAAGGAGGCGTTCCGGTCCTACCAGGCGCTCACTCCGCCCCGGGTGCTCACCTCGGACGGCGAGGCGGTCAACGGTGCGTACCGGCGCGAGGACGTACCGGCCGGGGCCCTGACCGGACTGCCGGTCTCCGCCGGGACCGTCGAGGGCAGGGCCCGCGTCGTCCTGGACATGGGCAGGGCGGACCTCGAAGCGGGCGACATCCTGATCACGACCTTCACGGACCCCAGCTGGTCCCCGCTGTTCGTCGGCATCGCGGGCCTGGTCACGGAGGTGGGCGGCCTGATGACCCACGGCGCGGTGATCGCCCGCGAGTACGGCCTGCCGGCCGTCGTGGGCGTCGAGGGCGCCACCCGCCTCATCCGCGACGGCCAACGCGTCCGCGTACACGGAACCGACGGCTACGTCGAGATCCTGTCCTGACGCGCCGTCGAAGCGGGAGACGCCGTGCGTGCCTTCGGCGGTGCGGCACCGTGCGGTTGTCGCCCGTTCCACAGCCGCCCTCACCTGGATAGAGCCGCATCGGGCAACGATTGCCCGGTAACAGGCTGGACAACCCCTCACCGGCCTCCGGACAGTGACGCCCATGACGTCACTCATGCGCAACATCACCGTCGACTGTGCCGACGCCTACGCCCTCGGGTCTTTCTGGGCGGAGGTCCTGGGAGGGGTGCTCTCCGAGGACGACGGTCCGGAGGTCCCGGAGGTACTCGTGAGCGCTGGTGAGGGCAGTGGTCCGGGGCTGCTGTTCCTCCCCGTACCCGAGGGCAAGACGATCAAGAACCGGCTGCACGCCCCGGACGCATGAGAGCCCCGCGCGGCGGCCTCGGGGGAGGGACTGCCTGGCGGGGCTCTCGCGGGTCACGAAGGTGCGGCGGCCGGGGACCGCGCCCCGGACGCCGTGACCCGTGCTGTCAGCCCCACGTCACGCGGGGGCCGACGACCACCCGCCCGGCGGAGAGAGAACATGCCGGATGGGTGTGGCTTGGGGGTGCGCTGGACCAGCGCGCCTACGGGATAGCGCTCGGGGCGAAGTAGTCAGACGCCTGAAAGGCTCCGGAGAACGTTCCCGGCCCGTGCCGCTCGTCCAGCCACTCACTGAGCCCCGCCGTGCGTCCGCTGATCACCCCCCGCAGTACGAGAGCGTGCAACTCGTCCTCCTCGCCCGGCGCGAACTCGGCGAGAAAGGCGGCGTAGCGCTGGTTCACTCCCCGCTCGTACCGGGCGAGAGAGACCAGGTACGCCCTCTCCTCCCCTTCGCCTTCCCCGGGGTCGGTGGCCACGTCTGCGGGTGACAGGTTTCCGGTGAAGTCGCGGAAGGCGAGCCGGCGGGCGGGGTCGTCCGGCTCGGCGACTCCGGCGAGCGCTGCCGCTTCGCGGGTGAGTCGGCGCGCTTCCTGGTCGCACGCGCCTTCCATGACGACGCCGAGATTTCGGGTGTGACCCGTGTCGGCGGTGTCGGCCGTCGAGTACGAAGCCCCGTTCGTGCGAAGGTAGTTGATTCCGTACTGAACGCGCGTCGGCACACCTGCCACGTCCACGTAACGGCGGCGTGACCCGTAGTGCAACGAGTCGTGTGCCCACGCTCGCAGCAGGTCCAGTAACGCGAGTTCCGGGTGAGCGGGGGTGTCGCCCTCCGTCGGCCCGTACATGGTGATGACGGACACCGCCTGCAGGTGTCCGTACCCCTGGTCCGGGTGGTGGAAGCCGCCGAACGCCCCGGCCCGGGTGGACTCGGCCCCGACCAGCGTCCGTGAGAGCGGCAGGGGTTTCGTCAAGCCGAGTTCGGCGAGGCGTTCGCGGACGGTCTCGCGGCCGGTGCGGAACGGCTCGGTGTCCACGCCGGAGGCGTTCCAGCGCGCGAGCCGTTCACCGGCCGTGCGGAAGGTGTGGTGCGGGTGCCGGCGAGTGAGAGTCGCCGTGTCGGCGCGCAGAGCGGCCAGGGAAGCCGCTACCGAGCTGCCGACCACGGTTTCGTTCGGGGTCAGGAAGGGCTGTTGCCCGCGATGAGCCGCCTGTGCGTTTCCTGCATCCCCGGCGGCAGCGAATTCGGGTCGAACCACTGTGCCTCCAGAATCTCGAAAGAGTCGATCTTGAGAGTCCCGCCCACGTAGTGCGCCTCGTAGGCGACTTCCACGCGGAGCTTGAACCCGCTTTGCAGTCGGACCAGCGCACCGGGCTTCACGTCGAGCCCGGTTTCCTCCTTGACCTCCCGGACGATGGTCGCGGTGAACTCCTCACCCGCCACGGCATAGCCGGTGGGGAGCCCCCACGGAGCTTCCGGGGGCCACATCCGGTGACGGAGCAGCAGAACCCGCCCCGCATCGTCCCGGACAACCCCAGTGACGCCCACCATGAACTTCGAGTGCGCCACCCACAGCACCCGCCATTGCAGGGGCCCGCGGATGAGCCGCCAGACTCCGGCAACGATGCGCTTGACAGGGTTCATTGGGGGTGTTCCTCTCGCTCACAACGGACCGCAGGTGTTGGGGTCCGTGACACTGCTCAACCCTGTCGGCGCGGGTGCGTCACGTCCGCGACTCAACATCTCGGCCCCGCAACACGGACCGGAACGCTTACGGCGGTCATTGAGCACCACCGAACAGTTACGGGGTGGTGTGGACGTAGGGCAGCTCGGGCGCGTAGGCGTACGACCGGTGGTCGGGGTGTGGGCGGCCTGCCGCATCGCCCAGTCTTGGGCGGACACCCCGTCTTCGGTGCGCTCGGACTCGGCTGCGCAAACCTTTCCGTCTTCGTCCTCGCTGGTGCACCGGTGCAGGCGCGTGACGGGGGCGGCGTCGGGCTCGCGGTCGGGCTTGACGGTCCAAGGGGCGCAGCGGAACAGGCCGTTGGTGCTCATGCGGCACGCACCGCCCCTTGTCCGGCGCACTGCCGCTCGGCAGTCTCCCGTTCCGCCGGGATCGGCTCGCGCACGGTCCCGGGCTCGGCCTCCCACTCACACCCGCCACGCACGGGGCGGAGCATGTAGCGGGGGCCGCCCTTGCCCATGAACACGCCGAGCTTGCCGTTCGCGTCCACCAGCAGCGTGCCCGGCTCGGGCGGTTCGGTCCGCGCAAGGTTGTCATCCACAAGCTGCCCCCTATGCGTAGTGCGATGGGGAAATGCTAGGGAAGACTTCAAGACGAACGCAAAACTATTTGCGTTGTCGGGTAAAAAAGACGGACCATTCCGATAGAAGCTCGCGACACTCGTCCCCGAAGACTGCATATCGCTCGTACGATTCAAAATCGCCGAGATAGGCGAGAACGTCTCTTCGGTCGCGCAGTAGAAACGCGCCGGTTCCCGTTTCCACTGTCGCGAGCTTGCGATCGTAGATGGTGAAAGTATTCAACGGCCTTTCCGGGATGTGCCCGCCGAGCGGGAGGACACCCAGGCGCACACTGGGAATGCGTGAGACAGAAGCAAGTCTGTCCAACTGTATCGCCATCGCTACGGGTGACAATAGAGGCCACCTGACGGCCTGCTCCGTGAGAATGAAGGTGAATGATTTTCCGGGGTCGTAAAGCACCTGCTGCCGATCGAGCTTTTTGGCAATGGTCTTTGATTGGTCGCCCGGAACATCGGCAATGCTTGCGCGTACGTAATCAGGAGTGGCGAGCAGTCCAGTGATCATGGAGAGCAGGAAGAAACGAAACTCTGTAGATGCGCTCTCTAGCCTGGAAAGCTCATTCTGCTTCTTGTCCAACCCTCGGCGCCGGGAAGACCAGTGGTCTTGCCACTCTGTGTTCGCAGTCCTGGCCAGGGAAATTACCTGAGCCGCCGTGGACTCGTTCGCGCCGAGGGCTTCCAGTATCATTTCGACATCCAGCAGAGAAGGCGTCAGCTTCCCGCTTTCGATGTTGCTCACCTTTGTTTGAGACATGGCGCAGCGACGGGCGAGCCAGGTTTGGGTTTTCCCGGCTCGCCTGCGCTGGTCTCGTAGCATTTCCGCCAGGTCGTTCCTGGATTGACCTAGCGTTTCCGGATCAAGCGCCAAGGCCCTTCACGTACTCCTCGAAGGGCACCGACTCCGCGATTGCGATTCGGCGGTACTGGATGAACGGTGCGATGTCACCTTCGTAGACTTCCCGGTTGATCTGCCGTCCGTCGGGGTGATAGTTCATGAGTACCACCTCTGCGTTGTCGAAGATCCAGAAATCCGGGACCCCTTCCAAGGGATTCGTCCGACCCGTCACGTCCAGGATTCTGATCCTCTCACCGGCGATCGAATGCGGATGGTAGTACTGCGAGAATTCGAAGCGCAGGTATTCGGCAAGTGGGCGCGTCACAATATGGACCCGCCCTTGCGAGCGCCCCTCGGTGACCTGTCGGCGCAGACGCTCCGTGTATTCGTTGGAAACTGTCCGAGGGTCAATGCGGGTACCGCCAGAAAAGGCGGCGAACTCTTCCTCTTCCTGCGGCATGAGGTACTGCGGAAGGGTCTCCAAGCGCCACGCTTCTTGCCGAAATTTCTCGAAACGAGCGGACCAGGCGTCACCAGCCAAGAGCACGAACAGCCTCCCTCAAAATCTCCTCCGGAATCTCCACGAGCGCTTCGCCCTCCGGGGCCGTGAAGGCGTGAGACACCGCGCCCTGCACCACGAACCCACCGGAAGCCGTCTTGTAAACGTTCGGGCAGTCGTCCTTGCCGCAGTTGCCGTTGCCGTTGCCGTTGCCGTTGCCGGTAAGCCTGGTCAGTTCCTCACGTGACACGTCTCCGAGCCCCCTCCGAACCGGCCTCTTCCGGGCCGACTGATACGAAGGTACGGGCGCGATACTCGGAGCGTCTATGCGATCACTCCCATATTCGCGTCCTCGCATAAACAGGGGAGGCGGGGCGGGCGACCACTGATCGCGGACATGGAGGTAGCCCCCGCGCTGTCCGTCCAACGTGTGGCAGGCGGCACGGGGGCTGTAGGGGATGGTGTCCCGTGGAGTGGTGTAGGAAGGCGCGCTTCCCCGATGAAGAGGAGTACGGGGCATCGAGGCGTCGACCAGCACCACGGCGTGGCGCCAGGGATGTGTTCGCCGGTGCGGTCGCCGCCTCGCGGGGCACGGCGCCCGCACCGGTGAACAAAGCGTCCTCCTGCTGATCCGCTCCTGCCCGCTCAGCTCGGCTCTGCTCCGAGTCGACCTGGGTCAGATCGCCGCATGATGGTTCGACCATGCCTGCCAGAGTTGCCAGTAGCGGCCTTGCAGGGCGAGCAGTTCCTCGTGGGTTCCCTGCTCGGCGATCACTCCGCCGTGCATGACGAGGACGCGGTCGGCCAGCCGGGCCTGGGTGAGGCGGTGCGCCACGATGAGGGCCGTGCGGCCCTGTACCGCTGCGGTGGCGGCTGCCTCCAGTACGCGCGCACCCGCCGAGCCGGCTTCTGCCGTCGCCTCGTCGAGTACCACGAACCATGGATCGCCCAGCACCACCCGGGCGAGGGTGAGTTGCTGGACCTGTTCTGCCGTCAGCTGGTTTCCCTCCTCGCCGACTACGGTGTCGAGCCCGTCGGGAAGGGCGTCGACCCACCGGTCCGCCTTGGTGATGTCGAGGGCCCGCCGGATCTCCTGGTCGGAGGCTCCGGGGCGAACGAGTGTCAGAGAGTTACGTACCGTGCCGGCGAAGGCGTGAGCGTCCTGGGTGATCAGGAAGACGTTCGCGCGCACTCCGGTCCGGACCGGATCGTACGGCTTCCCCCCGTAGGACACCTCGCCGCGGGAAGGTCGGAGCACACCTGCGGCAATCGCGCCAAGCGTCGTCTTGCCCGCTCCCGTGGCGCCAACCAGGGCAATCCGCTCGCCTGGGGCGATGCGGAGGGTGACATCGCGCAGGACCGGCGTGCCCGGCGTGTACTCGTGAGTGATGCCGTCGAGGACGATTTCGCCCCGTCCCGCTTCGAGGAGCCGGTCCGGCGCCGGGGGCTTCGGCATTAGGGCGATGCCGACGAGCCGGGACAGGGCTGCCCCGATCGATTGGAAGCGGTCGAAGGTGAAGAGGATCCCACCGATCGGGGTGAAGAGGCGGAGGAAGTACAAGGCAGCGGTCGTGACGGCGCCGACCGTGGTGAGGTCGTCGCGGACCAGGACGAACCCCAGGCCGAGGACCAAGGCCAGGCCCACGAGTTCGGACACGTTGTTGCGCATGAGGAAGTGCAGTGCCGTGCGGTAGACGCTCACGGAGAGGGCTGCGACGCGTTCGGAGGTGTCTTCGATCCGCTGGAGCAGTGGGCCTCCGATCGCGAAGGCCCGGGCCGTGGGCGCCGCCCCGATACCGCTGAGGAGTGCTTCGGCGCGCTCTCCTTGGGCGATGCGCTCTTCTCGGTAGAGCGGCTCCGAGCGGGGGAGGTACCAGCGGAGCCCGCCTGCGAACAGCGGTGCGACCGCCACGATGGCCAGGCCGAGTCGCCAGTCGAGCGCCAGCGCGCCTGCAGCGGTGAGGGCGACGGTGACGGCCGAGCTCACGATCACCGGCACGACGTCGCTCAGCCCCTGGGACACGGTGCGCACGTCGTCCGAGAGTCGGGAGAGCAGGTCACCGGTGGTGGCGCGTTCGATCCGGTCCGCAGGCAGATGCAGAGCACGGTCGAGGACCTCCTCCCGCAGTTCCGCCAGCGCGGGCTCACCGGCACTGGCCAATGCGGTCACGGACAGACCGCCGAACACCGCTGCTGCGGCTGTGGCGAGACAGATGAGGAGCGCTTGGGAGAATATGGTGTCGTGCCCTGAGCCGATGTCGTTGACGATCTTTCCGATAGCCCAGGGCGGCACCAGGCCGGCCACACTTGCCAGGAGGGTCGTGCCTGCCGCGGCCACGGTGGCCCGGCGGTTGCTCGCGGCCATGCGGCCCAGAAATGCGAGTGTCTGCCTGCGGCTGCTGATCGGTAGCAGTTCCTGGCTCACCTCAGCACCAGCTCCCGGTAGTCGGGGCGTTCCAGAAGATCCCGGTGTGCGCCCTCGCCGGCCACCCGCCCGTCCGTCACCACCACGACGCGGTCCGCGGTGGCGAGCAGCGCCGGGCTCGTGGTGATGATCCACGTCGTGCGCATACTGGCGGGGTCGTGGCGCAGGGCTTTCACGCCGCAGGCGATCTGCTGCTCGGTGACCGCGTCGACCGCGGTTGTCGGATTGTCCAGCAGGAGGAACGGCCGGTCGGCTGCCAGCGCCCGTGCCAGTGCGATGCGTTGCCGCTGCCCGCCGGAATACGTCGCTCCGTCAGCCGCGACCTTCTGGCCGAGAGCCCTCTTGTCGAGGTCGACGATGTCCTGGGCCGCTGCTGCTTCGAGGATCTGCGTCAGACGGGCCTGGTCGAGCCGGGCCTCGGGGTCGAGGTTGCTGCGCAGAGTGCCTTCCAGCAAGTGGGTGTGATGGGGGTTCACCAGGAGGAACTCGCTGCGAGAGCGGATACTCAGGCCGCCGATCGGAGTGCCTGCGACGAGGACTTCGCCGCTGAGGGCGTCGGGCTGGACCTCTCCGCTCAGCAACCGGACCAGGGTGCCGGCGGCGGCCGGGTCGGGAACCACGAGGCACAGCAGTTCGCCGGTCCGGGAAGTGAGGGAGAACCCGCTCAGCGCACCGGTGGTCACGTCGTTCAGGGATATCTCCGCGGTCCGGCCGAGCACGGTTTCCGTGGCGCCGTCAGCGACCAGCGGGGGCGTGCCCAGGAACGTCACGATGCGGGTGGCCGAGGCGTACGCGGACCCCACCTGCGCGCCGATGCGGCCGAGTGCGCGGATGGGGACCGCGAGGAACTGTGTGAGGCCCACGACGGCGATGAGGTCTCCCACCGAGATGGCGCCGTCGAGCGCGCGGTGGCCTGCCAGCAGCGTGACCGCAGCCAGGAAGAGGCCGCTGAGCCCGGTGGACACGCTCTCCAGGACCCCGTGCGACCTGCCCAGCCATATGCCGGCGTGCTTGGCTTGCTGGCTGTGTTCGCGGTAGCGCGCGGCGGCCTCGTCCTCGGCGCCGATGCCCTTCAGCACGCGCAGTCCTCGGACCAGGTCCGCCGCCATGGCACTGGTACGGGCGATCTCGGCGAGCTGGGCGCCGCTGCGACGGGAGATCATGGGCGTACTGAGCTGGATGAGCACCAGCACGACGGGCACCCCCAGCAGCACGACCAGGCCGAGCACGGTGTCGATGCCCAGCAGGATGACGGCGCTGCCCACCACGGCGACAGCCGAGGCCAGCGTGTAACTGGCGGGCTGGGTCAGATTGCCGGCGCCTTCGGCGTCGGCGGTGGCCAGGGAGAGGGTCGTGCCGGGAAGACTGCCGCTGCGCGCGCCGAGCGGGCGCAGCACGTGGTGGGCGATCTCCACGCGAAGCCGGTGGCGCTCACGCTGGTCGGTCCGGAACGCCCCGGCCGCCCCGTAGAGATAGGTGATCATCAAGGAGGCGAAGACGAGAAGCAGCAGCGCGCCCCACGCCAGCAGGGCCCGTAAGCTGCCCACCGCCACAGCGTGGTCGATGATCATGCCGACGACGACGGAGACCATCGCTTCGGAGAACTGCCAGACCGAGAGCAGGCTGAAGGCGGTCGCCATGCTCCGACCGTTGCGGCGGACCGACCGCCACAGGAGTCCTGACGCCGAATCGGGGCGCCGCCCCGCTTCGAAGGGCGCTCCAGCGCGGTAGGGCGCACGCGGAGCCTGCGACGGGCGCCTATTCAACAGTCCGCCCCAGCCCGATGCACGGGTTCTGCCTGTCATGGCGTCGGGGAATCCTTTTCGACGGTGAGACGGTCCAAGGATGGAGTCGCGCGGCGCCCACCGAAATCCGGCGTTGCGCATTCCTGGTTCGCACCGACCGGCCCATATGTCTCCCGCTCACTGGACGTGCCACTTCATCGCCGATGCCGTGCCGGCGACCGGCATAAAAAGTCGTACACATTGCGCCAGGACTTTAACACGGAATTCACCCAGCGTCACCACCGCTTGTCGGTTGACACCACGCGACAGCCCTGAGCAGCTTCCTGGAATAATGGCGGCATCCGCCTCCGGACCGGCGCCCATGCCGGGGCAGGAATTCGCCTGCGAGGTTGCGGATACCGCAGCCGAATATATCGGCATCACACATTCACGAATTCCGTACGACTCAGCCTTGATCCATCGGCTCGGTTCGTGAGTGATTGACTCTCGTGATCGGGTCGGTGTTTCTGTTTTCATCGTGGTCCCAGATCGCCCTGGGGTACTTGATCGGCGTCCAGGCGTCCTCAGCGATGGTGGCGATGGCCGTCTTGACGGAGGCGTTGTGGCGCACGGTGATCGAGAAGCGGGCGTCGGCCGCCTTGCGGGCGGCGATGAGTTCCGCACCGTAGTAGGCGGAGTCGGCCCGCACGATCAGTATCCCCGTGGCGCCCGAGGCACGGGCGGTCGTGATCGCTTCGGTGGCGAAGGAGGCGGCTCCGCGGGCGGAGTTCACGCTTCCCTTGCGCAGCCTCGTTGCGGCGATCATCGGGGCCGCCAGCGGTGTGGAGAGTGTGGCGATCAGCGCGTTCAGGCCCTTGATCTTGTTGTATCCATAGCCGACGCCTTGCTTGGCATAGCCGTGGACGGGCTTGATGGTGTCGTCCAGATCGAGGTGGGCGACGGTGTCCGCACCGGGCGGCAGCGGGGCGTGGGCGGCCAGGCGGGGCAGCAACCGGCGTGTGACGGCGTGGAGTTGTTTCACGTGCCCGTGAGTGAAGGACCGCAGGAAGCTGCCCAGTGTGGACGGCGCCCGCACCTCGCGGAACAGAGGGTTCATGGCGCCGTGCCGCAGCCGGTCCATGTCCTCGATGCTGTCCGCGCCCGCCGCCATCCCCGCGACCAGCGCCATCACCTTCGATGCCGGGAAGGCGCCGGTGCCGTTGGCCGACGCCGGAAGGTGCACCAGCTCGCCGACCAGGCCGGGCAGCCCGCACCGCTCGGCCAGGCGCACCAGCGGAACAAGCCCGCCGTACGCGATCAGATTCGGATCATCGAACCGCGCGGAAACCCGTCCTGCGGCATGGGAAGACTGCATCTCGGAAGTGCCCTCGTGAACGTGCTTGACGTGGCCCTAGAGAAACCTCATCATCGCAGGTCACAGGGCACTTCCTCGTTCCCGGAGAAGTTGTCCACAGGCATTGGGCCGGTGGATCAAGGCTGAGTCGTACCGGTCCGCCCAGTACAGCGCGTGCACGTCCTCAATGCGCTGGTGCAGCTCGGACACGTCTATGGTCTCGACTGTCATGACCACCGGGGCATCCAACCCCACGGGAGGCATCAAAGCCTTGCGTAGCTCCACCAGGTTCCGGCGTGACGCTTCGTCCCCCACTACGGGGCCGGCGAGTCCGCGACGAACAGGTCAGCCGTGTTGACCCCTAGTCCGCGCGCGATCATGTGGAGCGTGTCCGTCCGCACGTCTCCGCCCTCTTCGAGCTTCCGAACCGTCTGAATAGACACAGCGGCGTTTTCCGCTAGGCGCTCCTGGCTCCAGCCCATACGGCGGCGGTGCTTCTTGACGTTCTTCGCTAGCTCTGTCGTCATCGTCGGCCCCTTCCTGTCTGCCACGGTACGCCCGCGGAAGGAACCCGTAACTGATCCTCACTCACCTCTTGACGCACCTTTCGCCGCGAGTGAGTTGAGCCTTTCGAGGAAGGCGACGACGACATACCGCGTGACTTCCGGCGGTGCGGCACCGTGCGGTTGTCGCCCGTTCCACAGCCGCCCTCACCTGGATAGAGCCGCATCGGGCAACGAATGCCCGGTAACAGGCTGGACAACCCCTCGCCGGCCTCCGGACAGTGACGCCCATGACGTCACTCATGCGCAACATCACCGTCGACTGTGCCGACGCCTACGCCCTCGGGTCGTTCTGGGCGGAGGTCCTGGGAGGGGTGCTCTCCGAGGACGACGGTCCGGAGGTCCCGGAGGTACTCGTGAGCGCTGGTGAGGGCAGTGGTCCGGGGCTGCTGTTCCTCCCCGTACCCGAGGGCAAGACGATCAAGAACCGGCTGCACTTGGACCTGCAGCCACAGGACCGCTCCCGGGACGAGGAGGTGGAACGGCTACTGGCCCTGGGTGCCGTGCTGATCGAGGACTTCCGCAAGCCGGACGGGACGGGGTGGGCTGTGATGGCCGACATCGAAGGGAACGAGTTCTGCGTGGAGCGCAGCCCTGCGGAGCGGGTCGTGACCGGGGACTCCTGACGCGACGACGGGCAGGGGCTCGCTTCCTCCTCCGGCCTGCGTGGCGGATCACTACGGCCGGGCGTCGCACGACTGGCCGCTCGTTCCGCTCATTCCACGTGGAGCCGGATGCGGGCGCCGTCCGGCAGGTCGCGCACCTGCTGGGCGATCGGACCACGGATGCGCATCGTCTGGGCGGCGTCCCGGGCGACGAGGTTGCCGAAGTCGTATCCGCCACCGGTGACGAAGAACCGCAGGGGCAGCAGTCGTTGGTCCGCCTCCAGCGGTCCGTTCCGCTTCTTCCAGGCGTACGCCAGGGGACCGGCTGCGACGACGGCGGTGCCGCGCCCTCAGCGTCGGCGGCGGACCGCGGCGTCCAGAGCACGGACCGTCTTCCCCAGGGGGACGGACTGGCGGCTTGGCGGTCACGGTTTCCAGGACGCCAGAAGAGTGCGCGTGACGTATTCGTCGACCTCGTGCAGTCGGGTCTTGGGGGCGTCCGGTACGACGAAGTCCGCCCGCGCGGCGCGGCCCGCGAATGCCCCCGGTAGGCGTAGGGGGTAGTTCGCGAGGTAATGCGCGAGGTCCGCCCGCCATACCCACGTCGCATCGGTATACACAGTTTCCGCGTCCCCGATTCAGCGCCCCCGCATCAACACGTCCGGCGCTCCGCCCGCCACGACGATGATTTTGATCCCGCCGCGCAGATACCGGATGAGCGCGTCCCGGTGTTCCGGAGGGTCCTCCAGCAGCGCATCATGGATGCTGTCCGGAGAGGACGCCGGGTTGAGCCCGATCTCGCGAAAGAAACCGTCGCTGGTCCCGGCGAGGGCTGTCGGCCGCCACCTCGCTTCAGCCCTGCTCCTCACCGATGAGCTGTCCCTCATCGTTCCACCGGACCCGACGCTTCCGCCTTCCCACGACGTCGAGTTCGAGTTCCTCCGCCAGCACACCGTTCGGGTGGTAGGTCCGCCATGGATCGTCCTCCGCCCACGGGCGCGCCCGCCCTTCGGATTTGAGAGTCCCATCCGGATACCACTCTCGCTGCGGACCGTCTTCCAGGCCGTCCGCATACGTCGTGAGATTCCAGAGTTGCCTCCCGTCCGGGTAGTGCTCGACAAGTTCCCCGGTGAACGGCTCCCCTCGGTAAGTGACGATGGAGGAACCCTCCATGTCGATCCCGCTGTCATCCGCGTCTACACGCAGCACGCCCATCCTTCCTCTCACACCTGCATGACCACAGGACTGCCGGCCGACAAATACTAGTCCACCCATTGAGGACGATCACCTCGGGCCAGATATCGCCTCAGTAATCGATGCCCGGCATGAGCCTACTGTCATCCGGCGGGAAGACCGGATGGCGCCCGGCGAAACTGTCGACGCCATCCAGCATGAAATTACAATTAGCACAGAAAGGCGCATCCTTTCCGCCACCCATATGCGGAAAATAGGTCTGCATGGCGATTTCGTTTAAAGCTTCCGGCCCATCCGGCAGACCCACTGCGGCACGGTCGTTGAGCGCGGCATTGGCGGCCTTGACCTCCGCGTGCCGCGTAGCCAGGTCGGGATGCGGTCGCTCCCTGGTGAGCGCCCCGTCCGCGTCGGCATAGGGCCCATTGGTCAACAGGGCCTCCTGCCTGTCAGCCATGACGGGGTGAAGCACTTCGGTATCGATCACCTCTTTACGTGATCCGTTGATGCCCTCATAGACACCCCCTGTACGACGGTCGATACCCACCCCCACACAGCTCGTCTCTTTCTTGGACATCGCGCCGGCCTCCACCAGGCCCCGGTAATCCGATACGCGGAGATCGGTCACATGACGCAAGTACGTTCCCACCTTCTGCCCGTCCACTTTGACGATCAGCCCATCGGCATCACGGGTCAGCCGACTCTCGCTGATGGATTCCAGAAGCTTCGCACCTCGTCCGGCAGCCGGGAGATGCGACGTTTGGAAGCCCCGCCGGGCACGGACCGCGTCACGCAGCCCCACGCGTAGGTGCTTGAGACCTTCTCCGCCTTTGCGGATTGTGGCGGCCACGTTCTTGAGTCCGCCGCCGATGCCGTGCAGCGCTCCTCCGCCCAGCGCCCGCAGTCCGCCTGCCTTCCACAGCTTGCCGAGTCTGGCGAGGCTGGTGAAGCCTTTGGTGGCGGGGATGCAGTCGAGGGCGGCCCAGATGAGGTCGCCCCAGCCGGCTTCGCCGTTGATGACTTTTCGTATCGTGTCCGCCATGACGACGAGGGCGGCGGCGAAGACGAGCCAGCCGAGCGGGCCGCCGACGATCATCACGATGAGGCCGACGATGGTCACGACCCATTTGCAGACGGTGACGATCTCGTCCCAGTGGTCGGCGACCCAGTCGACGGCCTCCTCCCACCAGTGACGGTTGGGGATACCGGCGTCGGAGGCGTCCTCGATCTTCTTGACGGTGCGCCGCGCCGCCTCCTGCCGCAACCCGCGCGCCTGCTCGGCGAGCTTCTTCGCCGCCTCCAGCGCGCTCTGCGCGTCCTCCACCCGGCCCTGCGCGGCCTGCTGCCGCTCCCGGGCGTGCGTCGCGTTGCGGGTCGCGCGGCGCACTTCCGCCTCGTCCGGCTTCGGGATGTCGCGGCCGTGGTTCTTGTCCGGGTCGTAGGAGTCGGCCTTCGCGTCCGCTGTGCGCACACCCTCATTGGCCGTACCGAGAGCCGAGTGCGCGGACGCGAGGTCGGCACGGGCGGTACGCGCGTCTCTCAGCGCCTTGTCGGCCTTGTCCTGCGCACTCTCCAGGTCCGGCCAGTACGAAGCCAGCGCATCACCCGCGAGGTCGTAGGACTTCTTCAGCTTCTTCAGCTTGCCCGGGGCCTCCTGGAACTCCTCGATGAAGGAGTCGGCCGTCTTCCCCGCCCAGGACAGGATCGCGTCCTCGCCCGCCATCCCCTTGATGTCCCGCAGCACTTGGGCCACGTCGTCCGCGAAGTCGTGCAACGAGGCCGCGAGTTTCCTCACCCGTCGCGGATCACCCGGCACCGGGTCCCTGTCCAGATCCAGGACGTGCCAGTCCGTCGGACGGTACGCCGCCACTGCTCTCGTCTCCCCCGCGCGACGCCGTTCGCGGTGGCCACGTTCCCACGAAACCCGGTCCGGGAGAAGGGCGTTGTGTGGAGCGCCCTCCCCGCCGGGGCCTCATCGATACGGGGTGAAAGACCAGGTCGTACCGGCCGACCGGCGGGGGCTGTGAAGCCCGCCCGTCCATGACGGCCGGGCAGGACGGCGTCATCCATCCGTCAACTTCCGTACGGCGTCCAGTACCTGCTGCGCTCCGTTCTCGGTCGCCAGGTGGTGCTCCGTTTTCACGGCGGCTCGTGTGAAGGACTGCTGCTCAACGACTTGGCCGAGTGCGTGGGCGAGCCGTTCGGCGGTGAGGGACCGGAAGGGAATCGGGTCGGTGGCGGCACCGAGGGCGGCAAGTCGCCCCGCCCAGAACGGCTGGTCCGCCGTGACCGGGACGGTGACCGCGGCCACTCCGGCGCGCAACGCGGCGGCCGAGGTGCCTGCCCCGCCGTGGTGGACCACCGCGGCCAGCCGTGGGAACAGCAGGGCGTGCGGTACGTCGCCGATGGTCAGCACGTCGTCGCCGTGCGCGGCGAGCCCGGCGCTGCCGGCTTGGAGGAGGCCGCGCAGCCCGGTGCGGCGCAGGGCTCGCACGGCGATCTCGCTCAGCCGTTCCCCGTCCCCGGACGCCATGCTCCCGAAGCCGATGAGGACGGGGCGGGGTCCGGCACGCAGGAATTCCTCCAGGTCCGGACTCAGACCTTCGGACGGATCGTGCGGGGGCCACCAGTTGCCCACGACCTGAAGCCCGGAACGCCAGTCGGAGGGACGGGGCACCAGGGCCGTGCTGAAGCCGTGCAGGACGGGCCAGTTCGCCTGTTCCTGCCGCCGGCGCATCGCGTGAGGGGATGACGGGGGCAGCTGGAGGCGGTGGCGCAACCGCGTGACCGCGTGTGCGTAGACGCGGTCGGCCATCCGCAGTGCGAAGCGTCCGGCTGCCCGGTTGGCGAGCCGTCCCAGCGAACGCGAGCCCGTGACGGCCGGCGGGAAGTCGCCGGTCGGCGCCGTGGGCTGGAGGTACACACCGAGACTCGGAACACCCGTGGCCTCGGCCAGGTGCCAGCCGAGCGGGGCGGTGGTGGCCGACAGCAGGAGCAGGTCCGTGCCGTCGTCCACCGCGTCGGCGAAGCCCTGGCCCAGTTCCGTGACGAACGCGGCTGCCGCTCCCATCAGTTCACGTGTGCCGGTGACGCCGCCGCGCGTCCGGGTGTCGGCAGGGAGACGGCGGAACCCGAGCCCCGCGTCGCGTACGAGGGGTGCGAAGGCGTCGGTGGTGGCGAGGGCGACGTCGTGTCCGGCCCGGCGCAGCTCGGCGCCCAGGCCCGTGTAGGGCGCGACATCACCGCGCGATCCGGCCGTGGCAATCAGGATTCTCATCGGTCGTCCTCCTGGGGATCTGTCCAACCGCCGTCGTGGCGCGCGGCGTTGGCGTGGACCGCCCGGCAGGTGTAGGCGGCCAGGCCCGGGCGTTGCTGCGACGGCGGTACGACCAGAGCGAAGGCCCGCGGGTCGGCGACGAACTCGTCCGCGATGCGTCGGTGCATGTCGGGCGGGCAGGAGGTGAACCAGCGCGAGATGTGCAGGCGGTGTTCCTCGGCGAGGTCCATGGCCCACTCGCCGTGGCTCGGCTCCGCCTCGTCGAATGCCGCCAGCAGTTCCGCGCGCCAGGCGGCGGCCTCGCCCATGAGCCGACTCCAGTCCTCCTTGGTGTGCGCGGTCGCTCGCGCCATCGCCTCGCGCTGTCCTCGCGTGTGCGCCCATCTCAGCTCTGCCTGGGTTGCATAGCTCAGGTCGAAGGTGATCTCGCCGAACACCTCGAAGCGTTCCTGCGGGGTCAGGGATGCCCCGGTCCTCTGGATCTCGATGGCCCGCTGCGCCACCTCGGCCAGCCGCCGCAGTCTGGCGATCTCCTCCGTCAACTTCCGCTGCCGGGAACGCAGGTGTTCCAGGGCGTTCGCCTGCGGATCCTTGAGCCTTTCCAGGGCGGCCACCGATCGGGGGACGGTGATGAGGCCGCAACGCACGAGGCACCCGTGCCGTCGAGGGAGGGGTTCGACGTCTCAACTCATCAGCGCAAATGCCTCGTTGATTCCCTATCCTGCCGCACTCGACCTGCCGCATGCCCTGGTCGAGTGGGTCGCCATGCTCATCGTCACCCGCGAGGGTGACCGACACTGCAAGCTTCCGCCGCACCAACGCGCGCTGGTCGCTCTGGTGTACCTACGGTGTGCCTACGCAACGCACGCTCAACCGAGCTCTCGCGGAGGCCAGAGCCCCCGTCGAACACGGCATGGCACGACTGAAGACCTGGCAGATCTTCCGCAGATCCCGAGTCAGCCCCAACCGCATGACGTCAATCGCCCAAGCCATCCTCACCCTGGAGAAGCAACGCTGAAAACGCTCATTGAAGATCGCGGCGATCTCGTCGAGGGGGGAAGCCGAGGGACGGCGAGCGGCGAGTACGGGGCCCTTCACCGTCATGTCGCGGCGGTGGCCCCGTCCGGGTGTCCGGGTCGCAGGAGTCCGCCTCGAATCCGCCGTGCGCGCAGCTTCGTCCGCCGTACCGAGCGCGCCGTGTGCTGAGGCGGGGTCGACGTGGCCACCGCTTCGGCTCCCCCGCGCGACGCTGTTCCTCGGTGGCCACGTCCCACGACCACGCGTTCAGGAAGCAGGGCGTGGTGCGGCGGCGCCCTCGGGCTTGGACTCCGGCCAGGCGCCGTCGAGTTCGAACCACACCGTCTTGCCGATGCCGTACGGCCTGGGCTGCGTGTCCCAGCGGTCCGCGAGCGTAGCGACGACGCGCAGCCCGCGCCCGTTCTCGTCGTCCTCGGCCGGTTCCTCGTCCCTGGGGGCGGGGAGCAGCCCGTCCGCGTCCATGACCTCGACCCGCAAGGGCCCCTCCTTCCACAGCGCGCACCGCACCCACACCTCGCGACCCGGTGAAACCCGGCCGTGCAGTACCGCGTTGGTGACCAGTTCGCTCAGCAGCAGCTCGGCCGTGCGCGTCACCTCCTCCGTGAGCTTCCAGCAGCGCGCCTGGTCACGGAAGAGTTCTCTGGCCCGGGCCGGGGTACGGCGGGAGCGGCCGAGACGGAATTCGATGTCGCCCTTGGGGAGGGACGTTGAGTGATTCACAGCACACAGGCTGTTCCTTTCTGGTTACGTGCGGTAGAAGCGACCCGGGTGCGGCTTCGCGCTGTACCCCCGAGGTTTACGGAGAGAACCGTGAGCGAGGAAATGGCGGAACCGCCCATGGCGTGGCGGTACGCCGGTAGTCAGGTCCGGCTGTGGCGCGAGGAGGCCGGGCTGAGCCGCGAACAGCTCGCCGCCGAGTGCAACTACGGCGTCGAGTACGTGAAGTCGATGGAGTACGGCCGTCGTAAGCCGACGAGGCGGTTGCTGGAGATCGCGGACGCGGTGTGCGGGGCCAAGGGAAAGCTGCTGGCGGCGGCGGAGTACCTGAAGCCGGAGAAGTTCCCGTCGCGGGCCGGGCAGTTCATGGCAGCGGAGGCGGAGGCAATCGCCCTGTACAGCTACGAGCCGTTGCTGATCCCCGGCTTGCTACAGGACGAGCAGTACGTTCGCGCACTGATGGAACACACGTGCCCGCCCATTGAGGAGGACGAGGCCGAGATCCGTGTGCAGGCGCGCCTCGAACGTAAGGCCGCGATGTGCCGGCGACGTACGGCGATCTACAGCTTCGTCATCTATGACGCCGCCTTTTACACGGGGATCGGCGGACCAGCGGTAATGCGCACACAGCTCGCGCACTTGCTGGAGCTGGGCGAGCTGAGGCACGTGACCATCCAAGTGCTGCCTGTGGGCACGGGCAACTCCCAGGCTCTCGCAGGCCCTCTTACCCTCCTGGATAACCCCGATCACAGCCGTTTCGCACTCACGGAGGGACACAAGACAAGTGCGCTCTACGAGGACCCGGCGAAGGTGAGTGACCTCTCGCGGACCCATGGCATGATCCGGATGCACGCCCTCAGTGTTGAGGAGTCGGAAAGGTATATCCGGAAGGTGGCAAACGAGCTATGACTGACCAGCTCGCGTGGTTCAAGTCCAGTTACAGCGACGCCGAGGGGAGCAACTGCGTCGAGTTCGCCCCCCTCCCCCACACCGTCCACGTCCGCGACTCCAAGACCCCGGACACCCCGCACCTCCACCTCGCCCCGTCCGCCTGGGCCGCGTTCGTCCGCGCCACCGGGCACTGAGGAGCAGGTCCGACAGTCACGGCGCGAACAGGGGCGTTCGACACGGTCTGGCGGGCCGCCTTTCCGTCCTGGACCATGGACTTCAACCAGGAAGGTGGCTGACCAATGAGCGACCAGCTCTCATGGACCAAGTCCAGCTACAGCGACAGCGAGGGCGCCGCCTGCGTCGAGTTCGCCCCCCTCCCCCACACCATTCACGTCCGCGACTCCAAAACCCCCGACACCCCGCACCTCCACCTCGCACCGTCCGCCTGGGCCGAGTTCGTCCGCGCCACCAGGCACTGAACAGCGCGGAGGCCGCACCCCGGCGGGGTGCGGCCTCGCGATGAGTGTGCGCGTGCGGGTCAGGCGGTCGCCGGAATCCCGTACGCCTCGGCGATCAGCTCGTACGAGCGCTTGCGGACGTCGCCGCCGTGCGCGTTCGCCGTGATCATGAGTTCGTCGGCGCCGGTGCGCTTCTGGAGGTCGTTCAGGCCCTCGCGTACGGCGTCGGGGGTGCCGTGGACGATGTTGGAGAGCCAGTTGTTCACGAACTCCTCCTCCATCGGGCCGAACTCGTACGCCTCGGCCTCCTCCGGGGTCGGGACCAGTCCGGGGCGGCCGGTACGCAGGCGCAGCATGCTCAGCGCGCCCGTCATGACCTGGCGGCGGGCCTCCCTCTCGTCCTCCGTCGCGAGCGCGGCCACGCCGATCAGTGCGTACGGCTCGGAGAGGACGGCCGAGGGGCGGAAGTTCTCCCGGTACAGGTCGAGCGCCGGGATCGTGTTCTGCGCCGAGAAGTGGTGCGCGAAGGCGAACGGCAGGCCCAGCATCGCGGCGAGCTGCGCGCTGAAGCCGGAGGAGCCGAGCAGCCACAGCGGCGGGCGGTGCGGGGACTGCACGGCGCCTGCCGAGGTCGCCTGCACCGGGCCCGGTACCGCGTGGATACGGCGGTAGGCGTGGCCGTCCGGGAAGTCGTCGTCCAGGAAGCGGGTCAGCTCGGCGAGCTGCTGCGGGAAGTCGTCGGCGCCCTCGTGCAGGCGCTCCGTACGGCGCAGGGCGGCGGCCGTCGCGCCGTCCGTGCCGGGGGCGCGGCCCAGGCCCAGGTCGACGCGGCCGGGAGCCAGGGCCTCCAGCGTGCCGAACTGCTCGGCGATGACGAGCGGCGCGTGGTTGGGGAGCATGACGCCGCCCGAACCGAGGCGGATGCGGTCGGTGTGCGCGGCCATGTGCGCGAGGATCACCGCCGGGGAGGACGAGGCGATGCCCGGCATCGAGTGGTGCTCGGCGACCCAGTAGCGGTGGTAGCCGTGCCGCTCCGCCGTCTTCGCGATCTCCACGCCGGTGGCGAGGGCCTCACCGGCGCTGTGCCCCGCACCGACCGTGACGAGGTCGAGTACGGAGAGGGGTACGGGGGCGGTGCCTTGGGCTTCGCCTCGGATCTCGTCCACCGGGTGGGCCTTCCTGCGTGCGGCTGGGTGTGCGGAAGGCTGTAACGGGAGGGCGGCTCCGGTTATTCCCGGCGATTGTTGCCTGCGGTCCGTTTCCGCCGTCGCCGACTTCCGCGCTCCGCGCGGTGTCCTCAATCGCCGGACGGGCTGGGCGGCGGGCGCCGGAGGCGGGCTCACCACGGCCTCGTCCCCCACCGGCGCCGGCCGGTGGGGGACGAGGATGTCACCGGCTGAGGTCCGGGCGCCGGCCCGGCAGCTCGGTTACCGGGTTACCGGGTCACAGGATTTCGATGGCGTTGACCTTCGGGGGGCGGTTCGGGTAGGAGATCTCGTGCCAGCGGGCCACCTTCACCGAGTCCCCGTTGGCGTCGGAGTAGATCAGGTCGTTGTTGCCCGTGGAGATCTTGTCGACCCACCAGCCGCCGAAGTTGGTCTTCCCTCGGTTGGCGTAGCAGTCGACGCTCGTGCGCCCGTTGAGGTGCGACCAGATCTTCAGGTAGTTCTCCCCCGCGCGGCACGGGATGTGGTTGATGGCGAAGGCGTTACCGGTCGGCACGGTCATGGTGAACGCGGCGGCCGCGGCGAATGCCACGGCCCCGGACCGCATGGCCCTCTTCGTTGTCGAGATCACAGGCTCTCCTCAATGCGAGTGTCGAACCGGACAGCGGAGAAGTGGCCTGTCCTCGTCACCGTGAGTCGCCCCACGGGTGAGGTGGCCGCTTCCGTGTCCTCGGGCCCCGCCGCCCCTCCGCGGGTAACGCCACAGGGCCTTGAGGGCACCGCCCGCCGAAGCGGGCGCCGGAAGTCCGCGGAGGACTTCATCCGGGGGAACGAACCGGTAACCGCGCTGGTCACGTGGGCACACGCGCTCGGGGCGTAAGCCTGCAAGATCAAGAACGCGGACGGCCGAGGACGTCGGTTGACGTCCTCGGCCGTCCGCGAGGAAGGGGAAACGGGATGGGAGGGGGGCCCGCCCCCTCCCACGGGCTCACGCGGGCTCCCACGGGCTCACACGGGCCGGTCACCGCTCGTCACGATGCCGTCAGCCCCGTATGCCACCCGTCTCACGGCGCCGTCACCACCGGCTTCTGCGTGAAGAGCGTGCCGAGGGAGGGTTCGCGGACCTTGCGGGAGGTGAGGCGCAGGGCCTCCCACACCGTGACCTGGTTCGCGGTGAGGACGGGCTTGCCGAGGGCCTCCTCCAGGTCGCGCAGGTACGCCGCCGTGTGCAGGGCCGTGTCGGGCAGGAGGACCGCCTGGGCGTCGGGGTGGTCGCCCTCGCGGGCCAGGCGCAGGACCTCCTCGCGGCCCCAGGTGCCGACCTCGGCCGCCGTGATGATGCCCGCGCCCTTCATCGACACCACCTCGACACCGGCGGAGGCCAGGAAGGACACGAAGTGGGCGGCCACGTCCTCCGGGTAGGTCGCGGCCACGGCGACCTTGCGGGCGCCGATCTCGGCCGCCGCCCGCGCGAAGGCGAAACTCGTGCTGGAGGCGGGCAGGCCCGCGACGGCCGCGAGGTTGTCCACCTGTTCCTGCGCGCCCTCCCAGCCGAAGACGAAGCTGCCGCTCGTGCAGGCCCAGACGACGGCCTCGGCCCCCGCGAGCCGCAGTTCCTCCACCCCGCCCGCGAGCCGCTTGGCGGAGCCCATCTCCAGGAGGGCGTCGACCCGGTGCGCGTCCTCCCCGATGTCGGTGTGGACCAGTGGCAGCCGGATGTCGCTCGCGAGGATCTGCTCGATCCTCGGGTAGTCGTCCTCGGCGGAGTGGCCCGGATACAGGAATCCGAGTGAGGTCACTTCGTGCTCCCTTCCTCTGCGACGCGGTCTTGGGATGCGCTGCGTCCTGTGCGCCTACCCACTCAGAGTTCGGGCAGTGCGGGCGGACCCTCCGGCAGCGCGAGCGAGCCGCGCGCCGCCTCGCTCAGCAGAGCCTGGTACGGGCCCACGGCCCCGGCCCCGATCCGGCGCAGCGCGGCCCACATCGTCACCTGGTTGGCGGACAGCACCGGTATCCGCAGCTCCGCCTCCAGCTGGGGGATCACGTCGTAGGTGGGCAGATTCGTACAGCTGATGAACAGCGCCTCCGGCGGCCCCGCGTCCGCCGTTCCCCTCCCAGCATGACGCGCCATGTCGGCCACGTCGCGGTAGGGGACTTTCCAGATGTGCCGGGTCAGTCCCAGACCCTCCCGGCCGGCCACGGTGACACCGGCCTCGGCGAGGTAGTCCTCCAGGGACTGCGTGACGGAGCGGGTGTACGGGGTGACGATCGCGACGCGCCGTACGCCCAGCTCCGTGAGCGCCTCCAGGAGGGCGCCCGAGGTGGTGAGCGCGGGTACCTCACCGCTGCTCTCCATCGCCCGGCACATCGCGCGCTCCCCGGCGATGCCGCCGACGAAACTGCCCGAGGTGCACGCGTAGGCGAGTACCTGGGGTTCGGCGGCGCTCAGCGCGCGGGTCGCGTCGTGCAGGGTCTCGTGCTCGCTGACCAGCCGGGCGAGGTCGAGACTCACCTCGACCGGTACGAACGGGGTACGGGTGAGGTGCAGCGACACCTCGTCGGGCACCCAGCGCCACAGTTCGCGGTCGAGGGCGAAGTCGAAGGGGGCGACGACACCCACACCGCGCTGCGGGTGGGGTCCACCGAGAAAGGAGACGTCCATAGCTGGCCCCATTGTTCGGTCGAACAGGTCGATCATGGCGGGAGGAGGCCGGCCGGCGGCCGGGAGGTGCTGCCGGGCCGGCACACGTCAAGCCCGGTGGATACGGAGCCGATCAGGACACCGGCGGACGCCGGGACGACGGGACGTCGGGACAGAGCCGTGCGGAAACCGCTGGTGACGGGTGCGGAAACCGCTGGTGGCGGGGGGCTTCCGGCCGTGTGGGAGCAGCGCTCCACCGCGGTCCGGGTACGCCGTCACCCGGTGGTACGAGTGGTTCTTCCGCTCCTGCGGGGAGCGTGTTGACGAAGGTAGGGCCGGCTGCGAGCGTGGTCAATCAGCGTCTTTCGGACGCTCCGCGCCCTCCTTCCGGGTGCGGTCACCCACTCAGGGAAGCGAACCCGGATTGCGAAACGGTTTCCCCGATATGTCGGTCTCCGCCCACTCGCGCGGGAGTGGCCCGCGCCCCTCCCGGCCTCGGGTTCTCGTGCTCGACGGGCCGCCCGGAGCGCCCCGCCCGCGCCTGGGCGCCCTCCTCGGCCGGGCCGAGGTCACGTACACCGACGAGGCCGGACTGGCCGCCGAACTCCCCTCAGCGGACGTCCTGCTGGTCTGGGACTTCCTGTCGGACGCGGTGCGGGAGGCCTGGCCGGGCGGGGGACGGCGGCCGCTGTGGACGCATACGGCGAGCGCGGGCGTCGACCGGCTGCTGTGTCCTGAACTCGCCGCGGGCGACACCGTGGTGACCAACGCGCGGGGGGTCTTCGACCAGCCGATCGCCGAGTACGTCGCCGCCCTCGTCCTCGCCCTGGCCAAGGACCTGCCGGGCACGCTGGAGGCCCAGCGGCGGCGCGAGTGGAGGCACCGCGAGAGCCGTTCGGTGGCCGGGACGCGGGCCTGTGTGGTGGGCACCGGGCCGATCGGGCGGGCCGTCACCACGACGCTGGGGGCGCTCGGTGTCACGACGGCGCTCGTGGGGCGGCGGGCGCGCGCCGGGGTGCACGGCCCCGAGGACCTGGACCGGCTGCTGGCCCGGGCCGACTGGGTGGTGTGCGCGGCCCCGCTCACCGAGGAGACCCGGGGCATGTTCGGCGCGCGGCGCTTCGGCCTGCTCCAGCCCTCCGCGCACTTCGTCAACATCGGACGTGGTCAACTCGTGGACGAAGGGGCCCTGTTGACTGCCCTCACCAGCCGCTCGCTGGCCGGGGCGGCGCTCGACGTGTTCCAGCACGAGCCGCTGCCCGCCGACAGCCCGCTGTGGACGGCCCCCGGGCTGCTGGTCTCGCCGCACATGAGCGGGGACGTGGCCGGCTGGCGCGACCGGCTCGGCGCGCAGTTCGTGGACTTGTACGAAGCTTGGGCGGACGGAAAGCCGCTGTGGAACGTGGTCGACAAGGAACGTGGGTATGTCCCAGGCGCCTGAGACCACGTGACGCGTCCGGCAGGCAGGACGGGCACCCGCAGCACCGCAGCACCCGCAGGACCGGCAGCACCCGCAGCACCGCACTTACCCGCAGCATCCGGCAGAGGTACCCGACAGGGGAGGCCAGTTGACCGAGCGGACGGCTACAGGAGAGACGAGCGGGACGGAGCCCGCGCGGTCCACGCGGGCCGGTGGTGGAGTCGCGGAGGCCGGTGGTGGTACCGCGCTCGCGGGGCGCTCCGGGCTCTGTGCGCTCACCGCCGTACAACTGCTGGAGGGCTACCGCTCCGGCTCCTTCGACCCGGTGGAGGCGACCCGGGCGGCGCTGGAGCGGATCGAGACGGCGGAGCCCACCCTCAACGCCTTCACCTGGGTCGACGCGTCGGGCGCGCTCGCGCGGGCCGAGGAGTCGGCGCGGCGCTGGCGGCGCGGGGAACCGGCCGGTCTGCTCGACGGGGTGCCGGTCACCGTCAAGGACATCCTGGTGCAGCGCGGGACGGCGACCCGGCGCGGCTCGCGTACCGTCCCCGCCTCGGTCGGCGAGGAGGACGCGCCCTCGGTGGCGCGGCTGCGGGAGCAGGGCGCGGTGTTCCTCGGGAAGACGACGACGCCCGAGTTCGGCTGGAAGGGCGTGACGGACAGCCCGCTGACCGGAGTGACCCGTAATCCGTACGACTCGACGCGCACCTCGGGCGGCTCCTCCGGGGGCGCGGCGGCGGCCGTCGCGATCGGCGCGGGCCCGCTCGCGCTCGGCACGGACGGGGGCGGCTCGATCCGGATACCGGCCGCGTTCTGCGGGATCTTCGGGCTCAAGCCGACGTACGGGCGGGTGCCGCTGTACCCGGCGAGCGCCTACGGGACGCTGTCGCACGTGGGGCCGATGACGCGGGACGCGGCCGACGCGGCGCTCATGCTGGACGTGATCGGGCGGCCCGACGCGCGGGACTGGTCGGGGCTGCCGCCCGCCCCGGGCAGTTTCCGCTCGGGGCTGCGGGAGGGGGTGCGGGGGCTGCGCGTCGCGTACTCGCCGCACCTGGGCGGACAGGTCGCGGTGGCGCCCGAGGTGTCCGCCGCCGTACGCGGGGCGGTGGAGCTGCTCGCGGGGCTCGGCGCGTACGTGGAGGAGGCGGACCCCGACTTCACCGATCCCTCGCGGGCCTTCCACACCCTGTGGTTCGCGGGGGCGGCGCGCGTGGTCCAGCACTTGGGGCCCGAGCAGCGGGCGCTGCTCGATCCGGGGCTCGCGGAGGTGTGCGCGCGGGCGGAGCGGTACAGCGCGCTGGACTATCTCGCGGCGGTCGACGCGCGGATGGACCTGGGGCGGCGCATGGGCCGGTTCCACGAGTCCTACGACCTGCTGGTGACGCCGACGCTGCCGCTCACCGCCTTCGAGGCGGGCCGCGAGACGCCCGCCGGTTCGGGGCTCGCGCGGTGGACGGGCTGGACCCCGTTCACGTACCCCTTCAACCTGACGCAGCAGCCGGCGGCGACCGTGCCGTGCGGGGTGGACGCGCGGGGGCTGCCGGTCGGCGTGCAGCTCGTCGCGGCCCGGCACGCGGACGCGCTCGTCCTGCGGGCGGCGCACGCGCTGTACGAGGCGGGGGTCGCGGACCGCGTGCCGGCGCCCGCGCTGTGAACGGGCGGGGCGGGGGCGGTCGCGGCCCCGCCCCCGCCCCCCGGCCGCCCGCCGTCAGGCCCGGCGGAAGCTCAGCGACTCCCCGACCGCGCCCGAGCGCCACAGGTCCTGGCAGGCGTCCGCCATCGCGTCGAGCCCTTCGACGACCTGGCCCCACACGATGCCGGGGATCCAGCCGAGGTCGCCGTTGATCAGGAGGTTGTTGCGCTCGTAGAACAGCGCGAGGTCCACCATGGTCGCCCCGGCCCGGACGCCCGCGCCGGTCGATCCGTAGCCGTACGCCTGGCTGCCGAGCTGGGTGCCGTTGAACGAGAAGTAGCAGAGGTCGCCGGGGATGGGGGTGACGGTCGGGTTCTCCAGGGGCGGTTCCTCGGCCGCGAAGGGCGGGAAGAGGGCGTAGATCTCGTTTCGCGCGTACTTCGCGTGGTACACGTCGCCCCCGAGGGGCAGTGCGTCCCACACGGCGGCGCAGGTGATCGGGGCGCGGTCGTCGAGGAGCTTCGCCGTGCAGCTCACCTGACGCTTGTCGAGGGAGATTTCCAGGAATCGCTCAGCCATGCCCAGGAGCCTCCCCCGTCACGGCAGTTGCCATACCTCCCTATATCTCCGTGATATGACAACGGGAAGGTCACCTTCCGGCCACCATCAGGTCACACCGGCAGGGGTTTCCGCATAGTTTCCCGCCCTCGGGAAGGCGGCCCCCTTGTATCCGTACCGAGGTGCACGTCCCGGAGGTAGCACACCCATGGCCGAGTTCCCCCACCTTTCCAGGCGAGGTTTCCTCACCCGCACCGCGGTTGTCGGCGGCGCACTGTCCGTGTCCGGCTTCCTCGCCGCGTGCAGCAAGACCGACTCCGGTGGTTCCGGTGGCGGCCTCGACAAGCTGAAGAAGCAGGGCTACGTGAAGGTGGCCTACGCCAACGAGGCGCCGTACGGCTACAAGGACGGCGGAAAGCTCAAGGGCGAGGCGCCCACGCTGCACGCCCGGATATTCAAGGCCCTCGGGGTGGACGAACTGCGCCCGACCTTCTCGGAGTTCGACGGGCTGATCCCGGGGCTCCAGGCCGGGAAGTACGACGTGATCAGCGCGGGTATGGCGATCACCCCCGAGCGCTGCGAGAACGCCCTGTTCTCCGAGCCGGAGTTCATCTCGCCGACCGCGATGCTGGTCAAGGCGGGCAACCCGAAGAAGATCACCGACCTGGCCTCGGCGAAGGCGAAGGGCGCGACGCTCGGCGTCATGTCCGGTGCGGTGGAGAAGAGTTACGTCGAGGGCGCCGGGATATCCGGCGACAAGATCAAGACGCTCCAGAAGCAGCAGGACGGCGCGGACGCCGTCAAGGGCGGCCGGGTCGACGCCTTCGTCCTCACCGGGATCTCACTGCGCTGGCTCGCGAAGACCAACCCGGGCCTTGAGGTGACCGAGGCCTTCGTGCCCGAACTGGACGGGAAGAAGCAGTACAGCCCCGGGGGCGCGGTGTTCCGCAAGGGCAGCGAGGAACTGCGCGACGCCTTCAACGAGCAGCTGAGGAAGATCACTTCGGACAAGGCGGAGTTCGCGCGGCTGCTCAAGCCCTACGGCTTCAGCGAGACCGAGGCGCCCCCGGCGGACCTCAAGACCGCCGACCTGTGCAAGGGCTGATGAGCGTGCACCAGTCCCTGTCCCTCCCCCGCGCGGCCGGCGGCCCGCACGGAGCGGGGAGGACCACCCGGACGAGGCGGACGCGGGGGGCGCGAGCGCATGGGTGACTTCTTCTCGCTGTTCTTCGACCGCATCGGCGACGTCGGCTCGGGCCTGTGGGTCACCGTGGAGGCGACCCTGCTCGGCGGCCTCGCGGCCCTCGTCCTGTCCTTCGTCTTCGGCTTCATGGCGAACAGCCGCCCGGTGCTGGTGCGCGGGGTCTCCCGGGTCCTCGTGGAGTTCTTCCGCGGCACCTCGCTGTACGTGCAGCTGTTCTGGCTGTACTACGCGCTGCCGATGCTCACCGGCTACGAACTGACGCCGCTGTTCTGCGGGGTGGTCGCGTTCGGCCTCAACTACGGGGCGTACGGCTCCGAGGTGGTGCGCGGCGCGCTCAACGCCGTACCGCGGGCCCAGTACGAGGCGGCCATCGCCCTCAACATGACGCCCTTCCAGCGGATGCGCCGGGTGATCCTGCCCCAGGCCTGGGTGCAGATGATCCCCTCCTTCGCCAACCTGCTGATCATGCTGCTGAAGGCGACCCCGCTGATGTGGCTCATCACGGCGGCCGACCTGACGGCCGTGATCCAGGAGCTGCGCGACCGCACGGGCGCGACCGTCTGGGCGTATCTGACGCTGCTGGTCATCTACTTCCTGCTCGCCTACGCGCTGACGCTCGCGATGAACGCCCTGGAACGTGCCGCCAAGTCCCGGCTGGGACAGCGCGACGCGGGCGGGCTGTTCCGCAGCCGCAGCGGTGAACTGGCCTCCGCGCCCACCGGGGGTGTCAAGTGAACTACGAGTGGAAATGGGACGCGTTCGGCGATTCCTTCCCCCTCCTGCTCGACGGCTTCTGGACGACGCTGCTGGCCACCGTGCTCGGCACCCTCGTCGCCGCCGTCCTCGGCCTGTTCGTCGCGATGGCGGGCCGGGCCCCGACCCGCTGGGTGCGGCTGCCGGTCAAGGCCGTCATGGAGTTCATCCGCTCCACCCCGCTGCTCGTCCAGCTCGCGGGCGCCTACGCGGTGTTCAACTCGGTGGACCCGCTGACCATCGGCATCCTGGTGCTCGGCGTCCACTACACCTCCTACCTCGGCGAGGCGTACCGCGCCGGGATCGACGCGGTGCCGAAGGGCCAGTGGGAGGCGTGCCGCGCGCTGTCGCTGTCGCCGCGCCGCACCTGGCAGGCGGTGGTCCTGCCGCAGGCGGTGCGCAACGTCCTGCCCGCGCTCGGCAACTACGCCATCGCCATGTTCAAGGAGACCCCGTTCCTGGCCGTCATCACGGTCGCCGAACTGGTCTCGCAGGCCCGCGAGTACGGCTCGGCGCACTTCGCGTACGCCGAGACCTTCACCCTCGCGGGACTGATCTTCCTGGTGGCGAGCTACCCGACCTCGCTGCTGATGAGAAAGCTGGAGAAGCGCCTTGGCCACTGAACCCGTGCAGCCGACCGACAAGCCGGTGCCGGCCCCTCGCGAGGAGGCGTCCCCCGGCGGGCGGGGCGCCCCGGCCGACCTCATCCACTTCGAGCAGGTGGTGAAGCGGTACGGGGACCACGTCGTCCTCGACCACCTCGACTTCACCGTCCAGCGCGGACAGCACGTCACGCTCATCGGGCCCTCCGGCTCGGGCAAGACGACGATCCTGCGGCTGCTCATGACCCTGGAGAAGATCAGCGACGGGGTCATCTGGGTCGACGGGGAGCCGCTGAGCCACGTACGCACCCCCGACGGGAAACTCAAACCGGCGACCGAGAAGCACCAGCGGCAGGTCCGCAAGAAGATCGGCATGGTCTTCCAGCAGTTCAACCTGTTCCCCAACATGAGCGTGTTGCAGAACATCACCGAGGCCCCGGTCAACGTCCTGGGCACCCCGCGCGCCGAGGCCGAGGAGCGCGCCCGCGAACTGCTCGACCTCGTCGGCCTGCGCGAGAAGGTCGACGCGCACCCCACGCAGCTCTCCGGCGGCCAGCAGCAGCGCGTGGCCATCGCCCGCGCCCTCGCGATGCGGCCCGAGATCCTGCTGCTCGACGAGGTGACCTCGGCCCTCGACCCGGAGCTGGTCGCGGGGGTCCTGGACGTCCTGCGGGACATCGCCACGACCACCGAGATCACGATGCTGTGCGTGACCCACGAGATGAACTTCGCACGCGACATCTCGGACCGCGTCATGATGTTCGACTCCGGCCGCATCATCGAGTCCGGCTCCCCGGAGCAGATCTTCACCGCGCCGGAGCACGACCGCACCCAGGAGTTCCTGCGCGCGGTGCTGTGACACCCGCGGCCCGCCGCCGCAGTACCCACCGGAAGGCCCCGCCGCCCTGTTCCCAGGGCGGCGGGGCCTTCCGCACGTCCACGCGGGCGCGGCTCAGCGCTGCTCTGGTACGAACTGGGCGGCTCGGGTCCCTTCTCGGTCTGGCACATCGTGCCGGGCGTGGTCCTCGGCGGGGTCGGCTCCGGGCTGGTCATCGCGGCGCTGTTCAGCTTCCTGCTGGCCGCCGTGGACGACGAGGAGATCGGCTCGGCCTCCGGGGTGCTGTCGGCCGTGCAGTCCCTGGGGGGTTCGATCGGGGTGGCGGTGTTCGGCTCCGTCTTCTTCGCGCGCGCCGAAGCGGGTGACTTCGTGACGGCGTTCCGGCACTGCCTGCTGGTGCAGGGCTGCCTCCTCGTGGCCTTCTTCGCGATCACCTTCCTGCTGCCGGGGAAGCCGCGGCCCGAGGAGGACCAGTTCGAGGCCCCGCCGCAGGAGCGGGCGGCACCCCACGCCAGTACGCCATAGACCTCTGGCATATCCACAGGCCAGATGCCACCGTCCCAGGCGGATCCGGTACGGCAATTCCCTCCGAGCCCCTTTGCGGCGCCCTCCGCGCGGTTATCGTGGGGCCCGAGCCCAGCTGTCCGAAACGGGTCCACGCAGGGGGAAAACGTGCCGTTGACACACGAGCCGTCGAAGCCGCACCAATCGGTCCAGGACGCCCTGCGGGTCCTGGAGACGATCTCCCGGCACGGGACGGGGGCGGCGCCCGCAGACGTCGGGCGGGACACCGGTCTGCACCCGGACCGGCTCGCCGCCCTGCTGGAGATGCTCCGCACCGAGGGCTACGTCGAGTGCCTGAGCGACGGCGGGTACGTCACCGGCGAGACGCTGTCCCTGCTCGGCTCCTCCCTCAACAGCGAGTTCGCGATCAAGGCGCACCTCCAGCGCACCCTGGCCCGGCTGCGCGACTCGATCGGCGCGGCCGTGTACATCGGGCGGTACGTGGACGGGGAGATCACGCTGACCGGGATCGCCGACGGGCCGGACAGTCCGCGGGTCAACGAGTGGGTGGACTTCCGCACGACGGGCCACGCGAGCGCCATGGGCAAGTCCCTGCTGTCCCAGCTCGACGCGAACAGCCGCCGCGAGCACCTCTCCCGGCACCGCCCGGCGCGCTTCACCTCGCGCACCATCACCGACGAGCAGGTCCTGTTCCGCAAGCTCGACGCGCAGGCCCCGACCGTGCCGGTGCTCGACGTCCAGGAGTACGCGGTGGGCACGGTGTGCGCGGCGGTCCCGATCACGGCGGGCTCCTCGGTGGGCTGCCTGGCCCTGTCCCTGCCGGTCGAGCACGCGCACCGCCTGTACCAGGCGGCGGACACCCTGAACCGGGGCGCCACCCCGGTCCTGCTGTCCCTGGCGATATAGCGGCCACCGCCGGGGTGGTCCGGGGCACCCCGAAACCTTGGGTATGATTTCCACGTCAGCAAGCGCCGCTAGCTCAGTTGGTTAGAGCAGCTGACTCTTAATCAGCGGGTCCGGGGTTCGAGTCCCTGGCGGCGCACCGACACGAAGGCCCCTCGCTCAGGCGGGGGGCTTTTTCGTGTGCGCGGATCGTGCGGGGCACCGCTAGGACGCGGCGGGGGTCGATCCCTCCCCCCGTCCCTCCCAGAACGCCACCGTGAGGTCCTTCACGAGGGTGCGGCGCTCGGTGTCGTCGGTGGGGGCCAGGCCGCGGGCCGTGAGCTGGGCGAGGGTGTCCTCGACCGCGTCCAGGACCGTGGTGAGGGTGGCCTCGCGGTGGTCGGCGTCGAGTGCGGCGATCCGGGTGCGGTGCATCGCGGACGCGAACTCGGGGGCGTAGACGAGGCGCAGCGGCCGTACCGCGTCGACGTCGAGGCCCACCGGCTCCGCGTCGGCGGCGACCTGCCGGGTGAGGGCCGCGCCGAGCGCCTCGGTGTCGCGCAGCGAGGGGCTGCCCGCCGGGGCGTCCATGGGGAGGCGGGCCAGGACCGCGCCGACCGCCGACTCGACGCTGTCGCGCAGGTACGCCGCGTGGTCCTCGACGGCGAAGCCGGCCCGTGCGGTGTCCGCGACCCGCCACACGACGAGCAGGACGACGCGCAGCCCGACCCCGCGCGCGTCCACCGCCGGGACCGGTTCACTGCGCCAGTGCCGCAGCCGTACGTCGACGGGGCGGCGGCGCGGCAGCGGGTCGGCCCACAGCAGTCCGGTGCGCCGTACGGTGCCCCGGTAGCGGCCCGCGAACGTCAGCACCGTGGCCCTGCCGACCCGGCCGCGCTCCAGTCCGGCGAAGGCGAACAGGGCCAGCACCCCGCACAGGAGCGCGGCCAGCACGGTCACCGGGCCCGGCTCGGGGCGCTCGCGCCACAGCAGGCCCACCGCGCCGACCGTGGCCAGCAGGCCCGCCGCGAGCACCGGCAGCCCGGGCAGCGACAGGGCGGGGCGCTCGTCGGGGCCCCGGACGGGCACCGGCCGGTCACCGGTCCGCGTACGCACCCACGGCCCGGCCCCCTTCTCCGGACTCCCCGGACTCCCCGGGCTCCCCGGGCTCTCCGGACTCCCCGGGCTCCCCGGGCTCTCCGGGCGGCGGCCGGACGGGGCGGCGGGCGGGTGGGGCACGGAGCCGGTGTCCGGGGCGCTGTCGCCGGCCGCCCGGCCGGGGCGGGCGCCCGGGGGACGGCCGGTCGTGGGCGGCCCCTCGCGCGCGTCCTCGCCGAACAGGAGGTGCACGGGGATCTCCATCGTGGACTCGTGACGGGGCGGCGCCGCCACCCGGGCCTCCCCGGCGGCGGGCGAGCCGGGCGCTTCGTGCCGCCGGGCCTCCTCGTCGCGCGCTCCGTCCCCCTGCCGTGTTCCGTCCTCGTCGCGTGTTCCGTCCTGCGGTGCCGTCGTACTCATCGTGCGTGTCTCCTCGGATCGCGGCCGGATGGCGCCCCCGGGTGCGGAGGGGTGCCGGAGGGGTGTCCGTCGGTGTCAGGAGAAGAGGCGGCGCCAGGTCTCCGGGCCGGGGTGGCCGTCGGCTGCGGCACCGCGCCGGCCCTGGGACCGCTGGAAGGCCCGGGTCGCCCGCCGGTCGGCCTCTCCCCAGCGGGGGCCCGGGCCCACCGCGTAGAAACGGCCGAACCCCTTCTCCACGAGGCGGCGCCCGAGCCGGGTGACCGCGGCGTCCGGGCGGCCGGGCCGGAAGGCCGCCGCGCCCGGGTAGCTGGGCAGCGCGCGGGAGGACGGGGCGGCGGGGATGTCCCTGCCGCGCCCCGTGACCAGGTACTCCCAGGTCCTGGAGCCGGGGACGCCGTCGGCCGGCTCGCCCCGCCGGCCCTGGGCGCGCTGGAAGGCCCGGGTCGCCCGCCGGTCGCTCTCGCTCCAGCGCGGCCCCGGGCCCACCGTGTAGAAACGGCTGCCGCCGCGCCGCTCCAGCAGTTCGCCGAGCCGGGTCACCGCCTGTCCCTCGGCCCCGGGCCCGAGCGCGCCCGCCCCGGGGAACGCCCCGTGCTCCGCCCGGGAGCCGCCCGTGCCGGACGCGAGGTTGTTGGGCCGATAGGGGACGTACTGCGCGGAGTTGGTCCAGTAGGCGTACGGGGTGGACCGGCGCCGGGTGCCGGGCGGGGTCTGCTCGTACGCCGTGTACCGGGTGTGCGCGGAGTCCTCCCAGCCGCCGAAGACCGTGACGTGCGAGCCCTTCTCCGGATCGGCCGGATTGTGGAAGAGCAGGATGTCGCCGGGCCGCAGCTGCCCCTTCGTGACGCGGGTGCCGAAGGCGGCGAGGCTGCCCGTCCACTGGTTGGAGCCCAGGCCCCAGGCCATCGAGACGAAGCCCGAGCAGTCCTGCCGGTACCCGTCCGGGTGGAAGGCGGTCAGGCTGTACGGCACGCCCTGCGCGACCCAGGCCTTGGCCCGCGCGATGATCGCTTCCCTGGTGGTCCGCGCGACCGCCCCGCCCTGCTCCCCCGGGTCCGCGGGGGTGGCCCCGCCCTGGAGCGGTCCGGCCCCGCCCTGCGGGGTGCCCGCGGCGTCGTCCGCGTCGACGGCGGCGGGCGCGGCCGGGACGGGCCGCGCGGCGAGGGCGGCGGCGGGTGCGAGCCCGAGCACGGAGGACGCGGCGAGGGCCGCCACCAGCGCGCGGCGGACGCCCCGCGCCCCCGGGTGACCGCCGCGCCGGCCGGACGGCCGGGCCGTGCTCCCCCGCTCCCGCGCGCAGCCGGGGCCGGCGCAGTCCGGCTCCGGGGCGAACTCCTCGAACGACGGGCCGGTCATGAGATTCACGTCACACCCCAGGGACAAAGCATCGGGAACCTGCATGAACGTCAGTTTTCCAACGCCTCGCCCGAACCGCATGTTGACGGCCCGAATGCCACACCCGCCCTCCGCTGCGGGCGCCCGTCACCGCCGAGGGGCCCGCGGCCCGGCACACAGCACCCTCCGGCGTCCGGTAAAGTTCTCCAGGTCAGCAGGCGCCGCTAGCTCAGTTGGTTAGAGCAGCTGACTCTTAATCAGCGGGTCCGGGGTTCGAGTCCCTGGCGGCGCACCGACACGAAGGCCCCTCGCTCAGGCGGGGGGCCTTTTCGTGCGCCCGCGGGTTCCGGACCACCCGCGGGTTCCGGCCCAGGAGGCCCGCAAGGGCCCGACCGGTGCGCGTGCGCCCGGCCTGCCCCCGTTCCGCCGCACACGCTCCGGCGCGCGGATTGCCCTTTCGCGCCCCTTTAGTGCACGGAGTCCCTCGCACACCCATACGGGCGGTCAATCGATCAGTTGCCCCGATAGGCGCGTATAGCCGGTAAACACCTTGTTTCGCCCTTGCGATCATGCCCGGTGGCGTACAACCCTTAGTGAGGCGTTGGCCCTCATCTGGCGTGCTTCGCGCAGCCGTTGGGGGCCGCGTCCGGTTGCAGGGGGACGCGGGGAAGGGGAGCCCCGCCCGAGCAGGCCCGGGGAGTCCGTGGGGGATCGCCGGGTGGTCCGATGCCGGGGAGGGCATCGTGCGACCGTCGGCCCCGCCGGGGGCGGGAGCGGTCCGCAGGAGATGCGGGGCGCCCTCGCCGTCCCGGGCGGTGGCCGTGGACAGTGACGCGCCCCGCGCGGTCGGAGGGGGACCGGCGGGGGCGGCCCAACCATGACCACGCGGGTTCTCCCGCGTGCGGGGGGAATGACTCATGACGTCGACGCCGTCCGGTGCCCGACGAGACCTCGACGCGGCCCGGGCCACCGGGCCGCGTGCGCCCGCCACCCGGACGGACGGCTCGCGCCGGCCGGGCGGGACACCGCCGCGCTACGACTACGAGCACTACAGCAGACTCGCCGGGCCGCTGACCCGGCCCGTGCCCGGCCGGCCCTACCGGGTCCGCTACCGCTCGCTGCTCGCGCGGGAACCGCACCGGCTGCGCGCGGCCCTGCTGCTGGGCGCCGCGCCGCTGCTCTCGCTGGGCCTGCTGGTCTGGCTCCTGCAACCCGGGCACTGGACCGAGCGGGACCACTCGGCGTACGCCTTCCTGCCGGTCCTGGACCTCGTGATGCTCGCCGCGATCGGGCTCATCGAGTGCTTCCGCTGCGTGAACGTGATCTCCAACGCGCACGCGACCCTCGTGGCCAGGGACCCGGTGCCCGTCGTGCCCGAGACCGGGACGCGGGTCGCCTTCCTCACCTCCTTCGTGCCGGGCAAGGAGCCGCTGGAGATGGTGGAGCGGACGCTGGAGGCGGCCGTGCGGCTGCGCCACCGGGGCCGGCTGCACGTGTGGCTGCTCGACGAGGGCGACGACCCGCAGGTCAAGGAGGTGTGCGCGCGGCTGGGTGTGCACCACTTCTCCCGCAAGGGCGTCGCGCGGTGGAACCAGGGGAGCGGCCCGTACCGCGCCAGGACCAAGCACGGCAACTACAACGCGTGGCTCGACGCGCACGGCGAGGCCTACGACTACTTCGCCTCGGTCGACACCGACCACGTGCCGCTGCCCAACTACCTGGAGCGAATGCTCGGTTACTTCCGCGACCCGGACGTCGGATTCGTCGTCGGGCCACAGGTGTACGGCAACTACGACGCGTACGTGACGAAGGCCGCCGAGTCCCAGCAGTTCCTGTTCCACGCGCTGATCCAGCGGGCCGGGAACGCGTACGGGGCGCCGATGTTCGTCGGCACCTCCAACGCCGTACGCATCGCGACGCTGCGGCAGATCGGCGGGCTGTACGACTCGATCACCGAGGACATGGCCACCGGTTTCGAGATCCACCGCCGCCGCAACCCGGCCACCGGCCGCAAGTGGAAGTCGGTCTACACCCCGGACGTGCTGGCCGTCGGCGAGGGCCCGAACTCCTGGACGGACTTCTTCACGCAGCAGTCGCGCTGGTCGCGCGGGACCTACGAGACGCTCATCAAGCAGTTCTGGAAGGCGCCCTTCTCGCTGCCCCCGGGCCGGCTGTTCAACTACACGATGATGGTCGTCTTCTATCCGCTGTCCGCGCTCAACTGGATACTCGCGGCGCTGTCCTGCGCGCTGTTCCTGGGCCTGGGCGCCTCCGGCGTGGACATCGACCCGGCGGTCTGGCTCATGCTGTACGGCAACGCCTCGGCGCTCCAGATCGGCCTGTACCTGTGGAACCGCAGGCACAACGTGTCGCCGCACGAGCCGGAGGGTTCGGGTGGGGTCGCGGGCATGGCGATGTCGGCCATGTCGGCGCCGCTGTACGCACGTTCACTCGTGGAAGCGCTACTGCGCCGCAGGAGCGGCTTCGTCGTGACGCCGAAGGGGGACTCGGCGAGCCCGGACACCCTGTTCGGGACCTTCCGGGTGCACCTGTTCTTCGTCGCGCTGTTCGGCGGCTCGATCCTCGCGGCGTACGTCCGGGGTCACGCCCATCCCGCGATGGTCGTCTGGGCGGGGCTCGCGCTGCTGATCACGGCGGCGCCGGTCGTCCTGTGGCGGTGGACGGTGTGGCGGGACGCGCGCCGCGCGAGGGACGGCGGGGAGACGAAAGAGGCCGCCGCGCGCGGCGGTTCGCGGATCGTGGCGAGCGGGCCCTCGCCCGGCCCCGCACCCGGAGCGTCGCCGCGTCCGGAGCCCGTGCCGGTGGCGGCGGCGAGCGGGGGCACCGGGCCTGACCTGACGGTGCCGACCGGGCGGGGAGGCGGGTCGCGGTGAGCCGTCCCCCGACCCGCGCACCGGGCCGGCGCCGGGCCCGCCGCCTCGCGACCGGCGCGGTCGTGGTGCTGGCCGTGGCCGGGATGAACGCGCCCGCGCTGTACCGCTTCGGCTCCGCCGAGTACCACGACTACACGATCGGCCGGCCCGCGTACAAGGCGGCGAACGGGCACTGGGACGTCGTCCGCTTCCCCGAGGAGTTCCGGCTGAACACGATCCACGCGGCGCTCCTGCACACCGGGAAGATCCTGCTGGTCGCCGGTTCGGGCAACAACCAGGACAACTTCGACGCGAAGAAGTACGACACCCGGCTGTGGGACCCGGTGCGGAACACGATCAGGAGCATCCCGACGCCCGCGGACCTGTTCTGCACCGGGCACACGCAGCTCGGGAACGGCAATCTGCTGGTCGCGGGCGGCACCAAGCGGTACGAGAAGCTGGACGGCGACGTCCGGAAGGCCGGTGGCCTCATGATCGTGCACAACGAGGACCCGGACGCGCCGAAGACGGTCCCGGCGGGCACCCGTTTCACCGGCGTGGAGAACGGCAGGACCTTCGTCGCGAAGGACCCGGCGGTCGTGGAGCGCGCCAGGAAGGTGTTCGACAGGAGGACCGGGAAGTTCCTGCGCACCGAGCCCGGTCTCGACCGGATCTACGTCGAGGCCGAGAAGGAGGGCGCGCGGTACGCGACGGGGGCGCAGGACCGGTACCGGGTCGAGGGCGCGAAGGGCGCGGACCGGCACAACGTGTACGGCGTCGCGCAGAAACTCGCGCTCGACAAGAAGGACTTCCAGGGCATCGACGCGGCGTACGAGTTCGACCCGGTCGCCGAGCGGTACATCAAGGTCGACCCGATGAACGAGGCCCGCTGGTACCCGACGCTGACGACCCTGTCGGACGGGAAGGTGCTCAGCCTGTCGGGGCTGGACGAGATCGGCCAGCTCGTCCCCGGCAAGAACGAGGTGTTCGACCCCCAAACCCGCCGGTGGACCTACACGAAGGGGGTGCGGCAGTTCCCGACGTATCCGGCGGTCTTCCTGATGAACGACGGCAGGATGTTCTACTCGGGCTCCAACGCGGGGTACGGCCCGGCGGACGTGGGCCGCGAGCCGGGCGTGTGGGACGTGGCCACCAACCGGTTCACGCCCGTCCCCGGGCTGAGCGATCCGCAGCTCATGGAGACCTCGGGGACGGTGCGGCTGCCGCCCGCGCAGGACGAGAAGTACCTGGTGGTCGGCGGCGGGGGCGTCGGCGAGTCCGCGAAGTCCAGCAGGAAGACGCGGATCGTGGACCTCGGGGCGGACCGGCCGCGTTTCGTGGACGGACCGGAACTCGCGGAGGGCACCCGCTACCCGCAGGTCTCGGTGCTGCCCGACGACACGGTGCTGGTCTCGGGCGGTTCGCGGGACTACCGGGGGCGCGGCGGTTCCGACATCCGCCAGGCCCGGATCTACCACCCGGACACCGGCACCTTCCAGCGGGTCGCCGACCCGGAGGTGGGGCGCAACTACCACTCGGGTTCGCTGCTGCTGCCCGACGGGCGGGTGCTGTTCTTCGGCTCGGACCCGCTCTACGCCGACAAGGCCGGTGCGAAGCCGGGGACCTTCGAGCAGCGGCTGGAGATCTACACCCCGCCCTACCTGTACCGGCAGGCGCGGCCGGCCCTGAGCGGCGGCCCGAAGTCCGTCGCGCGGGGCGGGACCGCCGTGTACTCCTCGGACCAGGCGTCCTCGATCCGGCGGGCGCGGCTGATCCGGCCGGGCGCGTCGACGCATGTCACGGACGTGGACCAGCGTTCGGTGGCGCTGAAGGTGCGCAAAACCGCGAAGGGCGTCGAGGTCACCGTCCCGGAGAACCGGAACCTGGTGCCCTCGGGCTGGTACATGCTGTTCGTCACCGACGACCGGGGCACTCCGGGCAAGGCCCGCTGGATCAGGGTGAGATGAGGCCGCGTGCGGCGGTGACCGGCTCCCGGCGAGGCCGGGGCCGGTCGCCCGCCGTACGTGCCGCTCAGCCGCCCGCCGCGAGGTCCAGGGCGTACGCGGGCCACCACTCCCCCGCCTTGGGGCCGCCCTTGCAGGTGCCGTCGGACTCGCCGGGGCGTTTGACCCACAGGTAGGCGTCGACGAGCGGGTCGGCGGTGTCCGCCGTGGGCGTCTCACCGAGGGCGCGGCCGGGCGGGTTGCACCAGCGTTCGGCCGGATCGCCCTTCGGGTAGGGCCCGTTGCCGTTGCGGCTGGTGTCCACGACGAAGGGTTTCCCGCCGGCCTGCGCGGACAGCCGCTTGCCGTAGTCGACGCTGCGGGCGGTCGTCTCGAAGTTGGAGACGTTGACGGCGAGACCGTCGGCCGCCGCGACTCCGGCCCGCTCCAGCGGCTCGCGCAGCGCCTCGGGCCGCTGCCAGCCCGGGTTGCCCGCATCGAGGTAGACCTTGGTGCGCGGCAGGGCGCCCAGGGTGGTGAGCGCGCCCTTGAGCAGGTCGTAGCGTTCCTCGTGGAACTTTTCGGGGGTGCAGCCGTCGACGAGGTGCAGGAGCGCGTCGGGTTCGAGGACGACGGTCGCGGGGCGGTCGCCGATCCCGGCGGCCACCTCCTTGATCCAGGCGCGGTAGGCGTTCCCGTCGGCGGCCCCGCCGCCCGAGTACTGGCCGCAGTCGCGGTGCGGGATGTTGTAGAGCACGAGCACGGCGACCCGGTCGGCGCGGCGCGCGGCCTCGGTGAAGCCCTCGGCCTCCTGCCGGGCGCTCTCCGGGGTGAGCCACTGGCCCACGGGCTGTTCCGCGATCCTGCGGACGAGCGCCGCCTCCCGGTCCGCGCCGCCCTTCTCGTACGCGGCGAGCGCGCGGGCCGCCCGGCCGTGCGGGTCGACCCAGTACGGGTCGGTGCCCTTGGGCTGCTGGCGGACCGGGCCCTGACGCGGCCCGCCCGCCTTGGCGCCCCCGTCACCGCTCCCTCCGCCTCCGCCGCCGGAGGAGCAGGCGGCCAGCAGGAGGGCGGCGCCCGTCGCGAGCGCCGCCCTCCCGCCGGCCCGACGTCCCCCGCCACGGCGCCCGGTCCGTGCGTCACTGCCGTACATCCACTCCCCCTCGGGTGCCCTGTGTGCCTCCGATCGTGACATAACCGGCGGCTCCGTCCCGGGATACGGGAGCTTTCGTCGGTTCGTCCAAGAGAGGGCGTGGAGGCGCGAGTTGGGGAGGACCGGGCCGATTCGTCCCGGCTCGGGCGGCACGGCGTCCGGGGCGAGGTCTCCGTTCAGGGCGTGGCGGCGTCCGTGAGGTACGCGGAGACGACGACGTTCGCGGTGTACGTGCGGTGTTCCTGGTCGAAGTCGCCGCCGCACGTGATGATCCGCAGTTCGGAGTGGTGCGCGTCGCGCGGCCCGTACGCCTGGCGCGCGTCGAAGCGGGCGCGGTCGAGGACCCGGACGTCGTCGACGGTGAACTCGGCGCGCGAGCCGTCCCTGCGGGTGACGCGGACGCGGTCGCCGGGCCGCAGCGTCGAGAGGTGGTAGAAGACGGCGGGCCGGGTGTCGGTGTCGACGTGCCCGACGAGCAGGGCGGTGCCGCGCGCCCCGGGCCGTACCCCGCCGCCGTACCAGCCGACGAGCCCGGGGCTGCCGTAGGGCGGCGGGTCGATCGCCCCCGCCTTGTCGAGGCCGCGCGCGGCGACGGGGGCGCGGACGTGTATCGCGGGGATCTCGACCCGTACGGGCGTGACCGGGTCGAGCGGGCGGTGCGCGGGCGGCCCGTGGAAGCCGGCGGGGTGGCCGGTGGCGGCGTCGCCGGCGGGCGAGGGCAGGCCCGCGTCCCGGCCCCACAGCCACAGCCCGAGCAGCAGGAGCGCCCAGGCCGCGCCGGTGACCGCGCGGCCGGGGCGGCGTCCCGGCCGGGTCTCGCCCTCGCCCATGTCAGTCCTGCGGACGGCGCCTGCGGCGCATGACGCGGCCCGCGATGATCACTCCGGCCGCGCCCGCGAGGACTCCGCCGAACACGGTCTGCGAGGTGCTCGGCCCGGTGGGCGCGGCCTCCTTCGCGGCGATCCGCGCGGTGGCCCCGCCCCCGGCGTGGATCGGGGCGGTCGGGGTGGGCCGGGAGCCGCCGAGGACCTGGAACGCGCCCTTCGGGCCCCGGTAGCCGTCGCAGTCGACGCTCACGCGGTAGGTGCCGGGCGCGGTGTTGTGGTCGACGGTGGCCTCGCCGTAGAGCGGATTCTCGCGGCCGTCCTTGCCGTTGAGGGCGACCTCGGAGACGAAGGCGGCGGAACTCGCGGCGCCCGTCGTCCCGTCGCAGCCGTCGACGCGGATCTCGACGCTGCCTCCCGGGGCGACCGTGGACGGGGTCAGCGAGACCTCGCCCGGGCGGCCCTTGCCCGGGTGGTGGCCCTCGCCCGCGTGGGCGGCGGTCGCGGGCGCCAGGGCAGCAGCCGCGACCACCGCACCGGCACAGAGAGTGATGCGCAGTGAACCCATGGTGAACCTCCTCCAGTACTCAGGAGGTTCCTCGGTCGGGACGCCGCACGCGACCGGTGCGCGCGGGAATTGGGCCGATCGGGTGCGCGGCGACACCGGCCCGGGGGCACGCTCCGGCCCCGGGCGTACGCCGGACGCCGAATGGTGTCATGTCACTCGTGTCGTGCCATGGGCGGAGAAGACCGGCGGCACATTCACGCCACCTCTCCGCGCCCCTCGACGCGGCCGCGCCCGGTGCCCGTGCGAGGGACCTGCGCGGGAGGGCGGAACCGGCGGCCCGGGGCGGACCGGGACGGTGGCCGGGGCGTGACAACCCGTCCCGATACCGATTGTCCGGGCCTGGGCACCGCTCTATTCTCGGCTGCCGGAGGGGGAGCCATGCGAGGCGGGGTACGGGGGAAAGGCCGCGGCGGCGTCCTGTCGCGGCGGCGGGGCGGGGACCGCGGCGGGTGCGCCGGTGGTGGTACGCCGCCGCGTGGCGGGGGCCCGTACGGCGGGCGCGCAAGAGCGGGTTCCGGCCCAGCGGTCCACCACTGCCCCGGGCCGGGGCTCTTGTCCGGTCCCGCCCTCTGAACGTCGGCGGCGCGCGCGGTCCGGCGCCCGCGGGACGGAATCCCCCCACGGCGGTGTCCTGAATACCCGCCTTCCGGGGGCGCGGTCCCGTCCCGTACCGGTGTCGTCCCCTCGGCGCGCCGCCGACTCCCGCGTCCCGGGGCAGGAGAGGGAGCAGGGCGGGTCCGGGGCTGCCCGGAGCGTCGCAGAGTGGGGAGATCCGGTCGCCCGGAAGTCCGGGGGCCGCGAGGAGAACAGCGGAACGCTTCCGCCGGGCCGGGTCGTCGGCCGGGCGGGGCAAGGGGGAGACATGTCCGGCCGCCGTGCCCGACCGATCACCGACGTCCGGGCGCGGGCCGCCCCGCCCCTCGAAAGGGTGAGCCCGGGGGCCCCGGGCCAGGTGGACGCCGGGTCGCCCGCACGGGTGATCGTGCCGCACGCCCGCAGGCCGCACGCCTCGGAGACCGGGCCCCCGGCGGCGGGGCCCGGGGCGGCGGGGGCCCGGCCGTTCCTGCCGCCCGCCGTCCGGCGCACCGCCGCCGTGCTCGTCCCGGCCCTCGTCGCGTTCCTGCTCGGCCTGTACCGGCTGGACCGGGGCGACAGCATGTGGCGCGACGAGTCGGTCACGTACCAGGTCGCCCACCGCTCCACGGGCCAACTGCGGGACCTGCTCGGCAACATCGACGCGGTGCACGGTCTGTACTACGTGCTGATGCACGAGTGGTTCGCGCTGTGGGACGGCGGTCTCACCGCCCTGCGGCTGCCCTCGGTGCTGGCGACGGCCCTCGCGGCGGCGGGGGTGGCCGCGACGGTCCTGCGGTACGCCGGTCCGCGCACGTCGCTCCTGTCGGGCCTCGCCTACACGCTCGTCCCGATCACGCAGCAGTACGCGCAGGAGGGCCGTTCGTACGCGCTCGTGTCGGCGGCGGTCGCGTGGTGCACGTACTTCTTCGCGAGGGCGGCGGCCGGACGGGGCGGGCGGGGGGCCTGGGTGGCGTACGGGCTGCTGGGCCTGATCGCCTGCTGGCTGCACGAGTTCGCGTTCCTCGCGCTGCTCGCCCACGGGGTGACCCTCGTGTGGGGCGGGGCGAGGAGGGCCGTACGCCGGAGCTGGGCGCTGGTCGCGGGGCTGGTGCTCCTCGGGGTGACCCCGCTCGCCGTCGTCAGCCTCGGCCAGTCGGACGCGCAGATCGGCTGGCTGGGGCGGCCGTGCCCCCTGGACTGGCTCATCTTCCTCGCGGTCGCCGTCCTCGGTGTGCTCGCGGCGCGTACGGCCCTCGCGGCCTGGCCGGTCCGGGCGCGGCTGCGGCAGGGGCGGGGGCAAGACGCCGGGGCGCGGCTGGTCGCGCTCGGGCTCCCACTGCTCGTCCTGCCGTCCGGTCTGCTCATGGTCGCCTCACTCGCGCACCCCTGGTACGTCGACCGCTACTGCCTCTACACGTTCCAGGGGCTCGGGCTGCTCGCCGGGGCCGCGACGGTCCGGGCGTACGAGGGGCTGCGGCGCCGGGGCACGGCGCTGCGCGTGCTGTGCGTGACGGGGGCGGCGGCCGCCGCGTGCGCGGTGCTGCTGCCCTGGTACGCGCTGTCGCGTGCCCCGGAGAGCCGCAAGGACGACGTGCTCGCCGTCGCGGACGCCGTGCGGGAGCTGTCGCGGCCGGGGGACGCCGTGCTGTTCATGCCGGGCCGCAGACGCGAGTGGGGCATGTCGGGGAAGGGCGCCTACGCGGGCCTGCGGGACCTCGCGCTGAAGGAGTCGCCCGTCGCCTCACGCACCCTCCAGGGCACCGAACTGCCCGCGCGGACCATACGGGAACGCGTCGCGCGCGCCCCCCGGGTCCTCGCGCTGCGCGACCTGCCGGACCAGCCGCTCGACACGACGCCCACCGAACGCGCCAAACGCGCGGCGCTGCGGCACGGCTTCGTGGCCTGCCGGACCATCGAGGTGACGGGCGCCCGCGTCACCCTGTTCGCCCGGCCGGGCGGGTGCGGGTAGGGCGGGGCCGGCCCCCATACGGGCTCAGCGTGCGAGCAGGTCGCGCAGAGCGTGCGCGACGTCGTCCGGGGCCTCCTCGGCCATGAAGTGGCCGCTGGTCACCGTGGAGTGTTCGAGGTCGTCGGCCCAGGCGCCCCACAGGGAGGTGGCCTCCAAGGGGCCATATACAGGGCCGGTGGCCGGGACGGACTCGTCTGGAGAGCGGCCAGTTCCTCGACGCTCGCCCCGTCGGGTACGACACCGTCCGAGTCCTCGGGGCCGTCCTG
>NZ_JBFALS010000017.1:128811-140567 GCF_040656295.1 Streptomyces sp. NPDC049954
GCCGGTGGCCGGGACGGACTCGTGAGAGTCCGTCCCGGCCACCGGCCCTGAAAGGGGGTGCCTGAGTCCCCCTGCCCGCCAACCGTGGTGCGCTGTGCGGGGGTTCCCCGGGACTCAGGCGGTTTGTGGGGCCGCCCTCAGTACGCGGAGTGGACCAGGTCGATGGTGCCGTAGCGGTGGGCGGCGTAGTTGGCGGAGGCGACGATGTTGGCGACCGGGTCGTACTGGTCGTTCTTGGTGCCGGCGACGTGGAAGCGCTCGAAGGTGGGCTTGATGATCTGCAGCAGGCCCTTGGAGGGGACGCCGGCGCGGGCGTTGACGTCCCAGTTGTTGATGGCGCGGGGGTTGCCGGAGGACTCGCGGATGATGTTGGAGTGCAGGCCCTTGTAGGTGCCGGGGATGCCCTTGGCGTGCATGATGTCCAGCGAGGTGCGGATCCAGCCGTCGAGGTGGTTGCCGTACTTCTTCAGGCCCTTGTCCTGCAGGCCGGTGACCACGGCGGTGGCGGAGGCGGGCTTGGCGTCCGAGGTCTTGGCGCCGGTGGTCTTGGCGGTGGCGGCGAGGTGCTCGGCCTGGGTGGTCAGCGCGGCGGCCGTGGTGGTGGCCTTGGCGGGCCGGGCGGTGTCGGCGGCGTGGGCCTGCTGGGGGGCCAGGGTCAGGGCGATGGCGGCGGCGCCGGTGGTGGCGATCGCGGCGGTGGCGGCGGTGCGGGGGTTCAGGGCACGGCGAAGGGCAGTCATGGGGTACCTCTCCAAGGGGGACGGCATGGGGAGGCCGACTACAAACGAGGTGTGTCGGCGACACGGGAGCGATCCGCTCACCCCTGAAGGGGGCGGTGCTCCGTGCGGACTTCCGTGTCCGCGACGTGTCTTGGGGCCGGTGTCTGGAGGCGGGCTCTTCGGCGTCCTGCTCTGTGCCTGTGGCCCGGGTCCGGCGCTCGGCTCCCCGGTACGTCACCCACCATGGAGAACGGCTCCCCGCCCTGGCAACCATGTGACCTGCGACGACGCTTAGTAGACGAGCCCGGCAACGACGACCGGCCCCCTCAAGGGCAGGCCCGGACGGGGCCGGCCACTACTACCCGGCCCGGTCTATGACCCACGCCCTATGCCCCACCCCACAGGCAGGCGGCATTTTTCCCCTTCCGGACATACCGGACGGCCACGCGGCGCATCGCCCCTTTCACTCTCCGCACCTCTCGGTGACCGTCGGAGGCAGACCGTGCGTACCGGTCCGGACACCCCGGGTCAGCTTGTGCGGGGTGCGCTCACCGCAGGCCGACGTCCGCGGGCGCGAAGTGCCGGACGTCGCGGGTGGACAGCCCGTCCTCGCCGCCGCGCAGGAGTACGTACGCGCCCTTCCCGCCGTCGTGGCGCGGGGCGAGGGCGAGCAGGTCGTCGTGGTGGTCGCCGTCGGCGTCCAGCAGGGCCAGCGGCTCGAACTCGTTCCAGTGCGCCTTGTTGGGGCGGCCGGGCATCCAGTCGTCCAGGGCGGTCAGCCGCTGCCGGCCGCCGTCGGCGGTGACGACGGTGACGAGTCCGTCGTGGCGGCGGGCGTCGGGCGCGCCGAGGACGAGGTCGGGGCGGTCGTCGCCGTCGATCCGGCCGGCCAGCGCCGTGGCACCGAAGTACCGCTGCCCGCCCGAGTACACGCGGGTCGCGGGCCGTCCCGTGCCCGGACCGCCGGGGCCGCCGCGCAGCACGGTGAGCCGCCCGTGCCCGTCCGGGCCGGTGCCCGGGACCAGGAGGTCCTGGGCCTTGTCGCCGTCGACGTCCCCGGGGAGCCCGGCGAAACCGCCCTCCCCGGCCCCGGCCGCCCGGACCAGACGCGCCTCGGCCTCACGATCCCGGCGCGGTCCCTGCGGACCGCCCCGTTCGTACCTCACCGGGGTCAGGTCCTCGGGGGCCGACTCGTCCTCCTCGGCGTCGTAGGCGTAGCCGAGGACGAGGTCGGTGCGGCCGTCGCCGTCGAAGTCCCCGGCGGCGACGGAGGAGGGGCTGCTGTACCCGTGCTGCCCCAGGTCGAGCCGTTGCGCCGAGGCGGGCGCGAGGCCGGTGAAGGGCCCGCGCAGCAGCCGGCCGTCGACGTGGCCGGGCGCCGCGCCCGGGTCGGCGCGACCGCCCCGGCCGCCGTCGAAGAGGTCGACGGCGCCGTCCCCGTCGAAGTCCCCGGCCGCGCGCGGCACGAAACCCGGCGGGGTACGGAGCCGCTGCGGGCGGCCCAGTCCGCGCGGACCGCCGCGCAGCAGCAGCGTCCGCCCCTGTCCGTCGAGGCCGGTGGTGGCGACGAGGTCGGTGAAGCCGTCGCCGTCCAGGTCGGCGCGCAGGGGCTGGGCGGCCGCCGTGACCCGGGTGGTGCGCCGGGGGTCCAGCCCGTCGTGCGCGCCCCACAGCACGACGGCGGCGCGCCCGTCGGAGAGGACGGCGTCGGCGTGCCCGTCGCCGTTCAGGTCCGCGGGGTCGGCCGGGTGGTGGGCGGTGCCGGGCGTGAGCCGGGCGGGAGCGCCGCCGCGGCCGTCCTCGCCCCCGCCACCCCTGTCGCCCCCGTCACCCCCGCCGCAACCGGTGAGCACGAGGGCGCAGCACAGCAGGACGCCCGCCACCCTCCGTGCGCGTACCGGCACCGGACCGCCCCGTTCGCCTGCTCCCACTCGCCCACTCGCTCTCGTCAGATGGCGGGGACCTCGGCCCAGAAGCGGGTGTCGTTCCCGAGGTTCGCGCCGTTCGCGTCGATCCGGCCCTTGATCCAGTACACCGCGTTCCGGTAGTCGGCGAGGTCCCGGGTGTTCGGGTTGTTCAGCCCCGAGGAGCCGTTGCGGTGCCCGGGGGGCACGCGGCGTACCGGTGAGTCTCATGTCGACCTGGCTCCCTCTGCGGCCCCTTTCCGGGGGTGGACGAGCGCTCGGTGCTCATCCTGCCCCGGCACGCGACTGTCGTGAACACGGCAATCTGCTGCCGGGCCCGGCGTTCGGGTGAACGAATAGGATGGTGGCCTCGGTACTCCGCCCCCGGGCGGCTCCGGGATGACCGCCCCGTCCAGTGGCCAGGAGTCAGCACCCATGACAGAGCGCAAGCCGATCACCTCGTGGCTCACGGACATGGACGGCGTGCTGATGCACGAGGGCGTCCCGGTGCCGGGCGCCGACGCGTTCATCAAGCGGCTGCAGGAGACCGGCCGGCCCTTCCTCGTGCTGACCAACAACTCGATGTACACGGCGCGCGACCTGCACGCCCGGCTCAGCCGCATCGGCCTCGACGTCCCGGTGCGGAACATCTGGACGTCGGCGCTGGCCACCGCCAAGTTCCTGGACACCCAGCACCCCAACGGGACGGCCTTCGTCATCGGCGAGGCCGGGCTGACCACGGCGCTGCACGACGCGGGCTACATCCTGACCGACTCCGACCCGGACTTCGTGATCCTCGGCGAGACCAGGACGTACTCCTTCGAGGCGCTGACGAAGGCGATCCGGCTCATCAACAACGGGGCGCGGTTCATCGCGACCAACCCCGACAACACCGGCCCCTCGCCGGAGGGCGCGCTGCCCGCGACGGGTTCCGTGGCCGCGCTCATCACGAAGGCCACCGGCAAGGAGCCGTACTTCGTGGGCAAGCCGAACCCGCTCATGATGCGCACCGGGCTGAACGCGATCGGCGCGCACTCGGAGAGCTCGGCGATGATCGGCGACCGCATGGACACGGACGTCCTCGCGGGCCTGGAGGCCGGGATGGAGACCTTCCTGGTGCTGACCGGCCTGACGACGCTCGGCGACATCGACCGCTACCCGTTCCGGCCCACGACGGTCGTCGACTCCATCGCGGACCTCGTCGACCTGGTCTGAGACCCGGCCCCGGTGCGGGCCCCCCGGGGCCCACGGGGCCTACGGCACCCGCCCGAACACCGGGGCCAGGACGAGCTGGGCGGCGCCCTCGGCGATCGCCGTGTCCGCGCCGGGGGCCCGCCGTACGGGGACCGGTCCCGCGTCGCCGGTCCTGCGGGCCCGGGCGGCGAGCACGTCGGTGTCCATGCGGTCGCCGATCATGGCGGCGGCCTCGGAGTGGGCGCCGATCTTGTTCAGCCCGTGCCGCATCATCAGGGGGTTGGGCTTCCCGATGAAGTAAGGCTCCTTGCCTGTGGCCTTCGCGATCAGGGCAGCGACCGAGCCGGTTGCCGGCAGTGGACCCTCCGCCGAGGGGCCGGTCTCGTCGGGGTTCGTGCAGATGAACTTGGCGCCCGCGTTGATGAGGCGCACGGCCTTCGTCATGGCCTCGAACGAGTAGACCCTCGTCTCGCCAAGAATGATGTAGTCGGGGTCCACGTCGGACATGGTGTAGCCGACCTCGCGCAGGGCCGTGGTCAGCCCTGCCTCGCCGATCACATAGGCGGTGCCGCCGGGGCGCTGGGAGTCGACGAACTGCGCCGTGGCGAGGGCCGAGGTCCAGATGTTGTCGACCGGCACATCGAGGCCCATGAGGTCCAGCCGACGCTTGAGGTCACGCGGGGTGTAGATCGAGTTGTTCGTCAGGACCAGGAACGGCTTGCACTGAGTCCTGGAGCTTCTTGAGGAAGGCGTCGGCGCCGGGGATCGGGACGCCTTCCTGTACGAGGACGCCATCCATATCGGTAAGCGATGCCTCGATCGGCCTGCGCTCGGTCATGATCTCCAACCCTCCGGCCCCAGGGCCTTACGTGCCGCCTGATCTGCGACGCCAGCCTACGGGACGCGACACGCCCGAGGATGGGAACGCGCGTGCGATTTCCGACGAGGCGCTTACGATGCCCTCACTTCCAATATGCAAACATCACCTTCCCGTCACACGGAGCGTGTAGTTCCGTTTGTGGTGGAGGTGCCAGGCGTTGCGCTCTGGTGATCATGAAAGGGGGAGGATCGACCGTGCGCTCAGGTGATCGAGCAATTCACCGCAAGCACACCGTCACTCGCAGGAGGATCACCGGAAGACCCGGCCTCACTGCGGGGGATCGTCGGTACAGCCCTGGTGGGGATGGGTCTGTGTGTCTCGGCGGGGCGCCTCGTGTACGAAGGCGGCGGGGTTGACGCAATCAGGGCAACGTCCCCTGACGGGCCCGTGTGTGCTGGGACCCGCTGAAGACTCCAGTGATGCTCTGGGGGATTTGGTGGACGCTCTCAATCCGTTCCAGGGCTGGAGCCGGTCGGCGTTTCGCTTGTTCAGCACGGTCGTCCCCTCGGTTTCGGAGGAGACGGGCGAGGTCAAGGTGACAGTGACGACGGAGACGCCGCACGGGGTGACCATCACGACCGAGGTCACCCAGTCGACCGAGAGTGACATTCCCACGGTGGTCACGCAGGCCACTGACAGCGAGACCGGCGAGACGCTGACCGACCCCATCACGGCCAAGGCGCCGAACGTGGATGCTGTGTCGGCCGTCGCCTTCGGGCAGCTCGCGCAGGGGCTCCATGAGGCGCAGGCCGAGCAGAAGGCACAGGACGACGGACCTCCCCCGGCGGCGAGGCGAAGCGCGAGCGCAGAGGCCGCCGAGCCCGCTCCAGCGCCTTCGGCGCCCACCCAGGAACGCGAAGAGGCACCGGAGGCCAGTCAGGCGTCCGGCGCCCCCTCTGAAGCCGTTCCGGAGGAGTCGGAAGCCGGTGACAGGCTGGCCGCCGTTCCGGAGGAGTCAGAAGCCGGTGACAGGCTGGCCAGTGAGCCGCTGGGCGATTTGCCACAGCATGCCGCCGCGTGACGCCTTCATGAGCACCTTGTCGCCGGGCTGGAGGACCTTTTCGAGGAATTCCGCGGCGGTCTTGTTATCGGCGACCAGTGCGAGGTTCTCGACCCCATGCACCCCGGCGTAGAGGACCATCTGCTTCACCATGTCGCCGCCGACGCCGATCACAATGTCGACGCCCAGCTCGCCAGCCGTCTTGCCAACGCTGCGGTGAGCCTCCAAGGCTTCATCACCCAGCTCCAGCATCTCGCCGAGGACTGCGATGATGCGACCGGCTTGTGGCTCGGGCGCCGTCTCGGTGGTGGCGGCGCCTTCTGCCTCGGTCATCGTGTCTCTCCGTTGGTCAGGGGTGCAAAGGTGATTGCCCGCCCCGTGTACGAAGCGGACAAGCGGCTAAGCAGAACACGGTCGTGACTCTGGCCCCAGCTCGACGGGTCCCTGAAGTGGATCGTCGGGTCGGGGCCAGAGTCATAGCCGCGCAGGATCACGAGGTGCCCTCCGGACCGGCCGTCCTCGGGGAGTTGCTCGGTCACGGACACGATGAGCGGTGCCTCATCAAGTCGCGCCGGCAGCTCCTCGGCGGGAACGGCTTCGGCCGTCGAGAGCACGCCCAGCTCAGTGGCGAGCCGGGCGATGCCCGCGTGCAGAGCACCACGGGGCGTCAAGATCTCGTTCTTCACGGCCAGCTTGAGGAGTTCTGTCACCGTGGGCGCCTCGTGCCCGTAGGCGAGGAGGATCATCCGCAGGGACGCCAGTCCGCACGCTCGGTTGGACCACTCCAGCCGACTCCCGAGCGCCCACCCCCCGTGCAGTTCCCATTCCTCGGGTTCGATGAGCTGGCGGCACATGGGAACGTCGTGGACGTGCGGCACTGTGGCGGACTCCTACGGGTCAGGCAGCAGCCTCCCGTACCGAAGTCATGGGCGTGAATACGGGAGCGGGCAGAGGCACATCGTACGGCCGCCGAGTCAGCGCCTCGTGGAGCATCGCCAGCACCACGTCACTGTGGCTGAGCCCGCACAGAACGGCCCCCGTGACGTAGTTGCTGCCCCAGGACATGCCGGGCGTGGAGTTCACCTCCAGGGCGTACACCTCGTCGGCGCCCGTCACCATGAAGTCGACCCGCGCCTGCCCCCGCATGCCGAGGCCGTCCCACAGCGTCTTGGCGTGGCCGACCAGCCGGGACAGCACCTCGGGGTCCAGGTCAGCGCGGGACACGGACACGGTGCCCTTCGAGTCCGCGTCGAGCTTCGTGTCGGCGTCGTAGAACTCGGCCTCGTGAACTTTGGTTGCCAGCGGGGGGAAGATGAGCACCTCCCCCGTGGGCAGCTCCAGCATGCCCACCGTGACCGGGATGCCGGGGGTGTAGCTCTCGATGAGCACCTGGCCGTTCTCGGTGCCGACGGCAGCCCTGAGCGCCTCCGCGAAGCCCACCTCTTCGTGCACGAGGGTCATGCCGACACTGGACCCGCCAAGCGGGTCCTTGACCATCACGCTGTCGCCGTCCCACTCGGCCGGGCCGCCGGACCAGGCTCGCCAGTCGGGGGTGGGGACACCGAGGGTCTCCATCACGCGCTTGCAGAGGATCTTGTCGGCCGCCACGGCGGACGCCGAGACGCCGCTCCCGCAGTAGGGCACGCGCAGGTACTCCATGAGGCCCTGGAACTTCCCGTCCTCCCCGAACGGGCCGTGAAGGTTGGAAAGGGCCACGTCGAACCGGGACACCTCCTGGATGAACTCGGGGATGGTGGGGTCGAGGACCTTGAACCACATCCCGAGGCTCGCGAGGGACTCGGCCAGGGCCGTGCTCGACCGCTGTTCCACGGGGCACTTCGTCGAGTAGAGCTGGTCCTCGATCGAGAGCGGCCCGTACACGACGGCCACCTTCAGGCCCTGGTGTTCGCGGCGCCAGCCACGCAGGCAGCCGCTTGCGCGCTGGACGGCCTCTGCGTCGGTGGGTTCGAGGAAGTTCGTCATGCGGTGACTCCTTCAAAGACCTGGGTGACGGGGCCGCCGACCCATTTCGTGTGCTGCCGGTCTGCGTAGGGGCGCACGATCAGCGGCTCCCCGGCGCGGTTGTGGACGGTTACCTCACGGGCGGCGACGAGGCCGCGCATGGAGGCGATGACGACGGCCGCGACTGTTCCGCTGCCGCAGGAGAGGGTCTCGGCCTCGACGCCGCGCTCGTAGGTGCGCATCTTGAGGGCCTGCTTGCCGGCGGGCTGCACGAAGTTCACGTTCGTGCCGAGGGGGGCGAGCGCCTCGTGATTGCGGACCAGGCGGCCCACGAGTTCGGCGTCGATCGCGTCTACGTCGTCGACCATGGCGACGACGTGCTCGGTGCCGGTGTGAGCGCTGTCGAACCACGTGGGTCGCCCGTTGATCACGACGTTCACGGTGCGTGGTTCGATCGTGCCGACTTCGGCCGTGACCCACACGGTGTCACCCTCTACCGTCGCGTGGTGATCGACCCCGGCCATCCGGAGCGTCATCTCCGCGTAGCCGTAGTCGCGGCGTGCGGCCCACGCGCTACAGCGAAGGGCGTTGCCGCACATGGTGGCGAGGCTGCCGTCCGCGTTATAGCAGTCGACATGGAGTAAGGGCGGAGCGTCCGTGACGAGAGTGCTGATGACCAGCCCGTCAGCGCCGACGCCGGTTCTCCTGGCGCAGAGGCGTTCAGCCTCCTTGGCCCACGCCTTCTCAGCGTCCGGCTCGGCGGCCGGGATCAGAACGAAGTCGTTCCCGGCTCCGTGGATCTTGCGAAAGTGCATGCCAAAGCTCCTCGCGTGATGCGGGTAACTCGGATGGGTTGCCCCAACGCGGCTCAGATCAGGTGCGGTTGGGGGGTCGGTAGGTCACAGTCGACTGGTTCACGGTCACCGGCCTGTGGTCGTTGAAGATCAGCGTGCGGCGCGACCCGCCATCAGACCGCATGTCCGCGATGCGACGGAAAGCGTCGCCCACGAACAGGTAGTCCCCGACCTTGATCTCGCCGGGGGGCCTCGTGGCGGCGGTGGCGCCGAGCGGGGCGGGGGGAATCCGCGGTGGCTCACTGGCCCTGCGCTCGTACACTCAGCTCCTCCAGACGCCGATGACGACAGCCGTCCCCACGGCGACGGTGCACAGCACGTAGGCGACCTGGCGCTTCACTTCCGGGCTCACAGGGCGCTCGTCGCGTGGGAGAGAACGCGGTCCCGAACAGGAACGATTCCGATCTCGCGGGGATGTACCCAGACCGCACGGCCCGTCGCGATCACGTTGGAGTGGGCCCTGTAGAGGTACCGGAAGCCGACGCGGATGCGAGGCCCGTAACGATGGAGGCCGCTCGGGGTGACACCCACGAGGAACGGCCCCTCGGAGCCGGGCTCCGTCCAAACATCCCGGACACCGACTGTCTCCTCCAACAGGCGGAGCGCTGCGCCGCTCAGGGTGCTGTCCTCGTCCTCGGGCTCGGCCTCGAAGAGAACGTTGCGGCCCTCGTGCGGGAAGGCCAGGACGTGACCGACCTCGTTCATGACGATCGGCCCGGCAGTGATGGCAGGGCAACGGCCTGCGTGCTTGCACGCCCGGCGCTGAGCGTGGTCACGCGCGGCGTCGTACAACGGCATCAGCGCCATCTTCTCGGCCGGGTGCACATGCAAGTAGTGGGCCAACTCCCTGATGACTCGCCCGACTTCAACCGGCATGTGGCGTGATCCCCTCGCGCTCGGCGTAGATCCACAGCAGGCGTCGCGCGACGGCGGCCGTGTCGCGGAGGTAGATGAAGACGCCGAAGGCGGGCGTGTCCTTGGTCGGGCGCTCCCCGTGCTCGATGAGGCCACGGCCTTTGCGGACGAGCCCCGCAACGAGGTGGTCCTCGGCCTGGCCCAGATCCGCGTTCAGGAGGCTGCTCAACTGGTCGACCACCGCCGGCAGGGAAGCGTCCATTTCCTCGCGGGTGGTCGTGCTCAAGTTCATGGACAGGACGATGTCGGTCCGCGTCCAAATCCCGTCCACGTCGAGCGGATCGGGTTCGCATGCTGAAGTGGTCGCCGCCTCAAGCGACTTGCCGGTTCTTGCCACAGTGATCACCGCTTCGCCCCTCCCGAGCACGAATTACGCCGGGATACAAAGCTAGGAAGGGCTGCGGGTGCGGCTCTACGAGTGTGCCCGTACTTGCCAGACGTTCATCCGAGAGATTCGATGGCAGCGGTGATGATCTGCCGCGCTTCAGCACCGTACACGGCGATTTTCTTCAGATCAGCGAACGTCCGGGCATACAGGGCAAGTTCGTGATCCTGTACGACGGTGAGGTGAGCGGAGACCAGCTCGACGTTCACGGTGTTGTCGTCGTACAGGAAGAATCCCTCGACGGGCCAGAGCGTCCGATCGACATCCTGCGGGATGATTCCGATACTCACCGAAGGAAGCGCCATGACGGTGAGGAGGTATCCGAGCTGGCCCCTCAGCACGTCGGCTCCGCCGATTCGGTATCGGAGCGCACTCTCCTCCAGGAGGATGGCGAAGGTGTGGGGGCCATAGACGATGTTCTGCTTTTCCACGCGAACCTTCACGGCCGCCGGCACATCGTCCTTGAGGCCGCGCCGGTCTCGGATGGAGATCAGAAGGGCCGTGATGTAAGAAGCCGTCTGCACTGGCCCAGGGATGAGCCACGGCGAGTAGATGCGGAACCGTTGGGTACGTTCCCACAACGGGAGAACCGACTCCTGGGCCAACTTCAGCCCGTCGCGTTCCATCCTTTGCCACTCGACGTACATGCCCTCGATTCCGCGGGCCGTCGAGATGAGATCTTCGGCTTTACTGTCCGCCTCGCAGGCGGAGCACCAATCGCGAAGGTCGCGCTCCGAGGGCGCGCGAGTGCCACTCTCGAAGCGCGATGCCTTCGACTCGTGCCAGCCACAACGTCTGGCCAGTTCCCGCTTGCTGATTCCGGCTGCGCTCCGGATCTCAGCCAGGCGTTTCCCGAGCGCTCTGCGGGCTTCCTGAACACTCGAAGATGGTGATGTCATGTCGTCGCGACGCTGTTGTTCGTACTGTCAGGCCAACTCGAACTCTGCGTGCGGTGTCGCCCGTTTCCACACGGCCTCGAAGGCGGACTCACAGAGCTTCGCCACTTCCGGGGCCTCCGTGAGTTCCACTTCCATGTTCTCGCCCTCTCCATCGAAGTAATTCAGGAGAACGAGGCTGGAGTCGAACAGCCAGAAGTCATTGCCGGGCAACGCGATGTCCGTGGCCTGCCGGCGCGAGAGCCAGCGCACGGCTTCCCCGGCGGCGATGTTCAGACCATCCGTAACGGCGTGCTCGAAGCGGATGTACTCGCTCACAGGTGTCGACACGACACGGGCCCGGCGGACCTCGACACCTCGGGAAGTCGCCTCCGTGACGAGGCTGTGCCAGTCGGCCCACCGTTCGGCGGGGTCGAGAGTCTTACCGGCCTTCCAGTCGATGAAGGCCGGGTCCGACTTCATATAGGCGTCGCGCATCTCCAGGTGGACCGCAGTCCTCTGGCAGCTACGGAACAGCTCCTCAAACGTCGGGGCCGTCATCCTTCTTCACCTCCGGTGCGGGGTCCTGCGCGTCCTTCGCCATCTCCAGGAAGAACTGGACCATGCGCCTGGGGATCTCCACCGACGACTCATGGGCGGGGATGTCCATCTGGTCCAGGCGCTCCCTGTCCTCCACCTTCCACCCTTGCACGACGTAGGTGTCCTTCTCCTCGTCGAGGTAGATGGTGGGCGAGCCGCCGCTCGGGCTCTCCGGGTCTTTGCCGAGCTTCCGCAGGGTCATGATGTCCTCCTCGAACCGAGACGACGATCTGTGTGCCAGAGCTTGCCCGCGCCTGCGGCTCAGAGCGAGAAACTTGCCCAAACTTGCCAGAGCCGGGTGAGGTTGACCCTAGTAGGGCTTGGTCAGGTCGGAGTGAGTGTGGGTATGTCGCGGTGGCAGGTGGGGCAGGCACCGGTCCATGTCGCGAGGAGGAGCTGTAGCTCGCGGACGACTTGGTAGAGGCTCAGGCCGGCGCCTCGTCTTTTGGGGCTCTGGCCAGTCGTTGC
>NZ_JBFALS010000018.1:0-121434 GCF_040656295.1 Streptomyces sp. NPDC049954
GTCGATGTTTCACGTGAAACATCGACCGCCGCCGAGGGGGTGCATGTTTCACGTGAAACATCGGCGGCGGAGGGGGCCGATGTTTCACGTGAAACATCAGGCTCGATCCGCCGCACCTTCAGGGAAGGCAAGCTTTCCGCCGTGATCGCAGCCTCGATCCGGGCCGACACGTCAGTCGGCATCGACGGGGCCGCAGGGAGGGTGCTGAGCAGGCTCTGAATCTCGACGAGGGAGGCGTACACCTCGGCGCAGGGCGGGCAGTCGGACAGATGGGCGTGGAGGATGGCGCCGCGCCCGGCGGACAGGAGACCTTCGGCGAGATCTGCGATCTCCTCGACTTCGGGGTGCCGCGTCGCGTCGGTCCTCGTCGTCACCTTCGTCCACCTCCGTCGTCCGTCGCGTCTGAGTCCTCGGGATCTGCCTGCGATGGGACGGAAGTCCTGCGGAGCCGGTTCCCTTCCGAGGTATCCGAGTCCGCTCTCCCACCGCCCTTTCTTTCCTGCCCTGCGGAGGGGAAGCCGGGCGCAGGGGACTGCTTGCTCTGGGGTCTTTCCTCGTCGGTAGGCCTCGTGTCCTCGCCGGGCCTCTTCACGTGAGCGGGGCGTGGACGGAGATGGGCCAGGAGCGGCTGGAGCCGTGCTCGGCCTCGCGCGCAACGGCTCTTGACGGTGCCGACCGCGACACCGAGGATGCGGGCGGCCTCCGCCACGGGATACCCCTGCATGTCCACCAGTACCAGAGCGGCTCGCTGCTCGGCCGGGAGGACGTCCAGTGCGGTGAACAGCTCGCGGTGCAGATCGTTGCGCTCGGCGGGAGCCTCGGCGGATTCGTGAGGATCGAGCAACTGCTCCAGGCGGCGGGTGTCGTCGAGTGGTGACGTCCTGCGGGAGGCCGCTTTGCGGGCCCGGTCCAGGCAGGCGTTCACGGTGATCCGGTGCAGCCATGTCGTGACGGCTGATTGGCCCCGAAAGGTATGGGCCGCCCGGTATGCCGAGACCAGAGCGTCCTGAACCGCGTCGGCCGCCTCCTCACGGTCCCCCAGGGTGCGCAGGGCCACGGCCCACAGGCGGTCACGGTGGCGGCGGACCAACTCGGCGAAGGCATCCGGTTCGCCGGCCACATGCCAGGAGAGGAGGGAGTGATCGCTGACGCCGTCGTAGCGGTCCTCGTCCACCGTCCCCCTCCCGCCCGATGTCAGCCCGTGAACTTCACGTCGGTGATCGCCTGCTTGTACCCGGGCTTGCTGTACTCGTCGAGACCGGACCGGGGCATCGCGGTGATCCACATGACCACGTACCGCGATTTCATCGGCTTCTTGACCTTGATGGAGGCGGTGTCGCCCTGCGTCGTGGTACTTGCGATCTTGTCCATGGAGGAGAGCGGAGCCGAGGACGAGAGGGAGTCCGCCGCGTAGAGGGTGATGGTGGTGTGATCGCCCTGATAGCGAAGCCCTATCGACGCCGTGGAGATCTCCTTCTCGGAGCCGAGGTCGTACACGATGCCAAGCCCCTGTTTGAAGGCCGGGTTCATGTCCGGGCCGTCGTTGAAGGACTTGGTGCGCCAGTAGGTGTCGCTCTTCCCGTCATAGGTGAGCCCCACGTCGCCGGGGTGCTGAGGCCGGTTGTCGGGGTAGTACTCCGCAGCGCCGACGATCTTCAGGGGATGAACGGCTGCCGCGGCCTTCTTGCCGGTGTCCTCGGTCGTCGTCTGGTTCTCGCTGCGCGCGTGAGTCTGCTTCCCGTGGTCGTTCTCCATCAGGGCGTCCGCGAGCTGCCAGCTGCCGAGGCCGAGCGCCACGATCAGCAGCGCGGAGACTCCCCACTTCAGGGCTCGTCCGGTACGGCTCTGCAGCGGTGCAGGTGGAGCGGGCGGCGGGGTGATGCCACCGGGAACGGCGGACGGCCGGCCGTAGGAACCCTGCTGGTACGTCGTGTTCTGGTACTCGGGAGGGGCCGCGTAGGTCGGCTCCGGAGGGCGTACGCGCGGCATCTCCGCGACGGCCTTCACGAGGTCCGCCGCCGTCGTGCAGGGCTGCTCCTGCCGCGAGGCTGTCGCGCCCTTGTTGACGAGGGCGCGCATCGCTAGCTCGGACAGGCCGCGGTGCACCCCCGCCCGCACCTGGTCGGGCGGGATGAGGCCGACACCCTTGGGAAGCCCCGAGAGGCCGTAGGCGTCCTCCTCGTACGGCCACCTCTGGGTCAACGAGGCGTAGAGGAGGGCGCCGATCGCCTCGGTGTCGGTGCGTTCGGGATCGTCCGAGGTCACTCCGCGCAGTGCCGCGTTGACCGCGAGCCCGCGCACCCGGTACTGACCGGTCGAGGTACGCAGCACGGCGCCCGGGTTCAGCCGCAGGTGGGCGAGATCCGCGCGGTGAGCCGCCGCCATGGCCTCGGACACCTGGCAGACGAGTTCGTAGGCCTCGTGGGCCTCCAGCGGCCCGGAGGCGAGTACGGTCGTCAGTTCGGTGGCGTCGGGCAGCCACTCGTGGACGACGTAGACGAGATTGTTCTCCTCGACGGCGTCGAGGACCTGGACGAACCTGGGGTCGGTCAGCAGTGCCGTCGAGCGTGCCGCGGCGAGGACCGCCGAGGCACGGGGGTGTTTGGCGGGCAGCAGGTGAACGCCGACGGCCCGGCGGAGTTTCTCGTCGACCGCCCGCCAACTGCTGAAGCCGTCGAGCCGGGTGACGCACTCCTCCAGCCGGTAGCGTTTGGCCAGCTTGTGGCCACTGTGCAGCTCCGGTGGAGCGGCGGGCCGGGTGGCCTCGCCGTCCGCTTCGCTGTCCTGTGCGCCTTCGTGGGCAGTGCCCCCTTCAGGGGTACCGGCCTCCTCGTCGGCCGTGGCATCGTCCGCTTTCGCGGTCAGCGGTGCATCACCGCTGTCTTGTGCCACGTCGACGGCAGACGTGCTGCGATCCGCCACCGTCGTCCCTGCCTCCCCATCCGTTGCGCGCCCTGCGACGCCGAACTCAATTGTGCCCACAGACCGACGCTATGCACGACACACGGCGACTGCCGAAGGTTGTGTGAGGTCACCGCCCGAGCCGTCCGCGCACCATACCGATCATGGAATTCAGCTCTGCGATCCGCATCCGCCGGGCCGCGACGTAGAAGACCCCGAGGAGGGCCACTCCGCCCACCACCAGAGCCACCAGCGAGCCGCCCGCACCGTTGCCCAGCGCCTTCAGTACCGCGTAGGCGATGCCCCCGCCCACCAGGGCGGCAGGGATCGAGGCACCGATCAGCCGCGCGTAGGTGCGCAGGACGTGGGCGCCGTCCAGATCGCCGTCCAGCCGCTTGCGCAGACGTCGCCAGGCGACGCCGACACCGACCACATAGGCGAGCCCGTAAGAGGCCGCCATACCCACGACTGCCCAGCGATCCGGAAGAAACACGAAGCACAGGGCGGAGGCGGCCGCGTTGGTGACCGCCACGATCACCGTGTTGTAGAACGGCGTCCGCGTGTCCTCGTAGGCGTAGAAGCCGCGCAGGACGACGTACTGAACGGAGTACGGGATCAGTCCCAGAGCGAAGCCCATGAGGGTGAAGCCGATACTGCGCGCGCCCTCGGCGCCCGAGCCGGCGTACAGGAGCATGGTCATGGGGACGCCCAGGGCCAGGAACGCGAAGGCACAGGGCACGATCGCCACAGCCGAGGTGCGCAGCCCGTAGGAGATGTCGTCGCGGACCGCCGAGGCGTCCCCGTCGGCCGCCGAGCGGGAGATCCGGGGCAGGACGGCGGTCATGACAGAGACGGTGATGATCGCCTGGGGCATCTGCCACAGCAGCAGTGCGTAGTTGTAGGCGGTGATACCGGTGCCGGTGTAGCCGTGCTTGTCGGCATTGGACCCGGCCCAGGTCGCGAGCTGCGTGACGACGATCATGCCGAGCTGGTTGGCCAGCACGAACAGGAAGGTCCACTTCGCGAGCCCGACGGCTTTGCCCAGGCCGTGGCCGCGCCAGTCGAAGCGCAGACGCGGCCTGAAGCCGGCGTCGCGCAGGTACGGGAGCATCGCCAGCGCCTGCACGGTGAGACCCAGCAGGGTGCCGATACCCAGCAGACGCACTCCGTCGGGGGTGACGTTCCCGGCGTCGACCCCCGAGGAGGTGTAGCCGCCGAAGACCCAGATGAACGCGCCGAAGGTGGCGATGACGATGACGTTGTTGAGGACCGGCGTCCACATCATGGCGCCGAAGCGGCCGCGCGCGTTCAGGATCTGGCCGAGTACGACGTGCACGCCCATGAAGAACATCGTGGGCAGGCAGTACCGCGCGAAGGCGACGGCGACATCCATCTGCTCCGGGTTGTCCGCGATTTTCGTGGACATCAGCCGGATGAACAGCGGCGCAGCCAGCACACAGACGATGGTCACGGCCGCCATCAGCGTGACCACGAGGGTCAGAAGCCGGTTCGCGTACGCCTCACCGCCGTCGTCGTCGTTCTTCATCGCCCGCACGAGCTGCGGGATGAAGACGGCGTTGAGAGCACCGCCGCCGACGAGGACGTAGATCATCGTCGGGAGGGTGTTGGCGACCTGATAGGTGTCGTTGAGCGTGCCGACGCCGATGGCGGCGGCGATCACGAGGGTACGCAGGAAGCCGGTGAGCCGGGAGACGATCGTGCCCGCCGCCATCAGCGCGCTGGACTTCAGGAGACTCGTCGCGCGGTTGGTCTTCGCGGGGGCGGCCGCTGGTGCTTCGGGGGCCTCGACCGGCGGTGTGGAACCGCTGAGCGGCTCGCCGCCGGCCTGCTGGTCGCGGTACAGGTGCGCGAACGCGTCCTGGCCGCCCTGGCCCGGGCCCGGCGGCGGTCCGGACACGAGGTCGGCCGCCCCGACGAACCGCGTGGTGCGGGGGTCCTCGTACGGCTGCTGTGCGGGGCCTTCCGGTCCGGCCGCGGGGTTCTGCGCCCAGAGTCGTGGATCGGGGTTGTAGGCCGCGGCGGGGGGCTGAGCATAGAGCGGCTGTGTCCCCTGGTGGGGCCCGGAGGGCGGCGGGGGCTGCGCCGACCGGTCGTAGTAGGCCCCGGTCACCGGGTCCTGTGGATAGGGGCTCTGCGGGCCGTACGGCTGCTCCGGTGCACCGTAGGGCTCCTGGCCGCCGTAAGGAATCTGCCCGCCGTAAGGGTCCTGGTAGGAGGCCCGAGGGTCGGGGGCGTCCCGCCGGTAAGCGTCGTGCTGGTGCTGGTGCTGGTGCTGGTCGGGCCGGGGGGCGTGCGGAGGCCACGGCTGTCCGTCGTCGTCCTGTCCGGGCGGGACCTGCCCGCCTGGGGCGGGGCCACCTGCGCCCTGCCCACGGTCACCGTCGTACGGCGCGTTCATGGATTACCCCACCTCATCGTCCCCGGGCCCACGGGCCACGACATTGCTCAGCGGTCCACTCTCTCACCCGCGCCGGACGGCTCACTGCTTTCCGTTCCGGTGTCGGTACCGGCCGCGCGGTCCTTCTGCCGCCCCGCGTCCGTACCGTCACCGTCGGCCATCGGGCCGCTCCCGGCGTCGCCCTCGGGGCCGCCTCCCTCGGGGGTGGGGGCAGGGGCTTCGCCGTTCTGCGGGCCGTCGCCCCGCGAGGCCCGCTTGCGCTGCGTGTACATGCGCAGGCCGGCGAGGACGAGCAGCAGAACACCGCCCGCGATCACGAGCATCACGGTGGAGGTGATCTCCGTGGCGTCGACCGCGAACTCGACGGGGCCCCCATAGGGCCTGCCGTCTGCCGTGTACAGCTGTGCTTTAACCGGCACGGGGCCGTTCGCGTTGATGGTGGTGGTGAACTTCACCGTCTGGCTGTGCCCGCCGGAGATCTTGATCGGCTGGTCCTTGAAGGGGCTGTCGCCGATCTTGAGGCGGGTCGGTTTCGTCGAGGTCAGCCGCAGGGTCAGGTTCTGGACGTCCTGCACCAGGTTGTTCTGCACCGTGACCGGGATGGTCGCGCTGCGCCCGGACAGCTTCGCGTCGGTCTTGTCGATCAACTGCACCTGACTGGTGAGGTTGGTCAGGTAGTTACGGACATCCGTCCGGTACGTCGCAGCCGCGGCCGGCCGGCCGCGCCACGTGGTCGACAGACCGCGCTCGACCGCTCGGCCGAACGGGGTGGCGACCCGGGAGGGGTCACTGAGGATGGCCTGGAAGTCCGCGAGACGTTGCTCGGTGCCGCGTAGCGACTCGAACGCCGATGGGGGCAGTTCCTGCTTCCGCAGCGACTTCGGGTACGCCGAGGCGGCGGGAATGCGCGTGGTGGCATCCGGGTCTGCCTTGGCCTTTGCCGCCTGGTCGAGGTCCTGGGGCAGGGACCAGCGGCCGTCCTCCAGGGCGTGCAGCGCGTTCGCCATGGTCTGCGCCTGGCGCGCCGTGGGCATCCGCTGGGGCGCGACGACGACCGTCCGCTGCAGCTCCTCGTCCTGGCGGGTCAGCATGAGGCTCTGGGCCAGGAACTTCTGGGTCGCGAGCGTCGCGTTCTCGGGGGAGGTCATGTCGCCCTGGAAGGCGGTCGACAGCCGGGCGTCGGCGACGACCGCGGTCACTCCCCTGCCGATGGGCCGGGTGGCGGAGGGGGTGTACGGCAGGTAGCCGCGCTCCTGAAGGCTGTCGCTGCGGGCGATCACCTTGTTCGCGCCGGCGGAGGTCGCCACGTCGACGACCGAGCGGTCGATCGCCCCGTCGACCGGCCAGGCGAAGTCGATGCTCGGCCGTACGTGGAGGATCGAGTCGACAGCGTCGACGGCGACCTCCGTGGCGTCCTTGTAGGAGCCGAGCGTCCCGGGGACACTCTTGCCGTGGTGCGCGATCGAGGCGATGTCGGGGTCGGCGAAGGGCAGGGACACGATCTTCTTGTCCGCGACGGCCTTGCTCAGCTCGTTGAGCCATTTCGTCGCCGCGTCCCGGTTCTCCTTCGACCCGGGAACGGTCTCGTCGCCCTGACCGGGGAGCCGGTATCCGGCGTGCATCGCGTCGACCGAAGCGAGCAGGTCCGGGTCGACGACCCAGGTGACATCGAGTTCCCTGCCGAGCGTGACCATCCGCTCCAGCCGACCACCCGGTTTGATCTCCTTGGCCAGCTCGTCGTCGTCGAAGATACGCGTCTGCTTCAGGTCCGGCGCGGTGCGCGCGGTCATGTGCGAAGAGGAGATGAGCGGCCACAGGAACGTCGTACGGGACTGGCGCTCCGTGGGCTCCGGCTGCCAGGGCAGGAAGGTCCGTTGGATACCGAGGACCTGGTCCTGCCACGGCACCGCCGCCGTACGGCCGTCCAGGGAGACCGCGAGCTGATAGACGCCGGCCGAGTCCAGCTGCAGGTCATCCACCGGTACCGAGATGCGGAACGCACGGCTGGCTCCAGAGGCCAGCTTCGCGTACTTCTCCGTGTACTTTCCGTCGATCTCCGTGCCATCGGCGCCCGGGAGGTACCCGGTGCGCTTGGCGGCGTTGTCGATCGCCGTACGGCCGTCGAGGGGCGGGCCTGTACGCAGCGCCACGTGGGCGTCGGAGATGGCCTGCTTGCTCTTGTTGGTGACCGTTCCCGTGACCGTCACGGTGTCGTCCGGGGCGGGGGCCTGCGGGGTCAGGGTGTTGAGGGACACCTCCACGGTGCGGGAGCCGGTGGGCTCCGCCGCAGCCGGGGCGCCGACGGCGTGAGCTGCGGGTACCTGAGCCGCGAGACTCAGGAGCGGCACCGCGAGGACCACGGCTGCCGCCTGCTGAAGCCAGCGGCGAGCAGGTGAGGGACGTGTCCCGTGGAATTCTGCCGCCTCGGCCACGCGTTCGCCCGTCCCTCGTCGTCGTCAGTGGTCGGTGGTTGTCGCTTCCTGCGTCCACGCATGGTAACGATGCCCGCTGTGGCGAAGTGCCGCGGAGTGGCCCCCAAGATCGCTGGAGCCGCCCCGGGTTCGGTAGCCGTGTCCTCCATGCGCTCACCTACGGTTCGGTTCCGCGAGGCGCGGCCACGTACCCTTTCCTGTTGTGCCGAACGCCAATGATGACAACACCAGTGCACTGAGCCAGGTGCAGCAGCGCGCTGTCAGCGAACTGCTGCGCGTATCGCCTGTCGCGGACGAACTCGCCCGCCGCTTTGAGGAGGCCGGGTTCACACTGGCGCTGGTCGGCGGTTCGGTGCGGGACGCGCTGCTCGGGCGGCTGGGGAACGACCTCGACTTCACCACGGATGCCCGCCCCCAGGACGTCCTCGATATCGTCCGGCCCTGGGCCGACGCCGTCTGGGAGGTGGGGATCGCCTTCGGCACGGTCGGCTGCCGGAAGGACGCCCGTACCGCGGTTCTCGACCAGAGCTTCCAGATCGAGATCACGACCTACCGGTCCGAGGCGTACGACCGCAGCTCGCGCAAGCCCGAGGTCTCCTACGGCGAGTCCATCGAGGAAGACCTGGTCCGCCGTGACTTCACGGTCAACGCGATGGCGGTCGCCCTCCCCGAGAAGCGCTTCATCGACCCGTACGGAGGACTGGACGACCTCGCCGCGCAGGTGCTGAGGACGCCGGGGACCCCCCAGGAGTCCTTCTCCGACGATCCGCTGCGCATGATGCGGGCCGCTCGGTTCGCGGCTCAGCTGGACTTCGCGGTCGCTCCCGAGGTGATCGCCGCGATGACCGCGATGGCCGAGCGGGTCGAGATCGTGTCCGCTGAGCGGGTTCGGGACGAGCTGAACAAGCTGCTGCTGTCCGAGCACTCGGCCAACGGCCTCCGGCTTCTCGTGGAGACGGGTCTGGCCGATCGCGTACTGCCTGAGCTCCCGGCGCTGCGCCTGGAGAGCGATGAGCACCACCGGCACAAGGATGTCTACGAGCACTCCTTGACGGTGTTGGAGCAGGCCATCGATCTGGAGCAGAGCGGTCCCGACCTGACGCTGCGGATCGCGGCTCTTCTCCACGACATCGGGAAGCCGAGGACCCGGCGCTTCGAGAAGGACGGACGGGTCTCGTTCCACCACCACGAAGTGGTGGGCGCCAAGATGGTCAAGAAGCGTATGACCGCGCTCAAGTACTCGAACGAGCTCGTGAAGGACGTGTCCCGGCTGGTGGAGCTGCATCTGCGGTTCCACGGTTACGGCACCGGGGAATGGACGGACTCCGCCGTGCGCCGGTACGTCCGGGACGCGGGCCCGCTTCTGGAGCGGTTGCACAAGTTGACCCGCTCGGACTGCACGACGCGCAACAAGCGCAAGGCCCAGGCTCTTTCCCGCGCCTACGACGGGCTGGAGGAACGCATTGCCCGCCTCCAGGAGGAGGAGGAGCTGGACTCGATCCGCCCCGATCTCGACGGCAACGAGATCATGCAGCTCCTGGGCGTGGGGCCGGGGCCGGTGATTGGCCGGGCCTACCAGTTCTTGCTGGAGCTGCGGCTGGAGAACGGCCCGCTGGGCAAGGAAGCAGCCGGGGCGGCGCTCAAGGAGTGGTGGGCTCAGCAGGCATAGGTACCTGCCGTTCCAGGTGGAATGGCAGGGAAGGCAGCTTTCTCGCGCAAACCGCGGTGTTTCACGTGAAACACCGCGGTTTCCTGCTGTTCGGGGCGGCCGCAGCATTCCGGAGATGTTTCACGTGAAACATCACCCGCCCCCGGCGTTGGTTCATGGGGTACGGCCGACGACGTGGGCCCGGGGTTTGCGTTTGCCGCCCGTGAGTACCGCTACGGCGACATAGACGAGAGCCACACCGAGTACGAGTGGGACGGAGCGGCCGTCCTCGGGGAGGACGAGCGCCGAGAGCGCGGCAGCGCCCACGAACGCGATGTTGAAGAGCACGTCGTAGACGGAGAAGACCCGCCCCCGAAAGCGGTCGGTCACCAGCGCCTGCACCACGGTGTCGGTCGCGATCTTCGCACCCTGAGTCACGACCCCCAGGACGACAGCGGCGGCCATCATCGGCCCCCGGGCGAAGGGAAGTCCCAGGGCCGGCACGAGGACCGCGGCGGCCCCCGCGCACGCCGTGATCCAGCCGGAGGCGCCGAAACGCCGTGTGGCCCACGGAGTGATCACCGCGGCGACGAAGAAACCGGCCCCCGACAGCCCCACGGCCACGCCGAGCAGGGCGAGCCCCTGTTCCTCCGTCGTGGACCAGGCGTAGCGGCACAGCATCAGCACGGTCACGGTGAGCGCGCCGTAACAGAACCGCATGAGCGTCATCCCGGCCAGTGCCCGTGCGGCCGGACGCCGAACCGGCTCGGCGAGGTGCCGGATACCAGAGATCAGTCCGCGCGCGGTGGCACCCAGGGACTCCCCTACGGAGCGCTCACGTACGCCCCGCTCCTCCGGGCCCAGCAGGTCCACCGGGATGCGCAGGGTGCTGAGGGCCGAAGCGAGGTAGAGGAGTGCCCCGAGCAGCAGTACGGCGGCGTCCGAGTCCCAGCCGCCGATCCGCACGGCGAGGGCGAGGCCGCCGCCCGCGGTGGCGGCCAGTGTTCCCGCGGTCGGTGACAGGGCGTTGGCGACCACGAGCCGGTCGCCGTCGACCACGCGGGGAAGTGCGGCCGAAAGGCCGGCCAGGACGAAGCGGTTGACGGCTGTCACGCACAATGCGGCGACGTAGAAGAGCCAGTCAGGGGTGTCCGCGAAGATCAGCAGAGCCGTGATCGCGGTGAGAACGACGCGGAGCAGATTACCGAAGAGGAAGACCTGCCGACGGCGCCAGCGATCGAGAAACACCCCCGCGAACGGTCCGATCAGCGAGTACGGCAGGAGCAGGACGGCCATGGCGGAGGCGATCTCCGCGGCGGTGGCCTGTTTCTCGGGCGAGAAGACGACATAGGTAGCCAGTCCCACCTGGAAGACGCCGTCCGCGGCCTGGGACAGCAGGCGGACGGTCAGCAGATGCCGGAAGTCCCTCAGCCGCAGGAGGGTGCGCAGATCAGGGACGACAGCCATGCGGCACAGCTTCACATGCCGAGAGGGCCCCGGGGCAGCCAGCCCCGAGGCCCTCTTCTTCGACGTCGGCTCAGCACGGTCGCGGCCGTGCGAGGGACGGGAAGGTCAGCGCTCGACCTCGCCGGCGATGAACTTCTCGACGTTGGTGCGCGCCTCGTCGTCGAAGTACTGCACGGGCGGGGACTTCATGAAGTAGCTGCTCGCGGAGAGCACGGGGCCACCGATGCCGCGGTCCTTGGCGATCTTCGCCGCGCGGACGGCGTCGATGATGACACCGGCCGAGTTCGGGGAGTCCCAGACCTCCAGCTTGTACTCGAGGTTCAGCGGGACGTCGCCGAACGCGCGGCCCTCAAGGCGGACGTAGGCCCACTTGCGGTCGTCGAGCCACTGGACGTAGTCCGAGGGGCCGATGTGCACGTTCTTGGCACCCAGGTCCCGGTCGGGGATCTGGGAGGTCACGGCCTGCGTCTTGGAGATCTTCTTCGACTCCAGGCGCTCGCGCTCCAGCATGTTCTTGAAGTCCATGTTGCCGCCGACGTTCAGCTGCATCGTGCGGTCCAGGACGACACCGCGGTCCTCGAACAGCTTCGCCATGACCCGGTGCGTGATGGTCGCGCCGACCTGGGACTTGATGTCGTCACCGACGATCGGCACGCCGGCCTCGGTGAACTTGTCCGCCCACTCCTTGGTGCCCGCGATGAAGACGGGAAGGGCGTTGACGAAGGCGACCTTGGCATCGATGGCGCACTGCGCGTAGTACTTCGCGGCGTCCTCGGAACCGACCGGCAGGTAGCAGACCAGAACGTCGACCTGCTTGTCCTTGAGGGTCTGGACGATGTCGACCGGGGTGGCGTCGGACTCCTCGATGGTCTCCCGGTAGTACTTGCCGAGACCGTCGAGGGTGTGGCCGCGCTGGACGGTGATGCCGGAGTTCGGCACGTCGCAGATCTTGATGGTGTTGTTCTCGCTGGCGCCGATGGCGTCCGCGAGGTCGAGACCGACCTTCTTGGCGTCCACGTCGAAGGCGGCGACGAACTCGATGTCCTTGACGTGGTATTCGCCGAACTGGACGTGCATCAGACCCGGGACCTTGCTCTCCGGGTCGGCGTCCTTGTAGTACTCGACGCCCTGCACCAGCGAGGCGGCGCAGTTGCCCACGCCGACGATGGCTACGCGAACCGAACCCATTCCGGTTGCTCCCTGTGTGATCTCAGTGTCCGATGAGGTATCCGCGGTGCTGCGGATCCTCAGGTGGCGGGCTTGCCGGGCGAATCCGTTCGGGAATCGCTTCCCGAACGGGGCAGATCGCCCGGCTCTCCCTTGTGCTGCTCCGAGCCCTCCGACGCTGTGGGCCGCTGGTCGCGGCCCGCGCGTTCGCTCTCAATGAGCTCGTTCAGCCAGCGCACCTCGCGCTCCACCGATTCCATTCCGTGTCGCTGGAGCTCAAGGGTGTAGTCGTCGAGACGCTCCCGGGTGCGCGCCAGAGAGGCGCGCATTTTCTCCAGGCGTTCCTCCAGACGGCTGCGCCGGCCTTCCAGGACGCGCATGCGCACATCGCGCGAGGTCTGCCCGAAGAAGGCGAACCGGGCCGCGAAGTGCTCGTCCTCGTAGGCATCGGGGCCGGTCTGTGCGAGCAACTCCTCGAAGTGCTCCTTACCTTCCGCCGTCAGTCGGTAGACGATCTTGGCGCGTCGTCCGGACAGCGGGGCCGTCGGTGGATCACCCGGTGCTGCGGCCGACTCCTCGACCAACCAGCCCTGGGCCACCAGCGTCTTGAGGCAGGGGTAAAGGGTTCCGTAGCTGAAGGCCCGGAACACACCCAGCGACGTATTGAGCCGTTTACGCAGTTCATAGCCGTGCATGGGGGACTCGCGCAGCAGACCGAGGACAGCGAACTCGAGGATGCCGGAACGTCGGCTCATCCTCTCCTCCTCTGCGGTCGCGGGTCTTTATGCCGTGCTGATGTATCGACTCGATACATCAGCACGATAGGGCGGTAGCACGGTGGCGACAAGTGGTGAAGGGGTGACCGGCGTCACATCACTGATTCGCGGGATGCAAGTTGCCTGTTTTGGGGTGAACTTCAGGCGGAAGATGTTTGAGCGGTGCGTAGTCTGGGCGGCATGCAGTCCACCGGGAACCAAGAGGCGCCCGGGAACGTCGTCGTCCCAGACGTAGTGCGTGTGGAACCGGTGCCGGACGCCGCACTACTTCGGGGGAACCGCACACCAGCCGCCGTTTCCAGGCGCGCTAGCCTGCGCCTGCCCGAGGAGTAGTCGTTCGATGAGCGAGCACCGTCGCAAACCGCCGCAGCCGCAGGGCGGCGGACGGGCCGCGGCCCGACGCGCCCGTTCCGGGGCGTCCGGTCATCGCGCCGCACCGTCCGATACCGCCGGGACCGCCGCGTCCCACAGCCCCGGACACCGGGAGCAGCCGGCTTTCGCCAGCCGTGCCGAGGCCCGGAGAGCCGGTCAGCTCGGGGGCCGTCGACGCGCCCCGGACGGCGGCGGGGGCCATGGCTCGGGTGGCGGCAGGCGCGGTGGTCCGCCGAAGAAGAGGTTCATCGACTACCCGCGGGCGGGCAAAGCCGGTGTGGGGCGCTGGGTCCCGTCCTGGCGGCTCGTCACGAGCATGTGCGTCGCGTTCTTCGGTGGACTGGTCGCCGTGGCCGGCATTTCCTACGCCTTGGTGGAGGTGCCGGACGTCGCTCTGTCCGCCCGGGCGCAGAACAACGTCTACTACTGGTCGGACAACACGGAAATGATCGCCACGGGTGGCGAGCAGAGTGTGAACCGACAGATCGTCACCGGCTCGCAGATCCCGAAGTCCATGCGGTACGCGGTGATCTCCGCAGAGAACAAGACCTTCGAGACCGACAGCGGCGTCGACCCCATGGGCATCGCGCGAGCCGTCGTCAACATGGCCAAGGGCGGCCAGACCCAGGGCGGCTCGACCATCACCCAGCAGTACGTGAAGAACGCCGTGCTGGACGATCAGAACCAGACCCTGAGCCGAAAGTTCAAGGAACTGTTCATCTCGATCAAGGTCGGCGCCACGGTCGACAAAGACGAGATCATGGAGGGGTACCTGAACACCGCGTTCTACGGACGAGGTGCCTACGGTATCCAGGCCGCCGCTCGCGCGTACTTCGACAAGGACGCGATAGAGCTCAACCCCAGTGAGTCCGCCTTCCTGGCCTCCGTCCTCAAGGGCCCCACCTATTACGACCCGGCCGGTGTGGCGGGCTCCAACGATCCGACCAACACCACAAGTGCCGCCAACACCGATCGGGTCACCAGGCGTTGGAAATGGATTCTGGACGAGGAGGTCAATGACGGCCACCTCGCCAAGCAGGTACGGGACAAGTACCAGACGCTCCCCAAGACCAAGAACCCTCGGTCGAACAGTCAGCTGGGCGGTCAGGTCGGCTACCTCGTCGACCTCGCCAAGGGCTGGGTCACGAGCCACAGTGAGCAGACCGGTATCACGCAGAACATGCTCCAGCAGGGCGGGTACCGCATCTACACCACCTTCGACAAGAAGAAGGTGAAAGAGCTGACTCGTTCGGTGGAGAAGGTCGAGAAGGCGAACATCAAGCCGAAGCTGCGTCCGGAGAAGGACACGCACGTGCAGTTCGGTGGTGCCTCGATAGATCCCAAGTCGGGTGCGATCGTGGCTATTTACGGCGGTAAGGACGCAACGCAGCACTACACGAACAATGCGGACGTGACCGGTGCTCAGGTGGGCTCGACGTTCAAGCCGTTCGTCCTTGCGGCGGCTATGCAGGACGGGAAACGTGATCCGAAACTTCCCGAGACACAGAGCGAAGCACAGCGCACCAGAATCTCACCGATGAGTATCTACAGCGGCAAGAATAAGCTGAAGATTAAGAAGTACGACGGCTCGGTGTGGACTGACAAGAAGGGCAATGAGTGGCGTCAGAAGAATGACGGAGGCGAAGATTACCACCCGGAAGACCATTACCAGCTGACCCTTCGCGAGGCCATGCAGTGGTCGGTGAACTCGGCCTACGTGCAACTGGGCATGGATGTCGGCCTCGACAAGGTGAAGGACGCGGCCATCGCCGCCGGTATCGAGGACCGTGAGGGCATCTTCGCCAGCAACAACTACCCGTCGTTCTCTCTCGGCACCTCCTCGCCGAGTGCGATCCGGATGGCCGGGGCCTATAGCACCTTCGCGAACAGTGGTCTGCAGAACGATCCCTATTCGGTCACCAAGGTCGAGGATGAGAAGGGTGTGAAATTCAAGCACGAGTCGAATGCCAAGCGCGCGTTCGAACCTGAGGTCGCTGACAACGTGACCGACGTCCTCAAGAACGTCGTCGAAAAGGGTACGGGTACTGCGGCCAAGCTCGACGATCGACCTGCTGCCGGCAAGACCGGTACCACGGACGGCAATAAGTCGGCCTGGTTCGTCGGCTATACCCCCCAGCTGTCTACAGCGATCAGCATGTTCCGCTTGGACGACGACGAGAAGAACAAGACACGCAAGTTCGAGGAGATGTACGGGACCGGAGGGCAGGAGCAGATTCACGGTGCCTCGTTCCCGTCCGAGATCTGGCACGACTACATGTCCCAGGCGCTGTCCGGCACCGAGGTGGAGAACTTCCCGGCCGCCAAGCCCATCGGCGACATCGTGAAGACGGTGGCCACTCCGCCGCCCTCCCCCTCGGCACCCCCCTCTCCCTCGGAGACACCGAGCGAGTCGCCGTCCTCGTCGCCCACGTCCTCCTCGCCTCCGCCCTCGCCGTCCATCACTCCGTCGTCGCCGACCGAAACCTGCAAGCCCTTCGACTTCAACTGCCGTGATGACGGCGGCAATGAAGGCGGGGATCAGGGAGGCGACCAGGGAGGCGACGGTGGTCAACAACCGCCCCCCTCGGATTCGCCGTCGGCGCCCCAGCCGCCCGGTCAGGAGGACCCCGGGGGCGGGGAGAACGGGTGGAACCCCTTCGGGGGCTGAGCGGTCCGGGCTTCTGTGTGCTATTGGTGTGAAGCCGTGGAAGCCGGACAGAGGTGAATGTTTCACGTGAAACATGGGCGATGTTTCACGTGAAACCACAGGCCGCCGCACTTGAGGGTGCGGCGGCCCTCGTGTTTGCCGACGCAGGCCGCCGGTTTCGCCTACGCAGATCCTTTCGGCCGACGATGCAGCCGGACCGGTTCCTGACATAGGCCCGCCACTCACCTGGGGTCTCTGCGGCGGATCATGCCTCGCCACGGCTCCAGGGCCGGGTCTGATCCCTTGGCGCGTGGGCGTAGTGCAGGATGGCCGCCATGACGAGTACGCGTGTGCAGCAGCCCGACCCGGTGCGCCCCACGCAGGAGGACGGGGTCGCGGCCAAGGGGAGCGAACTGATCGGCGGGCCGATCGGTAGACGCGCCGTGCTGAGTGCGTCCTGGTGGACGCCGGTCCGCGTGATCGCCCTGGTGGCGATCGGCATGTTCGCGCTCGGGATGGTGCAGAAAATCCCCTGCTACGACGGCGGCTGGTTCTTCGGAGCCAATGCCCAGTACACCCACGCCTGTTACTCGGACATCCCCCACCTGTTCCAGGGACGGGGCTTCGCCGACGGACTGGTGCCGTACTTCGACCGGCTCCCCGGCGACATGAAGTACCTGGAGTACCCCGTTCTGACCGGCGTGTTCATGGAGGTTGCCTCCTGGCTCACCCCGGGCGGAGCGGACCTCGTCCACCGCGAGCAGGTCTACTGGCTGGTCAATGCCGGGATGCTCATGGTCTGCGCCGTGGTCGTCGCGGTCTGCGCGACCCGCACCCACCGCCGCCGTCCCTGGGACGGCCTTCTCGTAGCCCTGGCCCCGGCGGCCGCGCTCACCGCCACGATCAACTGGGACCTGCTCGCGGTGGCCCTCACGGCGGCGGCGATGCTCATGTGGTCACGGGGCCGGGCGCTGGCCTTCGGCGTGCTCCTGGGGCTGGCCACGGCAGCCAAGCTCTACCCCTTCCTGTTGCTCGGGCCACTGATCGTCCTGTGCTGGAGGGCAGCCAAATGGCGCGCCCTCGCCCTCGCCGTCGCCGGAGCGGCCGGCGCATGGCTCGTGGTGAACCTTCCGGTGATGCTCCTCGCCCCCGAGGGCTGGGCGAAGTTCTACACCTTCAGTCAGGAACGAGGTGTCGACTTCGGATCCTTCTGGCTCGTCCTCTCCCAGCGCATGGACAACCCGCTCAGTATCGACACGGTCAACTCCCTCGCGACAGGGCTCATGATCCTGGCCGCCCTGGCGCTTGCCGTGCTCACGCTGCGGGCGCCGAGGCGGCCCCGCTTCGCTCAGCTGGCCTTCCTCGTCGTCGCCGCCTTCATCCTGACCAACAAGGTCTACTCGCCGCAGTACGTCCTGTGGCTGGTGCCGCTCGCCGCACTGGCCCGGCCGCGCTGGCGGGACTTCCTGATCTGGCAGGCCGGCGAGGTCCTCTACTACCTCGGCATCTGGCTGTACCTCGCGTACACCACGGGTGGGAAGAACGCGATGGGCCTGCCCGCCGAGGGTTACCACCTCGCGATCGGCTGCCACCTCCTGGCGACGCTCTACCTGTGCGCGATCGTCGTACGCGACATCCTGATGCCCGAGCGGGACGTCGTACGGCGGGCGGGCGAGGACGACCCCTCCGGAGGGGTGCTCGACGGGGCCCCCGACGTCCACGTCTTCGGTCATGCCGATGAGACGCAGTCCTACGGCGATGAGCACCACGGTCCGCACGTGGACTGGGGGCACGACCGGCAGTCGCAGGAGGCAGACGCCGAAGGGGGCCAGGAACGGGGCGGAGAGGGCCTGGGGCCGGTCGGACGACCTTAGGGTCATGAGGGACGCGCGCGCCTCACGCCTCACGGCAGCGGCGGGCGCCGGCACCCCTCGGGGTGTCGGCGCCCGCCGCTGCGTTGGTGCGGACCGTCAGTGGTCGACGAGCCGGTCGAACTGCGTCGTCGTGTTCCGCAGATGGGCCACGAGCTCCTCGCCGACCCTGGGCTCGGGGGCGTCGGAGGGCACGAACAGGATCGACACCTGCATGTGCGGTGGTTCGGCGAACCAGCGCTGCTTCCCGCCGGACACGAACGGCGAGAGGTTGCGGTTCACCGTGGCGAGCCCGGCCCTGGCCACGCCCTTGGCCCGCGGCATGACCCCGTGCAGTGCCTTGGGGGCTTCCAGCCCGACACCGTGAGAGGTGCCGCCCGCGACGACCACGAGCCAGCCGTCGGAGGCGGCTTTCTGCTGCCGGTAGCCGAACCGGTCCCCCTTGGTCACCGGGGTGACGTCGAGGATCGCGCCGCGGTACTGCGTCGCCTCGTGGTCCCCGAGCCACAGCCGGGTGCCGATACGGGCCCTGAACCGGGTCTGCGGGAACTGCTGCCGCAGCCGCGCGAGTTCCTCCGCCTTGAGGTGGCTGACGAACATCGTGTGCAGCGGGAGCCGGGCGGAGCGCAGCCGGTCCATCCAGGCGATGACCTCCTCGACCGCGTCCGTCCCGTCCGTACGGTCCAGCGGCAGGTGGATCGCGAAGCCCTCAAGGCGTACGTCGTCGATGGCGCCGTGCAGCATCGGCAGGTCCTGCTCGGTCACCCCGTGCCGCTTCATCGAGGACATGACCTCGATGACGACCCGGGCGCCCACAAGAGCGTGCACCCCGTCCACCGAGGAGACGGAGCGCACGACGCGGTCGGGCAGGGGCACGGGTTCCTCGCCCCGCCGGAACGGGGTGAGGACCAGCAGGTCACCGCTGAACCAGTCCTTGATCCGGGCGGCCTCGTACGTGGTGCCGACGGCGAGGATGTCGGAGCCGAAGCGGGTCGCCTCCTCGGCGAGCCGCTCGTGGCCGAAGCCGTAGCCGTTGCCCTTGCAGACCGGGACGATGCCCGGGAACTGCTCCAGCACGTGCTTGTGGTGTGCCCGCCAGCGCGCGGTGTCGACATAGAGCGTGAGCGCCATGGCCGGTCCCGGAACCTTTCGTGTGGCTGCGGTGAAGCAGAGGGAAGGGGTACAGCAAGTGTGACGGGTCCGGCGGGTCAGCGCCTGGACATGTAGATGTCGAGAGCCTTGTGCAGCAGCTTGTTGAGGGGGAAGTCCCACTCTCCGAGGTACTCGGCCGCCTCGCCACCGGTACCCACCTTGAACTGGATGAGACCGAAGAGATGGTCGTTCTCGTCCAGGGAGTCGCTGATGCCCCGCAGGTCGTAGACGCTCGCGCCGAGCGCGTAGGAGTCCCGGAGCATGCGCCACTGCATGGCGTTGGAGGGCCTGACCTCACGGCCGATGTTGTCGGAGGCACCGTACGAGTACCAGACGTGGCCACCGACCACGAGCATGGTGGCCGCGGACAGGTTCACCCCGTTGTGGCGCGCGAAGTACAGGCGCATCCGGTTGGGGTCCTCGGAGTTCAGGGCCGACCACATGCGCTCGAAGTACGAGAGCGGGCGCGGGCGGAACTTGTCGCGCACGGCGGTGATCTCATACAGCCGCTGCCACTCCGGCAGGTCGTGGTAGCTGCCCTGGACGACCTCGACGCCGGCCTTCTCGGCCTTCTTGATGTTGCGGCGCCAGAGCTGGTTGAAGCCCTTGTGGACGTCCTCCAGGGAGCGGTTGGCCAGCGGCACCTGGAACACGTACCTCGGCTGGACGTCGCCGAAGCCCGCGCCGCCGTCCTCGCCCTGCTGCCAGCCCATCCTGCGCAGCTTGTCCGCCACCTCGAAGGCGCGCGGTTCGATGATGTCCGGCTCGATGTCCCGCAGCCGCTTCACATCGGGGTCCTGGATGCCCTTCTTGATGGAAGGCGACTCCCAGCGGCGGATGACCACCGGCGGACCCATCTTCACGGAGAAGGCGCCCTGGCTCTTGAGGTGGGCCAGCATCGGCTGGAGCCATTCCTCCAGGTTGGGGGCGTACCAGTTGATGACCGGTCCCTCCGGCAGGTAGGCGAGGTACCGCTTGATCTTCGGCAGCTGCCGGTAGAGGACCAGGCCGACGCCCACCAGGTGGCCGGTCTTGTCATCGATCCAGCCCAGGCTCTCCGAACGCCATTCCGCCTTCACGTCCGCCCATGCCGGGACCTGCATGTGACTGGCCGCGGGCAGGCTCTGGATGAACGCCAGATGGTGCTCGCGGCTGATGGTCCTCAGGGTCAGGCTCATTCGGGGCGCTCCTCGGGCTGGTGTGTCCCCATGGGTACAGGGGCTCCGGCTCTCGCGGCGAAGCCTACTGCGCCTTCGGAACGCCCTTGCTGGGCACGTAGGTCTTAGGCACACCCGGCTCGTGGCGCGGAGCCGTTGCTCCGCGCCACGAGCCGGGTGAGAGACGGTACCGGGATCGCGGGACCCCTCCCCACCAGCAGGAGCGCTACCGCGGGCAGCCCGGTGGCTGCGCCCGGTTTCGTCCTGGACGTCTGTCCGGGGCCGGGGCTGGAGGGAAGGCCGAGGCCCGGCCTGGCCCTCCGTACGGGACCTGGTGCCGAGACGGACCTACGGGATTCGGCCCGTTCAGAAGACCCCGCCGAACAGCCCGCCGTGCGCCATGCCGATCAGCAGGCCGACGCCGGCCGCACCCATGCCGATGACCAGCCCGAAGCGTTCCCGGGTGGTGACCGAGATGTACTGCCCATAGGCGCCCAGTACGACGCCGACCAGCCCGGCCCACGAGCTCAGCAGATGAAGTCCGTGGAAGAACGAGGTGGCGAAGGCCAGCACGCCGAGTACGAGGGTGACGACGACCAGCGTGTTCTGGAGGGGGTGGGGCCTGCCGTCACCGGAGACGAGGGAGTTCGCGGAAGGGGGACGCATAGCCGGGGGACGCATTGCCTGTGCCATCGGGCACCTCCGTCGGAAGCTGCGCATAGTAGCGCCGGTCACATCCGTTGTGTACAGATTGCGTCCCCCTGGGCCCGGATTTCAACCGGAAGCGGGTGTGCGGGTACTGTGTACCGTCTGCGCCGGTGTCTGTCTGCCCGCTGGAAAACCGCCCCCCACCCGCTTCTCGCTGGTGGACGCCGGTTGTCAGTGGGGGCCAGTACCGTCGCAACGCATGACAACCCTCCTGCCACGGATCGACCGTGGCCGCTGAGTCCAGAGGAGGTGGGTTACATATGCGTCACTACGAGGTGATGGTGATCCTCGACCCCGATCTTGAGGAGCGCGCTGTCTCTCCCCTGATCGAGAACTTCCTGTCTGTCGTCCGTGAGGGCGACGGCAAGGTTGAGAAGGTCGACACCTGGGGCCGTCGTCGTCTGTCGTACGAGATCAAGAAGAAGCCCGAGGGCATCTACTCGGTCATCGACCTCCAGGCCGAGCCTGCGGTCGTCAAGGAGCTCGACCGTCAGATGAACCTGAACGAGTCGGTCCTCCGGACCAAGGTCCTCCGTCCCGAGACCCACTGAGCTCTCCAGCTCAGGGATTCACGGGCTTCGAGTAGCTAGTCAAGCACCCAGAGCTAACCCGCCGAGAGGTACCCCCAATGGCAGGCGAGACCGTCATCACGGTGGTCGGCAATCTTGTCGACGACCCCGAACTGCGCTTCACGCCCTCCGGCGCGGCCGTCGCGAAGTTTCGCGTCGCGTCCACTCCGCGCACCTTCGACCGGCAGACCAACGAGTGGAAGGACGGCGAAAGCCTGTTCCTGACCTGCTCGGTCTGGCGTCAGGCTGCGGAGAACGTCGCCGAGTCGCTCCAGCGCGGCATGCGCGTCATCGTGCAGGGCCGGCTGAAGCAGCGGTCCTACGAGGACCGCGAGGGCGTCAAGCGCACGGTCTACGAGCTGGACGTCGACGAGGTCGGCGCCAGCCTGCGCAGTGCCACGGCCAAGGTCACCAAGACCACGGGCCGGGGCGGCCAGGGCGGGTACGGCGGCGGTGGCGGTGGCGGCCAGCAGGGCGGCAGCTGGGGTGGAAACCCCGGTGGCGGTCAGCAGCAGGGCGGCGGCGGAGCTCCCTCCGACGACCCCTGGGCCACCGGCGCTCCGTCCGGCGGCGGGCAGCAGGGTGGCGGCGGCAACTGGGGTGGAAACTCCGGCGGCGGCGCCGGCGGCTACTCGGACGAGCCCCCCTTCTAAAGGGTGGGCGCGACCCCAACTTCTTGATCAAACAGGAGAAACACCATGGCGAAGCCGCCTGTGCGCAAGCCGAAGAAGAAGGTTTGCGCATTCTGCAAGGACAAGGTCACGTACGTTGACTACAAGGACACGAACATGCTGCGGAAGTACATTTCCGACCGCGGCAAGATCCGTGCCCGCCGCGTGACCGGCAACTGCACTCAGCACCAGCGCGATGTCGCCACGGCCGTCAAGAACAGCCGTGAGATGGCGCTGCTGCCCTACACGTCCACCGCGCGATAAGGGAAGGGTGACCGACTAATGAAGATCATCCTCACCCACGAGGTCTCTGGCCTCGGCGGCGCCGGCGATGTCGTCGACGTCAAGGACGGTTACGCTCGCAACTACCTGGTCCCGCGTGGTTTCGCGATCCGCTGGACCAAGGGTGGCGAGAAGGACGTCGCGCAGATCCGTCGTGCTCGCAAGATCCACGAGATCGCGACGATCGAGCAGGCCAACCAGATCAAGGCGCAGCTCGAAGGCGTCAAGGTCCGGCTGTCCACGCGTTCCGGCGAGGCCGGCCGTCTCTTCGGTTCCGTCACCCCGGCCGACGTCGCCTCGGCGATCAAGGCTGCTGGTGGTCCGGACGTGGACAAGCGCCGCATCGAACTGGGTTCGCCGATCAAGTCGCTCGGCGCCCACGAGGCGTCGGTGCGTCTGCACCCCGAGGTGGCCGCGAAGGTCAACATCGAGGTTGTCAGCGCCTGAAGGCCGCGTGAGCCTTCGGTACGACTGAGCGCGTGAGTGCCCGGTACGACCGGGAAGGGCCGTACTCCCCGGCGGGAGTGCGGCCCTTCTGCGTGCCCGGGCTTCGCCGGTCTGTGCCGGATCTGCCTGTCTGGGGCGATCTCTTATGTTTCACGTGAAACATAGCCGGATGTTTCACGTGAAACATGGGCTCATCTACTGGCGCCGGTGACGACCCAACGACCGGAACGCGAGCGCAGCCACAGGGTGAGCAGGCGTACGACCATCATCAGGGCCATGGCCCCCCACAGGGCCGTCAGGCCACCGCCCAGATCCGGGACCAGGAGGGCGGCTGGTGTGAACACGGCCAGCGTGATGATCATGGCCCCGGCGAGATAGGGGCCGTCCCCTGCCCCCATGAGGACGCCGTCGAGTACGTAGACCATGCCGCATACGGGCTGGACCACTGCCACGACGAGCAGAGCGGGTAGAGCCGCGTCATGGACGGTGGAGTCGCTCGTGAACAGAGGGACGAACAGAGACCGGGCCGCGACGACGAGCAAGCCGAGGATTACTCCCGAAGTGATCCCCCAGTGCACCATCCTCCGGCAGGCGTCCTGTGCGCCTCGGGAGTCCTCGGCGCCGAGGTAACGGCCGATGATGGCTTGACCGGCGATCGCGATCGCGTCGAGTGCGAACGAGAGCAGGCTCCACAGCGACAGGACGATCTGGTGGGCGGCGATGTCCGCGTCCCCCAGCCGGGCGGCCACCGCGGTGGCGATCATCAGGATGGCGCGGAGCGACAAGGTCCGGATCAGGAGTGGCGCGCCGGCCCGGGCGCTGGCTCGTATCCCGGCGAGGTCCGGCCGCAGGGAGGCCCCGTGCCGTTGCGCTCCACGGACGACCACGACGAGGTAGACGAAGGCCATACCCCATTGGGCGATCACCGTCCCCCAGGCGGAGCCGGCGATCCCCAGTTCTGCGCCGTAGACGAGGAGAGCGTTGAGGGCGGCATTCGCGAGGAAGCCGCTGACAGCGACGTACAGGGGGGTGCGGGTGTTCTGGAGACCGCGCAGAACACCCGTGGCGGCGAGCACGATCAGCATGGCCGGGATGCCGAGCGCCGAGATCCGCAGGTAGGTGATGGCGTAGGGCGCGGCGGTCTTGGAGGCACCGAACACGTCGACGAGCCAGGGGGCGGCCGGGAGGGCGAAGGCGACGACGAGAAGGCCCAGCAGCAGGGCCAGCCAGATGCCGTCCAAGCCCTGCCGGATGGCTGAGCCGAGGTCCTTCGCACCGACCCGGCGGGATACTGCGGCGGTGGTTGCGTAGGCGAGGAAGACGAAGATGCTCACCGCGGTGGTGAGCAGGGCGGAGGCGACTCCGAGTCCGGCGAGTTGGGGGGTGCCGAGGTGGCCCACAATGGCGCTGTCCGCCATGACGAACAGCGGCTCGGCGACCAGCGCGCCGAACGCGGGCACGGCGAGTGCGATGATCTCCCGGTCGTGCTGGCGGCGAGTGGCTCGGGCCGAGCCGGGGACCTGTGTCATAGGCCCAATCTAATCTTCCACAGGTAAGGGATGCAAAGCGTTCGGGACTCTTACAAGTGGTGGATGCTCCAAGGAGTCGGCGCGTCTGGTCGCCCGAACTTGGCCCGCTGCGAAAACTTTTTCTCCTGCACAAGCGGTGGACGGAGTATTCGCAGCTCAGGCGTGGTCTGTGTGAAGGTCTGCGGGCTTGTTCACAGCGCTGTCCACCGGCTCATGCACAGGATCCGGCGAGTTCTCCACAGCTCTGGGCCGTTCATCCACAGCGCCTGTGGATAACCAGATTGGCTGACGGTGCAGACGGGCCTAACGTGGGGCGTCGCCCGCAGTGCCTCGGCAGCCCGGAAACGTCATAAAACCGACGCCTCCGAACCGGATGCGGGCTTCTCGATTTGTCAGTGTCGTGCCGTACGAATGGTGGTCACGGCGAGGTCCGCGTCGCGGACAGGAGGAGGCGGCCCGGTGAGCATCTCCGAGCCCTTGGACGACCCATGGGCCGACAGTGGTCCGGGGGACCGTCTCCCTGCTTCCCGTCGACGGCGCGAGGACGGCACCGGTGGTGAGGGCCGCAACAGCGGCAAGGAGGATCAGCACGACCGGGGTCGCGAGGGCGGCTCCTGGGACGCGGGCGGGTTCGAGCGCGTACCGCCGCAGGACCTCGACGCGGAGCAGTCCGTACTCGGCGGCATGCTGCTGTCCAAGGACGCGATCGCCGACGTCGTGGAGGTGATCAAGGGCGCCGACTTCTACCGTCCCGCACACGAAACGGTCTTTCAGGCCATCCTCGACCTGTACGCGAAGGGGGAGCCGGCCGACCCGATCACGGTCGCGGCGGAACTGACCCGGCGTGGAGAGATCACCAAGATCGGTGGCGCCCCCTATCTGCACACCCTCGTGCAGACGGTGCCGACCGCGGCGAACGCCGAGTACTACGCGGAGATCGTCCACGAGCGGGCGGTGCTGCGCAGGCTGGTCGAGGCCGGAACGCGCATCACGCAGATGGGGTACGCGGCGGACGGGGACGTCGACGAGATCGTGAACGGAGCGCAGGCCGAGATCTACGCCGTCACCGAGCAGCGGACCAGCGAGGACTACCTGCCGCTCGGCGACATCATGGAGGGCGCTCTCGACGAGATCGAGGCGATCGGCTCGCGCAGCGGAGAGATGACGGGGGTACCGACCGGGTTCACCGATTTCGACTCCCTGACCAACGGACTCCACCCGGGGCAGATGGTCGTCATCGCGGCCCGCCCCGCCATGGGCAAGTCGACTCTCGCGCTGGACTTCGCGCGGGCGGCGGCCATCAACAACAACCTTCCCAGCGTCATCTTCTCCCTCGAGATGGGCCGTAACGAGATCGCGATGCGTCTGCTGTCGGCGGAGGCCCGGGTCGCTCTGCACCACATGCGTTCCGGAACCATGACCGACGACGACTGGACCAGGCTGGCCCGCCGGATGCCGGACGTGTCCGCGGCACCGCTCTACATCGACGACTCCCCCAACCTGTCGATGATGGAGATCCGCGCGAAGTGCCGTCGGCTGAAACAGCGCAACGACCTCAAGCTGGTCATCATCGACTACCTCCAGCTCATGCAGTCCGGGGGATCGCGGCGGCCCGAGAGCCGTCAGCAGGAAGTCTCGGACATGTCCCGAAACCTCAAGCTGCTGGCCAAGGAGCTCGAACTCCCCGTCATCGCGCTGTCGCAGCTCAACCGTGGTCCTGAGCAGCGCACCGACAAGAAGCCGATGGTCTCCGACCTCCGTGAGTCGGGGTCGATCGAACAGGACGCGGACATGGTCATCCTCCTCCACCGCGAGGACGCCTACGAGAAGGAGTCCCCCCGCGCCGGCGAGGCCGACCTGATCGTCGCCAAGCACCGCAACGGCCCGACGGCCACCATCACGGTCGCCTTCCAGGGCCACTACTCCCGGTTCGTGGACATGGCACAGACCTGAAGCGGGTTTGTAGGGTCTCGCGCCCCGTGTCGTAATCTCACGGCCGATGCCGTACGGATGTCGTTTACGACATCGTCGTGAGACTGCCAAGGGGTACAGCCCGGATTCGCTCAATCGTGTGGGCGATGTGCTCGCCTCTAGCGACGGTACCGCTGTTGGATCCACGCTGTTATCGACTGCTTGGAAACAGCGCGGACCGACGCTGGGGGCGAGGCACGATGGCATCTGATCTGGCAGCCGTGAGCTTCCGTACATCAGGGTGTGTCGTTGAGGACGAGCCGTGGACGAGTGTGGGCAGCGCGGTCCTTTCCGGAGCGGCGCCGTGGAGGACGTTCCGCTGGTACAAGGGCCAGAAGCACTATTCGGGCACCTACTGGTCCTCGACGATGCGCGATCACGTGATCTACGAATCGCGCCTGGAGCTGTCACGGTTGCTCTTTGCTGACTTCGACCGGTCTGTACGCGGCATCGTGGCTCAGCCCTTCCTGCTGAAGGCAGTGCTGGAGGGAAAGGTCCGCCGGCACATCCCGGACTATCTCCTGATCACCGAGCAAGTGCCGATGGTTGTCGACGTCAAGCCGCTGCACCGGTTATCCATGCCGGAGGTAGCGTTCACCTTCGCTTGGACCCGCCGGGTGGTCGAGTCGCGCGGATGGAAGTACGAGGTCTGGAGCGAGCCTCCGGCCGTGGAATTGGAGAACATTCGATTCCTGGCGGGCTACCGCCGGGACTGGCTCTTCGACGACAGGCTGCTGGATCAGGTGCGGTCCGTCGAAGTGAACGGGCAGGCCCTGGCCGAGGTCGTCGAGATTCTGTCTTCTCAGGAACCCGCTGCGGTCCGGTCGTCTGTCCTGCACCTGCTCTGGCGGGGCGAATTGGCCACTGACTTGACCGCTCCGCTGGGTGATCGGCACCGATTGAGGAGGCCTGCATGAGCCAGGCGGCGACACGGGTGGGAGTCGGTACTCGCTTTCGTTACGACGGTGAATCCGTTGAGGTCGTCGAATTGGCCATCACCGCGGCGGGCAACGAGGTGGTCCTGAAGGACGGTCGCGGACGGCTTCTGCGGTTGGCTGTCAAGGAACTGTTGGTGTCCGATCGGGCCATTGTCATTCCGGAGGGGCCTGGACCGTCTGCGGATGACGGCGAGGATGCGGCCGACGTGATCCTGAGCCAGTTATCCGAGGCTGCGCGGAGCCGGGTGTTGAAACGCGCGGCGCATATCCGTGAAGTCCTCACGGGCTTTCGGTCCGGGTCTGCTGAGCTGGCCTCGGAGGGCGAGCCGAGGCAGGAATATGCGTCTGACCGGCCGCTCTACGACCGTTACGCAGCCAAAGCGGCCGAGCTTGGCGTCAACACGCGTACGGTTCAGCGCTGGGTGAAGGACTACCGGCGCCACGGCGAGGCCGGGTTGGCCTCGTTGGAACAGGGGGTCCGGCGCCCTGAGACGAAGGCCGATGACCGGTGGGTGGAGACCGCGGTGGAGGTGATGGTCGAGCACGCCGACCAGTCGAAGCCGTCGCGGACGATGGTGATTGAGCGGACCCGGGCGAGGGTGATCGCGCGGTTCGGGGCGGGGGTAGTGCCGCAGCCGAGCCGGGCGACGGCGTTTCGGCTGTTGGAGGAGTTGGAGCGGCGGCATCCGCTGTTCCGGCTGAGTACGAAGCGCAACCGGGATATCGCGGGGCGCCCGGAGGGTCCGTACGGGAAGCTGCGGCCGACCAGGCCGGGTGAGTACCTGCTGATGGACTCCACTCGGCTGGACGTGTTCGCGTTCGATCCGTTCACACTGCGGTGGGTGCAGGCTGAGTTGAGCGTCGGGATGGACTGGTACACCCGCTGCATCACCGGGATTCGGGTGACACCGGTGTCCACGAAGGCCGTGGACGTTGCCGCGGTGCTCTTCGAGTCCTTCCGGCCCCGGCCGTTCGGCCGCGACTGGCCGCAAGGGGCGGTCTGGCCCGAGCACGGAATCCCGCGCACCGCGCTGGTCGACGTCGCAGTCGAGGGGATCGGTCTGGCCTCGCCGCCGATCGTGCCGGAGACCTTGGTAGTTGACCACGGCAAGGTCTACGTCTCGGACCATCTCAGCAGCGTCTGCCGGCGGATGGGGATCTCGATCCAGCCTGCCCGGTTGCGGACCAGCCGGGACAAAGGGCCGGTCGAGCGGTTCTTCCGCACCCTGCGGGAGGACCTGTTGCAAGCCCTGCCCGGTTACAAGGGTCCGGACATCCATTCTCGCGGCGAGAACCCGGAAGGAGAGGCGTTCTTCTTCCTCGATGAGCTGGAGGAGATCATCCGGGAGTGGACCGCGACGAAGTACCACTGTCGTCCGCACTCCAGCCTGGTCGATCCCGGTCTGCCGGGGCTGCGGATGTCCCCGGCCCAGATGTTCGAACACGGCATGGCCCGAGCCGGCTACATCGAGGTGCCTCGCGATCGTGACCTCGCCTTCGAGTTCCTGCCCACGAAGTGGCGAACGGTCCAGCACTACGGCGTGGAGATCGGCCGCCGCCGCTACAGCGGGCCGGGCCTGCCGGAGACGGGTATCCGTAGTCCCTACGGTGGCCCGGTGAAGAACGGCTGGCCGTTCCAGGTGGACCCGGACGACATCACCCAGATCTACTTCCGCAACCCTACGACCCGCGAGTGGCATGCCCTGACCTGGGAACACGCGCCGTCGGCGCGTATGCCGCTGAGTGAGGACGCGCTCAAGTTCGCCCGTCAGCTGGCTGCGGAGAAGTACCGCTACCCCGACGACCGGCTCGCCGTCGCTGATCTGCTGGAGCGCTGGAACCTCGGGCTGGGCACCACCCTGGTGGAACGGCGCATGGTCCTGCGGCTCTCGCGCGAGCAGGCCGGCCTCGAACTGCCCCAGACCGAGGAGGAGGTCATCGTCTCGCTTCCCTCAGTACGCAAAGCCCTGGGCCAGGCCGAGGACCTGGAGGAGCCTGCGGAAGAACCGCTGGCGGAGATCGCCGAGATGGGCGATGACGACGAGGCCGATCTGGAGGACCTCGCCGCCGAGGAGGACTTCTACGCGGACGCTCTGGAGGACGTGTGAGTACGGCAAGTCCGCCGGGGCTGGGCAATCTGGCGCTGTCGCGGAAGGAGGACTTCAAGGCATTCGCCGAGACTCCCCTTCGCGCCAAGCCCGTGACGCTGACCCGCCGTCGGCTGAATGCACTCGGTGAGGGGCCGAGAGCCGAGTACGACCTGCTGCGGCGGGAGTGGCATGCGAACATCGGCCCGCTGAAGACTCCTCAACTGACCTCTCTGCATGAGGATTTGTGGGACATCGTCGACAGCAATCTGCAAGACGGTGACAAGGCCAAAGGCGCGGTGGCCATCGACGCGTTCCCCGGCCTGGGGAAGACGACTTCGGTCCTCGCGTTCGCCCGCAAGTTCCACCGCCGGGAGATCGCCGAGCGGGGCGAGTTCACCGATAAGGGCAATGAGCGGTGGCCGGTCTGCCGGGTCGGGCTGACGGGGAACACCGGGATGAAGGACCTCAATCGGGCTCTGCTGGAGTTTTTCGGCCACCCGGGCCGGGCTCGCGGCACTACTGCCCAGTTCGGGCAGCGAGCCCTGGACTGCGTGTTGTCCTGTGAGGTCCGGCTCCTGGCTCTGGACGACGTGCACTTCCTCAAGTGGAACCAGACGAACGGCATCGAGGTCAGCAACCACCTCAAATGGATCGCGAACGAGTTCCCCGTGACCTTGCTGCTGATCGGCGTCGGCCTCGCCGACAAGGGGCTCTTCAGCGAAGGCGATGCCCGACGGGATGCCGCTTTCGCCCAGACCGGGCGCCGCACCACCCGGCTGGGCATGCGGCCCTTCACGATCGAGTCCGAGGTCGGCCGACGGGAATGGCGGCAGATGCTGCTGGCTCTCGAACAGCGCGTCGTGCTGGCCGACGCACATCCCGGGATGCTCGCAGAGGACCTGCCCGACTACCGCTTCGCCCGCAGCACCGGCCACATCGGCTCACTGATGACACTGATCAACCGCGGCTGCCAGCGGGCGGTCCGCACCGGCAGCGAGCGTTTGGACCGCGACCTCCTCGACGGGGTGAGGAACGACGAGGCGTCCGAATCTGCCCGCCGAGAACTAGAAGCAGCCCTGGAGCAAAGAAAGTTGACGAGCCGGCCGCGGCGCCGAAAGACAGCATGAACGCGGCCGTTCGGACCTGGCCCATCCGGTTCGCACCGCTTGACGGAGAGGCGCTGGATTCCTGGCTGGAGGCGCTGGCCCAGCAGCTGGATACCCAGCTCGGCGAGGTGCTGGGGCATCTGGGACTCCCGGTCAGGGGCCGGTCCGGGAACCACCTTCGGGGCATCCCCTCGGACTGGACGATTCTGCTCAAAGAGCAGCAGATCGCGGCCATCACGCATGCGAGCGGGCTGGACCAGCAGGCAGTGACGGGCATGACGCTCGCCCGTTTCGACTCACGGGCCGTGGACATCAATTTCGAGCGGCGGTATGTGAACCGGCGTGTCCTCTGGGGGCGCGGCCGGGGCTCGCGGTTCTGCCCGGACTGCCTGCGGGAAACCGGCGGACGGTGGCAGTTGTTCTGGCGCCTGGGCTGGGCTTTCGCCTGTCCTCGCCATACCCGGCTGCTGGCGGACTGCTGCCCTGAGTGCGGGCGCATTCCCCGTCAGCGGCCTCGCTCCGGGCGAGTCGTTCCCCGCCCGGGACACTGCGGCAATCCGGCCGCCTACGAGGGCGGTCCGCTCTCCGGCGGCTGCGGCTTCGATCTTTCACAGACCCGTACGCTCCGGCTGCCCGATGCGCATCGCGCGCTCAGGGACCAGGAGCTGCTGATGAACGTCATCGAGACGGACGTCGCAGACTTCGGCCCCTACGCGCTCAGCCCGCAGCCGTCCCGGGCGGCACTGGCTGATCTCCGGGCCATCGGCGGGCGGGTGTTGGCAGACCTGCCCGAACACGACATCCGGAACCTGGCCCCGGCGGACATCGCCGAGGACCACTTCACGGTCGATCCCGGCTCCCTCCTTGCCCTGCGAGCGGTGGAACGGCCCGGCTTTATGGCCCCACCGCGTGCCGTGAGTACGGCCGTCGCGGTGAGCATCGCCCTGCACGTTCTCGGACAGCCCGATGTTCACCGGGCGGGGACCGAGTTGCGTGGCCTGCTGGAAGCGATGCGTGAGGAGCTCTGGCAGATCAGCGCCACCAGCATCGACAGCTGGGGACGCGGACAGAGTCCCGTGCTGAGCGCGGTGAATCTGGCAGCTCTCGCCCCCTCGCTCCGGCCCAGCGAACACCTCCGTTATCGCACTCCCACCGCCATGCCCCGGCTCCCGAAAAGAACCCTCCGGGAGATCACCCGTCGGGCACGGAAGATCCCCAGCATGTTCTGGCCGGCTTGGGCAGTCCGGCTCACTCCTGCCGACGGCGTCTATCCCCGCACTCTCGCCCCGGTCCTGGCCGCGTCCCTGCTGGTCATCGGCAGCAAGGTCCGCCTTGAGGACGCTGCTGAACACCTCGGAGCAGTCACTGACGGCATCGGGATCTCCCGCATCTTGCAGATACTGGACGACCAGCCTCACTGGGCGGACACCGTCACTGCACTGGTCCGGCTCTCCGATCATCTCGACACGGCTGAGGTCCCCATCGACTACCAGCGGCGCCGCCGCCTGGACTACACCCAGCTGCTCCCGCACGAGCGCTGGCGGGACATCTGCCGCCGCACCGGCGCCATGCCCGGCAATGGGCTCCGCGAGCGTGTCGTCCGCTGCCAGCTGTTCCAGCGCATCAGCGGCCTTCCCGCCGAAGCCGCCCCCGGCCACTCCAGCATCAACGAAGCACGGTTCCGGGCCGAGGCCGTCCGCTTCGCCACCATCCAAACCCCGGAGGGCCCACACGTTGGCCGAGGAGTCCCGCACCTTCCTCGCCACCCACCACATCCACGACGAGCCGGTGACCTGGCAACCGCCCGTCACCCTGCTGACCGGACTCGCCCTGCCCGGACCCGATCCGGACCGCATCAATGTTGCCGAGCTGCACCAGCTCGTCCTGCAGCGCAAGAACCCGGCCCAGTATGCGGCCGAGACCTTCAACACCAGCATCGAGTCAATTCGCCTCGTGCTGGACGAACATCCCGCCCCCACACCCCCACCGACCCCGAACACCGCCCGGGCGGCTGGCCTCATTCTCCTCAAAGCTCGTCAGGAAGTACCGAAAGAGACCTTCACCCGCCTCTACCTGGACGAACACCGCTCGCTTCAGCAGATCGCCGCCCTCACCAGCTTCTCCCGCAAGGTGCTGACCGGCCTCGCCAGGGAGTACGGCATCCCGCTCCGAGTCGGCCCCCAGGACTACAAGCGCCGCGGCACCATCGAACGGGGCTGGCTGTTCGAGCAGTACGTCCACCGCCGTCGAACCCTGCCCGACCTCGCCCGTGAAACCGGCATGAGCACCGCGAACATGGCCCGCTGGGCTCACCTCTACGACATCCCCCTCCGCCCTCGCGGCGGAGCAAGCCACGACGCCGCCCTCCGTGCCGGAGAGCAAGCCACCTGCATCCAGCGGAAGGCGCCGACGGAGAACCGGAAACGGTACTGAGGCCCTCTGACCTGGGATGGGACTGCTGCCTCGCTGTCTTCCCAGGCAGGTGTGACGAGCCGCTATTTGCCACCCGGGTCGGCTTCGGCGCAGGGCTCCTCCCGCTGGACTATGCGCGCGAGGAGACCCATGAGCTGGGTTCGCTCGCTAGGCGTCAAGACGGCCGTCAGCTCATCGTTTGCCTCACGGCCTAGTTGCTCCGTCTGAAGCAGGCGAAGTTTCCCACCCGGTGAAAGGGCGATGGCGTTCTTGCGGCGGTCCTTGGCGTCCGGCGCGCGGGTCACGAGGCCGTCGTTCTGGAGGTCGTTGAGGATCGCGACCATGTCCTTGGGATCGATGCTCAGGCTGCGGCCCAGCTCGGCCTGCGATACGGGTCCCTGTTCGGCAACGGCTGACAGGACCGCATGGTGCATCATCCGCATGCCCACCTGAGCGAGGGCTTCGGCGACGAGCCGGTGTCCCCGAGCTGCGGCACGGCCCAGGAGCCAGCTGGGGAGGGAGCGAATACGGGCGGGAGCGCGGGCGGTCTCGGGCATGGGGCCAGACTAACCAGAAAATCATTGGGGTTCCCTACGACCTTTCGCTATCGTTGGGTCTCCCAATGACCTGGAGGCGTGCATGCGGCGGGTTCGTTTCTATGAGTACGGCGGTCCGGAAGTGCTCCGCGTCGAAGATGCGGAGGTCCCCAAGCCCGGCCCCGGGGAACTGCTGGTCCGCACGGAAGCCATCGGCGTGACCCTTCCCTCCGTGCGCAAGGTTCGCGGAGAAGGCGGCAGGGCGCCGCTACCGGGAGTCCTTGGAGGCGAGGTCGCCGGAACAGTGATCACACTCGGCCCGGACGTGACGGATTTCGAGGTCGGCGACCGCATCACGTCGCTCACATTCAGCGGCGGCTCGTATTCCGAACTGGCGGTTGTTCCCGGCTTCATGGCGAGCCGCATACCGGACGGAGCGAGCGCCGTCCAGGCCGTCGCGCTGGTGCGCAGCGGACACGTGGCCCTCGCCGCCCTCGCCACGGCCCGCCCCCTCGTGAGCGAGTCGGTCCTGATCACGGGCGCGGCGAGCGGAGTGGGGCATCTCGCGGTCCAACTGGCCAAGCTTCAGGGCATTGAACGGGTCGTCGCGGCCGTGAGCTCGCACACCAAGGCGGAGTTCCTCCGCGGTCTCGGCGCCGACGAGATCGTGACCTACGACAGCGAGCACTGGGGGGAGCCAGTCGACGTCGTCCTGGACGGAGTCGGCGGAGATCTACTCCCACGCGCCGTCTCCGCCCTTGCACCCGGCGGGCGACTCGTCTTCTTCAACTCGGGCGGCGGCACCGTTCCCGCCTTCGACCTCCTGGCAGGATCGAAAACCATCACCGGCCTCACCATGGCGAGGTTTGCCAACACTCAGCGCGAGCTCTATGACCAGCATGGCGAGGAGTTGTGGAAGCTGACCCTGTCCGGGCGGTTGCAGTCAGTCGTTCACGCCCAAATTCCGCTGGCTGATGCGGCACGAGCGCACGAGATCATCGAAGCCCGTGCCAACCTCGGCAAGGTTGTCCTGCTGCCCTGACGGTGAAACTGACCCGCGTCGGGAAACGCGTGGCCGCTGCGGCCCGGAGGAACCCGCAGAGGAAATGACACGGCGATGAGACAGAACTCATCGGCCAAGCCATGAGACAACCAGATAGACACAGGTCACGGCACCGAGCTATGTCACGAGCGGCGAGATCCTACAGTTTGTAGGTTTCCAGATCCCGTGGCCACTTTCCACCGGCGATGGCCACCGCGTGGCCAATAGGACACGGGGCTGGAAATCATGCCGAGTGAGCGAGTAGTTCCCCCCTTCGTGTACAGGACCTCCCCAGTCGTCGTCTTCGCGCCTGCCGGGGCAGGACCCTAGCGTTCTGCCGCCGATGGGTCGCCTCGGGAAACGCAGGGGGGGCCGATGGGTACAGCGGTGGCTGCGCCGGTACGGCTGAGAGCCTGTCGGGTGGCTGGTTGATTACGCTGCGATGAGGTTCTCGATGGTTTCGGCCCGGGTGGTCTTGCGGTCCGATTCGTGGCTCCACCGCGATGACTGCCCGGCGAGTCGGACGAGCATCAGACGAATCATCGCGACCTTGATCATGGCCTCGGAGGCCGCCGTCAGCCGTTCGTAGTCGCGGGCCAGCCGACGGTTTCGGACGAGCCAGCCGAAACTCCGCTCCACCACCCACCGGCGGGGCAGGACCTTGAAACCCTTGACGTCGTCGGTCCGCTTCACGATCTCGACGACGATGTTCAACGTATCGCGGGCCCATGAAAGGAGCGTGGAATCAAGTGGCGTATCCGCCGTCGGCCCACACCAGGCTGACCGTGCGGAAGCCGGCGGCGAGCCGGGCCAGGACGGCGCGGCCTCCGGCCCGGTCCTGAACGGAGGCGGAGGTGACGGCGACGACCAGGAGCAGGCCCATCGTGTCCACGATCACATGTCTCTTGCGGCCTGTCGTCCGCTTGCCGGCGTCGAATCCGCGGGCCTCGCCGCCCTCGCTGGTCTTGATCGACTGGGCGTCGATCACGGCGGCCGACGGCTCGGGATCGCGTCCGGCCCCGATGCGGACCTGACGGCGGAGCTCGTCGTGGACCCGGTCCCAGGTGCCGTCCCGGCGCCACTTGGTGAACCAGCGGTGGGCCGCGTCCCAGGGCAGCAGATCGCGCGGCAGCATTCGCCACTGGCAGCCCGAGCGCAGCACGTAGAAGACCGAGTCGAGCACCAGCCGGTCCGGATACTTGCGCACCCCGCCGCCTTTTCGCAGGTCACGACGGGAAGGAGCGGCTGGATGATCTCCCACATCTCATCGGTCAGGCTGGACGGATAGCATGGGCCGCTGACGGCCTCGGAGTTGTCGCACTGGCACACACCACGTGATCATTCCGGGGCCGCCGCCATGCCCGTGGCAGAACGCGACCTCTCACGCGCTGTACATGACCAGCCACCCGACAGCCTCTCAGGACAGTCCCCAGGCCTGGGAGGCCCAAGGTCACAAGGCGATCAGTCCTGCCGCCGTCTCTCTGAAGCCGCAGACATCGAAGTAGAACGATCGCAAGTGCTCTTCGAAGTCGACATGCAGCCACTCGCACCCCGCAGCACGGCATCCCTCGGCAGCTGTCTTGACCAGCTCAGCTCCCACCCCGTTTGAACGATTGCGCTGAGCCACGACCGTGTCCAGGACGAACGCATGGACGCCGCCGTCCCAGGCGACGTTAACGAAGCCGACCAAATGATCATCGTCCCAGGCGCAGACCCAGCCGAGACTGTGACGTTGAAGCCTTGCCCGCCAGTCCGTCTGGCCGACCGGGTGATCGAACCCTTCGGCATGCAGCTTGTTGAGAGCTGAATTGTCGACGTTGCCCCGCCACTCATACGTGATCGTCATGATCCGAACCTAGTGACCACCTCCGATTCCGCTACCGGGCAGGCCAGGAAAGTGACACGCAGCTGGGAATCCAGCAGATGACACGGCCTGAGAAGCCCGAGAACCGTCGAGGTCAGAGACGCGGCAGGTGACACGGGTCGCGGAAACCTACAGTTGTGGGGTCTCACATTTCGCGGCATAAGCTCAGCTCCGATGGCATATTGGCGGCACTTATGCCGTCTTCGGGAGACTTCCTGGTCAAGGTTTGTCACCTTTTCGAGTGACGGAGGGTCTGAACCGCTCCGCCCTGCGCGCCGCTGATGAAGCCGAGGCTCTTCCCGCCATCCTCCGCGAAGCTCTCACCAGCCCGTCCGCGTGGCAGCGGCTCTCGCGCTTCATGGCAGCTCGGTCCTGTCCCACCTTCACCGATGCATCCCGAGACCTCGGCATCCATCCGTCGGCTTTGGGGACCCGGATCAACCGCCTCGAAGCGGACCTCGGCAGCCCCTCTTCGAGCGAGCCGAGCGCAGCCGGGCCATCAGACGGACTGCGTTCGGGGTAGAGGTCGCAACTGCCACCAGGAATATCAGGGGCGGGGCAAGGACGGGACACTACAGTCCGAGACGGGAGAGGGGGCGTGATGGCGTTGAACAAGAAGGGGTCCCGACGGATCACCGTCGACGAGACCGAGTATCGATGGCGAATCCGCAGGAAGCCTTCCTACATGCAAGGACTGTGCTGGACAGCGCTGACTTTCGCGGTGGAGATCGCCGATGCCGACCAGCCCGGCACGACTTTGGTTGTCACCAGCGGTCAGCCGCATCCCAGCAACTGGTTCGATATCAAGGCAGAGCCCATCCGGCCGGCTGGCGTCACCGCGAGCATCCGCGAGGCACGAGCGCAGGGCTGGAACCCGGCGAACTGCGGGGCACCCTTCATGCTCGACCAATCAGCGGGATTCACCCCCCAGGCCATGAGCCCGAGACAGGCCGCGAGAAGCCTTCAAGGCCGCGCAACTGAAAGTTCACCGCTTACTGAAGGACGGGTCACACGGAGTCGTCGATCCGGTGGAGGAACTGGTGAAACTCTCCGTTGTCGAGCAATCCCATGATGACTTTGGCCATTGACAGGACCCCGGGCTCTTTAACGATCAAGCCGTCCGAACACCAGAAATACCGACCGTTCAGTGCCTCCCCAGTGCCTCCCCAGTGTCGGCCCAGCGGGTCATCAGCCGTTCGACCTCAGTGACCGTGAAGATCGCTGTGCTCCAGCGTGAAGCGTCCGGCAGACGGACCTCCGCATCGACACTTCGTCCAGTGCCTCGAACGGATCTGGAAGGAAGAGCATCTCCAGCTCTCCGGCGCGAACTCGGTAACAGGCACCATCCCAACCGGCGTTGAGTGGGGTGATGTCGTCTCTTTCTGCCACTTCGGGAGCGTCCCAGCAGGTCGGGCCTGTCACAACTGAGATCTGCCCGGGGTGGAAACCCCGCCATCATGGTCAGGTGACGACATGGATGCGCTGCTACTGGGACGAGGAAGACACCTGGTTCTACGTCGAGGTCGACGCGGAAGGCTGGGTAACCCGGCAAGTCGAGCTCCAGGGAACTGAACTGGTCCCCCTCGCAGCGGCCTCCCTTGACGAATGGCAGCAGGCCCAGGACGCAGGCCGCCTCGATGAGTACGACAGCGGGTTCGGGATCACCGCTGAACTGCCCGTCTCGGAGTGGGAAGGACACGCCCCCGAGACGCTGACCTCCGAGCAGTTCGAGGAAGTCTGGGGCCCTGCCCGTCGGCAGATCGCATCTCGCCGCCGATGATCTTCGGACCCCCGGAGGCTTCTTGGCATCATCGCGACATGACCCCGAGCCTTCCCCGCACCGTCCGAGCCGTCGACACCGCTCAGCTTCTGGACCTGACCCAAGAGGCCGCCACGCACGGATTCAGCCAGCGGCTCCCGGTCAACTGGCTCCAGAAACACCTCGCCGCAGAGGCGACGCACTACCTGTTCCCTACACTCGTGCAGCGGCTCAGGCACCGACCTGAGATGCCGCAGCAGTGGAGGTGCCAACAGTTGCTGACAGTCAGGACCGGTGAACAGATCTGGGGTCTGCTCGATGTTCTTCCAGACACTTTCGACAAGCTTCCGGAGACCCTGGACGCTGGGTCCAAGAAGGCTGTAGTCCAGCAGAGTCATCGTTGAAGCTTCTCGTCCTGAATGGGCTGGTCGGGGTGCTGATGTGACGTTGTTCCGGGGAGCGCTTGCTGGTCGTGGGCGGCAGTCCGAGGTGCAGATCGTCCGGCAGCGCGGGTTGGTGGATTTCCGCCCGTCGTCGAAGAGGCCGCTCCTACGGTCCGGCGCAGGACGGGCCTCGGAGTGGTGGCGCGGCTCACCGCGCGGCAGGCGGATCTGGCCGGACTCGAACGGGAAGGGGGGCTGGCCAGGCAACGGGCCGAGCGGGACCAACTCGTCCTGGCGGAGTGGGTATGTGCAGCGAGACGAGCGAGCGGACTGCCGACGGGCGACCGGGGCCGGGTCGTCGGCCATTGAGGTGGTCGGTCGGCCGGTGCGGCTGGTCCCCGGCAGGGGCGGGGGTGTCTGGGGCTGCGCTGCCGACGGGCTCTCAGCGCCTTCCGGTAGTTGTGCGGCAGGCCGCCGGTCCCGTCGTCGTGCGGCAGAACGTCGAGGTGCTGGGCCTGAACATCGAGGCGCGCGGGAAGCGGGAGCCGCCGTACGAGTAGCTGAGGCAGCCGGCCGCACACACTGGCCGACGGACGGCCGCCGACGCGCCGTCAGCCATGTGCCAACCTGCTGCGACGCTACCTGAAGGCGATACGGTCGCGGGGACGGGCGGCCGCCGCCCGGGGAGGATCGCCGTGATCGTTCTGGCGTGCTCCGGTGCTCCGGTGCTCCGGTGTGCTCAGCGGCCGGCCGACATGGCCGACGGCAACGACGTCTCCGCCGCGCGGCGTCGGCGCGATGAACTGATCGGCCTGTTCGCCGTGAAGGGCTGCGAGTGGTCCGTGCCCCGAAGAAGATCGTCCGGCGAGGCGCCGAGGTCGTCCTGATCGACGGCACCCACAGCCCACCCGGTGCCGCATCGGGAAGGCCAACCGCCCCAACTGCTCGGGCAGGCCTCACCGTCAGGGCCGGCACCTCCTCACCCTGGCCTGCGGCAAAGGTCACTCGCTCTGGATCTCCGTCGCCCGGCTCGGCCGCACCGGCGACGTCCGCAAGCTCGTCCAGGCGAACCTCGAAGCCACCGCCGAAGAATGGGTCACGGCCAGCATGCGCACCCGGCAGTTAACACACACCATCGTGCGTGGCGCGACACAGGCGGCCCGAGTCCGGTCCCTCGTTGATGCGAGCGCCGGACACCCCGGGCCCGCTTTGCCGAGCAGACACGGTGTCAGGCTGTCCGGATCCGGTCCCGCACCTCCGGCCGCGCCTCGAAGCCGGCGGCGTTGTACGTGGCGATGCCACCGACGTTGGAACTCGGCGTGCACACGCGCACGCTCGACGAGCCCATCTCCCGCAGCGCGGCCGCTCCGGCCACGGTGATCGCCCGACCGTAGCCGCGACCACGGTGGTCCTTGTGTACGCCCATCGGCTCGACCAGCCCCGGCTTCCCCGGGCCGGCCGACCACACCGTCACCACCCCCGCCACATTGCCCTTATCGTCATAGGCCCCCAGGCAGCGGGCGTCTGCGGAGAACGGTCCCGCCGACATCGCGCGCCGGTACTCGTGTGTGGGCCTCAAGGCGTTGAACGCCGACCGCAGGACGTTGGCGAAGTCCCGCGCCTGCTCCGGTCCGATTGCCCTGATCCGCACACCGGGGTCTTCGACCGGCTCCGCGAGGCCGCGGAAGAGCGGCGTCCACGTCTCGTCGACGCCCCAGCCCTCCTTGGTCAACAGGTCGTGAAGCAGCAGGCCCAGCGGCGCCTCGATCGACACCGCTCCCTCCGGCAGCACGCCGCGCTCAGGCAGCGAGAAGTCCTCGACGAGCCGCCGCGCCAAGCCCTCGCCCCGGAAAGCGCCTGGATCGACCGTCATCCGTATCACCATCGGCGAGTCCAGCATCCCGACCGCGAGGATCCGTCCGTTCCGGCTCCAGGTCCGGACCACCGCGGCTGTCTCGGCCGTTCCGAACCGGCAGTTCCAGCCAATGTCCCCCGAATGCAATTGCATCGGGGCTCCGTCGTACTGCCCTTCCCGCAGCGCGGCCATGGCCTGGTACGCCCCGTCGACCGCCGGCGTTCCCAGCACAATCGTCATAGCCGGGATCAGACACCCCACCCCCAAGGTCCGCAATCGATGAACCGACCGCTGGGACCGACCACCGGTCCTGCGCGCGCGAACCGGCCGTCCGTTGCGCGAGGCAGGGCGAGCGCGGTACCCCAAGGGTTAGAGCGGCGGTTCGGTGAGCATGTGACGCAGCCACCAGAGGACTTCCGCTCCTCGTGCGGGATTCTTGTCGGCGTCGTTCCCTTCGAAGAGGCGCTCCCAGGAGCAGGCCCGGCCGATGGCCGCGAGGCGCCAGGCGAGGTGCAGGGCGCGGTGCAGTTCCCCGGTGGTGAGGCCGTTGCCGGTCCACGGTTCGAGGTAGGCGTCACGGAGTCGGGGGAGGATGCCGGAGCCGAAGCGGTCGCGGGCCGCGCGAGCGGGGACCAGCAGGCTGCAGAAGGGGTGCGTGATGGCGGCGTCACCCCAGTCGAAGAAGGTGAACCGACCCGGCGCCGGGGCGAAGAGCTGCCCGTCGTGCAGATCCGAGTGGTCGAGGGCGTCGGGGATTCCGGCGCTGGACAGTTCCGCGCACCACTCGACGACTCGGGGGCGCCACGCCGCTGTCTCGCGTGTGTCGGCGAGTTCCCGGACGGCGGAGGCGCTCACCAGACGATCGAACACCTCGGGAAGGTCCGGCGTACGGTTCCCGGGGACGCCGAGTGCCTCCAACTCCTCGGTGCGCGTCACGAGCGAGTGCTGCATTTCGGCGTACTGGCTCAGCGCCTCTTCCCAGGCAGGTGATCCGGCGCGGCCGGTGTCCCACACGTCCCGCAGGAGAGGGCCACCGTCCGGCAGCAGGCACCAGCCGCGGTCTGGGGAGACGGAGAGGGGGGCCAGCACGTGCTGCGGCACCCAGCGGGACAACGCGTCGGTCAGCGGCGCCTCGAAGGCGCTCGCGGGCGGGTTCGCCTTGAACCACACGGTGCGGTCGTCGACGGGCAACCGTACGAGGACGGACCAGGGGCGCAGTCGCACCCGGCGTGGTCCCGATGCCCGTAGACCGTGAGCGTCCAGTTCGTGAGAGATCCAGTCGAGCGCCTCACCGCGCCAGGTCGCCTGTTCCCACGGTGTCACCGCCTCGGGATACGAGCCGCGGTCCACCACCTCATCCGCGTCGAGCTGCATCCGGGCATTGCACCACCCCGACCGGCCGCTCGGCATCCCGATTCCTCGTCGTACCCCGGCCTTACGTGGAGCGATACTCGCTTCTGTCGGTGGCGCGGGGACCGTTACCGTGCCGCCATGACGTCACCTCAGGACCAGTTCGCGAACGTCTCTCCGGAACCCGGGCTGTTGCCAGGGACACGCAGGGCTCTGCTGCATCGCATCGCACGGGCCCAGTCCGAGGGGAGGGCGCCCTCGTTGGTCGCCTCGGTGGTACGCGGCGGTCGACAGGTATGGAGCGGGGCGCGGACCTCGGTGGACGGGCACGGGCCGGACGGCAGCGTGCAGTACCGGGTCGGCTCGATCACCAAGACCTTCACCGCCGTCCTGGTCATGCGGCTGCGGGACGAAGGTCTCCTGCGTCTGGAGGACCCCCTCGATCGGCATCTGCCGGGGACCGGAGTCGGCGAGGTCACCGTCGCACAGCTGCTCTCCCACACCGCGGGGCTGGCCGCCGAGACCCCCGGACCCTGGTGGGAACGCACGCCCGCTTCTCTGCGGCCCGAGTTGGGCGACGTGCTGGGCGAGCAGCCGTTCCGCCACGAGCGCGGCCGTCTTCACCACTACTCCAACCCCGGATTCGCGCTCCTGGGCGCCCTTGTCGCCCGGCTGCGCGCCGCGACCTGGGACGAGGTACTGCAGCAGGAGGTGCTGGTGCCTCTCGGGCTGCACCGGACGAGCGTGCAGCCCCGGACGCCGAGCGCGGGCGGCTGGGCGGTGCACCCGTGGGCCGACGTCATGCAGTCCGAAAAAGTCGAGGACCTCGGAGTCATGGCGCCTGCCGGACAGCTGTGGTCCACAGCAGACGATCTCGCCTGCTTCGCCGCGTTCCTCATGCACGGTGACGACAAGGTGCTCTCCGGGGAATCCGTTCGGGAGCTGCGGACTCCTGCCTCGCCGAGCGGCTGGGACGAGTCGTACGGCCTCGGGACGCAGCTGAGGCGCAGGGGCGACCGTACCCTCGCGGGCCACACGGGCTCGGTGCCCGGCTTCGTCGCCGGACTGTGGACCTGTGAGGAGGACGATGTCGCCGCGGTGGTGCTGGCCAACTGCACGTCAGGGGTGGCTGCGGGATCGGTGGCCGCCGAGCTTGTCGGGATCGTGGCGGACGCGGAGCCCAAGCTGCCGGCCCCCTGGCGACCGCTCCCCGTCGTGGACCAGGACCTGCTGGCGCTGACCGGGCCGTGGTACTGGGGCACCCAGGCGGTCGCGGTCCGGTTGGCCGCCGAAGGAAGACTGGAACTGGGAGGCCTCGTGGGCGGCGGTCGTCAGTCGAGGTTCCGTCCGGTCGGCGACGGTACCTGGGTCGGCCTGGACTCCTACTACGCCGGGGAAGAGCTTCGGGCTGTGCGAGACACCGCGGGCCAGGTCACGCATCTGGATCTCGGCTCGTTCGTGTTCACACGTCAGCCCTACGACGAGGCCGCGCCAGTCCCGGGCGGGACGGACCCTGAGGGCTGGCGCGGACTCGACATCTGAGCCGTCCGGCGACAGGGCGCTCAACGCGGACCGCGGCTGATGACCTCTGCGAGCCTGTGCGCATGTTTCACGTGAAACATGCGCACAGGCTCAGAGCGCGAGCTTGAAGCCGACGTGCGAACCCTTGAAGCCCAAGCGCTCGTAGAAGCGGTGCGCGTCGGTACGCAGGGAATCGGAGGTGAGCTGAACCAGGCTCGCCCCTTGCTGCCGGGACTCTTCGATGGACCACTGCATGAGCTGGGTGCCGAGGCCCGAGCTCCGCTCCGAAGCTCGCACGCGCACCGCTTCGACGAGCGTGCGGGTGGCCCCACGCCGGGAGAGCCCGGGGATGGTGGTGAGCTGGAGGCAGCCGACCACCTCTCCCTCCCGCACCGCCACGATCAGCTGCTGGTTCGGGTCCTGTTCAAGCCGCGCGAAGGCGGCTCGGTAGGGGGTGAGGTCGTCCGGGGTTTCGCGCTGGGCGCCGAGCGGGTCGTCCGCGAGCATGTCCACGACGGCCGCGATGTCCTCGGCCGTGGCCCGTCGTATCTCAAGATCTGCCATGGGCCGAGCTTAGATGTTCGTCCGGGGCTCCCCGCGATGTCAGCAGCACGTGACGAACAGCCGGGGCGGGTCTGCCGCCGACTTGCCGCGACCGTCTCGGACCGACGGTGTCACACAGGTTGCTGAACCGTCTCCATGGCCTCCATCGCCGTGACGAGGGGGGCCAGCTGCGGGTCTTGCGCGGCATCGTCCAGGGCCGCGCGCAGAGCGGCGTCGTTCGTCGGACGGGCCTCTTCCAGCAGGTCGCGTCCGGCGTCGCTCACATCGGTGTAGATGCCCCGCCGGTCGGTGGGGCACAGGTAGCGCGAGAGCAGTCCGCGGTCCTCCAGCCGTGTCACGAGGCGAGTGGTGGCGCTCTGGCTCAGTACGACCGCCTCGGCGACCTGGCGCATCTGGAGGTGGCCGCCCTCGCCGTCGTGCTGCCTGGAGAGCACGTCGAGGAGGGAGTACTCGCGCACACTCAACTGGTGGCCGGCCTGAAGTGCGCGCTCGATGCGTGACTCGATCCGTCCGTGCAGCACGGAAAGGGCGGACCAGCTGTGGGCGAGCGCCGTCAGTGCGGGGTCGGTCGCGGTCATGGGGGGCTTCCTCCGTCCTGAGCGACTGCATTCAGGGTAGGGCATGCTCTGAAATAGTCATTGCGTGCAACTATAAAGCGCCTGCAACTATTCCGGGGTTGTCTCTTACCGCTGAGGAGTCCTGTTCCAGGACTGCTTCCAGAGCTGCCGAGGGCTCTGCCTCAGAAAGTGTTGGGTAACTGATCGCTTGCGTTCTGTTGCTGGCGGGTGGTGATCTTCGCGGGTCAGGCGCCAGCGAAGATCATCTACATGTGCGTCTGTTCCTGTAAGCCTTGCTACGAGACGTCGTTGACGGATGCTCAGTGGGCGGTGATCGAGCCGCTTCTGCCCGTGCGTGACCTGCGGCGCGGCGGCCGTCCGCTGAAGTTCTCGCGCCGGCTGGTCCTGGACACGGTGCTGTACGTGCTGGGCACCGGGTGTGCCTGGCGGCTGGTTCCGCATGACCTTGCGCCGTGGGACGTCGCCTACCGGTGGTTCAGGTCATGGGCGGCCGACGGGACCTGGGACCGGGTGCATGACGCGTTGAGGGACCGCATCCGGGTGGCCGACGGTCGTGATCCAGAGCCGTCGGCCGCGGTGCTGGACTCGCAGTCGGCGAAGTCCCATCAGGGTGGCGAGAGCATCGGTTACGACGCGGGAAAACGGGTGCGCGGGCGCAAGCGCCATCTGCTGTGGACACCTGCGGCCTCGTACTGCGCGCCGTGGTGCACTCCGCTTCGGTCCAGGACCGGGCCGGAGCGAAACTGGTCCTCACCGGCATTCGGGACCTGTTTCCGCAGGTCGGCCTGCTCTGGGTCGACGGCGGCTACGTCAACCGCGTCGATTCCGGACTGATCCGCTGGGCGGCGGACAACGAGAACGTCGAGATCGTCGCAGTACCACGCAACGCGGACGTGAAAGGCTTCCAGGTGCTGCCCCGCAGGTGGGTGGTGGAACGAACATTCTCCTGGCTGGGACGGTGCAGACGGTTGGCCCGCGACTACGAGCGCAAGACGGCGCACGCCGAAGCCATGATCAAGGTTGCGATGATCCGGCTCATGGCCGCCCGCCTCGCCGGCGAGACCATCGAACCCCACGGCCCCATCGAAGCCGAAGCGGCCCAACGTCTCACCGACGACCTCGACCACGAGTGATCAACTAGTTACCCAACACTTTCTCAGGCGACCGCCGTGGAGAGCGGAGCGAAGCGGCGGCGCCAGTCGCCCGGCAGCCTCTCGGATCCGCGCAGCATGACGGGGCTCACGGATGTACGTTCCAGCCCGCTCTCGTGGAGCCAGTCACCCAGCTCCTTGTGCCGGACATCCACGTCCACCTTGACCGGCCGAGTGCTTTCCCCCGCCAGGTCTTCGATGAGGGACTGGGCGGTGGCGGTGTCGTGGGCGATCACCGGGCCCAGGACATCGGCGTGCAGACCCGGCCAGCGCGCCGCGTAACCGACGAGCACACCGTCGTCCTCGGCGACGCGGAGCTGATCTGCGAAAGCCGGGAGCCGGGCGAGCAGCGCCGTGCGGTCGAGCCCGAACACCTCGCCGTCCAGGCGCAGAATCGCGTGAAGATCGCCGGCGGTGGCACGACGTGTGCGGATACGACGTGTGCCGATACGTGCTGTGCTCGTCGGCGCGGTGGACGGGGTGGGTGGCGGGGCACCCACAAACCGGCCTCGGTGGGTCGCCACACCTCCGGTAGTCGTGAAGCCCAGTTGCTCGTAGAGGGGCAGCCCCTGAGGAGTCGCGCTAAGGGTCAGAGGGGCGGCCCCGGCGGTCGCTGCCGCCGCGTTCACCAGTGCGCGGCCGAAACCCTGGCGCGTGTGCCGACGAGCGACCAGGAGCATCCCCAGTACGCCCAGACCAGGCCGCTCCTCCGGGCCGTAGAGCGAGAGGACACAGGCTGCGGCCAGCCCTCCCTGCGGGTCATCGACGCCGTATCCGGTGCAGGCGCTGAGCAGCAGCGACCACAGGTGGGTCTCAGGAGGCCAGCCCCGATCCTCGGCCAGAGCGGTGCAGGCGGAAAGGTCGCGCCGGGTGAGCCTACGGACTGGGAGTGGGGCAGAGGAGCGTGACGGCACGGGGTCAGGCTGACGGAGGCAAGGTAGCTACGTCCACCCCCTTTTCGGACGCCGGGCCAGAGCGTCGGCCCGGAATGTTTCACGTGAAACACGGAGTGGCGAGCGAGAAGCGTCCTGGTGCATCGACGGTGAGGAGGAGGGAATCCGGGGCGCCATCCCTGTGCCGCGTCCGTGGGCTGCCGACGCTCAGCATTACGCCGTACGCGCGGGCTGCTGGCGCTTCCGTCCGATGCGCGCGGTGGCGATCGTGGCAGGTGCGGGGCGGCCGCCGGCCCCGACCCGGTGCTGCCCTCAAGGCCGTTCCGCAGACCCAGGTGGCGTCTGGGCTGGTGTCCGGGCAAGGTCCAGAGCTGTCGACCTGGGACGACCAGGAAGGATCACGTGTCGCTGGAGCCGCGTCAGGCGAGGTCCGGGGAGAGCAGGGCACCGACTCCCTCGATATTCGCGTCCAAGTAGTGGCGCAGAGAGAGCGGGACGAGATGGACCGAGGCGATCCCGACCCTGCTGAAGGGAACTCGCACGATCTCGTACCTACCGCACGGGTTCTCGATCTCGGGGCCGTGCCGTTGTGAGAGGTCCATGGATTCGAGTCGGCAGGCGAAGAAGAGCTGCACCTTCACGCCGGTCGCGCCGCCGTCCTCGCCGATGTGTTCCACAGTGTCCACGAAGCAGGGAACCACCTCGCTGATCTTCGCCCCCAGCTCTTCGTGGACCTCTCGATGCAGGGCGTCGATCACGGTGCGGTCCTCCGGCTCGACACCGCCGCCCGGGGTCACCCAGTAAGGATCGAGTCCGGGCTTCGTGCGTTTGATCAGGACGAGATGGTCTCCGTCGAGGAGAACGGCTCGTGCGGTGCGCTTGACCACGGGGCGGACGGTCATGGAGGGAATGTGGCCCGAGTTGTTCCACGTGAAACATCGCGGGCGGCCTCGCTGCGGAGCTTGCGCCAGTTCTCAGCACCAGGTCGCTGCCGAGCGCAGCAGCCACTCGTGCGCTCTGGCGATGTGCGCCATGGCCAGGGTTCCCGTCCGCACGGCGAGGAAGTACGTACGCAGGGGAGAAACGGGGGGTTCGAGCAGGATGATCAGCTCACCCCGGGCTACAGCCGCAGCGCACAGATACCGCGGCAGTACGGTGAGACCCGCTCCGGCCACGGCGCAGGCGAGTACGGCCCGAAGGTCCGGGACCACGACGGTGCCGGAGGCCGGCGGCAGGGCGTCGAAGGCCGCAGTCCAGTAGCGGGCCACCAGCGGAAGCGATTCGTGGACCTCGACGACCGGCAGATCGTCGAGCGCCGCAGCACCCGACTCCCTCAGCAGGTACGGATGCCCCAGGCGCGCGGCCCAGCGGGGATCGGCCACCAGGACGTGCTCCTCGTCGCACAGAGCGGTGGCGGCCAGCAGGGACCCTCGCGGCCTGGTCGTACTGATGGCCAGATCATGGTGACCGGCGGCCAGTCCTTCGAGGGTCTCCTCGGCGTTGCCGAAGCCGAAGGTGACGCGGAGGCTGAAGCCCTGCCCGTCCTGGCCGGTCAGCGCGCTCAGCGCGGGAAGTGCACGCTGCGCGGTGAACTCCGGCGGCCCCGCCAGATGCAGCGTCCGCGAAGGGCTGGGTTCTTCAGCGAGACCGTTCTCCGCGAGGGCGACCAGAGCGTCCAGGTGGGGTGCCGCCTTGTGGGCCAGTTCCTCCGCCAGCGAGGCGGGGACGACCCCACGCGCCTTCCGGAGGAACAGTGGGCGGCCGAGCTGTCTTTCCAGGGTGCGGATCTGAGAGGTGACCGCAGGCTGCGAGAGACCGAGAAGTGCCGCGGCCCGCGTGAAGGAACCACCCGGTGCACGGTGACGAACGTGCGGAGCAGGGCCAGGTCCACGGTCGGCCCCTCTCCTTCCGGTCCGTCCGGACCCGCCAACTACAAATATGTCGATACCCCGCTGTCGCTGCCGTGATTGGACACTGGCAGTCGGTCAACTAGCCTGCCTCGTAAGGTCCTTCGTACAAGGAACCGGGGCGGTTCGAGCCACGAGGGGGGAGGTTCGGACCGCCCGCCTCCGTAGGCGCAGCCCCCGGCCGGAACGAGGGGTTACGGCCGGGGCGGAAGCGCATGGACAGGACGTCTCCCTGGTTTGGACCGAGACCTCGCGGGCGTCAGCTCTCGTCGAGAGCCCGCAGGACGTCGGCCACCAGGTCCTCCGTGTCCTCCGCACCGGCGGAGAACCTGATGAAGCCCTCGGGGACCGCGTCGCCGCCCCACCTGCGCCGACGCTCCGCGGTGGAGCGGACGCCGCCGAAGCTCGTGGCGTCCTCCACCAGCCGCAAGCTCGACATGAAGCGCTCCGCCCGTTCCCGGGACGGAAGGGTGAAGGTGAGGACGGTGCCGTAGCGGAGCATCTGCTCGGTGGCGATCTTGTGCGACGGGTCGTCGGGCAGCCCCGGATACCGCAGGCCGCTGATGTCGCCGCGGTGTCGCAGGGCCTCGGCGAGGGCGAGGGCATTGGTGTTCTGCCGGCTGCTGCGCAGCTCCAGGGTGGCCAGCGAACGGTGGGCGAGCCAGGCCTCCATCGGCCCGGGGATCGCGCCGACGATCTTGCGCCAGCGCCGGACGCCCGCCATCTGTTCGGGATCACGTCCGGTCACGTGCCCCAGGAGCAGATCGCCGTGGCCCGTGAGGCCCTTGGTGTCGGAGGCCACGGAGAAGTCCGCGCCCAGCTCCAGCGGACGCTGGCCGAGCGGCGTGGACAGGGTGTTGTCGACGGCGACGAGTGTGCCCTGCGCGTGCGCTGCGGCGACCAGCCGGCGGACGTCGCACACGTCCAGCCCCGGGTTGGAGGGCGTCTCGATCCACAGCAGTTTCGCTCCGTCCAGCACGTCGAGCTGGGCGTCCTGGCCGGTTGGTGCGGTGCGTACCTCGACGCCGAAAGCGGTGAGCTGTTCACGGACCAGCGGGAGGACCTGGTAGCCGTCGTTCGGCAGTACGACGATGTCGCCCGCTGCGACCTGGGAGAAGAGTGTGGCGGAGATCGCGGCCATGCCCGAGGCGAAGACCAGGGTCTCGACCTCCTCCCCGGGAGCCTCCAGTTCCCCGACGGCCCGCTCCAGCAGCGTCCATGTCGGATTGTCGTCGCGGCCGTAGGTGTACGGCCCCGAGACGTCCCCGGGCAGATGGTAGTGAGCCGCGAACACCGGGCCCGGCAGCGTCGGCGCGTTCTTCGTCGGCTCCGGCAAGCCCGCCCGTACCGCCCTCGTGCCTTCCCCTGTCATCCTGACCTGCCCCTTTCTGTGGGCTGTGGGCGCTGTCTTCGCCCTCCGGCCCTCTGCCTGTGTGGTCGTACGTGCGCGATGGATACAGCATCGGTCACCTCCGGTCGGAGGACGATGCCGGGGCGACTCCGAGGAAAGAGGAAGTGGGCCTCGTGAGAAAGGGAAGGAGCGAAAACGATCGCTGTCCAAAAAGGGGGGGCGGGCGGTGACTAGTGCTTGTGGAGGTCGGGGATCAGTCGCGGTCCTCCGGCAGCGCCAGGCTGATCGCCCAGGAGACCACCGACACGATCAGTCCGCCGAGCACGGCTGTCCAGAAGCCGTCCACGTGGAAACTGACGTCCAGCTTGTCGCACACCCACGAGGTCAGCAGCAGCATCAGAGCGTTGATGACCAGGGTGAACAGCCCGAGCGTCAGGATGAAAAGGGGGAGGGTGAGGAGCTGTACGAGCGGCTTCACCAGGACGTTCACCACACCGAAGACCAGTGCGACGATAATCAGGGTGAGGACTTTGGTGCCCGTGCTGTGGCCGGCGAGGGTGATGTCGTCGACCAGCCACACCGCAACGGCGAGAGCGGCCGCGTTGGCGATCGTCTTGAGTACGAAGTTCTTCATGCGGTTGATCGTTGCAGACAGGATCAGCCCGGCCAGGTAAGCAGAGTGACCGAAAGGTGCGCGAGTCGATGAAGGCGTTCCGGCTGGACGAGTTGGAGGTGGAGCGGGCCGTCAACGACGGTGCCTACCTCCAGTTCCTCCGGGAGAAGAGCATGTCGGTCGGGCTGTACGCGCTCGACGCGGGGAGCACCGACCCCCAGCAGCCTCATCGCCAGGACGAGGTCTACTTCGTGGTGAGCGGCCGGGCCGCCGTCACCGTGGGCCCGGACACGACAGAGGTCGCGCGCGGCAGTGTGGTCTTCGTGCCGGCCGGAACCCCCCATCGGTTCCACCACATCAGCGAGGACCTGCGGGTACTCGTCGTCTTCTCGCCTCCGGAGGGCTGAGACACCCCGAACGGCCAGTCGGCTCGGCGGCAGTCCCCTAAGGGATTGTTCAGGGATGAGCCAGGGGTGCGAGACGCCCGCCAGGGAGGCATGGCGCCTTAGCATCGAGACCAGACGGACGTACAGCAGCCGGACGTACAGCCGACAGCCCCGCCGACAGCGACGGACGGGCGGGCACCGGGTTACGGGGAGACGAGGTAGGGACGATGGCGGTTCGGGAGATATTCGCGGGTATGCCGTGGTGGGTGAAGTGGGTGGCCGTGCCCGTGGTCGCCCTCGTGATTTTCGGTGGCCTGATCACCTCGATCCTCAGTTTCGTGATCGGTCTGCTGTTCAAGGTGCTGGTTTTCGTGGCGGTGGTGGGCGTGCTGATTTACGTCGTACGCAAGTTCAAGGACTCGGGTTCGTCCTCCGGCCGTTACTGACACGGGAACTCGCAGGGCGGGTCCGGCCGCTGTCCGGCAGGCAGGCAGGCAGGCAGGCAGGCAGGCAGGCAGGCAGGCAGGGCGGCTCGGCGCGCAGTCGCGTGGCCGCGCCACCTCGGGGGCCTGTCGTCAGAGACAGGTGCCCCGTCCTTGCGGCGGCCTGCGGGCACCATCCCGCAGTCCCCGCGCAGGGCGTGCCGAGGGGCGAGGACGTGGGCCCGTTCGCCCACCCGGGGGAAGTTTCCTCGCTCCGCCACCATCCGACAGCGCCAGAGGCTACAGTCCGGACACCGGCGTGGGGCCCGACTCCGCAGCCGCTTCCTGTGCCTCCTCGGCCCATGGCGGGGAGGCTGTACTCGCGCCCTGGAAGTGACCCTTGGCCACGGTTGACCGCACCTTCACCGAACTCTCCGGTTCGGGTGCCCTCTTCGAGCCCCTCGTGGCGCACACCGTTCTCGGACGGCGCCCCGAGGGGCTCGCCGTCCGTTCCAGGCGTCACACTCCGCGATGTTCGGGCCGCCGCTGCCGCGGCGGACTTTCCCTCTGCTCCGTAGGCGGCCCGCTGGGGCAAAGGAGTGAACGTGCGGTGTCTCTAGGGCGCGGCGCATACGCGATCTGCCAGGGGGCAGCCGGAATACCGGTGATCGGTCGTGGGAGTTCCGGCCTGCTCGGCGAGTAGGTTGCGGACAGTTTTCCCCGCAGGTTTGTTCTTCAATCAGTATCTGTGGTGTCACTCACTGTGATGTGATGTGTGCACTGAGCAATGTGTCAGGAGTGTCAGGGGTCTGAGCCCCTGATCAGGTGACGGCAATCGACGGGGTTGGCGATGCGCGAGTCCGTACAGGCAGAAGTCATGATGAGCTTCCTCGTTTCCGAGGAGCTGTCCTTCCGTATCCCCGTCGAGCTTCGGTACGAGGCCGACGATCCGTACGCCGTCCGGCTGACGTTCCATCTCCCGGGGGACGCTCCAGTCTCCTGGACCTTCGGGAGAGACCTGCTCAGCGACGGTATCGAGGAGCCGTGCGGAGACGGCGACGTACGTGTCGCCCCCGTCGAACTCGACCCGCTGATGGACGCGGAGCCGCCGGCCGACATGCACATCCGGCTGCAGGTCGGAGCCGATCACGCGCTCTTCCGGGTGAGCATGGCGCCGATCGTCGCGTTCCTCGACCGCACCGACCGGCTTGTTCCGCTGGGTGAGGAGCGCGCCTCGGCGGATTTCGAGAGTCACCTCGACGACGCCCTGCACCGCATCCTCGGCGAGGAACAGAGCGCGGGCTGATTCCGGAGGTCGGTAACGGACCTCGGGGCCTGGAGAGAGCCGATGGGTCTTGGCGGAGAAGTCAAGGGTGCCAAGGGCCGCATCGGACTCGGTCTGCTGCGGCCCCGCTGCCGCGCGGGACACCGGCGCTCGTGGCGAGCGGAGCGCGCGATCTTCCACCGGCCGTCTCACCGTTTGCGGCGTCGGCCCCCGCCACCGAGCACCGCGCCGCGCAACGGGCCGCGGTCCGGGCCGGGCACCGTCGGAAGGTGCGGGGACACCGAGGTGCCCTCGGGCTCCGGGTGGGGGCGGTCGGCCGAGACGACGAGCGTCGCCAGCGCCGTGGTGACCGGGACGGAGGCCACCAGGCCGATGGACCCCACCAGTGTCCGGACGATCTCCTCGGCCACCAGCTCGCTGCCCGCGACCGTGCCGACGTCGCTCTGAGCCAGCGAGAAGAGCAGGAGCAGCGGCAGAGAGGCTCCCGCGTACGCCAGCACCAGCGTGTTGACCACGGAGGCGATGTGGTCCCTCCCGATCCGGATACCGGCGCGGTACAGAGCACGTCGGCTTATCGTCGGGTCGGCCTGCCTCAGCTCCCAGACGGCCGAGGTCTGCGTGACCGTCACGTCGTCCAGCACGCCGAGCGAACCGATGATGACGCCGGCCAGCAGGAGCCCGCTCATGTCGATCTGGGGATAGAGGCCGTGGACGAGCCCGGTGTTGTCGTCGGTGTTGCCGGTCAACGCCGCCCACCCGATGAAGAGCGAGCCGAGCAGGCCGATGAGCAACAGAGACACCAGGGTGCCGAGGACGGCCACCGAGGTGCGGGCCGTCAGCCCGTGGCAGAGGTAGAGCGCGAGCAACATGATGGCACTCGCCCCCACGACCGCCACCACCAGGGGATTCGACCCCTGCAACACCGCGGGCAGAATGAAGAAGGTGAGCACGAGGAAGCTCACGGCGAGCGCCACGAGCGCCATGACCCCCCGCAGTCGGCCGACGGCGACCACCGCCAGCGCGAAGATCCCGGCAAGCAGCAGCATCGGCAGCTTTCGGCCGACATCGGTGACGGAGTACTGGAGTTCACGGGGCGCGTCCGGCGCGTAGGCCAGAACGACTTCCTGGCCTACGTGCAGTCGGCGTGGGGAGTCGGGCTGGACCAGCTCGTTGAAGGTCCGCCCGTGATCCTTGCCCTCGGTGACCTCGACCTTCGCCTGTTCGCAGACACCGTCCGCGTGCCCGCCGTTGCCCGGTACTGCCCCCGACGAGCCCTCGGAGGGCCCGGCCGTCCCGGAACCCGTGCCCGACGCACCGTTCGACGCCGTCCCGTCCTTGCAGCCGATGTGCGTGATCCCGACGACCTTGCCGGCCACGGTCTGCCGGTCGAAGCCCACGCCTGAACGCCCGTGCTCGGGCGGCTCGCCGGGCCACAGCGTCACGAGCCCCAGGACCACGGCAGCGGTGAACGGCACGAGCACGGCGGCGATGACCGTGCGCAGTCTCCTTGAGCCCGGCGCCGCCGGGCCGTGGTGATGGCTGTGGCCGTGGGAGGAGTCGTGGCCGAGATCGGTGGGGGGTCGTGTCGTCACCGCCCGATCATCGCAAGAACGGCACACGCCCTCTGTTCAGCACGCCCGGGAGGGCGTTAGCGTGAAGCCGCGATATGTACACGCGGGAGCTCGGAGCACCGGGCTGAGAGGACGCTGAACTCCGTACGGCCGGGACCCCGGCGAGAAGTGCGGGAAGGCTGCGTCGACCGCCGAACCTGTTACCGGGTAATGCCGGCGTAGGGAGTAGGTCTCATGACCACATCGGACGCGCACACCCCTGCCTCCGCGAAGGAGAGGCCCGCGAGCGAACAGCCGAGGCCCCCGCAGAGTGAACGCACCATCGGCTGGCACAAGGCGTACGTCGAGGGCTCACGCCCCGACCTGCGGGTGCCGGTGCGGGCCGTGCACCTGACCAACGGCCGTACCGTGACCTTGTACGACACCTCGGGCCCGTACACCGACCCGACCGCGAGCACCGACGTACGCGGTGGGCTCGCACCGCTCAGGGAGAACTGGATCGCAGGCCGCGGCGACACCGAGACGTACGCGGGGCGGCCGGTGCGACCGGAGGACGACGGGCTCAAGCACACTTCCCCCCGGGGTGGGCTCCGCAACCTCGATGCGGTCTTTCCCGGGCGCCCCCGGCAGCCGCGCCGGGGCAGGGGCGGACGCGCCGTCACACAACTCGCCTACGCCAGGCGGGGGGAGATCACCCCGGAGATGGAGTTCGTCGCGCTGCGCGAGAACCTCGAACCCGAGGTCGTCCGGGCCGAGCTGGCCGCCGGGCGTGCTGTGCTGCCGGCGAACGTCAACCATCCCGAGACCGAGCCGATGATCATCGGGAAGCGGTTCCTGGTCAAGGTCAACGCCAACATCGGCAACTCCGCGGTGACCTCCTCGATCGAGGAGGAGGTGGAGAAGATGACGTGGGCGACCCGTTGGGGTGCCGACACCGTCATGGACCTCTCCACCGGACGGAACATCCACACCACGAGGGAATGGGTGCTGCGTAATGCGCCGGTCCCCATCGGCACGGTGCCCCTCTACCAGGCGCTGGAAAAGGTCGACGGCAAGGCTGAGGAGCTGAGCTGGGAGATCTACAAGGACACGGTGATCGAGCAGGCCGAGCAGGGCGTGGACTACATGACCGTGCACGCCGGCGTCCGGCTGCCGTACGTCCCGCTCACGGCCCGGCGGAAGACCGGCATCGTCTCGCGGGGCGGCTCGATCATGGCCGCCTGGTGCCTCGCCCATCACCAGGAGTCCTTCCTGTACGAGCACTTCGAGGAACTGTGCGAGATTCTCGCGGCGTACGACGTGACGTACTCGCTCGGGGACGGGCTGCGGCCCGGCTCGATCGCGGACGCCAACGACGAGGCGCAGTTCGCCGAGTTGCGGACGCTCGGTGAGCTGAACGCGGTCGCCCGTCGACACGGCGTCCAGACGATGATCGAGGGCCCCGGACATGTGCCGATGCACAAGATCAAGGAGAACATCGACCTCCAGCAGGAGATCTGCGAGGAGGCGCCGTTCTACACGCTCGGTCCGTTGACCACGGACATCGCCCCCGCCTACGACCACATCACCTCGGGCATCGGGGCGGCGATGATCGGCTGGTGGGGTACCGCCATGCTCTGCTACGTCACGCCCAAGGAACACCTGGGCCTGCCCAACCGGGACGACGTGAAGACCGGGGTGATCACGTACAAGATCGCCGCCCACGCCGCCGACGTGGCCAAGGGGCATCCCGGGGCGCAGGACTGGGACGACGCCCTGTCGGAGGCGCGCTTCGAGTTCCGCTGGGAGGACCAGTTCAATCTCGCGCTCGACCCGGACACCGCCCGTGAATACCACGACGAGACGCTGCCGGCCGAACCGGCCAAGACCGCGCACTTCTGCTCCATGTGCGGGCCGAAGTTCTGCTCGATGAAGATCAGCCACGACATCACTGAGCAGTTCGCCCCGGACCTCCTCGAAGCCCGTTCCGCGAATGCGGAGTTGAGTCAGGACGAGATCGACGCCGCGATGCTGGAGAAGTCACGTGAGTTCGCCGCTTCGGGGGGCCGCGTCTACCTGCCTCTGGCGGAGTAAGACACCGAGAAGCGGGCCTGAGGCGTCTGCCTGCAGTGGTGGCTGAGGATCTCAGCGAGCCGACAGCCAGTCAGAGGGGCCCTGTCGTCATGACGGGGCCCTGGCGCCCGCCCGCTTCCGGACACGATTCCTCTGGCGGGCTGACGTCTCCTTCTGCCTGTTTGGGAGAGGGCGCAGAAGGACGTTTCACGTGAAACACCGTGGAGTAGGTGTTTCACGTGAAACATCGAGATGACGCTGGTTTCACGTGAAACATCGCCTCATTCCGGTCAAGCGATCCCTCTCCGAATAGGGGGGCGCTCCCACATCAGGCACCCGTCCCGGCGCAGGGGATGGTGCATCGAAGCGATCTCGTCGTGCGTCGGCCGGGCCGCCGTCATTCCGGGCGGTGGTCCGGCCCGCCGTAGTCGGGGCTGCTGAAATCGGGGCTGGAGTAGCGGGGCCGGGTCCCGGATTCACCATCCGATTCCGGGCCGCTGAAACCGGGCCGGTGATAACCGAGGCGAGGCATCCGTTGCTGGGAGGGCGGGGTCGGTCCTGGATGGGCGGGAACGTGCCCGGCTTCCGTGCGGGGAGCGTCGTCGAGATCCCGGAAGAACGGCAGGAGACCCTTCTCCAGCAGCGCCTGGTGCCAGGCCGCACGCGCGGCGGCGACCTCGGGTGTTTCCCCGGCGAGCCCACTTCCGTCCTCCGAGGACTTGGCGGACGAGTTGTTGCGCAGAGCGGTGAACAGGAGCGCGGCGCCGGCGATCAGGATGCCGAGGGCGGCGAGGACGGCGAAGACCCACCCGGCGGTGAGCAGCCCACTCGCTATGGCGGGCTCGGGGGTCAGGAGCTTCAGCAGGTAGCCGGCGAGGAGGAAGATGACGGCGGCGACCGCGGCCAGGAGAGGGGCGAGTACAGCCACCATGGCTGTCGCTCCGGCCCCTGCGGACTCCGTCACCTCGCTGAGTGCGGCGGCGATGCCGTTCGGTGTCGCCTCGGTCGGCGTCTCGCCGTTCTCGGATCGGGGTTCGGTGCTGATGCGTGCCGGTTCGCGGGACCGCTCCCGTGCGTTGACGTAGTGCTGATATTCGGCCGTCGCCGCCGCCGTGATGAAGATCGTCGCACCCGTGGCGAGGGTGCGCAGCTGGGCAGGGTTGAATCGCTGCGCGACCCGGGCGATTTCCGGGTGGGCGTCGGCCGTACGGAGTGCCTCGTCCAGGACGCGCTCGAATTCGGGGCGGTCCTGGTTCAGCAGATGCGGAGCGCTGTTCATATGCATCCCCCGATGCTCCGTAGGGCCAGGACGCCCGCCTGGGTGCGGGCAGTGGGGCGGAAACGGAGGAGAGCCTGCTACGGATAAGGCGATGGTAGGCCGGGCATGGCGCGTCGTAACAGGGTGTTTCTGGAAATTGACCTGGGGTGAATGATGACGGCCGTATATGCCAAGAGGACAGGCCCGTTCACGCCGCGAGCGGACCCGGGTCAGGCGGGGAAGGGAACCCGGTGGACGAGCAGCTTTCCGGCCATGGTCACCCCGCCGTCCATGGCGACGGCGAGCCGGTCGGCATAGATGTGCGGACCGTCGACGACGGGGCCGCCGCTGTCCTCGCCGTCCTCGGAGCCGACGTCACCGAGCAGGTAGGGGATGGGGCTGTGGCCGTGCACGATGCGGTTGCCGCCGAAGACACTCAGCAGTTCGCGCACCGCCTCGGGGCCCGACTGGTCCCGGAAGGCGAAGCGTTTGGTGAACTTCCGGAAGACGTCCCAGCATTCGTCGGCGTCGTTGCGGTTGAGGATCTCGTGGATCGTGTCGTTGACCGCTTCGATCGTGTCGCCGTAGTCGAGGTAGGCCGTGGTGTCGGAGTGCACCAGGAGGTGGGAGTCCTCCTCGACGATGGCGTCCAGCCGGGACATCCACTGCAGGTGGACGTCCTGCAGCCTGTCCATGTCGGACTTCTGCCCGCCGTTGAGTAGCCAGGCCGCCTGGAAAGTGGCGGTTCCCGCCCCGGAGTTGACCGGCGTGTCACCGAAGCGCTTGGCCCCGAGAAGAAGGAGTTCGTGGTTGCCCATGAGGGCCTTGCAGTAGCCGCCGGCCGCTGCCGCCTCGGCGGACAGGCGCATCACCAGATCGATGACGCCGATCCCGTCCGGACCGCGGTCCGTGAAATCGCCCAGGAACCAGAGCCGCGCGTTGCCGGCTGCCCAGCGGGTGTCGGCGTCGACCAGCCCCTGCTCCCGCAGCGCTGCGACCAGTTGGTCCAGGTAGCCGTGGACGTCACCCACGACGTACAGCGGGCCGAGCCCCTCGGCGTCGGGCTGCGCGGCCGCGGTGGCCTGCGCCCCGATGACCGGCAGGTCCCGCTGGGTGGGCGTGTAGCCCTCCGGTTCACCGAGTGCTTCCTCAGCCTGGGCGTAGGGCGTCTCGGACCCGGCCGGGTACGCGGCCCGGGCGGGGGCGGCGGGAGCCGGGGCCTCGGCGTGCCGCTCCGTGTACACCTGAGCCGACTCGGTGTACCGGTCGGCGCCCTGCGCGTACGGTTCTGCTCCGTCCCCTTGAGGATCGGGATGGTTCATGTAGGCGGGGACGCGGAAGTCGCGCACCGTCGGTGTCTCTCCCACGGGTCCCTGACCGGCCCCCTGCGTCATTGACCCCTCCACCACGATCGCGCCGCATCTGCACCGGTTTCGGACTGCTTGGTCGCAGCGGCCCGCGGTGTCGTGCGCCCATCATAGGAATGCGGCTCCCGCTCTGTGACGCACCAGGGGTGGTGAATCCTCCGGGGCGCCCTCCGAGCCGGTGATTTCTCCTGAATTGGGCACGGATTCCGTCCGGCGTTCCGGATGCCGGTCAGCCCCCGCCCTCGCCCGGGCCACGGGGAGGACTGACGGTGGTGCGCGGGGTCCGGCGCTGGGAGGAGGTCCGCACGATCAGTTCTGTGGGTATGACGCGCTCCACGGGGTGTGCGGGGCCGATGCCCTCGATGGCGTCGATCAGCAGCTGGACCACTGCCGTGCCGATTCTGCGGGGCTTCAGGGAGAGCGTCGAGACGGGCGGCTCGGTGCTCGCGTAGACGAGGGACTCGCTGCAGCACACCAGCAGCAGATCGTCGGGCACGCGCAACCCGTAGCGGCGCGCGGCCGCGAGCAGATCCGTGCCGTTGGGGTCGAAGAGTCCGTAGACCGCGTCCGGGCGGTCGGGCCGGGCCAGGAGGCGGTCGGCCGCGACGGCTCCGGCGCAGGGATCGTGGGCCGGGTAGGACTCCAGGACCGGGTCCTGGCCCACCCGGGAACACCATTCGAGGTAGGCGGTGGTCGAGAGCCTGGTGTAGGTGTCCGTCGTGGTGCCGGTGAGCAGCCCGATACGCCGGGCTCCGGCGGCGGCGAGGTGGTCGAGGATGTCGAGTACGGCCGTCTCGTGGTCGTTGTCCACCCATGCGGTCACCGGGAGAGTGCCGTCGGGACGGCCGTCCGACACCACGGGGAGCCCCTGCCTGACCAGTTCGCTGACAACCGGGTCGTGGTCGGAGGGGTCCACGACGACCGTTCCGTCGAGAGCGACGTTCGACCAGACGTCCACCGGGCTCAGCCGTGAGGACGCGGGCAGGATGACCAGGGCGTAGCCCCGGTCGAGCGCGGCGGAGGTGGCGGCCCTCGCCATCTCGGCGAAGTAGGCGAACTCGGTGAAGGTGAAAGGTTCATCCCCGTACGTGGTCACCGTCAGGCCGATGAGTCCCGACTTACCGGTGCGCAGGGTGCGGGCGGCGGCCGAGGGGCGGTATCCCAGCCGCTCGGCGACCTCACGGACGTGCCGACGGGTCCCTTCGGGCAGACGGCCCTTTCCGTTGAGTGCGTCGGAGACGGTTGTGATCGAGACACCCGCTGCCGCCGCCACGTCTCTGATGCCCGCCCGGCCAGGCCGGTTGCCCCGGCGGGGTGTTTCCGCTCGGCTCACCTGGTGCTTCCCTGCTGCTGTCATGGGCTGCCGATAGTAGGGGGGTGCCGGAGGGGTGGCGCGGCTGCATATGCCGATAGATGGAGTCACGTTTCTGCAAGGCGTCGGCCTGTCATATGCCTTGTTATCGAAGGTAGTTGACGTGCCATGGTGCGATGAGTGATTCATCGGCCCATGCCCAACCGTGCGGCCGGGTGAACGGGGGGCCTGCGGCAACTCACCTGCACGGGTGACGCGCGCCACGGAGCGAGCTACCAGCGCCCTCCGCTCCTCGCGCGCCCCCTGGCGGAAGGGTCGATCCCGCCGACGGGCTGGTCACGTAAGGGGCTTCGCTGGGCACCGAAGGCCCGAAGGGGTGGTGAGAACCCCGGCTCCGACCGCTGGGCCGCGCAGTCCGGATCTCATAAGGTGAGACGCGTCCGTACCGGTGCGCAGCTCTGGAACGCCGGTGCCCCTGAAGTGTCAGAAGGAGGACCCGCGTGAGTGCGAAGAGCCCGAGACTGCGAGCTGTGCTGGACGGCATCCCGGCCTATGTGCCGGGCAAGCCGGCGGCGGAGGGGGGAGCGGAGGCCTTCAAGCTCTCCTCGAACGAGAACCCCTATCCGCCGCTGCCCGGGGTGATGGACAGCGCGCTCGCCGCCGCGGGCCGGCTCAACCGCTATCCCGACATGGCCGCGACCATCCTGCTGGCCGAGCTGTCCGAGCGTTTCGGGGTTCCGGTCTCGCATCTCGCCACCGGGACGGGTTCTGTGGGGGTCGCGCAGCAACTGCTGCAGATCACCGCGCAGCAGGGCGATGAGGTGATCTACGCCTGGCGGTCCTTCGAGGCGTACCCGATCATCACGCGCATCAGCGGGGCGAAGGCGGTTCAGGTGCCGCTCGCACCCGACGAGACGCACGACCTGGACGCGATGGCCGCGGCGATCACCGAGCGCACCCGCCTGATCTTCCTGTGCAACCCGAACAACCCCACCGGCTCCGTCATGCGCCGCACCGAGCTGGAGACCTTCCTCGACCGGGTGCCCCCGGACGTTCTGGTGGTGCTCGACGAGGCCTACCGCGAGTTCAACCGTGATCCCGAGGTGCCGGACGGCATAGAGCTGTACCGCGAGCGCCCCAACGTCTGTGTGCTGCGGACGTTTTCGAAGGCGTACGGGCTGGCCGGCCTGCGGATCGGTTTCGCGATCGCGCACGAGCCGGTCGCGGCCGCCCTGCGCAAGACGGCCGTGCCCTTCGGGGTCAGTCAGCTCGCGCAGGACGCGGCGGTCGCCTCCCTGCGGGCGGAGGACGAACTGCTCGGCCGCGTCGACACCCTGGTGCAGGAACGTTCCCGCGTTGTGGAGACGCTGCGCGGGCAGGGATGGGCGGTGCCGGACACCGAGGCCAACTTCGTGTGGTTGCGCCTGGGTGAACGGACCGTCGAGTTCGCCGCGGAGTGCGAGCGTGCCGGTGTGGTCGTCCGGCCCTTCGCCGGAGAAGGGGTCCGGGTGACGGTCGCCGAGACGGAGGCCAACGACCTCTTCCTGCGGACCGCCGCCGCTTACCGCAAGGAGCTGTAGCTCCGACGGCGCGCGCCCCTGACCCCGGCGGCGATCTGATGTCGCGGGTCCGGCTGAGGAGCTGCCCGGCGTGAGCGACCGGTGGGCACCGCCGAGCATCATATGCGTCACAAAGCCGCATCAGGGCACATAAGAGTCATAGGCGCTCCGAGTAGGGGGGTTCCCGTAAAGGGGACCCCCCTTGCCGTTGCTCCGAAGTAGTAGTACATAATGCTTGTGAATGTGAACGCTTTCACAAGCGTCACCCGATTAGTCCTGCCTTGGCAGGGGCGAACCGGGATGAATCGCTCCGTGAGAGCGGGATCTGGCTGTGCCCACGGTGCCCGCCGCGTGCACAGAGATCAGCGAAACGAGGAGATGACTTCGTGGATCTCGCCCTAGCGCCGGAAACGCTGGCCCGCTGGCAGTTCGGCATCACCACCGTCTACCACTTTCTGTTCATTCCGCTCACGATCTCGCTCGCCGCTCTGACGGCGGGGCTGGAGACGGCGTGGGTCCGGACGCAGAAGGCGAAGTACCTCACCGCCACGAAGTTCTGGGGAAAGCTCTTCCTCATCAACATCGCGATGGGCGTGGTCACCGGCATCGTGCAGGAGTTCCAGTTCGGCATGAACTGGTCCGACTACTCGCGCTTCGTCGGTGACGTCTTCGGCGCGCCGCTCGCCTTCGAGGCGCTCATCGCCTTCTTCTTCGAGTCGACCTTCATCGGCCTGTGGATCTTCGGCTGGGACAAACTGCCGAAGAAGCTTCACCTGGCCACGATCTGGATGGTGTCGATCGGCACCATCCTGTCCGCCTACTTCATCCTGGCGGCGAACTCGTGGATGCAGCACCCCGTCGGCTACCGCATCAACAAGAGCAGCGGCCGGGCCGAGCTCACCGACTTCTGGCAGGTGCTGACCCAGGAGACCGCGCTCACCCAGATATTCCACACCCTCTCGGTGTCCTTCCTGACCGGGGGCGCCTTCATGGTGGGCATCGCCGGCTGGCACCTCGCACGGGGCCGGAAGGCGAAGCACGTCGCGGTCATGAAGACCTCCTTGCGCCTGGGGCTGGTGACCGTCGTGGCCGCCGGTCTGCTCACCACGATCAGCGGTGACTTCCTCGGCAAGACCATGTTCAAGCAGCAACCCATGAAGATGGCCGCGGCGGAGGCGCTGTGGGACGGGGAGGACGCGGCCCCCTTCTCGATCTTCGCGTACGGGGACGTGGACAAGGGCCACAACAGCGTCGCCATCCAGGTCCCGGGCGTGCTGTCCTTCCTCTCCGACTACGACTTCACCTCGCACGTCCCCGGAATCAACGACACCAACAAGGCGGAGCAGCAGAAGTACGGTCCGGGCGACTACCGGCCCAACATCCCGGTCGCCTTCTGGAGCTTCCGCTGGATGATGGGCTTCGGAATGACCTCCTTCGGGGTCGGCCTGCTGGGTCTCTGGCTCACCCGCAAGAAGTTCCTGCTGCCCAAGCACCTGCGGGTCGGCGAGGACGAGGTGCCGAACCTCGTGCTCCTCAAGAACACCGTGCTCAGCCCCCGGTTCACCAAGCTCTACTGGATCGTCGCCCTGTGGACGCTGTGCTTCCCCCTGATCGGAAGCTCCTGGGGCTGGATCTTCACGGAGAACGGACGCCAGCCCTGGGCGGTGTACGGACTCTTCCGGACCGAGGACGCGGTCTCCCCCGGGGTCTCCCAGGGCGAGGTGCTCACCTCCCTCATCGTCTTCACACTCCTGTACGCCGTGCTCGCCGTCATCGAGTTCAAGCTGATGGTCAAGTACGTGAAGGCCGGCCCGCCCGAGCTCACGGACGCCGACCTGAACCCGCCCACGCGCATCGGCGGCCGGCCCGGCACGGGCACAACCCGTACCAGGGACGGCAGCGGGGATCCGGACCAACCCGGCAGCGCGCAGCGCGACGACGAAGACGATGACGCCGACCGCCCGATGGCCTTCTCCTACTGATGAGGGAGTGAACTGACCATGGAACTCCACGACCTCTGGTTCGTGCTGATAGCTGTCCTGTGGACCGGCTACTTCTTCCTGGAGGGCTTCGACTTCGGAGTGGGCGTCCTCACCAAGGTGCTGGCCCGGAACCGTGCCGAGAAGCGGGTGCTGATCAACACCATCGGCCCGGTCTGGGACGGCAACGAGGTCTGGCTGCTCTCGGCGGGCGGCGCGACCTTCGCGGCGTTCCCCGAGTGGTACGCCACCATGTTCTCCGGCTTCTACCTGCCGCTGCTGATGATCCTGGTGTGCCTCATCGTGCGCGGAGTCGCCTTCGAGTACCGCGCCAAACGGCCCGAGGAACACTGGCAGCGCAACTGGGAGCACGCCATCTTCTGGGCCTCGCTGCTCCCCGCGTTCCTGTGGGGTGTGGCCTTCGGCAACATCGTGCGCGGCGTGAAGATCGACTCCGGGATGGAGTACGTCGGCAACCTCGGCGACCTGCTGAACCCGTACGCCTTGCTCGGCGGCCTGGTCACGCTGACGCTGTTCACTTTCCACGGCACCGTGTTCGCCGGGCTGAAGACGACGGGCGAGATCCGCTACCGGGCGAGGAAGCTCGCTCTGGGACTCGGGGCGGTCACCGCCCTGCTCGCCGCCGGCTTCCTCGTCTGGACGCAGATCGACAAGGGAGACGCGAAGAGCCTCGTCGCCCTGCTCGTGGCGGTCGCCGCTCTCCTGCTCGCCCTCGTGGCGACGGCGCGCGGTCGTGAGGGCTGGGCCTTCGCCCTCTCCGGGGTGACCATCGCGGCGACCGTGGCGATGTTCTTCCTGACGCTCTTCCCGAACGTCATGCCCTCGTCCCTGAACGAACAGTGGAACCTCACGGTGTCCAACGCCTCGTCCTCCCCCTACACCCTGAAGATCATGACCTGGTGCACCTGTATCGCCGCGCCCCTGGTGATGCTCTACCAGGGCTGGACCTACTGGGTCTTCCGCAAGCGGATCGGTACGCAGCACATCGCGGACGCGCACTGATCACCGTCGCTGCCGCGGACCGGACGGTTCAGTGAGGCGCACCGTGCACCGTGCCCACGCGGTGCACGGTGCGCCCCACCGAGGGTCTGCGCACCACCCGTTGACCGGCCCGCGTCCGGCGTGGACCGACACCGAGGGATGTTTCACGTGAAACCTATCGATCCCCGACTCCTGCACTACGCCCGTGCCACCCGCCTCTTTCTGGTCGCTGTGGTGGTTCTCGGCGTCTTCGGCGCTCTGCTGGTCATCGGCCAGGCCATGCTCATCGCCGAGATCGTCGTCGGCGCCTTCGAGCAGGGGAGGCATCTGAACGAACTGATCACTCCACTGCTGCTCCTGGCCGCGGTGGCCCTGGGGCGTGCACTGGTCTCGTGGCTGACCGAACTCTCCGCGCACCGGGCCAGCGCGGCGGTCAAGTCCGAACTGCGGATGCGTTTGTTGCGGAAGACCGCCGACCTGGGGCCCGCCGGTCTGGCCGGACAGCGCACCGGCTCCCTGGTGAACCTCGCGACGCGGGGAGTGGACGCCCTGGACGACTACTTCTCGCGCTATCTGCCGCAGCTGGGGCTTGCCCTCGCGGTACCGGTGGCGGTGCTGGCCCGCATCGTGACCGAGGACTGGGTCTCGGCGCTGATCATCGTGATCACGTTGCCGCTCATCCCGGTCTTCATGATGCTGATCGGCTGGGCCACGCAGAACCGCATGGACCGGCAGTGGGAACTCCTGTCGCGGCTGTCGGGTCACTTCCTCGACGTGGTCGCGGGCCTGCCGACCCTCAAGGTCTTCGGCCGGGCCAAGGCGCAGGCCGAGTCGATCCGGAAGATCACCGACTCCTATCGGCGCGCGACCATGCGCACTCTGCGCATCGCGTTCCTTTCCTCCTTCGCCCTCGAACTCCTGTCGACCCTGTCGGTCGCGCTCGTCGCCGTGACCATCGGGATGCGGCTGGTCCACGGCGACATGGATCTGTACGTCGGGCTCGTGGTCCTCGTCCTCGCCCCGGAGGCGTACCTGCCCCTGCGGCAGGTCGGCGCCCAGTACCACGCCGCGGCGGAGGGGCTGGCGGCCGCCGAAGAGGTGTTCGCCGTACTGGAGGCGCAGGCGCCGCAGGCCGGTACCGGGTCGGTCCCCGAGCGCGGTGCGCTGCGCTGGGACGCGGTGACGGTGCGCTATCCGGGACGGGACGAACCTGCCGTGGAACGACTCTCACTGTCGGTGGCCCCGGGGGAGACGGTGGCGCTCGTCGGCCCGAGCGGCGCGGGGAAGTCCACGGTGCTGAGCACGGTTCTCGGTTTCGTGCGGCCCGAGTCGGGACGGCTCCTCTTCGGGGGAACGGATCTGGCCCAGGTCTCCCCGGAGCGCTGGCACGAGCGGATCGCCTGGGTCCCACAACAGCCCACCGTGTTCGCCGGAACGATCGGTGAGAACGTTCTGCTCGCACGGCCGGATGCCGAGGACGGGGAGGTGGAGGAGGCGTTGCGGGCGGCGGGTGCCTGGGAGTTCGTGTCCGCGCTGCCGCAGGGGACCCGCACGCTGCTCGGCGAGGACGGCGCCGGTTTGTCCGCGGGCCAGCGCCAACGGCTCGCGCTGGCCCGCGCCTTCCTCGCTGACCGCCCGATCCTGCTGCTGGACGAGCCGACCGCTGCCCTCGACGGGCGTACGGAGGCGGAGATCGTCGAGGCCGTACAGCGGTTGGCCGTCGGACGTACGGTGCTGCTCGTCGTCCACCGACCGGCCCTGCTCGCGGTGGCCGACCGGGTTGTCCGGATCGGTCGCCCGGTCAGGCGCACGGTTTCGCAGGGTCTTGTGGCGGCGGAGCCGAGCCGCGCCGTGGCGGAGCCGAACCACGCCTGGAGGACAGCAGATTGGTCAGGGGCGGATGCGGCGGACGAGGGCGACTCGGCTGCCCCCGCGCCTGTCCCCACTCCCCGGGAGGAAGCGGCTCCCCGGGAGGAAGCGGCTCTCCGGGAGGAAGCCGAGGGGAAGCGGGTTCTCGAATCGGCCGTAGCGGGGGCCGGGGTCGATCGTGGTGCCCTGCGGCGGGTGCGGGACGTCGCCCGGGCCCGTTGGGGGCGGTTGTCACTCGCCCTGCTGCTCGGCGCGCTCGCGCTCGGCTGTGCGGTCGGGCTCATGGCCACGTCCGGCTGGCTCATCTCGCGGGCCTCCCAGGAGCCACCGGTGCTCTACCTGATGGTGGCCGTGACCGCGACGCGCGCTTTCGGCATCGGGCGGTCCGTCTTCCGCTACACGGAACGGCTGGTCTCGCACGACGCGGTGCTGCGGATGCTCGCCGACACCCGGGTCGCGGTGTTCCGTGGACTCGAACGCCTCTCCCCCGCCGGGCTGCGCGGCCGCAGGCGCGGCGATCTGCTGTCGCGCCTGGTGGCCGACGTCGACGCCTTCCAGGACTACTGGCTGCGCTGGTTGCTTCCGGCGGGCGCGGCGGTGGTCGTCGGCGCGGGGACCGTGGGCTTCACCGCGTGGCTGCTTCCGGCGGCAGGCGCGGTACTCGCGGCGGGGCTGCTGCTCGCCGGTGCCGGTGTCCCCATGCTCACGGTGCGCGGAGCCCGTCGTACGGAACGGCAACTCGCCCCCGCTCGAGGAGAGCTCGCCGTCCGTGTGACCGACCTGCTGACCGGTACCGGGGAACTCACGGTCGCGGGAGCGCTGCCGGGCAGGCTCCGCGCGGTGGCACAGGCGGACCGCCGGCTCACCCGGATCGCCTCGCGTGCCTCGGCCCTGACCGCGCTCGGCGACGGGCTGACCGCCCTCATCACCGGCCTGACGGTGGCGGCCTGCGCCGCTGTCGCCGTACCGGCGGTCGCGGAGGGCCGCTTGTCGGGGGTCGCCCTGGCGGTGGTCGTCCTCACGCCGCTCGCCGCGTTCGAGGCGGTGATCGGCATGCCGGTCGCCGTGCAGTACCGGGAGCGGGTCCGGCGCAGTGCGGAGCGGGTGCACGAGGTGCTCGACGCTCCGGCGCCCGTCCGGGAACCGGTCACGCCCCGGCCCGCGCCCGCCTCGCCGTTCCCGCTCCGGCTCCAAGGGGCCACCGCGCGGTACGCGGGAGGGGAGCGCGACGCGCTGTGCGGCCTGGACCTGACGATTCACGAAGGGCGCCGGATCGCTGTGGTGGGTCCCTCGGGCTCGGGGAAGACGACGCTCGCGCAGGTCCTGCTGCGTTTCCTGGACCTGTCGGGAGGTGACTACCTGCTCGGCGGGACGGGAGCGGAGGAACTGCGGGGGGACACCCTGCGCCGCATCGTGGGTCTGTGCGCTCAGGACGCCCATCACTTCGACAGTTCGATACGGGAGAACCTGCTGCTCGCCCGCAAGGAGGCCGAGGAGCCGGCGCTGCGCTCGGCGCTGGAGCGGGCCCGCCTTCTAGAGTGGGTGGACTCGCTCCCGGACGGCCTCGACACCATGATCGGCGAACACGGCGCACGCCTCTCCGGCGGCCAGCGGCAGCGGCTCGCGCTGGCCCGGGCCCTCCTGGCCGATTTCCCGGTGCTGGTCCTGGACGAACCCGCCGAGCATCTGGACCTGGAGACGGCTGACGCGCTCACCACCGACCTGCTCGCGGCCACCGAAGGGCGTACCACTCTGTTGATCACCCATCGGCTGGCGGGGCTGGAGGGGGCTGTGGACGAGGTCCTCGTTCTCGACGCGGGGCGTGTCGTGCAGCGAGGGGATGTCAGTCAACTACTTCGCAGCGAGGGCCCCTTGAGAGAGATGTGGATACGCGAACAGGAAGCGGAGCGGCTTCTGACGGTTGGTGTCCCCGCCATGGAAAGGCCCCCGGAGCTGCCCAGGCGAGATCCGCGTCGCCGCAGCGACGGCCCGGCTTTCGCGACCGCGAAGGACTGACCACCCGACTGGCCGGGGCCGCCCGCGTTCACCTTGCCTCGATGGCGCGGGCGGATACCGGGAAGCGTCATGAGGGCGCGATGTTTCACGTGAAACATAGGAGCCCATGTTTCACGTGAAACATGCGTCGTCATGTGTTCGCATGACGCCTCATCCGATGTTTCACGTGAAACGCCGTCCGTTCGTTTTCATGAGCCCTGTTCGGGCTACGGGCGGCCCCGTATGGGTTACGCACTGCGCCACCCGCAGGAGCAGCGGGAGCATCGTCCCCGGGAGTGGAGCCACGATCCGGGGCATGGCTTCTTGCATTCGTAGCCGCACCCTGCGGCGTTCGCTCGTGGCGCCTTCCATGTGCCTGCTGTTGGCGGGGACGCTCGGTGTGTCCCGGCCCCCGGTCGAAACTGCGGACGGCCCCAAGACCCCCAGCGCGGAGGTGGCAGCCCTTTACCGGCGGGCGGCACAGGCCACTGAGCAGTACGAGTCCGGTCGGAAGGCCGCAGCCGCGGAGAAGACCAGGGCAGCCGAGTTGGAGGAGCGTCTCAAAGGGCAACGCGGACGGCTGGTCCTGTTGCAGGAGGACGTGGGCAGGATTGCCCGCGAGCAGTACCGCTCCCATGACGACGGTCTTTCGATAGCCGCGGACCTGCTCCTCGCGGATGATCCCGATGCCATGTTGAGAAGTGCGCGGATGACCGCGCGGGCCGATCTCGCGGTGACGCACCTGGTGGACCGCACGCGTCTCGCGAGCCGGAAGCTCCTGGTCGACGAGCGCGAGGCCAGGGGGAGGTGGAAGACCCTGGAGAAGCGCAATGCCCACCTCGTGGTTCTGAAGAGGGAGATCACTGCCAAGCTCCAGACCGCTCAGCAGAAACTGCAGGCGGAGGCGGACAGTTCGGTCACGGCGGGGAAGTGCCGTGGTGCGGTGCGGTTGGCGCAGGCCGCCTCGGAGGTGCCGCGGGGGCCGTGGGTCAAGCCGGTGGCCAAGTACGTGGTCTCCGCGGGCTTCGGCGGTTCGGGTGAACGCTGGTCGCACCAGCACACCGGTCAGGACTTCGCCGTGGCCGTCGGCACACCGGTGAGCGCGGCCGGAGCGGGGCGGGTGGTGCGCGTCTCCTGCGGAGGGCCCTTCGGGATCGAGGTCGTCGTGCGGCACGAGGGCGGCTACTACACCCAGTACGCCCACCTGTCCTCGGCAGCCGTGGACCAGGGGCAGCGGGTGGGCCCGGGCCAGTGGATCGGGCAGTCGGGCACCACCGGCAACTCGACGGGCCCCCACCTGCACTTCGAGGTACGCCTCACCCCGGACTACGGTTCTGCGCTCGATCCCGTGCCGTGGCTCAGGGAGCACGGCGTCATCCTGTAGGCCCCGACAGCCGCCCGGACAGCCCGGACAGCGGCCCCGGGCAGCCGCCCCGGACAGTGCCTCGGCGGGCACTGTTTCCCGTCGGCTTCCCGTCGGCTTCCCGTGGCTTCCCGTCCGCGCCATGCGACCTGCGCGCGGCTCGCCCACGGTGACCGGCTGCCCCGGGGTCAGCCCTGCGCCAGGAACCGCTCGATGACGTGGGCGACGCCGTCCTCGTTGTTCGCGTGCGTGGTGGCGGAGGCGGCGGTGAGGACGTCCGGGTGGGCGTTGCCCATCGCGAAGGAGCGCCCCGCCCAGGTCAGCATCTCCAGGTCGTTGGGCATGTCGCCGAACGCGATGACGTCCTCGGCGGCGATGCCCAGTTCGGCACAGCACTCGGCGAGGGTGCTGGCCTTGGACACCCCGAGTGCGCTGATTTCCAGGAGGGCGGTCGGGCTCGACCTCGTGATGGCGACCCGGTCCCCGATGGTGTCCCTGGCGAGGCGCAGAAAGGCGTCGGGCGCCAGCTCGGGATGGTGGGCGAGCAGCTTCAGCAGGGGCTGGCCCGCGTCGGGGCTCTGCTCGGCGAGCAGCTTGGCCAGGGGCGCGACGCTGGAGCCCGGGTCGAGGTGGAAGGGCGGGTAACCGGGTTCGTGGTGCAGCCCGCCGGTCCGCTCGACGGCGAAGGTGGTGCCGGGGGCGGCGAGGCGCAGTTCCTCGGCGACCTCGGCGGCCTTTCGCGCCGGTACGGGCCGCACCTTCACGAAGCGATGGGGCAGCCCGCTCTCCTCGTCCGCCGTCCGGAGGTCGACAACTGCCGCGCCGTTCCCGCAGATGGCGAGCCCGTGGCCGTGGACGTGGGTGCTGACGACGTCCATCCAGCGGGCCGGCCGGCCGGTGACGAAGAAGACGGCGATCCCGGCCTCTTCCGCGGCGGCCAGAGCGGCCACCGTACGGGGCGACAGGGTCTGGTCGTCGCGCAGCAGTGTCCCGTCGAGGTCGGTGGCGATGAGCCGGGGAAGCGTCCCCGCCGCTACCGGTTCCTTCCAGGGGCCGGCGCCGCTCGACGCGGCGGCCAGGGCGGCGGAGCGGGGCAGCTCCGCCGGAGCGGTCGGTGCGGTGGGGAGCGCGGCAGCGGAAGCGGACGTATCGGGCCCGGGCCGGGGAGTCGCTGAGGTCACTTCCGCATTGTGTCGCATATGCCAGAACGGGCGTGCGGGCTGCCGCACAGATGAGCCATCTGCGCCCCCACCGCCGGTGAGAGGGGGGTCAGTGACGTGGGGGCACAGCTCCGGCGCCTTCCGTACACGCTGAATGAAGGGGATGGGAGGGCTCCCCGGCGGCGCCACAGGGCTGCGTACGGGGGCGCACGAGCGGTGCGCACCCCTCAGCTGTCGGTGGTTCTTCACCGAACGCGTCGGGCCGGAGGCACGCTTCTCGCGAGGGGGCGCCGCCCGGCACGGAGGACGAGGAGCTGGGCCCATGCCCGTCCGCCGCCCTCGCCGTGCTGCCGCGAGGACAGGACCGTCACGTATCCCGCGCGACCTCGGCCGGATCGGCGGAAACCCGCTGGGTCGCACGGTGTGAACGCTTCGGCCGGGAGGCGTATGAGCGGGGTGCGCCGGCCGAGTGTTGGCCCCGCACGGCCCGGGGAAGGCGGGCGGCATGGGAGAGATCCGGGTCGGGACGTGCTCATGGACGGACAAGGCGCTGCTGTCCAGCGGCTGGTATCCGACAGGTCTCCGTGACGCGGAGGGCAGGCTGCGGCACTACGCCGACAGGTTCCCTGTGGTGGAAGTGGACGCGACCTACTACGGGCTGCCCAGCGCCCGCAACAGTGCTCTGTGGGCGGAACGTACCCCCGAGGGCTTCCACTTCGACGTGAAGGCGTTCTCCTTGCTGACCGGGCACCCGACGCAGCCCCGCGCGATGCCCGCCGACCTGCGCCCGTTCCTCGCGCGGCGAGGGGACCGGGCGGGCAGCGATCCCGGGCTGCTCGACGACGTCTGGGACCGGTTCAGCGGAGCTCTGGAACCGCTGCGCCGGTCGGGCCGACTGGGCACGCTGCTCTTTCAGTTCCCGCGCCGACTCGCGCCGGAGAAGCCGGCCGAGGCATTCCTGCGCGAATGCCGGGAACGGGCCGCGGGCTGGCCGATGGCCGTCGAGTTCCGGCATCCCGGCTGGTGGCACGGGGACCGCGCCGCCGCCACGACCGCGCTGCTGACAGAACTCGGTACGGCCGCGGTGGCCGTGGACATGCTCCAGGCACTCCCCACCTCGATACCCCCCGTCGTCCGGGTCACTTCCCCGCAGCTCGCGGTGGTGCGCTTCCACGGGCGCAGTGAGGCCTGGGCCACCGGCACGAAGGAGGACAAGTTCCGTCACTCGTACACGCGGGAGGAACTGTCCGAATGGACCTCGCGCATCCGCATGATGGGTCGGCAGGCGCGGGAGGTGCACGTCCTGTTCAACAACTGTTGCGGGGACGCGGCTGTCCGCGCCGCACAGTCGATGCGTGACCTGCTGGGAAAGACCGCGTCGTCCGGTGGCGGTGGCGGTGGTGGTGTATCCGGTGGCGGGTGAGGCGAGTGGTTTGAGCTGCTTGGCGGCCACGTGCGCTTCTGACCGGTCGCGGGAGTCGTCTCTGACCGGCCGGGCGCCCGGTCACGGCCTGTGCGCGGTCCGGCTTTCGTCCCGGCACGGCGCCGTAACCCGTATGCCAAGCTGTGAATGAGAGAGCTGACAGCAGCCGTGAGGGGGAGCGGTGGCGGCATATCGTCCGACGGATTGGCATGTGCTGGATCTGGACAGGGACCCGGTGCCGGGTGATCCGCGACGGGTGAGGAAACTCGCGGCCTCGTTGCACGACTTCGCGGACGACGTGGCCCAAGTGCTGCGGGACATCAAGGGGATGGCGGGCGAGGACGCGATCCTGTCCTGGGCGGGGAAGACGGCCGACTCCTTCATCGAGGAGTTCCAGGAGGCCCCGGGCAAGCTGAAGAAGCTGAAGAAGTCCTACGACCTCGCGGGTGATGCGCTGGCTTCGTACTGGCCGGACCTGGAGAGTGCGCAGGACAAGGCCGACAAGGCGCTGAGAGACGCGCGTACCGCCCGTGCCGACCTCGCGTCCGCGCACTCGGCTCTCGGTACGGCCAATGAGGGTGTGCGCACGGCGGATGCGAAGGCCGACTCCTACGACCCGGACAAGAACCAGGGCCGTGACATCCCGAAGCCGGACGAGGCGGAAGTGCGCCGCGCGACCCGCAACGCGACGCACGCCCGGGAGCGGCAGCAGGCCGCGCAGGGCCGGGTGGAGGACGCGCAGAGCGCGCTGGAGGCGGCGAAGAGGCTCGCCGAGCAGGCGCGGGGGCTGCGGCAGGAGGCGGCGCGGCGCACGGTCAAGAAGATCGAGGACGCCTCCGACGCCGGTATCCCCAACCGTCACTGGTGGGAGGAGGCCGTCGACTGGGTCGCCGACCACTGGGACGAGATCGTCACCGTCTGCAAATGGGTCGTGACCATCGTCGGCCTCATCGTGATGATCGTCGGCGGCCCGCTCGGCTGGCTCGTCTTCGCCGCCGCCCTCGTCGTCATGGCGGACACGATACGAAAAGTCATCAACGGCGAGGCAGGCTGGGGCGACCTGATCTGGGCCGCCCTCGACTGCATCCCCGCCACCAAGGGCTTCACCAGCATGGCCAAGCTCGGCAAGCTGTGGAAGGCAGGCGGTCTCCGGGCGCTGGGCGGAGGAGCCCTCAAGGGTATCGGCGGCGGACTCAAGAACCTGGCGGGCACGTTGCGTGGGCTGGGGGCGGGTGCCAAGACGATAGTCCGTGGGTTGCCCGGCGCCCTCGGTGAGTTGGTCAAAGTGGCCGTCACGCCCGAGGGACTGCGTATTCCCGTGCTCGACCCCGGTGCCTTCCGGGCGCTGATGTCCGCCGGAGGCGACGCGGCTGGAGCGGCACGGAACACCCCAAGGGTGCCTGCGGGCGTGCCCCATGACCGGCATTCGTTGGATCGCATACGACCCAACACTGTCAAGAAGAAGGAGAACTCCGTAGTGCTCCCTCATGTGGACGTGAAGGCGGATATCGAGGCGATCAATGACGGTCTCGCCCTACGCCAGGGCAACGACTACACGGTCAACGGCAGGACATACCGGGTGGAGGGGGCTCACACCTATCCCATTGCCGGGGACGGCATCGTCCAGATGGATCGTGGCGCGTTCCGCGCGTTGCAGCTGATGATCGAACATGGGGGCGATGAGGCTGCCACCGCCCTGCAACTTGAGCGGGAACGCATCAGCCCAGCGCAGATTCAGCAAGCGCGGGAGGTATTCGCCTCCCACAAGAGTCAGAGGTGACAAGAAGTGTTCCTGACGGAGTTCCTCGCCCCCCGATCTGTTCCCGAAGCCACCGTCCGAGGCTGGGGTGCCCTCGCCTTCGGGCTGCCGGAGGAGGCCGTTGTGGTGGCCGCTGAGAAAAATCCGGGGGGGCCGCTGGGTGAGGAGGTCGAGCTGCTGGTCGAGATCGGCGAAGCGGCGGGGGACTTCCCGTTCAAGATCATGGTCTTCCCGCGCAGCGAACGTGCCGAGGAGGGTGTCGACGAAGAGCGTGTCGTGGCGCTCTTCGCCCGGACCGCAGGGGTGACGGTGCTCGCGAGTGACGACTCCGTACTCAGCCCGTACCGCATGGTGACCTGGAGTCCCGAGGGGGAGCGCTCGCTCGTCCTTCTCGACGAACGCGCCCTAGACGAGGACGAGGCCTACGTCCTGCTCGGGACGGCTCCGGAACATTAGGTCTGCGTCCGGGACCGATCACGCGCTCGGCGCGGCCGGTGATCCCGGTGCCGTGAGGTGCATGTCGCGATGCACCCCCTCGCGACGCACCACCTCGCCGGGGGCCGGGTCACCTGCTCATAACCTTTCCCCATGAGCATCCGTCTGAGCACCGTACGAGCATCCGTCTGAGCACCGTCATCCTCCCCACCGACCGCCGGCACGAGGGGGGACGGGCGAAGTGGCAGTGGGCCGAGGCCCTGGGGTTCCATGCGGCCTACACCTACGACCACCTCTTCTGGCGCACCTTCCGCGACGGTCCCTGGTTCGGCGCCCTCCCCACCCTCACCGCCGCCGCGACGGCGACCGAACGTATCGCCTGGGCGCCCTCGTCACCTCGGTCAAGGCTTGTTCACCTGTCACGGGCTGAACTGCGAAAACAGGAAGCCCGCCGGCGCTCCGTGGTGACTACCGGAGGTTGGCGGCAAGCTCACTGAGGCGGTCGCCGATGACGGATACGCCCGGGCGGGGCTCTTTCTCGTAGTACCAGGGCTTGTACCGGCGCAGCAGCGTCTCACCGTCCTCGCTCCAGGTGAATCCGGGCTTACGCAGGAGCTTCTGGAATACCTCGTCGGCAGTCCGCGGGTGGGCGGAGGCCAGTCGGCGGATGGGGAGTGGCGTGATCGACTCCTCTCGCAGGTACGTGCGGAGCAGATTCTGGTGGCGCCTGCGGCCCGTGAGGGTGGGTTCCGCGAAGAGGTCCCGCAGCATCCCGTAGTCGGCGTAGAAGTTCAGCCCGTCGGCCTCGTCATAGATGACACCGATGGTGTCCGCGTCCGCGAGCTCTCCCAGTTCGAAGAGCAGTAGGTCCGGTTCGGGCCGCCTGCGCCGGGCACGGCTTGGCCGTGCGGCCACGGCGGTGTCCTGGCGATGGCGGTAGTAGGCGTTGAGGAGGCTCTCGGCCTCAGCGGCCGGGAGGACCAGTTCGTCGCTGCCGCAGAACTCGACGAACGCGGCGCGGTCCTCGCGCATCAGCCGCCACCCCTGCTCGATCTTCACCGGGTTACGGAAGACCAGTTCGGGTCGACTGGTGGCCAGTTCGAGCGCCGCCCGCCCCATGTCGATCGCGCTGGACCTGGGGTAGTACGACATCGCCCCGGACACCAGCCACGCCCCGTCGGCCGAGTGGACAGGTACCAGGCAGGTGTGGAGGAAACCCCCCTTGGACACTCCGCGGAACGCCGCTCGCCCGACGTTCGAGTACGTGCGGTACTCCAGGTCGTCGAGCAGGTTCAGCAGGACGACGGCGTCCCCGGCCTTTCGCTGGACCTCGAAGACGCCCTCGACCGGGTCACGCCAGCCGAGCAGCAACTCGCGGTCGGCCGTGTTCAGGTCCTTGCGCTCCGCGAGGAACCGGTCCAGCACGGATGAGCCGTCGGGCAACCGGTAGCGAAGGATGAAGTGGTCGATGATCCGGACGGCCTCACCTTCGTCCAGATGCCGTGCGGGCCCTGCGGCCTCCAGCAGCAGTGGTGTCAACCACCGGTCGAAGCGCGCGCTCTGAGCGAAGGCGACCAGTTCCCTCTTCAGCTCGGCGCTGCGTTCAATGAGGTCGGCGAGCGACTGTCCGCCCGCGGCCCGTACGGTGTCAGGCACGTTCAGCCTTTCGTGTGAACCGGTCCCGTGTGCGGTGAGGTCAACGCTCCTCACCGGCCCAGTGGCGGTACGCCTCGATCCACTCCACACCGTCGGGCGCGCGGGCGGGCAACGGCAGGTCCAGGATGCCGATCGGCTGCCGGACGCGGCCACGAGAGCACAAGGCGACGACCTTCCCCTCGGGTGTGAGGTCGACACGGCGCACCGTCACCTCGACGCCGAGAACCGTAGTGGTGAAAGGCAGAGCCAGGTACTGCTCAAGCATGGCGAACAGGCCGGCCCGCTGCTCGTACTCGCCGTAGGCGTCCACCGTCGCCTCATCGATCATGGCCTCAAGATCGGCCCTCTCCAGCGTCCCCATGACGTCACGGTAGCGTCCCCCGACGTGATGTCGGCGGGGTCCGCCGAATCTCCTTTGTCGGTCGGCACCTCGGTGGCGGCAGGAGGCCCGCGTATCGTCGGGATCATGCGTCTGAGCACGGTGATCCTCCCCATCCACCGGTGGGCCGAAGGACAGAAGATCTGGCGGCGGGCCGAAGAACTCGGCTTCCACGCCGCGTACACCTACGACCATCTTTCCTGGCGAACCTTCCGCGACGGGCCGTGGTTCGGCGCCCTCCCCACCCTCACCGCCGCCGCGACGGCGACCGAACGTATCCGCCTGGGCACCCTCGTCACCTCGCCGAACTTCCGGCATCCGGTCACTCTGGCGAAGGAGCTGATCTCGCTGGACGACGTCTCGCAGGGGCGCGTGACGCTGGGTATCGGTGCCGGGGGGAACGGGTTCGACGCCACCGCCCTCGGTCAGGAGGCATGGACGCCCCGTGAACGGGCTGATTACTTCGCGGAGTTCGTGCCGCTGCTCGACCGGTTGCTGACCGAGCCCGCCGTCACCCATCACGGCACGCACTACACGGCGGTCGAGGCGCGGAACATCCCCGGGTGTGTGCAACGTCCCCGGTTGCCTTTCGCCGTCGCCGCGACGGGGCCGCGCGGCATGCGGCTCGCCGCCTCGTACGGGCAGGCATGGGTCACGACCGGCGATCCGAAGCTCTTCGAGTCGGGCACGCCTGCGGAGTCCCGTCGCGCGATCGGCCGCCAGGTCGAGCGGCTGGGGGCGGCCTGTGAGGAGGCCGGGAGGGACCCCGGCTCCCTCGAACGGGTTCTGCTCACCGGATTCACCCCGGAGAGGACGGGACCGCTCAGCAGTGTCGAGGCCTTCGTCGACTTCGCGGGCGCGCACGCCGAGCTGGGCATCACCGAGATCGTGCTGCACGCCCCGATCCCGGACTCGGACTTCGCCGCCGACGAGAAGGTCTTCGAACAGATCGCCACCGAGGGGCTGTCCCGCCTGGAAGGCTGATCGAGGTGGCAGGTAAGCGCAGACGCAAGGGCGCGACGCAGGGGGGAAGGGGGGGAGGCGGGCCGGACGCGTCGGTCCGGGCGTGTGGACGGGGCGAGTGAGGCACCTCGTAGCTCGCTCGCCCCGCACCATTCCTTGGTTGCCCCGGGCAATCCCCTGGCCCCCTTGGCCCCCTTGGTCCCCCTGGTTCCCTTGGTCTCCTGGTTCTCCCCCGGACATTCTCCGACCTTCGGGTAACTGGTCGCGCAGTTCGTCCCCAGCCCCCGTAGGCCGTCTTCCAGAGCGACCCGCGCTGGGGTGCTACCTCCGTGCCGCTCCCGCCGCGCGGGCCGCTTCCGCGGTGTGGAGCAGCAACAGGGCGGTCGTGACGGGCCCGACGCCACCGGGTACGGGGGTGAGCGCCGAGGCTGTCGCGGCGACGGTGGTCGCGTCCACGTCGCCGGCCAGGCCGCCGTCCGGGGTGGGGTTGGTGCCGACGTCCACGACGACGGCACCCGGGCGTACGTGTTCCCCGGTGATCAGGCCCGCCCGTCCGGCCGCTGCGACGAGGATCTCCCCGGATCTGGTGGTGGCCGCGAGGTCGGCGGTACGGGAGTGGCACACGGTGACGGTCGCGTCGCGGGCCAGGAGAAGCAGGGACGCGGGTTTGCCGACGACCGTGGAACGGCCGACGATCACGGCGTGCCGTCCGCTCAACGGCACCTCGTGGTGGTCGAGAAGCGCGAGGACGGCCTCCGCGGTGGCGGGGGCGAAGGCGGGCAGACCCGCCAGGAGACGTCCGAGCGAGACGGGGTTGGCCCCGTCCACGTCCTTGGCCGGAGGGATGGACGAGGTGAGGTCCTCGGTGACGACCCCGGGTGGCAGCGGCGTCTGGAGGATGATCCCGTGCACCTGGCGATCCGTGCCCAGCCGGTCGAGTGTGCCGCGCAGTTCTTCCGCGGTGGCGTGCGGACCGAGGTCCACGAGGGTGCAGAGCAGTCCGGACTTCTGTGCGGCGCGGGCCAGGGAGCGGACGTACCAGGCGCTCGACTCGTCCTCCGTCGCGGACACGATGGCGAGCCGTGGAGGGGTTCCCGCCTCGGTGAGTTCGGCTGCGAGCCGCGCGGCGCGGGTGCGCAGTTCGGCGGCGAGTTGCTTGCCGGAGAGAGTACGGACCGCCGTGCTCGGCTCGGACACGGTTCCTCCAGGGGAAGAAGACGAGGGAGAGGAGAGGGAGAGGAGAGGGAGAGGAGAGGGAGGGGGGAAGCGCCGGTAGGGGGTGAGCCCGCGTGGCCTTCTCCTACGGCTGCTGCTGCTGCGGCGGCGGCTGTGCGCCGGGTCAGCCGTTCGCGATCCGCTGTCGCACCTCGCGGGTGACGTGGTCGGCCCGGGCGGCGATGTCGTCGACTCGCGCGGCGATTGCTGTGAGACGGGACCGCGCGTCCGGGTCCTTGATGCCGGACAGGTTGATCTCGATGTTCACCCGGCCGGTGACGGCAGCCGCCCGCGCGGCCTCGGCCGCGGCCGCGATGTCGGAGACGACGTTCGGGTTGCCGACCGGGAGCAGAGCGTGCGCGAGGTCCAGGATCTCCTGGGCGGCGAGGACGGTCTCGGCGGGCGGGGTCGCGGCCGCTACGAGTGCGGCGGCGATCGCCGCGGAGCGCGCCGCCTTTTCCTGCGGGTCGTTCCTGGGGAGCCGGTACGCCTCGGTCACGGCGGTGAACGCGGCGGCGTCCGCCTCCGCCAACGACAGCGAGCGCCGGCGCAGTTCGTCCGCCGCGGTGGTGACCCGGTCCACGGCCGGGGCGTGGTCGGCGTACTTCGGTCCGGTGGAGTAGCGCGCCACCATGCCGACCAGCGCGGCGGCCTGTGCCGCGTGGAGGGCTGCGGCGGCACCGCCACCGGGTGCGGGCTGTCGGGCGGCGAGGCCGAGCAGGTAGTCGTCGAGGCTCTGGGTCCGCAGGGAGCCGGCGGGCACGGCGGGGGTGTCGGGCATGGGCGGATTCTTCCAGGCCGGGCGGGGCAACGCGCCGTCACTGTACGGCTCGTGGGGCACGGACCGGGCGCCTTGTTGGCTCCGGATCCGGGTCTGTACGTCTGGTGGGACGCAGGTCGGCTTTGTGCGCCTCCTCGTGGGAACGGACCGTCATCGTGCGGTTCGAGAGACACGGATCGGCACCCCGATGAAGCGACCATGTGATCAGTCGTCCTGCTCCGTGTTCTGACCTCCCCCATTGGGACCAACAGGTTTGATCCACAGGTAACTGTGGTTATCCACAGGCTGATTGGCGGTTCTGTGGATAACTACCCTCCATCCTCGTTCAATTGGGCAACCTCGCTGTCTTTCGGCTGACTTGCCACCAAGGACTGCAAGGTCCTGTTGTGCACCTCTCGTTCGGCGGCTGCGGTGATGAACGCTGACACGCCCTCGTCGCCAACAAGACGACTGACAGCCTGAATTGTGTTCAGCGGAATCTGTACGTCCGGGTGTTTCGGTGGTGGCGCCACCGGGGCGTCCTGGCCCGTCACCCGGTCGAGGTGCTGCCGGGCGAATATCCGCATGGCCCGGGCGAGTTCGGCATCCACCGTGTGCTGGGCAAGGGGGCGCAGCCGTCTGATGAGCGCCGCGGCCTCGGCCGTGGCATCCTCGCTCACCTGGTTGTCCCCGAGGTAGCGGGCGAAGACGTGCTCGGTCGTGAACTGCAGGAAGCGGCTCGCCATGTACTCGACCTGGCCGCGCACCTCCCGCAAGTGGTCCGCCACAGAGCGCAGTCCGACACCTGCCGCCGACAATTCGACCGCGACAGCGAGTTCCTGGGGGCTCGGTACGCGGAACTCGTCCGTGCTGCCGGGAAGTCGCTCCAGTACGCCGAGGCCGATCGCGTCCTCCAGGGCCTCCTCGTCCAGACGGCCGCCGAAACGCTCACGCAGTTCCTCGCGCGTCACCCGCTCCGGCTGCTCCTCGGTCCACGGGCCCTCCACCTCCGCCGCGATCCCCAGCACTCCGCCGAGGCCCCGGCCGGTGTCCCACGCGTCGAGCAACTCCTTGATCGAGGCGAGCGAGTAGCCCCGTTCCAGCAGACCCGAGATGCGGTGCAGGCGGTCCAGATGCGCTCTCTCATACACGTTCGCCCGGCCACGCCGCTCGGGCCTGGGCAGCAGACCGCGGTCCTGGTACCCCCGTACGGTCCGCACCGTGAGGCCCGCGCGGGCGGCAAGCTCCTCGATGCGGTAGACGGATCTCGCCGGGGACGTCGGCGCGCCGGACGGCGGAGGCCCGGGCGCCGTGGCGGCAGGGCCCCCGGACGACTCACCGGAGGGAAGCCCGGGTGCCTCGGAAGCCGCGGTCCTGGACGCGTCGAGGGGGCTGGAGCCGTCCTCGGGCTGTTCGCCGGCGGAGTGGGCGTCGCGGGCCGCCGTCACAGCGGGGGCTCGATCCGGGCGAGGGCGCGGTGGGTCCTCGGGGCGTACCGGGCGAGCAGCTGGGCGCCGCGGGCCTCGGCGGTCACCGGGACCACCGCTTCGTTGCGCACGACCGCGCGGAGCACGGCGTCCGCGACCTTCTGAGGCGGGTAGTTCCGCAGACCGTAGAGGCGACTGGTGCGCTTCCGCAGCCGTTCCTGCTCGTCCTCGTCGACGCCGGTGAAGCGCGCGGCCGTCGTGATGCCGGTACGGACGGGGCCCGGGCAGATCGCGCTCACCCCGATGCCCCGGCCGGCGAGTTCGGCCCGGAGGCATTCGCTGAGCATGAGGACGGCGGCCTTCGAGGTGCTGTACGCGGGAAGGAAACGGGAGGGCTGGAAGGCCGCGGCCGAAGCCGTGTTGACGATGTGGCCGCCCTCGCCGCGCTCGGCCATCTGCGCGCCGAACAACCGGCAGCCGTGGATCACTCCCCAGAGGTTCGCGTCCAGCACGGCGCGCCACTCCTCGACCCCGGTGTCGAGGAAGGGGCCCGCGAGGCCGACCCCCGCGTTGTTCATGAGGACGTCGACCGTCCCGTAGGCGGAGGCGACCCGCTCGGCGAGCTTCTCCATGGCCCCGGCGTTCCCGACGTCCACCGCCTCCGCCCAGGCGTCCGGCGCTCCGGCGGACCGGGCGCGCTCGGCGACCGCGGTCGCCCCGGCGGCGTCCCTGTCGACCGCCACGACCCGCGCACCGGCCCGGGCGAAGGCGAGGGCGGTGGCCCGCCCGATCCCTCCGGCAGCTCCGGTGACCAGCACCAGCCGCCCGCCGAACCGCTCTTCGTGGACCAGCCGACGCCGTTCGTCCCTGCGTGCGCGGTCACTCCGTGGGCGGGCCTGACGCGGCGCGAGCGCTCGCGCGTTCGGGGTCGCTCCGCGCTCGCCGTCCGCTACCCCCTCGCCGCTCCCGTCTGCCCTGCCGCTCCCGCCGCTCCCGCCGCGCTCGCCGTCCGCGTCGTTCCCTTCCCCGCGCTGCTCCACCTCCGTGACGAAGTCGCTGATCCAGGTGGCGAGTCCGTCCGGCCGGGAGCGGGGGAGCCAGTGCTTGGCCGGGACGCTGCGGCGGCGCAGACCCTGCGGAGTCCACCGCGCCAGCTCGTCGTACAGCCGGGGGGACAGGAAGATGTCGCCGGTCGGGACGATCAACTGCACGGGGGCGTGAGCGAAGGCGTCCGGCCGGGGCCGGCGCAGCCGGGGGCGGATGTTGTCGCGGTAGAGCCACGCCCCGTGTGCCGCGTCCGCCGGAAGTGTGGGGGTCGGGTAGTCCTCGGCGGACAGCTTCTCCGCGCGCCGCAGCAGCTTGGGCCACTGCTTGCCCAGCGGGCCGCGCCACGCGAGCTCCGGCAGAACCGGCGTGTGCAGGGCGTAGATGTACCAGGACTTCGCGGCCTGACCGAGGAGTTGGGCCGCGGCACGGGGGGTGGGGTGGGCCAGGTGGCGCTGGAGCCAGTGCCCGAGGTGGTCGAGGGAGGGGCCCGAGATCGAGGTGAAGGACGCGATTCTGCCCTCCGTACGTCCCACGCTCGTGAACTCCCAGCCCTGGACGGAACCCCAGTCGTGGCCCACGAGATGCACAGGGCGTCCGGGACTGACCGCGTCGGCGACCGCCAGGAAGTCGTCCGTCAGCTTGGGAAGAGTGAACCCGCCGCGCAGGGGCCGCGGGACGGAGGACCGGCCGTGTCCCCGTACGTCGTACTGGACGACGTGGAAGCGGTGCGCGAGCCGCTCGGCGACCGGTGACCAGACCTCCTTCGAGTCCGGATAGCCGTGCACGAGCACGACGGTCGGACGTCGCGGGTCCCCGCGCTCCAGGACGCACAGCTCGATGCCGCCGGTCCGCACTCGGCGTTCCCGCGTGGCGGTAGCCCCCCGCGCGGCGGTGGCACCTCGTGCGGCGGTGGCACGGTGCTGCGCGACCGGCTCCGCGCGTGCGGGCGCACCCGCGTTCTCCTTGTCGTCTCTGTTGGCGCCCCTGCTGCCCCGGTCGTCGCCCCGCTCGCCGTTGTCGGCATCGCCGTCGTTCCCGTTCATGACGTTCCCCCTGTCGTCGGCCGGTTCCGGAAGGTGACATCAACGAATGTGACAATGCCCGGCGGTGACGTCAAGGCCCGTGCCCGGCCTGTGGATAAACCCGGACGGCCGGACGGCGGACGGCGCCCGGGATGGGCGGTGCGGGCGACCCGTAGGGGGTCCCTGGGGGGACCCGTAATACCGGGGAGGGAGGCGAAGACCGACCCGTGGGTTGATGCCGCATGTGGTCCGCGCCACTAACTTCGAAGCGTGACTGTGATCGCGACCGAAAGCCTGAGCAAGCGGTACCCCAAGGTGACCGCGCTTGACCGGCTCACGTTGGACGTCGGGCCCGGCGTGACCGGGCTCGTGGGCTCCAACGGCGCCGGCAAGTCCACTCTGATCAAGATTCTTCTGGGCCTGTCCCCGGCCACGGAGGGCAGCGCCTCCGTCCTCGGCCTGGACGTCGCCACCGAGGGCGACTCCATCCGGGCGCGTGTCGGCTACATGCCGGAGCACGACTGCCTGCCCCCCGACGTCTCGGCCACCGAGTTCGTGGTCCACATGGCGCGCATGTCGGGCCTGCCCGCCACAGCGGCCCGGGAGCGTACGGCCGACACCTTGCGCCACGTGGGGCTGTACGAGGAGCGGTACCGTCCGATGGGCGGTTACTCGACGGGGATGAAGCAGCGCGTCAAACTCGCGCAGGCCCTCGTCCACGACCCCGAACTCGTGTTCCTCGACGAGCCGACCAACGGGCTCGACCCGGTCGGCCGGGACGACATGCTCGGCCTCATCCGCCGGGTGCACAGCGAGTTCGGCATCTCCGTGCTGGTGACCTCGCACCTCCTCGGCGAACTGGAACGCACCTGCGACCACGTCGTGGTCGTCGACGGCGGAAAGCTCCTGCGCTCCAGCTCCACCAGCGACTTCACCCAGACCACCACGACGCTGGCGATCGAGGTGACCGACTCCGACGAACACCCCGACGGCACCCGTGCGCTGCGTGACGCGCTCGTCGTCGCGGGCGTCGCCGTCGACCCGGGCCCCGGCGAGCAAGGACTCCCGGGTGCCGGGCGCATCCTGCTCGTGGAGGCGTCCGGGGAGGAGACCTACGACGCGGTGCGTGACGCGGTCGTCGACCTGGGCCTGGGTCTGGTCCGGATGGAACAGCGACGCCACCGCATCGCCGAGGTCTTCCACAGCGAACACGCGGACGCGCGGACCGCGCCGGCGGGAGCCGTTCCGGGCCCGGCCGAGGCCACCGCCCCCCAGGCCCCGGCACAGGAGCCGACGGCCACCGCACAGGAGGTACGGTCCCGATGAGCACTCCCGCCAAGGCCAAGGCGCCGGCCCCCGGGGCCTCGACCATCCACGACATCGGCTACCGGCACTACACCGGGCCCCGCCTGGACCGGGCGGCCGCGCGCCGCGCGCTGTACGTCCAGTCGCTGCGCAGTTCCTTCGGGCTCGGGCGCTCCGCCAAGTCGAAGGTCCTGCCCGTCCTCCTGTTCGGCGTCATGGTCCTGGTCGCGGGCATCCTCGCCGCGGCCACCATCGTCGCCAAGCTCGACGACCTGCCCGTGGACTACACGCGCTACGCGATCGTCATGCAGGCCGTGATCGGCCTGTTCGTCGCCGCGCAGGCCCCCCAGGCCGTCTCGCACGATCTGCGTTTCCGCACGATGCCGCTGTACTTCTCGCGGCCCATCGGCCCCGTGGACTACGTGCGGGCCAAGTTCGCGGCGACCGCCACCGCGGTGTTCGTACTCACCGGTGTCCCGCTGCTCGTGATGTACATCGGGGCGCTGCTCGCCAAATTCGACTTCGCGGACCACACGAAGGGGTTCGCTCAGGGGCTGGTGTCCGTGGCGCTGCTCTCGCTTCTCTTCGCCGGGATCGGTCTCGTCGTCTCGGCGGTCACTCCGCGCCGCGGCTTCGGGGTCGCCGCGGTCATCGCCGTGCTCACCATCAGCTACGGGGCGGTGACGGCCCTCCAGGGGATCGCCTTCGAACAGGACAGCGCGAGCGCGATCAGCTGGATCGGCCTCTTCTCCCCCATCACGCTCATCGACGGGGTGCAGACGGCCTTCCTGGGCGCGTCCTCCGCCTATCCGGGCGGTCACGGCCCCTCGGCGGGAGCGGGCGTCGTGTTCCTCCTCCTCCTCCTCGGCCTGCTCGCCGCCTGCTACGGCCTGCTGCTGCGCCGCTACCGAAAGGCCACGCTGTGACCACGATCTCCATCGACCACGCCTCCCGCTGGTTCGGCAACGTGGTCGCCGTCAACGACGTCACCATGACCATCGGCCCGGGCGTCACCGGACTGCTCGGCCCGAACGGCGCGGGGAAGTCCACCCTGATCAACATGATGGCCGGTTTCCTCGCGCCCTCCGGGGGAGACGTCACCCTCGACGGCGCCAGGATCTGGCGCAACGAGGAGATCTACCGCGAGATCGGTCTCGTGCCGGAGCGGGAGGGGATGTACGACTTCCTCACCGGCCGCGAGTTCGTCGTCGCCAACGCCGAACTGCACGGTCTGGACGAGCAGGCCGCGGCGCGGGCCCTGGCCACGGTCGAGATGGAACACGCGCAGGACCGCAAGATCTCCACGTACAGCAAGGGCATGCGCCAGCGGGTCAAGATGGCCTCCGCCCTCGTGCACGAACCCTCGGTGCTCCTGCTCGACGAGCCCTTCAACGGAATGGACCCGCGTCAGCGCATGCAGCTCATGGAGCTGCTGCGACGCATGGGCGACGAGGGCCGGACCGTGCTGTTCTCCTCGCACATCCTCGAGGAGGTCGAGCAACTCGCCTCCCACATCGAGGTGGTGGTGGCGGGACGGCATGCGGCGAGCGGTGACTTCCGGCGCATCCGCCGGCTCATGACCGACCGCCCGCACCGCTACCTCGTGCGTTCCAGCGACGACCGGGTGCTCGCCGCCGCGCTGATCTCCGACCCGTCGACGGCGGGCATCGAGGTCGATCTCAAGGAGGGCGCCCTGCGGGTGCAGGCCGTGGACTTCGGCAGGTTCACGACGCTGCTGCCCCGGGTCGCCCGGGAGCACGGCGTGCGTCTGCTGGCCGTCTCCCCCTCCGACGAGTCGCTCGAATCCGTCTTCTCCTATCTCGTCGCGGCTTAAAGGAGTCCCAGCGATGTACGACCCCACGGTCGCCCGGCTCACCTACCGGGCGCTGCTCGGCCGCCGCCGGGCCCTCATCCTCTTCGCCCTACCGCTCCTCCTGCTCGTCATCGCCGTCGCCGCCCGCCTCTTCTCGGGGGCGGACGATCAGTCCGCCGTCGAGGTCCTGGGCAATTTCGGACTGGCCACGATGGTCCCGATCATCGGCGTCATCGCCGGGACCGGCGCGATCGGGCCGGAGATCGACGACGGCTCGGTGCTGTATCTCCTCGCGAAGCCCGTCAAGCGGCCCACGATCATCCTGACCAAGCTGATCGTGGCGATCGCCGTCACCATGGCCTTCTCCGCGATCCCCACCCTGATCGCCGGATTCGTCCTCAACGGCAACGGCCAGCAGATCGCCGTGGCCTACACGGTCGCGGCGCTCGTCGCCTCCATCGCCTACGCCGCGATCTTCCTGCTGCTCGGCACGGTGACCCGGCACGCGGTGGTGTTCGGCCTGGTCTACGCGCTGGTATGGGAGGCGCTGTTCGGCTCCCTCGTTCCCGGTGCCCGCACCCTGAGCGTGCAGCAGTGGTCGCTGTCGCTGGCGGAGCGCATCGCGGGTGGCGACCTGATCAGCTCGGACGTCGGTCTTCCGCTCTCCGTGGTCCTGCTGGCCGCGGTCACGGGCCTCGCCACCTGGTACGCGGGCCAGAAGCTGCGCACGCTGAAGCTGGCCGCCGGGGAGGGGTGAGCGGCCGGCGACGGCTGGGCGGGCGGACAGACGGGTCCGGGCTCTCGGGAGCGGGCCTCGTCGGCTTCCTCCGCAGCGCGGGACACTGGACAAAAGGGGCGGAAGCCTTCGAGGTCCGCCCACCCCCGCCGTACGGACGTACGGATTCGTGAGGAGCGGGTGCTCATGGACAGACCGCAGGACAGGGACCGGGAGGGCCCGGGAGCGCAGGGCGGCCAGGGCGGCCAGCCCGACCAGTGCGACCAGCGCGACCAGGGTGAGCCGGAGCCGGTTGCCGGTCCCGGTGACGAGGGCTCCGCAGCTGCGGGGACCGGGCCGGAAGCCGATGAGGGCCGCGATCCCGATTCTGGTGAGGACCGAGACCGGGACCGGGATCGGGATCGGGACGTGGACCCGGACTGGGATCTGGGCGAGTTCGACATGGACTTCGTCCGTGAGGCGCAGACCGTCGAGCCCTCGGCCCGGGCCCGCATGCTGGCGGCGCGCTGGCGTCGCGAGGGTGGTCCCCCCGATCCGGAACCCTGGCGCGCCGACGACCCTCCGGCGGGCTGGTTCTGGGGCCGCGCCCGTCGTTCCCGTCGCCGTCGTCGCCGACGAGACGGTGGGGACGGCGGATGAACGGGTACGCCGGGCGCAGCCAGCCAGCCAGCCAGCCAGCCAGCCAGCCAGCCAGCCAGCCAGCCAGCCAGCCGCGCGGGCGGGCGGGCGCGTGGAGGCCGGAGGCAGCCGGGCCCGGAAAGTGACGGCGCGGCGAGGTGATCGGACCGGGGAGCGGCCCGATCGGCAGCTGATCCGGCCGGAGGATTGGCCGGATCGAGGACAGTCCGGCCGAGAGCCGAGAGCCGAGAGCCGAGAGCCGAGAGCCGAGAGCCGAGAGCCGAGAGCCGAGAGCCGAGAGCCGAGAGCCGAGAGCCGGGAGCGGGCCGGTCGGCCGACGCGCGTCGCCCGCGGCCGAGGGGTGAAAGACGGCTCGTAAATGGCTGGCCAACCAACCCCGGAAAGGGCACAGTTGTTCGTGTCGGACGCCACCACCGGTGTCCGGCCGTCCACGGGGTGTGGAGCGAGGAACGACGCCTTCGGGCAGTCCGTCGCGCTCCCGGCAGGACGGCTGACGGCCGAGCGCTCCGGAGCAGACCACCTCCACTCCGTCGAGCGCCGCCGGGCTGTCCGGGGCGGCCCTCAGGCGCGCTGAGCGCCCACGGCCGCCCACCCCCTGGAGGCTTCCCCGGTCGGCTCCGTACGCCTGAGCCGTCGAGGCAGTGACCGTCGCGGCGGTCGGCCCCTGTGGCGCCAGCCGCCGAAGCGTTGGCCGCCGGGCGTCACCGCCGGGACAGGGTGACGCGCCGGGGCGTCACCGCCGGGACCGGGCGACCGCACCGGGTCTTTCAGCGGGTGAGCCGGTGCTCGGCGAGGAGTCGCTCCAGGACCACGGCGATCCCGTCGTCGGCGTTGGAGAGGGTGATCTCGTCGGCCACGGCCTTCAGCTCCGGATGGGCGTTGGCCATGGCCACGCCGTGGGCGGCCCAGCCGAACATCGGCAGGTCGTTGGGCATGTCGCCGAAGGCGACGGTCTCGACGGCCTTCACCCCGAGCCTGCGGGCGGCGAGCGAGAGCCCCGTGGCCTTGGACAGGCCGAGCGGCAGCACCTCGACGATGCCCTCGCCCGCCATCGTGACGCCGACCAGGTCGCCTGCGGCCTCCCGGGCGGCGCGGGTGAGTTCGTCGGCGTCCAGGCCGGGGTGCTGGAGGTAGACCTTGTTGATCGGGGCGGCCCACAGCTGGGCCGTGTCCTCCAGCGGGACGGAGTCCAGTCCCCCCTGCACGAGATAGCCCGGGCCGACGACCACGTCGCCGTCCAGTCCGTCACGGCTCACCGCGAGGGACAGCGGACCGGTGGCCGCCTCGATCTTCTCCAGCGCGAGCCGCGCGAGTTCCCGGTCGAGCGTGACGGAGGTCAGCAGCCGGTCCTGCCCCGCGTCGTACACCTGCGAACCCTGTGCGCACACGGCGAGGCCCTCGTAGTCCAGGTCGTCGAGGATGCGCCGGGTCCAGGGCACGGCCCTGCCCGTCACGACGATGTGGGCCGCACCGGCGGCGGCGGCCGAGGCGAGCGCCGCCCGGGTCCGGGGGGACACGGTGTCGTCGGGACGCAGCAGGGTTCCGTCGAGGTCGGTCGCGACGAGCCGGTACGGGAAACCCCCGCCGCCTGCACTCGGCCCGGCCCCCGCTTCCGCAGCGGTGCGCGAGCCCGCGGTGCCCCCCGCAGGCGACGTGGCCGCCTCGGTGAAGGCGCGGGCCGCGCGGGTCCCGGCGACGAAGGAACCCGAGGCCAGGACGTCGCCGTGGGCGGGCACACCGGAGCGGAAAGGCTCCGAGTCGGCCTGTCCCTCGGGGAACTGGCCGCTCGGGACGTTGCCGGGGGCGGACCCCGGACCGGAACGTGCCGGGCCGGGGGCGCCCGGGGAGGCTGGACTCACTTGGCGACGGGCTCCAGGATCTCGCGGCCGCCGAGGAACGGCCGCAGGACCTCGGGCACCCGTACGGAGCCGTCGGCCTGCTGGTGGTTCTCCAGGAGGGCCACGATCGTGCGCGGGACGGCGCACAGCGTGCCGTTCAGCGTCGCGAGCGGGCGGACGGACTTGCCGTCGCGCATGCGGATCGACAGCCGACGCGCCTGGAACTCGGTGCAGTCCGAGGTCGAGGTCAGCTCGCGGTACTTGCCCTGCGTGGGAATCCACGCCTCGCAGTCGAACTTGCGCGCCGCCGAGGACCCGAGGTCACCGGTCGCCACGTCGATGACGCGGAACGGCAGTTCCAGCGAGGTCAGCCACTGCTTCTCCCAGTCCAGGAGGCGCTGGTGCTCGGCCTCGGAGTCCGCCGGGTCGACGTACGAGAACATCTCGACCTTGTCGAACTGGTGGACACGGAAGATGCCGCGGGTGTCCTTGCCGTGCGAACCGGCCTCGCGACGGAAGCACGGCGAGAAGCCCGCGTAGCGCAGCGGCAGCCGGTCGGCTTCGATGATCTCGTCCATGTGGTAACCGGCGAGCGCGACCTCGGAGGTGCCGACGAGGTACAGGTCGTCCTTCTCCAGGTGGTAGACGTCCTGGGCCGCCTGGCCGAGGAAGCCGGTGCCCTCCATGGCCTGCGGGCGCACCAGGGCCGGCGTCAGCATGGGGGTGAAACCGGCGGCGGTGGCCTGGGCGATCGCCGCGTTGACGAGGGCCAGCTCCAGCAGCGCGCCGATGCCGGTGAGGTAGTAGAAGCGCGAACCGGAGACCTTGGCGGCGCGCTCCACGTCGACGGCGCCCAGCAGGTGACCCAGCTCCAGGTGGTCCTTCGGGGTGAACCCCTCGGCGCCGAAGTCACGGATCTCGCCGTGCGTCTCCAGCAGCGCGAAGTCCTCCTCGCCGCCCACCGGTACGGAGGGGTGGACGAGGTTGCCGAGCCGGCCGAGCAGCTCCTGGGTCGCGGCGGCGGCCTCGTCGCGCTCGCTGTCCGCTGCCTTGACGGCGGCGGACAGCTCACCGGCCTTCTTCAGCAGCTCCTGCTTCTCCTCCCCGGCGGCCTTGGGGATGAGCTTGCCGAGCTGCTTCTGCTCGGCCCGCAGCTCGTCGAAGCGGAGCCCGGACGACCTTCGGCGCTCGTCGGCGGAGAGGAGGGAGTCGACGAGGCCGACGTCCTCACCTCGGGCGCGCTGGGAGGCGCGGACACGGTCGGGGTCCTCACGGAGCAGGCGAAGGTCAATCACCCTTCAAGGCTACCGGTGCGTGCTCGCGGCACACGACCCGATATGGGGCTGCGCCCGCCATGTCCTCGCGGAACCGTGATGCGGCGGAGCCGAAAATGGGGGAAATAGGCGATTTGCCTGATTGGCGCGAATCGACTTCGTGGGAAATGTGCATCGGAAGGTGCGGGCGCGTAGCTTCACCCGCGTGGCGATCTCCGGATGACTCCCGGGTTGCCGACCAGGAGGTTTTGTGCCGATTCGGGGCTTTCGCGGTGTGATGTGGGGTCCGGGTGCGCGGTGGCCGTCAAGGGGAGAGTGTCTCATTACCTGGAACGGACTATTCCGCTCGGGTGGGATTGACGGATGGGATTGACCCTCGGGACTGCCTTTTCTCCCGGCTCGCTGGGAAAGGCGGCGCGCGCTGACGCGCGTGCTGTGAGGCTCGTGAGGCGGTGCGGCAGGGGCGCGGGATGGGCGTGACGCGCCATGGTGCGGAGGGTTGTGCGGCCTGGAAGGGCTCTGGCGGCCGCCTGGAGCGCGATGTTTTCCACAGGTGGACGCGGTTCGGTGAAGTTATCCACAGGCTGTGCGAGGTATCTGTGGATGTCGGAATGGGGCGTTCCGAATCCACCCGTTAGTCCTGAAGATTTCCCTTGCGAAACCTTGCGAGGGCCCCCTTTCGGGTGGAAATTGGCCTGCCCATAGAGTCGATCAAGGGAAATGCCGTCGGGAACCGTGGGGAACGGGCTGGACGGGGGCGGAAACGGCTGTGGACGGACTGGGGTCTGTAGGGCGATTTGTCGACCATGTCGGGATAGCTTGTCGACTTGTCCCCAGGTCGAGAACCGGTCCTGTGGATAACTCTGTGGACAACGGCGTCCCTCGCCGACTTGGCGCTGGTCCGCCCTGGGCCGGGGCGCCGGACCGGTCGCGTGTGCCGGCGGCCGGCCGCCGGTTCATCCCCGGTTCACCACCGGTTCGCGTGTTGTCCCGTCGGCCGCTCCGTGGCCCGCCGTTGGCTCGCTGCCGAGCGGGAGCGGCGGATGAGCCCTCGGCCCGCCGTCCTCAACCCTCCAGCAGTGGCTGCCCGACGTACTCCCCCTTCGCCGCCCCGCCGGGCACGGCGAAGAGTCCGCTCGCCTCGTGCCGGATGTACTCGGACAAGGCGTCGCCCCGGTCGAGCTTGCGCTGGACGGGCACGAAGCCGGTCAGTGGATCGGACTGCCAGCAGATGAACAGCAGCCCGGCGTCCGGCACTCCGTCCGCGTCGATTCCGTCGTGGTACGAGAAGGGGCGGCGCAGCATCGCCGCCCCACCGTTCTGGTCGGGCCGGGTGATCCGGGCGTGGGCGTTGAGCGGGACGACGAGGTTCCCGTTCTTCCCGGTGGCTTCCAGGTCCGGTTCGCTGGTCTCGGTACCACCGGTGAGCGGGGCCCCGGTGGACTTGCGTCGCCCTATGACCTGCTCCTGCCGGGGCACGGGGAGTTTCTCCCAGTCGTCGAGAAGCATCCGGATCCGCCGTACGACCGCGTAGGAACCGTTCCGCATCCACTCCGGGGCGGAGTCGGCGGGGACGAACACGCGCTGCGCGAAGTCCTTGTCCCGCGGTGCGGGGTTGCCGGTGCCGTCGATCTGGCCCATGAGGTTGCGTGTCGTCCTGGGCCGGTCGGTGGCCCCCGGAGATCGGTTGAAGCCATTCATCTGCCAGCGCACGCGCGCCGTGCCGTGGGCGTCCTTCTGGACGGCGCGCAGGGCGTGGAAGGCGACGAGGGCGTCGTCCGCCCCGATCTGCACCCACAGGTCGCCGTTGCTGCGCTTCGCGTCGAGATGATCGGAGGAGAAGTCCGGCAGCGGATCGAGGGAGGCCGGCCGCTGCTTTTGTAGGCCGGTCCGGGTGAAGAAGCTGTGTCCGAAGCCGAAAGTCACGGTCAGCCCGGAGGGGCCCGCGTCGAGGGCGATCCCGGTGTCGTGACCTCCTGCGGCGGCGGGCTCTCCGGCCATCAGGTCTGCCGCCGTGCTCGACCAGCGGCGCAGCAGCGCGGCGGCCTCCCGGCGTCCCGTCCCCGCGATCAGGTCGAAGGCGATCAGATGGCCCTTGGCCTGGAGCGGGGTGGTGATGCCCGGCTGATGTTTCACGTGAAACATCGCCCGTCGGGTGCCCAGTTCCGTCAAAGCCGGGGTGGCGTCCCCTCCCTTCCCTTCGCCGGAGGGGGCGAGGGCGTAGCCGACCCCGCCCCCGACGGCGCCGAGAGCGAGCCCGGTCGCTCCCGCCGTGCCGAGCAGTCGGCGGCGGGTCAGGGAGGGGGCGGGGGACTCGGCAGCGGGCTGCTGCTCAGTCATGTCGTTCAGCCGATCTTTGCGGTCTTGTCCACGGTGACCTGGTCGATGTCGGAAGTGCGGACGGTGATGGCGACCTGCCAGTTCCCGGCCATGGGGATCTGCACCTGGTCGGCACTCCAGTGTCCGGCGGCGATGTGGTCGGCAGTGACGTCCAGAGGTCCGAGGTTCTTCTCCGGCAGGGTCAGGGTGACCTTGATCTCCGGGACGTCGTACGCGGAGCCGTCCGGCTTCTCGACGTAGAGGTGCAGCGCGTTGTCGCCCTGGCGACCCGGGTCGATGTCGAGAAGGACGGTGCCGGTGCCCTTCTCGCCGCCCGTGTCGAAGGGGATCTTCAGGGAGACGGGCTCGTTCCGGGCGCTGCTGGAGGCGGAGGTCGAGGCGGCGGCCTGTTCCTCCGTGCGGCCGGGTTCCGTCGTGGTGAGGACCGTGGTGACGGCGAGCAGCACCACGGCGATGCCGGCCTCGGCGAGTACCGAGCGGCGCAGTCCGGACCGGATCAGGTCACCGTCCCGGACCCGCTTCACCTTGGCGCTCGCGACGGCCGCCCGCTGCCGGGCGAGTTGAGCTGCGCGGACCGGGTCGGTGGCGGCTCCGCCGGAGCCTTCGGCGCGCTCCGTTCCCTCTGTGGCCTCCGTGGCCTCTGCGTTCTTCGCGCTCTCCGCGTCGTCCGAGGTGGTTCCGGCGGTCTCCGGGGAGTCGACGGACTTCTCCGCAGGGGCAGGGGCAGGGGCAGGGGCAGGGGCAGGGGCAGGGGAAGTGGCGTCGGCGTTGGCACCGGCACCGGCAGGCGCGGCGGTGCGCGTGGCCTGCCCGGTGGGCCCGGCGGACTGGGTGGGTACGACGGGCGCGGTACCCGTCGTCGCGTCCTCCTCGGCGACCCCGAGGCTCTCCGTGTTCCCGGAAGCCCCGGAAGCCCCGGAAGCCCCGGAAGCCCCGGTGGCCTGGGAGTTTCCCGGGCTCTCGGAGCCCGTCTCGCCGAGTCGGGCCGTCCAGCGCCGGGAGAAGAAGGCGACGGCCACCAGGACGGCGACCAGGCCGACCTTGACGAGGAGGAGCTGGCCGTACGAGGTGCCGGTGAGCGCCGACCAGGAGCCGACCTGTCGCCAGGACTGGTAGAGCCCCGTCGCCGCGAGCAGCAGGACGCTCACGAAGGCGACCCGGGAGAAGCGCCGTACGGCCTCCCGTTCCACCGACGGGTCCCGGTAGAGCGCGACCAGCAGCGTCGTCAGCCCGCCCAGCCACGCGGCCACGGACAGGAGGTGCAGGACGTCCACGGGCATCGCCAGCCGGGCCTGGACACCCACCGACGCGTGCTCGGCGAGCGCCCAGGTCGCGGCGAGCCCGGCCGCGACGACGGCCCCGCCGATCGAGAGACCGAAGGTGAGGTCCTTCTTCTCCTGGGGGTCCTCGCGGTGTGCGTACGTGCCGAACAGCATCGCGACGAACAGCGCGGACACGGCGAGCAGCAGGAGCCGGGAGACGAGAGCCGCGCCCGGCTTGGTATGGAGCACGTCGCCGAGCGCCCCCAGGTCGAGGACGTCGGAGAGTTTCCCGGAACTCGTGTAGGAACCGCGCAGCAGGAGCAGCGCGAGGGTCGAGCCGGTGAGGGCGACCCAGCCGTAGACGACGAGTCGCTGTACGGCCCGCACCCGCGCCCCGCGCCGCCAGCAGCCGAGGACGAAGGCGACGCCACCGACGAGGACGACGTAGCCGGCGTACGACAGGTAGCGGCCGATGTCGTACAGGACGCCGACGGCTCCGCCGCCGGCCTTGGTCTGCGGGAGGGCGGCGCTCGTCTTCGAGGGCGCCCCGACGGAGAAGGTGTAGGCGCCGGAGACGGGGTGGCTGTCGGCGGAGACGACCTGGTAGGCGACGGTGAAGGTGCCGTCCGGGAGCCCGGCGTGCAGCTCCACCGCGTACCGGGCGCCCGAGCCGTCGGTGAGCGTCGTGAGCTTCCCGGTGTCCACGCGCCGTCCGTCGGGGTCGAGGACCCGGACGGCGTCGTCGGACGCGGCGATCTTCTCGGAGAAGGTCAGGGTGACCTGGCGGGGGGCGGTGTCCACGACGGCGCCCTGTTTCGGGTCGCTGCCTATGAGCGCCGCGTGCGCCGAGGCGGGCGCGGCCCCGCCGAGCACGACGCCGAGGGCCGCCGCGAGGGTGGCCAGCAGGAGCGCCAGCCGGGCCCGTGTCCGGTGCGCGCCCCCGCCCACGCCGGGCGCCGCGTCGGCGCCGGGACGTCCTGCGGTGTGTGGTCGTCCGGTCGGCGCGGTCGCCGGAGCGGTCGCTCCCCCGAGGGAGGACGGGTTCACGCGGAGTGGTGCGGGGTGGCGCATCGGTGACTCCTCACTGGTGGTGTCCCGCCTTGGGGGGCTGGTACGTCGTCTCCTTCACCGGGAGAACGGCCTTGACCGTGCCGGACGTGGCGAAGTGGAGGGTCACGGTCACCTTCTCGCCGAGTGCGGGCTTGTGGCTGAGCCCGTCGAACATGAGGTGGTTGCCGCCTCGTTCGAAGTCGAGGGTCCCGTGTGCGGGCACGGCGAAGGACTTCCGCTCGCGCATCGTGCCGCCCGACGTGCTGTGCAGCGTCACGTCCTTGGAGAGCTCGCTGGTCACCGAGGTGAGCCGGTCCGCGCTGCCGCCGGAGTTGTGGACGAGCAGGAACCCGGCCGCCATGGACCCGGTGACCGGTTGCGGCATGAAGCCTCCGCTGACGCTGAGACGCGGGGTGCTCGTGCCGCCCGCACCGTTGTCGCCGGGGGCGTCGTCGGAACCGCATCCGGCGAGGACGACGGCCGAGGCGAGGGCGAGGCCCGCCGCGACGACGGCCCGCGCCCGCCGCCACTCCCGCTCCGCGAGGTGTTCCTTCCGCTCCGTGGTGGGTTCGGGTCCCGCGGTGTGCCGGGGGCTCACGGTGTCCGGCCCTGGACGAGCTTCGGCAGGTCCTTGGTGTAGTCCTGGGCGGTCGCGTCCTCCCCGTACAGCACGTATCCCTTGTCGGTCTTCGGGGAGAAGGCCACGACCTGGGTGCCGTGCGTCGAGACGGTCCTGCCTTCCTTGTCCTTGTGCGGGGGCTCGATGCTGATGCCCAGCTGGCGGGCGCTCGCCTGGATGGTGTCGAAGTCGCCGGTGAGGCCGGTGAAGTCGGGGTCCTGGCCCTTGAGCCAGGAGCCGAGGGCCTTGGGGGTGTCCCGTTCCGGGTCGGTGGTGACGAAGACGACCTGGAGCTTCTCGCGTTCGGCCGCGGGCAGTTTCTTCGCGGCGACCGCGATGTTGCTCATGGTCAGCGGGCAGACGTCGGGGCAGTTGGTGTACCCGAAGTACAGGAGCGTCGGCTTGCCCGCGGTCTCCTTCCGCAGGTCGTACTTCTTGCCGGCGGTGTCGGTGAGGACCACGTCGGGCTTGGTGAAGGGCTGGTCGAGCACGGTCGCCGGCTTCTGCGAGCCGCTGTCGACCGACACATCGGCCACGGCGGCGTCGTCCTTCTTGCCGTCGTCCCCGCCACAGGCGGTCAGGGTCAGGGAGGCGGCGGCCAGCAGCGAGGCGGCCAGCAGGCTCTGCTTGCGGAGGCGGCCGCGGAGGGGGGTGGTGCGCATGACGGAGAGTCCCAAGGTGTGGTGAGGGCGGCCGGTGAGGGGGCCGGGACTGCGGAGACGGTCCCGGCCCCCTCACCGGCCCGATGGATCAGCCGGCGGTGGTGGTGCGCCGGCGGCCGGCCAGCAGGCCGAAGGCCACGCCCGCGACGCCCACGACGATGCCGACGATGCCGAGCACCCGTGCGGTGGTGTCGCTGCCGGAATCGTCCGAGCCGGCGGAGCTGCCGGAGGCGGTCGTGTCGGCGGCGCCGGGCGCGGCGGAAGCCTTGTCCGAGGCGCCCTTGCCGGAGTCCTCGGTGGCACCGGCCGAACCCGGGGCGGCGTGCCCGTCGTCCTCGGGCGCGCTCAGCTGGAGCACGGGCGCCGGGTCGTCGGGCTCGCTGCCGTCGCTCTTGGGCTCCTCGATCCAGCGCACGACCTCGTCGTTGGAGTACGTCTGGAGGGCCTTGAACACCAACTGGTCGGCGTCCTCGGGCAGCTGGCCGATGGAGAGCGGGAACTGCTGGAAGGTACCGGCGGCGATGCCCTTGCCCGTGGCGGTCCAGGTGACCTTCGACGGAGCCTCGGTCACCTTCTCGCCGTGCATTTCGAGGGGCTTGTCGAGCTTCTTCTGCGTGACCTTCACGTTCCAGCCCGGTACGGCCTGCGGCTGGACCGAGGCCAGGGGGTGATCGGCGGGGAGGTTGACCTCCAGCTTCACGGTCGACGCGTCGTCGCGCTCGTTGGGGACCTTGAAGTTGACGGTCGCGTAGCCGCCCTTCGCGGCGGGCCCCTGCGGCGCCACGCTGACATGCGCGGACGCCGTGCCCGCGAGCAGCAGGACGGCGGAACCGGTGAGTGCGCCCGCGGCGGCGAGCCGGGGCAGCACGGCGAGGCCCCGGCGGGGCGAGCGGGACGTGCGGGAACGCGCGGCCTGGGGGGCGTACGGGGCCTTCTGGGCGTACGGAGCCTTCATGGCGTGACACTCCACTTTCAGCAGTGGTGACGGTGAGAGCCGGCGCGCCGTGGTGACGCGCGGCAGCACGACCCGTCCTCGGCCGTGCGCTGCGGCACGGGGGAGCGGTCGTGTCAGGCGGCGAGGGAGAAGCCGGCGGCGGGCGGGCCGCGCCTGATCACCGTGTGCTGAAGGTCGGCGGTGCGCGGTGGCACCCCGTCGTCGTCCGCCGAGCCCGGCGGTACCTGCGGCGTCTCGGACAGGGCCGTCAGGAAGGCCCGCACGCACAGCAGGGTCGTGGCCAGGGTCCGCAGCCGGGCTCCCGCCGCGACCGTCGTGACGGCCTGGGCGGACAGCCGCACCAGGCGGAACAGCGCCTGGTCGCCCCGGCGCAGCAGCCAGCCCGCCACGAGGGCGGCGAGCAGGTGCCCCAGGAGCATCGGCGCGGTCGGCAGCAGCGGCATACCGGCATGCGGATGGGGGGCGGCGCCGCTTCCGTCGAGCCCCGCCGTCTTGAGGATGTGGTGCGCCTCCAGCGGGCTCAGCGAGGAGGCCCCCGCCCCGCATACGAGCCGGGCGGCGCGTTCAGCCGCGGAGTCCGGTGCCTGCCCCATGGCCATGTCCTGCTGGCTCGCGCCGAACAGGACGTGCAGGCCCACCTGGCCCGTGGCGAGCAGGGCGGCGATGCCCGGAAGGCCGCGTTCCCGGCCCGCCAGCGGTACGGCGACGGCCAGGACGAGGAGGAAGCCGAGCCCCAGACTCCACAGGGGGACGACGGAGTCGGCGGCCAGCCCGTGCCCGGCGGCGGACAGCGCGACGCAGACCGCGGTGAACACCGCGGCCCTCAGCAGCCGGAGTCCCGCTCCGGCGCGCGCGAACACGTGGGGGGCAGCCATGGCGGGCCCATCATCCCACCGGCTCCCCGGCCCGTGTCAGGCAGGTCCGCAAGATCCCGAAGGTCGGGTTCCTGGAGGACGGTCCGGTTGTGGGCGCGCCCTGCGCACCGGCCAACCGCTGTCAAGAGCGCGATTGAGCAACTCCCGTCGCGGCAATACGTATCGGTATGTCGAGCCGCGCACGGGAGGCTGGAGCATGAGCATCTGGTGGTCACTCCATCTGCGGCGGGAGGCGGCGAGCGTGCCGCTCGCCCGCAGGCTTCTCTCGGGAGCCATGGACACGGCCGGTGTGGACGCCGACACGGCGTTCGACCTGTCGTTGGCCCTCACCGAGGCCTGCGCGAACGCGGTGGAGCACGGGGGCGGTGGCGGTACGAGCGATACGAAGGCCGGAAAGTACCGGGTGACGGTACGGCTCGACGGGGAGCGGTGCCGCGTCGAGGTGGCCGACTCGGGCCCGGGGTTCCCCGCCCTGCGCGGGCGAGCCCCCCGCCGACAGCGGCTGGAGGCGGAGGACGGCCGCGGGCTCGGCATCATCACGGAACTCGCCGACCACGCCCAGTTCCGTAACCGGACCGGCCGCGGCGGTGCCGTCGTCAGCTTCGACAAGATCGTCAAGTGGCGCACGGACGCACCGCTGCTCGTCTGAACCTCGGTGCTCGGTGCTCGGTGCTCGGTGCTCGGTGCTCGGTGCTCGGTGCTCGGTGCTCGGTGCTCGGTGCTCGGTGCTCGACGGCCGGCGCCCCGCGCCCGGCGGGGTCGGCAGCGGAGCCGGGGCCGGGCGACGGGCGACTTCACATACGACGAAGGGCCGGGCAGGTGTTCAGTGAACACCTGCCCGGCCCTTCGTGGCAGCGGGGGGCCTCGCGCCGTCGGTCAGTCCGGGCGCCGAGCCGTTCTCAGCCCTTGAGCTGCGCCATCCACGCCTCGACCTCGGTCGAGGAGCGCGGCAGGGCGGCGGACAGGTTCCGGTTGCCGTCCTCGGTGACCAGGATGTCGTCCTCGATCCGGACGCCGATCCCGCGGTACTCCTCGGGCACGGTCAGGTCGTCGGCCTGGAAGTACAGCCCCGGCTCGACCGTCAGGCACATGCCGGGCTCCAGCGTGCCGCCCGCGTACGTCTCGGTGCGCGCGACGGCGCAGTCGTGGACGTCCATGCCGAGCATGTGACCCGTGCCGTGCAGCGTCCAGCGCCGCTGGAGGCCCAGTTCGAGCACCCGGTCCACGGGGCCCTCGACGAGCCCCCACTCCACGAGCCTGGTGGCCAGCACCCGCTGCGCCGCCTCGTGGAAGTCGCGGTACTTCGCGCCCGGCCTGACCGCGGCGATCCCGGCCTCCTGGGCCTCGTAGACCGCGTCGTAGATCTTGCGCTGAAGCTCGGTGTACGTGCCGTCGACCGGCAGCGTGCGGGTGACGTCGGCCGTGTAGAGCGAGTGCGTCTCGACCCCGGCGTCCAGCAGCAGCAGGTCGCCCGCGCGCACCGGGCCGTCGTTGCGTACCCAGTGCAGCGTGCAGGCGTGCGGGCCGGCCGCGCAGATCGAGCCGTAGCCGATGTCGTTGCCCTCGACGCGCGCCCGCAGGAAGAAGGTGCCCTCGATGTAGCGCTCCGAGGTGGCCTGCGCCTTGTCGAGGACCTTGACGACGTCCTCGAAACCGCGGGCGGTGGAGTCCACGGCCTTCTGGAGTTCGCCGATCTCGAAGGCGTCCTTCAGCAGACGCGCCTCGGACAGGTAGACCCGCAGCTCCTCGTCCCGCTCGGCGGTGACCTTGTCGGTGAGCGCGGACTCGATGCCCGCGTCGTGGCCGCGCACGACCCGGACGGGACCGGTCGCCTCGCGCAGCTCCTCGGGGAGCTTGCGGACGTCCTTCGCGGGCAGCCCGAGCACCTGCTGCGCCTCGTCGAGCGAGTGGCGGCGGCCCACCCACAGCTCGCCCTGGCCGTCGAGCCAGAACTCGCCGTTCTCCCGGTCGGAGCGCGGCAGCAGGTAGATCGTGGCCTCGTGCCCGTCCTCGGTGGGCTCCAGGACCAGGACGCCGTCCTGGGTCTGGTCGCCGGTGAGGTAGGCGTACTCGACCGAGGCGCGGAACGGGTAGTCCGTGTCGTTCGAGCGGACCTTGAGATTGCCCGCCGGGATCACCAGCCGCTCACCCGGGAACCGCGCGGAGAGCGCCGCACGACGGTCCGCGGTGTGCCCGGCCTGGGGGATGGGCTGAAGGTCGTGCAGCTCGGTGTCGGCCCAGCCGGACTGCATACTCGCGGCCAGCTCGTCGGACACCCCGGGGTACAGGCTGTTCTTCCGCTGCTTGATCGGCTCCGCCTCCTCGGTCTGCTCCTCGGCGTTCGGAACCTGCTGGCCACCGTCCTGCATGCGCTGTCTCCTTTACGTCACTCGACCCCGCCATCGTACGGTTGTCCGGCTTCGTGACCGGAGGCCGTGTGGAGGACCGGCAGGCACGGCGGGACGGGGCGCTCCCAACTCCGAAGCGCGCAGGGCCAAGCGGCGACGCTGTGAGGAGCACCACCCGCGAAGGAGAGGAGCGCCACCCGCGAAGGGTGATGTTTCACGTGAAACACCTCATGGCCGCGCGGTTCGACGCCAATACGCCACAACCCCCATGTTTCACGTGAAACATGCCGTGAGGAGTGCGATGTCCTCCTCGATCGCCGCCCCCTTGGGCAGGAGCGCGTCGAGCAGATGGTCCGCGAGGGCCGAGGGGTCACGGCGGCACAGCCGCGGGGCGCCGGCCGCCACCGCGTGGAGGCGGGCGAAGGCCCGGTCCACCGGCACCCCGGTGCAGCGCAGCAGCCCGTCCGAGTAGAGGATCACCGCCTCTCCCGGCTCGGGGCGGATCTCCACGCTCGGGGCCTCCCAGCAACTGAGCATGCCCAGCGGTGCGGAGAGCGTGCTTTCGACGAATTCGACCCGCCGCTCACCGAGAATCAGCGGCGGCGCGTGTCCGGCGCCCGCCAGGGCGAGTTTCCCGGCGGCGGGGTCGCAGTGGGCGAACAGGGCGGTGGCGCTGCGCGCGGGGTCCGTGAGCCGGAGCAGCAGCTCCAGGTCGGAGAGTACGGCGACGGGGTCCTCCCCCTCCAGCACCGCGTACGAGCGCAGGGCCGAACGCAGCGCGGCCATCGCCGCCGTCGCCGCGCTGCCCGAGCCCGTGACGGTGCCGACCGCGAGCCCGAGTGTTCCGTCGGGCAGCGGGAGGGCGTCGTACCAGCCGCCCCCGCCGCGCGTCCCGCCCCGGTAGCGACCGGCCAGGCGGATGCCGTGGACGCGGGGCAGCACCCCCGAGCGGAGCTGCCCACGCAGAGCCTCGGCATCCTCGACCGCACCGACCAGTTCTTCGAGACGGGCCAAGTGCTCGCCCGCGTACCGCAAGTACAGCCCCACGACATGGCACTGCCGTTCGCTGGGCTGTGCCGGTTCGTCGTAGAGCCAGACGGCGGCGCCCAGCCGACGCTCCGGCGCGGCGAGCAGGGGTGCGGCGTAACTCGCCGCGATGCCGAGCCCTCTGGCCACCTCGCGGAAGCGCGGGTCGAGGTCGGCCTCCGCGAACAGGTCGGGATGGGCGAGAGGGCCCTCGATGCCCGGCAGGGCGTCCATGATGTGCCCGTAGGAGGAGGACTCCTTGGGCAGGGTCTCCAGGCGTCCGGGCTGCGCCGGGTCCAGTCCGAGTCCGAACACCCGGTTACGAGGGCCGGGCAGGACGCGCTGGTCGAACAGGCCGGCCCCGCCCTCGCGCCGCGCCGGACCCGGCGGTTCGAGCCGGACCACTCCACGGCGCGCACCCACCAGCGCCCCGCCCGCGCGCACCACTTCCTGGAGCGCCGCGTCCACCGTGCCGCAGCGCGCGAGGCGTTCGGTCAGTTCGTGAAGGGTGGTCAGGTCCGAGACCCAGCCGGCCAATCGGTCCTGGAGCGCGGCGGAGGCCGGCGCGGACGGGGCGCGGGAGGGCGGATCCGGGGGGACATTCTGGGCGGACAGGGAGGCGGCAGAGCTGGTTCCGGCCACTTTCGGAACAGGTGGGGTGCTCATGTTTCCCGGCTCTCGGGCCGGTACGAAATGCTCCACAGCATCGCAAACCCCCATGTCGTTCTGCGTGCCGACAATGCACCACATCTACACGGATTCGGGAGGAGATGTCCAGCATTGTTCTGCGGGGATTCCTGGTGTCCGCCCGGTCTCGGGCCAGTCCCCGCAAGACCGGGCCTCCCGGCGGGGCCAGTGGTCTTTGGCCGGAAACCGGTCCACGGCACAGGGGGCTGGGGTCGACTGAACGGGTCCGTCCGGGGCATTCGAGCCGGACGGGCAGTGCGGAGGAGCGTTACCGAGGTCGCTCGGGGTACGTACTCGGTGAGTGCCGGAGGCGGTCGGACAGCGGACCGTCCAGGAACCCGCGGAGCGACTCCCGCGTCCTCTACGGCAATGGAAGAGGCGTCTCAGGCGGCCCGCCCACTGCGGTGGACGCGGCGGCATCGCCCGGTACGAGCAGCGCAGCGCCGTCATCCCCCCGCCACGTTCCACAGCTAGGCCAGAAGGGATTTCCCTGCGTCGAGGCAGGGGAACCACAGGTGCTCCGCGCACTCCCCTCTGTACGCACAGTTGTTCCGCACGACTTACGCCTCGGGGTGTCCGCACCTCGCGCGTCACTGTTCGTCCGCACCACCTACGCGCGACAACCTGCGCGCGCACCTGCCCGTCGTCCGCGGCGGAGCGGGGCTCGCCGTCGGCGAGCGGCACGTAGGCCGAAGAAGTGGTCCACACCGATCTGATGTGGGTCCTCGGCGTTCAACGGAAAGGAACGAGCGCTCATGCGTGAGATCCCCGGAAAGCACCGCAGGCTCCAGTCCGGACCCACGAGCGGTCCGGACCAGCAGGATCTGCCGGATCAGCCGGAACGTCACGAACAGCCGGAACGTCACGAACAGCCGGAACGGTTCGATCAGCCGGAGCCTCACCACCAGCCGGAACCGCCGGATGTCGGCGAGGCAGCACTCGGCTTCGCGACCGACTGGTCGTGGCCGGTGCTCCCCGGCGCCGGACTGCGTGTCCGGCATCAGCACGGGCGCCGGGGCGGCCGGCCCCAGGAGAGGAACGCCGGGGCGGCCGGGCGCGGTCCGGGCAAGACGCACGGCGCGACGGACGCCGGGACCGTCGGGAACACGGACGCCGCCGACTCGAACCGCGGCGTCGACCGTCAGCGTTCCCTCGGCCACGACCACCGTCGGCCCACCGGCCGGCTCTGCGCCTGCCCGGACCCGGAGTGTGCGCTGCCGGGCGCCCACCCCTTCGAACCGGGGCTGCTCGCCGCGACGACGGACGCCCGCATGGTCCGCTGGTGGTGGCAGAACCGGCCTGCCGCGCCGATTCTGCTGGCCACCGGTGGCCGGGGGCCCTGTGCGGTGAGTTTTCCCGCGGCGGCCGGGCCGGCGACGCTGACCGCCCTGGACGGGCTCGGTAAGAGGCTGGGGCCCGTGGTGGCGGGGCCGGAGCGCTGGGCGATCCTCGTGGCGCCGTACGACTTCGAGCGCCTCGGCGCGCTGCTGCACGCGCAGGACGCGGTGCCGGGCGCGCTGCGTTTCCACGGTGCGGGCGGCTACCTGCCGCTGCCGCCCTCGGTGACCGGCCTCGGCGCGGTGCGCTGGGCGCGTGCGCCGCTTCCCGGTTCCGCGCGGCCGTGGCTGCCGGACGTGGAGGCCGTCGTCGGGGCGGCCGTCGCCACGGTCACCCGTACGGGCGTGAGCGCACCGGAGCTGTAGCGGCCGGGCGGTTTCCCGAGGGCCGAGGGCCGATGGGTCGGAGGACCGGTGGGGGCCGGACTACGTGCTCCCGTGCTGGGAGAGCGGGCGAGCCGGGCCCGGTCGGTGTGGGGGAGTGCGCTGCGGCGCCTGCGGCGGGGCGGTTCGTCTGCGGCGAGGGGTCCGGCTCGGCGGTAGCTCCCGCGGAGCCACGTATCGCTGGGGAGGCTGCCCTACGCACGCGTATCGCTGGGGAGGCTGCCCCGCGCACACGTCTCGCCGGGGTGGCGGCTGTTCCACAGGCTCGTACTGCCTGGGTTCGCGCCGTACGGGCCCGGGCCCGGGCCCGTACGGCCTGCGCTGCCGCTTCGCGTGCGGGCGCGGGCCTGCCGGGAGCCCGGATCAGGGCATGAAAGCGCCCGGTTGCTGGCGACGGGGGATGCACCAGCAACCGGGCTATTCGAACCGTAACAAGAGATCGCCGGTTCGCAAATTCAGTCTGGTCCGTTCGGGCCCGATCTGAAGCGGTCACGGGCAGGCGGTGTGACCGGTTTCACTTACCGAGCAGTACGCCGACCGCTCCGCCCTCAAGGCGCTCAAGCCCATCGAGGCGTTCGAGGGCGTTCGAGGCGCTCAAGACGTGCGAGGCGACGCGAGGCGCGAGGCTCAGGTCAGGGTCACCTGGCGGTTGGTGAGCCCGGCGCGGGCCCGGCGCTCCTCGGGCGTCAGGGGGGCCTTCGTCTCCAGAGCCCCGGCGAGCCGCTCCGAGAAGGCCGCGGCCGGCTTCTCCACGTCCTGGGCGGACACACCGCTCGGCAGGTCCCACACCGGAACGGTCAGCCCGTGTGCCCGGAAGGAGCCGACGAGGCGGGTGTTCTCGCCGAGTGAGGACTCCCCGGCGCTGTGCAGGCGGGCCAGCGCGTCGAGCAGCTCCTCCTCGGGCACCGTCATGATCCAGCGCAGGTGGTTCTTCTCGGGCGTCTCGCACCAGTACGCGGCGTCGACGCCGGTGAGCCGGACGGTCGGGACGACGGCGGAGTTCGCGCGCTCCAGCGAGGCGTTCACCTCGGCGGAGGTGTTGCCGGACTCGGCCTCCGGCACCCAGAACTCGAAGCCGCTGTGCACCTGCGGCTCGAAGGGGCCGTCCGGGTCCAGCAGGTCCTGGAGGCGCGGGCCGTCGACGGGCGCCCGGCGGGCCTCGACCGGCTGTCCCGGCGTGGCGGCCAGGGCCCGGTTCAGGGTGTCCGCCAGGTCACGGCTGAGGTCGCCCGAGGCCGTGTCGTTCTGCAGACCGAGCAGGACCGACCCGTCCTCGCGGCGCAGTGCGGGCCAGGCCATCGGCAGGACCGTCGCCAGGGTCACGGCGGGTACCCCTTCGGGCAGCCCGCCCTTGAGGCGCAGCGGCACGGTCGCCGCGGGCACCAGTTCGCGCAGCGCCACCCAGTCCGCCTCGCCGGGCAGCCCCTCGAAGGGGCGCCGCACCAGTTCGGTCGCCGCGTGGGCGGCGGCCCGGCCGTGGCAGGCCTTGTAGCGGCGGCCGGAGCCGCAGGGGCAGGGCTCCCTCGCACCGACGACCGGGATCTCACCGTCCGCGAGCGTGGCTGCCGGGGCGTTGCCGCCCTTGCCCTTGGTCTGCTGGCCCTTGGTCTGCGGGCGCTTCTTGGCCATCGTCGCTGTCTCCCGTTACGGCTCGGCTCGTACGGCGCGAGCCTAGTGCCTCGGGGGGACATCGTTCCCCGGCCGCGGCACGGCGCCGTACGCCGCTTCCGGGCCGAGGTCGCGCCGCAGCCGTCCACGGTCCGGGAGCCGGCCGCGAGGGGCGAAGCCGCCTGTCACCGGGGGCGCCGCCGGTGACGCGTACGGACGGGCCCCGTCCCACAGCCCGAGCCCGTCCCACAGCCCGAGCCTGACGCTCGCAGGCCGTTCAGCTCCCGTAGCTGTCGGCCGGTTCGAAGCCGTCGTCCGCGCCGAAACCCGGTTCGCCCGCGAAGCCCGTGTCGCTCCCGAAGGGCGCACTCCCGGCGAAGCGGCCCGCGCGGCCGAACTCCCCCACGGCGTCCGCGAAGCCCAGGCCGGCGAGCGGTACGGAGGGGGCGCTGATGCGGGTCGCGAAGTCCTCGTGCCGGTGGTCGCGGCTGACGACCGCCCACACCGTGACCTCGCCGTGCGCCTCGTCGCGCACGCCCCAGTTCTCGGACAGGGCGGTGATGATGCTCAGGCCCCGGCCCCCGTGGGCCGTGACCGAGGGGGTCGCGGGCACGGGCCGGGTCGGGCCGCCGCCGTCGGTGACCTCGACCGTCAGCCGGCCGCGCCGGTCCACCTCCCAGGCGGCCAGTACGTCGCCCTCCTCCGCGTCCGCCGTACCCGCGCACGGGTGGGAGGCCGGCAGTGGTCTGCCGTGCCGGTACGCGTTGCTCAACAGTTCCGAGAGGATCAGTACCGCGTCGTCGATCACCGCGTCGGACATGCCGCTCTCCCGCAGCTCGTCCCGCATGCGGTGCCGTGCCTTCCGGACGCCGGCAGGACCGTGCGGAACGGCCATGCTCGACGACGCGGGCACTTCCTGTGCCACCACCAACGCCACCCCCGAGACCTCCTTACACCCCCACGCCACGGAGTGAATGCCCCAATGGACTGGACCGGAAACCGGCCAATCCCTCCCGGTCGGGGCACTGCCCGGGGCCGGACACGGAGCGAACGCGCCGGAGCACCCCATGTGCACCCGCCGGAACGAAGCGGGGAGGGACGGCCGGCGTCCGGGAAGGGGTCGGAGGCATTCCGTCCGACCTGGTCAGCGAACTTTCCTTTGGCATATGCGCGGGGCTATCAGGAGGGTGCGCCAGGAACCGGTCCCGAGCAGCGGGGCACACGGTCCCGCGGACGGACCACAGGGGCGGTTTTCGGCCTCGCAACGAAGCGCGGGCGCGGTGGCGCGACCGGTCAGAGGCGGTCCAACTGCTCCCGTACGGCCTTCGGGCGGTTGGTGATGACGGCGTCCACGCCGAGCCGTGCGCACAGTTCCACGTCGGAGGGGTTGTTGACCGTCCAGACGTGCACCTGGTGCCCGGCGCTCTGCATGCGGGCGACGTAGGCGGGGTGATTGCGCACGATCCGGATGCTCGGCCCCGCGATGCGGACGCCCGCAGGCAGGCGGCCCTCGCGGTGCCGGGGCGAGGCGAACTGCATGAGGTGCACGGTGGGCAGGTCCGGGGCGAGAGCCCGTACCCGGTGCAGGGAGCGCGCCGAGAAGCTCATGACCCGTACGGGGGAGAAGGGGCCGTCGGGCTCCTCGCCCGCGCTCGTCTTCCCGGCCAGGCCGAAGCGTTCGAGGAGCAGCAGCAGCCGTTCCTCGACCTGCCCGGCCCAGCGGGTGGGGTGCTTGGTCTCGACGGCGAGTTCCAGCCGCCGGCCGGCCGCGTTGGTCTCCACGACGAGTTCGAGCAGCTTCTCCAGGGTGAGCACCGAGGTGGTCTCGGGGTCCCAGTCGGGGGACTCCTCGGCCTCCTCCTTGCCCATCCAGGAGCCGAAGTCCAGCGCGGTGAGATCGGCCAGCTCCAGCGCGGAGACCGCTCCGCGGCCGTTCGAGGTGCGGTTGACCCGCCGGTCGTGGACGCACACGAGGTGGCCGTCGGCGGTCAGGCGCACATCGCACTCCAGGGCGTCGGCGCCTTCTTCGATGGCTTTCACGTAGGCCGCGAGGGTGTGCTCGGGCGCTGTCTCGGAGGCGCCGCGGTGGGCGACGACCTGGGGGACTTGCTGTCGTACGTGGGTCACGCCGTCATGCTCCCATCGGTAGGCGGGTACCCGCGCGGAAAAGGAGGGCCGTACGGAGGCGGAAGGCCGCCTCCGGGCGGTTCCTCGCGGCCTCGCGCGAGGGTTTCGGCACGGCCGGGCGTACGGGTGCATCCGGGTGGTCCGGGGGCGGCCGTACGGGGCTCGTACCCTCGGTGGGGGGAAGCTCGCGCGGGTCGTGGAGAGGTCCGTACGGCACCCCTGCGGATGCCGTACGGGTTCCGGAAGATCAAAATGACGCGTACACACAGGATCGGCTTACAGTGCCCTGACGCGCTGTGGGAAAAGCTGACTGTGGACAACCGGAAACTGTGGGCACCGGAACCGGTGACAACCGGGCGACCGGGGCCCGCGGCAACCGGAAAGACCTGAGACAGCCGCAGCCGCGGACGAAGACCGAAGACGCGTAGTCGTCGGCAGCCCCGGCCGGACCCGCACCGCCCGGGCCGGACGCGACGCCGCGACACCGTTGGGACCGAGGAGACAGAGCCTGTGAGCACCGAGTACGAGGGCAACGAGGTACCCCCCGCCCCGTCCGCACCTCCTGGGCCGGCCGACGCCTCCCGGCCTTCCGAGCCGCAGCCGGCCGCCGCCCCCCAGGCCGCCCCGCTGACGAAGACCGAGCCGGCCCCGGAGCGGCCCGCCGACCCGGCCCCGGCCCAGGTGGCGCCCCAGCCCGGCGCCCCGGCCGCGGAACAGGTCCCGGCGGCGGCTCAGGCCGCACCGGCACCCGTGGCCTCGGACGCGCACGTCCCGCCCGTCCCGCAGACTCCCCCGCCCGGCGGCTGGCCGCCCCCGCCGCCGCAGATCCCGGCGTACGCGGGCGCGGGCGGCGGCCCGGTCTACCCGGGAGGCGGCGGCGGTGACGGCTCGGGCGGTGGCGGGGGCGGCGGTCAGGACGGCCCGTGGGGCGCCTCGTACCAGCCGCCGCCACCGGGCCGGCCCGGTGGCGGTCGCAAGGGCGGACTGGTCGCCGCGGTGATCGTCGCCGCGCTCGTCGCGGGCGGTGTGGGCGGCGGCGTCGGCTACTGGGCGGCGGAGCGCGACGACGACGGCGTCGGTTCGACGACGGTCGCGGCCGCGGACAGCCCGGCCGCCGCGAAGCGCGACCCGGCCTCGGTCGCCGGGATCGCCCAGAAGGCCCTGCCGAGCGTCGTGACCATCGACGCGCAGGGCGGGAACGGCGAGGGCAGCACCGGCACCGGCTTCGTGTACGACAAGGAAGGCCACATCCTCACCAACAACCACGTGGTGGCCTCGGCCGCGGAGGGCGGGAAGCTCTCGGCGACCTTCTCCAACGGCAAGAAGTACGACGCGGAGGTCGTCGGCCGGGCGCAGGGCTACGACGTGGCCGTGATCAAGCTGAAGGACGCCTCGGGCCTCAAGCCGCTGGTCCTCGGCGACTCGGACAAGACGGCGGTGGGCGACGCGACGATCGCGATCGGCGCCCCCTTCGGCCTGTCCAACACGGTGACCACGGGCATCGTCAGCGCGAAGGACCGCCCGGTCGCCTCCAGCGACGGGGAGAGCGCCAAGAGCTCGTACATGAGCGCGCTCCAGACCGACGCCTCGATCAACCCGGGCAACTCCGGCGGGCCGCTGCTGGACGCGCACGGCGACGTCATCGGCATCAACTCCGCGATCCAGCCCGGTAGCAGCGGGGGCGGCCTCGGCGGCGGCTCCAGCCAGGGCGGTTCGATCGGTCTCGGCTTCGCCATCCCGGTCAACCAGGCCAAGCGGGTCGCCCAGGAGCTGATCAGGACGGGCACCCCGGTGTACCCCGTGATCGGCGCGACCGTCTCGCTGGAGGAGGGCACGGACGGCGCGACCATCGCCGACCAGGGGCCGAACGGTTCGGCGGCGGTCACCTCGGGCGGACCGGCGGCGGACGCGGGCCTGAAGTCGGGCGACACGATCACCAAGCTCGACGACACGATCATCGACAGCGGCCCGACCCTGATCGGCGAGATCTGGACCCACCAGCCCGGAGACAAGGTCCAGCTCACCTACAAGCGCGGCGGCAAGCAGCACACGGTCGAGGTGACCCTCGGCCAGCGCAAGGGCGACGACTAGAAGACGACTGGAAGCGGACACCGCGACGGGGCCGGGCCGACACCGGGACGGGGCGGGGCCTGGACGTCGCGGCGGGGCCGGGCCGACACCGGGACGGGCGGGGCCCGGACGTCGAGGCGGGGCCGACCTGGACGTCGCGGCGGGCCGGGCCCGGCCGAAGCCGCCTGCCGGGACCGGACCCGGCCCCGGCCTCCGGCCGGTAGTCTGTACCCCGCTCCGCCACCCCCGGGCAGCGGAGCGGGGAGGGTTGCCCGAGCGGCCTAAGGGAACGGTCTTGAAAACCGTCGTGGCAGCGATGTCACCGTGGGTTCAAATCCCACACCCTCCGCGTGGAGAACGGCCCCTGACCGGGTGAGACTCGGTCGGGGGCCGTTCGCGTCGGCGCTCGCCGCGAGACCCGGGCGTGCGCGGTGGTTGCCGGGGCGGCCCAGCGGACTTCGACGCCCTCTTGTCGCTCTGTGCTGAAGTCATTACTGTGCGTTCCCCTGGGGAAAGCGGTGCGCTTGTACTGGGGATACATTGCTGTTGCGGCGCTGGTGGTCGCCTGGGGACAACAATTGTCGCTGCCGGTCATCGTCGTACTGTCTGTGGCGGTCTTCGCATACGCCCCTCGTTCCAGGTGCCGGTGTGGTGCGGAGCGGTCAACCGGGACGGGCGTACCTACTGTCGGAACAACGCCTACGGCATACTGATGGGCTGTCGGAACCGTCAACACCGTTGGCAAAAGCTCAAGTTGATCGTCCTGCGTAGCAAGGCAGGGGATCTCGGCCGCGCTGTTTTCCCCACCGCCAAGGAGAAGTTCAACGCCGTCCTGGCCGTTGGGGGTCTTCTCTCCGCTGTTGCCGCCGTGATTGTGCCTGCCGTGACGGGTCGGTAACGCGTCCAGCCGGATGGCTCGGAGCGGTGCAGCTCGCGGAGGCGGCCGTGGTGAGGCTTGACGGGCTCACTCGGACGTGCGCCAGGGCCTGTTCCCTTGATTGGCGCAGGTCAGGTCATGGTTGCGGGGCTTGGGTACCGCTGCTCCATCCTTACGGCACTTCATTCGACACCCGCCTCATGTGCGGGGCGCGGCGATGCCGCCATACGTAAGGAAGTGTCATGAGCATGTCAAGGATCTGGGCTCGACTCACGACGCGCCCCACGACGCGGAACCCGTCAGGGGCAGGCGTCGAGGAGCCCCGGCGGGCGGACTCGGGTCTTCGTGCGCAGGTCCTGCGGGCCGTCCTGGGAGGCGTCGCCCGGGCTGTCGCCGAGAGTCTGCTGGGGTGGCTCCGTTCGCTGATCTGACCGGCGTGGAGCAAGGTGGGGGGATTCGATTCCGGGTCTCCGACGGTGCGTCACTGGTCACTGGCGGTGCGGGGCCCGGCCTGAGAAGGGGCCCGGCCCCGGGGCGTCGTGGCCACGTCACGCAGGCGGAGTAAGGGGGGTGTGCTGCGCCCGGTCTGCCAAGTTGCTCGCCTCGGGCTGGGCGGCTCCGGGGGCGGTGTCTGTTGGTCCACCTCTGTGCTTTCTCGGACGGATTCGGACGGATACGGTCCCCGAGGAGTCAGCGCGAGGACGGGCGACGGCGAGGGCGACGGGCGACGGCGACGAGCCCGTGGAGGGAGGGCGTCGCATGGGCGTGCGCGGGCTGTCCGGCTGGGGTGGTGGGGCCGTCGAGCGGGTCTGGTATGTCAGTTACGGGTCCAATATGTGCGCGGAGCGGTTCGGGGTGTATCTGCGGGGCGGGCGGGCTCCCGGTGGGCGGCTGGTGCATCCGGGGTGCCGGGACCGGTCGGCGCCGGCCGGGGACGTGGCGCTGGAGCTGCCGGGGCGGCTGTACTTCGCCACCGAGTCCGCCGTGTGGGGCGGCGGGCGCGGTTTCTACGATCCGGCCGCTGCGGGGCGGGTCCTCGCGCGGGGCTACGACATCACGCGGGAGCAGTTCCGGGACGTCGCCGCCCAGGAGATGTACCGGGAGCCGGGCGACGGGCCGTCGCTGGACGAGGTGCTCGCCGTGCTGCCCGGGACCGGGCCCGACGGTGAGGCCGCCCCCGAAGCGCCGTCCGTCCGGCGGGTCGTGTGCGGGGACGGGCGGTACGAGACCCTGCTGTGCCTCGGCGCGCTCGACGGGCGGCCCGCGCTGACGTTCACCGCGCCGTGGTCCGTCCGGGACGTCGTACCGCTCGCGCCGTCCCCCGTGTACCTGCGGCAGTTCGTCACCGGGCTCACCGAGACGGGCGCGTGGAGCGGGGCGGAGGTCGAGCGGTACCTGGAGGAGAGCGTCCGGGGTGGGCGGGGCGGTCGCGGCGGTACGGGGCCGTCCCCGGTGGGACGGGACGTGTTCCGGGCGCCGTGACGTGAGACGGGGCCTTCGGAGGATCGCCCCGCACCCCCACCCAGGCGGTTCCGGCGGGCCGTACGGCGCAGGCGGTGCGTGTCCTCGGCGGGGGGCCGCCCGGCGCCGCGTTCACTCGCCCCATGATCAGACAATCGTTTCCCCCCTCGGCTACCGCCCCGCTCCGGCCGCTCCGGCCGGCGGCGGCCCTGGCCCGCCACGTTCCCGCCCTCCCTGCCCTGGTCCTCGCCGTGATCCTCGCGCTGCTGGGCACCGTGCTGCTGCCCGCTCAGGGCGCCCGCGCCGACGACACCGCCACGGGCACCGCCGAGGACACCGGCGCCGGCAGCGAGGAGGCGTGGGCCGGGGCCTGGGACGGGGCCGACTGGGCGGTGCGCGGGGTGTCCGTCTTCGAGGGGCGGGCCTTCGACACCTGCACGGCGCCGCCGCTCGCGACGATGCGGGGCTGGCGGGACTCCGGGTACGGCGGCGTCGGCGTCTACTTCGGCGGCCGGGGCCGGGCCTGTCCCACGCAGCCGTACCTGGACGCCGACTGGACGCGGGGCGTCAGCGCCCTGGGCTGGTCGGTGCTCCCGGTGTACGTCGGTTCGCAGGCGCCCTGCGTCGCGGCGGAGAACAAGCAGGGGTTCAGGATCGGCGGGGACCCCGTCGGGCAGGGGACGCGGGAGGGGCGGGACGCCGTACGGCGGGCCGCCGAGGTCGGGATCGGGTCGCGCAGTCCGCTCTACCTCGACATGGAGCAGTACGACCACAGGGACGCCGAGTGCGCGGCGACGACGCTGTCCTTCGTCCGGGCCTGGAACCGTGCCGTGCAGGCGGAGGGGTACGTCTCCGGCTTCTACAGCAGCGCGGACTCGGGCGTCGCGCACATGGAGCAGGCCCGGCGCGCGGGCGTCGCCGATCTGCCCGAGGTCATGTGGTTCGCCCGCTGGGGCGGCGAGGGGTCGGTGGACAGCGAGCCCTCACTCGCCGCGGGCGCCTGGCAGCCGCAGCGGCGCATCCACCAGTACCGGGGCAACGTCCGGGAGACGCACGGCGGCGTGACGCTGAACATCGACCGGAACATGGTGGACGCCCCGGTCGCGAACATGACCCCGCGCACGGTCGGAGCCCCGGCCGCCGAGGGGGACCCGAACCCGGCCACCGTCGACTCTTCGGCCGCGAACTCCAACGCAGTCGACGTCCCGGCCGCGGACACGAAGGTGAACGCGCACCCGTCCCCGTCCCCGACCCCGGCCCCTACCTCGCCCCCGATCGGCTCACCCCCGCCCGCCGAGCCGCACCCCGACACCGTCGATGCCCCCGCCCCCACCCCCGCCCCCGCACGGATCGGCTGAGGCGGTCGCCCCGCCCAGCCGCCCCTGGTGTCCCCGCCCGGCCCCTCCGGTGTCCCCGTCCCGCCCCCTTCGCCCCCGGCGCCCCTCCGGGATGAACCCTGAGGGCGGGGGCCGCGTCCTCCACCTTCAGGAGGTGGAGCCTGCCCCCGGCTCTACTCCCAGAGGCGGACAGGGGGTCGGGACCTCCGGGCGATCCCGGGGCGGGGGGCTCGCTCCTAGCGTGGAGCCATGACCGTGACCAAGGTGCCCGCGTGCGGCACCGGACCGTCGAAGAGCGCTTCGCGCCCCGGTGGCCGCGCCTCGTCCGGCACCCGGCCGGCGCCGCTGTCCTTCAGCTCCTACGTCCGGGCCCGCGGCCCCGGTCTGCTGCGTACCGCCCGTTCGCTCACCGCCAACCCCTGCGACGCCGAGGACCTGCTCCAGACCGCGCTGACCAAGACGTACGTCGCGTGGGACCGGATCGAGGACCACCGCGCGGTCGACGGCTACGTACGGCGCGCGCTCATCAACACCCGTACCTCGCAGTGGCGCAAGCGCAAGGTCGACGAGTTCGCCTGCGAGGAACTGCCGGAGCCCGAACCGGTGCGGGCCACCGACCCGGCCGAGCAGCAGGCCCTGCGCGACGCGATGTGGCGGGCCGTGCTGCGGCTGCCGGACCGGCAGCGGGCCATGGTCGTACTGCGGTACTACGAGGACCTGAGCGAGGTGCAGACCGCGGCGGTGCTCGGCGTCTCCGTCGGGACCGTGAAGAGCGCGGTGTCCCGGGCCCTCGGGAAGCTCCGTGAGGACGGGGAACTCGGCGTACTGCGCTGACGGCGGCCCCGCCCGGCCGCCCCGTCACCGGTCGGCCCCGATGCCGCCGCTCCCGGCCCGCACGCCCCTGAGCTGTGCCTGTGTGATGAATCCATCCGCCGCGGCTAGTGACATACCGCTGGGTATGGAAGCACAATCACCGGAACTCACCCCCCGCGTAATGACGCGCTGAGGAGGCACAACCGGTGCAAGGCACGATGCAAGACGTACCCCTGCTCATCTCCCGCATCCTGGTCCACGGCTCGACGGTGCACGGCCGTTCCACGGTGACCACCTGGACCGACGAGGGGCCGGTGCGCCGGACCTACGCCGAGACCGGTGCCCGGTCGGCCCAGCTCGCCCACGCCCTGCGCGGACTCGGGGTCGCCGAGGGGGACCCGGTGGGGACCCTGATGTGGAACAACGGGGACCACGTGGAGGCGTACTTCGCGATCCCCTCGATGGGCGCCGTGCTGCACACCCTCAACCTCCGGCTGCCCGCCACCCAGCTCGCGTTCATCGTCAATCACGCGGCGGACCGGGTGATCATCGCGAGCGGCACGGTGCTGCCGCTGCTCGCCCCGCTGCTGCCGAAGCTGCCGAGCGTCGAGCACGTCGTCGTCTCGGGCCCCGGGGACCGCTCGGTGCTGGCCGGGGCCGGTTCCGGGGTCCGGGTGCACGAGTACGAGGAGCTGATCGCGGGGCGCCCCACGGCCTACGAGTGGCCGGAGCTGGACGAGCGCGCCGCCGCCGCCCTCTGCTACACCTCGGGCACGACGGGCGACCCGAAGGGCGTCGTCTACTCGCACCGGTCGGTCTACCTGCACTCGATGCAGGTCAACATGGCGCAGTCGATGGGGCTCACCGACCACGACACGAGCCTCGTCGTCGTCCCGCAGTTCCACGTGAACGCGTGGGGGCTGCCGCACGCGACCTTCATGACCGGCGTGAACCTGCTGATGCCGGACCGGTTCCTGCAACCCGCCCCGCTCGCCGAGATGATCGAGACGGAGCGGCCCACGCACGCCGCCGCCGTACCGACGATCTGGCAGGGGCTGCTCACGGAGCTGACCGCGAGGCCGCGCGACGTCTCCTCGCTCACCCAGGTCACGATCGGCGGGGCGGCGTGCCCGCCCGCGCTCATGGAGGCCTTCGACGCGCTCGGCATGCGGGTGTGCCACGCGTGGGGGATGACGGAGACCTCGCCGCTCGGCACGGTCGCCCGTCCGCCGGCCCAGGCGCGGGGCGCCGAGGAGGAGTGGGCGTACCGCGTCACGCAGGGACGCTTCCCCGCCGGGGTCGAGGCGCGTCTGACCGGGCCGGACGGCGAACGGCTGCCGTGGGACGGGAAGTCGGCCGGCGAACTGGAGGTGCGCGGCCCGTGGATCGCGGGCGCGTACTACGGCGGGGCCGGCGGCGAGCCGCAGCGGCCGGCCGACAAGTTCAGCGAGGACGGCTGGCTCAGGACCGGTGACGTCGGCCTCATCTCGCCGGACGGGTTCCTGACGCTCACCGACCGCGCCAAGGACGTCGTGAAGTCCGGCGGGGAGTGGATCTCCAGCGTCGCGCTGGAGAACGAACTGATGGCGCACCCGGAGGTCGCCGAGGCCGCCGTCATCGCCGTACCGGACGAGAAGTGGGGCGAGCGCCCGCTCGCCACGGTCGTCCTGAAGGAAGGCGCGAGCGCGGGGCTGCCCGAACTGCGGGCCTTTCTCGCCGGGCGGATCGCGAAGTGGCAGTTGCCGGAGCGGTGGACCGTCATCGAGTCGGTGCCGAAGACGAGCGTCGGCAAGTTCGACAAGAAGGTGCTGCGCGCGCGGTACGCCGAAGGGGAACTGGACGTGACCCGGCTCCAGTGACCCCCCGCCAGTGAACACCGGGCCGGTTCCCCCACGGCCCGGCCCGGCTCTGCCCGCCCTCCGCCCCCCACCGGTCACGGTCTGACCATTGATCCTGTGTGACATAGATTGGGGTACCTACGCAGTCCCGCGCGGGCGGTGGCCGGGCAGGCCACCCGGCTCGCGCGGGGGGACGCGTCCCGGACCGGGGCGTCCCGTGAACCGGGGAGGTGCGGATGACCGCCGAGTGGCGCCCCGTGCGGCAGTCCCGCACGCATGAACTGGTCCTGGAGAGCATCGAGGAACAGGTGCTGGCCGGGAAGCTCAAGGCCGGGGACCGGCTGCCTCCCGAGCGGGAGCTGGCGCCCGCGCTCGGGGTGAGCCGGTCCGCCCTGCGCGAGGCGCTGCGGGTCCTGGAGACGGTCGGGGTGCTCGTCGCGCAGGCGGGGCGCGGCGCCGACGCGGGCGCCCGGATCGTGCGTCACCCGGACGACGCCCTCGGCCGGCTGCTGCGGCTGCACTTCGGTCTTGGCAGCTACAGCCTGGAGGACGTCCTGGAGGCCCGGGTGGTCCTGGAGCGCTCCAGCTTCGAGGCCGCCGCCCGGCACGCCCCGCCCGAGGACCTGGCGGTGGCAGCCGAGATCCTGGACCGGCTCCAGGGGCCGGGGATCGCGCCGGACGAGTTCAACGACCTGGACACCCGGTTCCACGTGCAGATCGCCCGCAGCTCGGGCAACGCGCTGACCTCGACGCTGACGGCCGCCGTACGGGAGTCCGTCCGGCCGTTGATCCTGCGGGCCCTGGAGGCCGCCGAGGACTGGCCCGCGACGGCCGCCGCGCTCAACGCCCAGCACGCCGAACTGCTGCGTCTGGTGCACGAGGGCGAGGGGAAGGCCGCCGCCGACCTCGCCGAGGAGCACATCCGCGGCTTCCACGGCACCCTGGTCGACGGCTCGGCCCAGGACTGAGACCGCCGCTCCTCTCTCCCAGGACCGGGGCCGCCGCCGGTCCGGCCCATGACGGACGGAGACCGGCTGTCCGCGACGCCCCCACCGGCGACCGGGAGAAAACCCGTCGACACCGCCTCCCGCCCCCGGCGTCGTGCCCGTATGCGGATCGATGAGGGCAACTTGGACGCGGCCGGCCGGGGCCAGGGCGGCGGCGACGGGGACACCTGGGACGACGGCCACGGCGACGGCGGCATCTGGGACGAGGACGTGGCGCGGACCTACGACAGCCCCGGCACCGGCATGTTCGCCCCCGAGGTCCTGGACCCGGCGGTGGACCGTCTCGCGGAACTCGCGGACGGGGGCCGGGCCCTGGAGTTCGCCGTCGGGACCGGCCGGGTGGCCGTCCCGCTCGCGCGGCGCGGGGTGCCCGTCACCGGGATCGAGCGGTCGCGGCCGATGATCGCGCGGCTGCGTGCGAAGGCGGACGCGGCGACGGTCCCGGTCGTCGTCGGGGACATGGCGAGCGCCACCGCGCCGCAGCCGGGCGGCTTCCGGCTCGTCTACCTCGTCTACCACACGATCTCCAACCTGCTCACGCAGTCCGCGCAGGTCGCGTGCTTCCGCAACGCCGCCCGCCATCTCGCGCCGGGCGGGCGCTTCGTCGTCGAGCTGTGGGTGCCGGAACTGCGCAGCCTCCCGCCCGGCCGGCAGGCGGTGGTGGGGCGGTCCGAGGAGGGCTACGTCCTCCTGGACACGTACGACGTCCTGCGCCAGCGCGTCGTCTCGCACCACTTCCGGTTCGGCGACGGCGGGCCGACCCGGCTGTTCCGCAGTCCGCACCGCTACGTCTGGCCCGCCGAACTGGACCTCATGGCCGAACTCGCCGGTTTCCGGCCGGAGTCCCGGCACGCCGACTGGCGGGGGGCCGCGTTCACCGGGGACTCGCCCTCCCACGTCTCGGTCTACCGGCTCCCGCACGGCGGGTAGGCCGCCGCGTCCGTCCGTCCCCGCGCGCGTCCGTCCGTCCCCGCGCGCATCCGTCCGTCCCCGCGCGCATCCGTCCGTCCCGTCCCCGCGCGCGTCCGTTCTCCCGCGCACGGTGCGACGGTAGTATGGTCGGACCATAATCTGAGCCCGGGAACCCGGCCGGTCCCCGGGCTCAGCCCGCCCGACCGGGAAGGTCCTCCATGCGTATCGGACTCTTCGCCACCTGCCTCGGGGACACCCTCTTCCCCGACGCCGTGTCCGCCACCGCCCTGCTGCTGGCCCGGCTCGGGCACGAGGTGGTCTTCCCGCCGGGGCAGACCTGCTGCGGGCAGATGCACGTCAACACCGGCTACCAGCGCGAACCGGTGCCGCTCGTGCGCAACTACGCCGAACAGTTCGGCGATCCCTCGATCGAGGCCGTCGTCATGCCCTCGGGTTCCTGCGCGGGCTCGGTGCGCCACCAGCACGAGATCGTCGCCCGGCGCTACGGGGACGCCGCGCTGCGCGCCGGGGTCGCGGACGTCAAGGCGAAGACCTACGAGCTGTCCGAACTCCTCGTCGACGTGCTCGGGGTGACCGGGGTCGGCGCGTACTTCCCGCACCGTGTCACCTACCACCCGACCTGCCACTCGCTGCGCATGCTGCGGGTCGGCGACAAGCCGCTGAAGCTGCTGCGCGCCGTCGAGGACATCGACCTCGTGGAGCTGCCCGAGGCCGACTCCTGCTGCGGTTTCGGCGGCACCTTCGCCGTCAAGAACGCCGACACGTCCACCGCGATGCTCCAGGACAAGGTCGCGCACGTCACCGGGACCGGCGCCGACGTCTGCACGGCCGGCGACTCCTCGTGCCTCCTGCACATCGGCGGCGGCCTGTCCCGTATCAAGGCCGGTACGCGGACCCTGCACCTCGCGCAGATCCTCGCCGCGACCCGTTCGAAGCCGTACGTCCTGGACGGCGCACCGGCCGGCGCCGCCCGCTCCCCCGAGGTGACCCGATGAGCAACACGTTCCTGGGCATGCCCGCCGCCCCGCCGCGCGCCCCGTACGGTGCGGGCAACCTGCGCGGCGAGCAGAAGTTCCCGAAGGCCGCGCACACCGAACTGCAGAACGGGCAGCTGCGCCGCAACCTGCGCAAGGCGACGCACACGATCCGCGAGAAGCGTCTGCACGTCACCGCCGAACTCCCCGACTGGGAGGCGCTGCGGGACGCCGGTTCGGCCATCAAGACCGACACCATGAACCGGCTGCCCGAGCTGCTGGAGGAGCTGGAGCGCAAGGTCACCGAACGCGGCGGCACCGTCCACTGGGCGCGCGACGGCGTCGAGGCCAACGAGATCGTCACGCGGCTGGTCAAGGAGACCGGCAGCGAGGAGGTCATCAAGGTCAAGTCGATGGCCACCCAGGAGATCGGCCTCAACGAGTACCTGGAGGAACAGGGCGTCCGGGCGCACGAGACGGACCTCGCCGAGCTGATCGTCCAGCTCGCCCACGACAAGCCCTCGCACATCCTGGTCCCCGCGATCCACCGCAACCGCGAGGAGATCCGCGAGATCTTCCTCAAGGAGATCCCCGGCGTCGACCCGGAGCTGAACGCCGTACCGGCCGAACTGGCCGCCGCCGCCCGCGCCTACCTGCGCGAGAAGTTCATGACGACGAAGGTCGCGGTCTCCGGCGCCAACTTCGGCATCGCCGAGACCGGCACCCTCTCGGTCGTCGAGTCCGAGGGCAACGGCCGCATGTGCCTGACCCTGCCGGACACCCTGATCACCGTCATGGGCATCGAGAAGGTCCTGCCGCGCCACCAGGACCTGGAGGTCTTCTTCCAGCTCCTGCCGCGCTCCTCGACCGGTGAGCGGATGAACCCGTACACCTCGCTGTGGACCGGCGTCACGCCCGGCGACGGGCCCCAGGACTTCCACCTCGTCCTGCTCGACAACGGCCGCACCGCCGCGCTCGCCGACGAGATCGGCCGCGAGGCGCTCAACTGCATCCGCTGCTCGGCCTGCCTCAACGTGTGCCCGGTCTACGAACGGGCCGGCGGACACGCGTACGGATCGACGTACCCGGGCCCGATCGGCGCGGTCCTCACCCCGCAGCTCGCCGGGATGCACGAGGCCAAGGACGACCCCAACGCCTCGCTGCCGTACGCCTCCAGCCTGTGCGGGGCCTGCTTCGACGCGTGCCCCGTGAAGATCGACATCCCCTCGCTGCTCGTCGAACTGCGCCACCAGAAGACCGAGCACTCCGGGACGACCGCCGAGTCCCTCGCGATGAAGGCCGCCGCGACCGTCATGGCCAGGCCCGGACTGTTCAAGGCCGCGCAGAAGGCGGCGGGCCTGGGCCGGGTCGTCGCGGGCCGGGACAAGAAGATCGAGCACTTCCCGCCGCCGTTCAACGGCTGGAGCGACAGCCGCGACACCCCCGCCCCGCCCCAGCACACCTTCCGTCACTGGCTCGACTCCCCCGAGGGCCGTACGGCGATGCGCGAGGCGGCGGCCGAGGGCGCGGCCCAGCGCGCACAGGCGCCGGAACAGGCGACGGGGCAGCAGCCGGAGGAGCAGGCATGAACACCACGAACACCGCGTCCGCTCAAGGCGGTTCGGCACGCGACGCGGTCCTGGGCCGGGTGCGCGACGCCCTCGCGCTCGCCCCGCGCGAGCCGGTCACCGTCCCGCGCGCCTACCGCAGGGGCCGCACCCTGCCGGACGCCGAGCGCCTGGAACTGCTCACCGACCGGCTCGTCGACTACAAGGCGCACGTGCACCCGTGCACGGCCGCCGGGACCGCCGCGACGGTCGCCGCCGTCCTGAACGAGCGCTCCGCGCGGCTCGTCGGCGTCCCGTCCGGCCTGGACCCCGCCTGGCTCGCGGCCTTCGAGGGCGAGGTCCGCACGGACTCCGCCGACGTGCCCGCGCCTGAACTCGGCGCCCTGGACGGCGTCGTCACGGCCTCGGCGGTGACCTGCGCGGAGACCGGCACGATCTTCCTGGACGGCGGCCCCGACCAGGGGCGGCGCGCGCTGAGCCTCGTGCCCGACCTGCACGTGTGCGTCGTGGACCTGTCCTCGGTGACGGTCGGCGTCCCGGAGGCGGTCGCCCGGCTGGTCCCGGGCCGGCCCACGACCCTGATCAGCGGCCCCTCCGCGACCTCGGACATCGAACTGGAGCGGGTCGAGGGCGTACACGGACCGCGCACCCTCGACGTGATCATCAGGACGGACGTCTGAGGATCGCCGAGAGCGGCGCACAGGGCCGGCCGCGCGTGCCCCTTCCCCGGGATCCGAAGCCGGGGGAAGGGGCACGTCGTCGTGCCGTTGACGAGGGACAACGCCTGGGGGCTGGCCGGGAACGCGCCCGCTCTAGTAGGGCTTGGTCAGGTCGGAGTGAGTGTGGGTATGTCGCGGTGGCAGGTGGGGCAGGCGCCGGTCCATGTCGCGAGGAGGAGCTGTAGCT
>NZ_JBFALS010000019.1:0-116714 GCF_040656295.1 Streptomyces sp. NPDC049954
AGGACCCCAAGCCGTTCACATGGACCAAGAGCGCCGATGAAATCCTGAACTCGTTATCGAAATATATTGCCAGGATTTCAGGCGCAGGACACTAGATGTGCTGATCGACGGCGTTGAGGACGCCGGCAACGAGGGCCGCACGCCACCACCGTGCGGCCCGTCGGCGTGCGAGGGCGCAGGAGCATGGCCCCGGTGGACGCCGCATCCGTCCACGAGTTCCGTGTCCTTGCTCACCTCAGGCAGGCGGCTGACCTGGTGGTGCTCGACGCGGCGGCCTCCCTCCCCTCGCGACGGCGGGGCTGAGGCTTCGCCAGACAGCCCCGCCGTCGCCCCCGAAGCGCTCGCCGACGCCTGCCCCAGCGCCGCACACCCTGTCCCGGCCGGTATCCGGGACAGGGCGCGAATGTTCATTCCAGAACTGCTAGCGTTTCTGGTATTCCGAAGCAGTGTCCCCGGCCTCGATGACGGCGCCCGGGGCGGTGTGGGGTGGGTGGGGGATGGACAAGAGTGCGTTCGGGCGGTTGTTGCGTGAGGCGCGGCGACGGTCGCTGTTGACTCTCGAGAGCCTCGCCGAGGCTTCGGGGGTGAGCGTCCGGGCCATCAGCGACATGGAGCGGGGGCGGAGCCTGCCCCGCCGGGCCACGCTGAAGGAGCTGATGGACGCTCTGGAGTGCGGTGCGCAGGAGCGGCAGCTCCTGGTGCAGGCGTCGACGCCGCGTACGCATGAGGTCCCCCGGCAGTTGCCGCCCGACCTCGCGGTGTTTCGCGGTCGCGAGGAGGCGCTGGCGGCTGTTCACCGACTCACGTCGCAGGTCGCGGCGTCCGGCGGGCATGTCGTCATCTCGGCGATCGGGGGGATGGCCGGGGTGGGCAAGACGACGCTGGCCGTGCACTGGGCCCACCAGGTGGCGGACAGGTTCCCGGACGGTCAGCTGTATGTGAACCTGCGCGGTTTCGAAGCCGAGAACCAGCCCCTGGACCCCGGGCAGGTCCTCGGCGGGTTTCTGCGGACGCTCGGGACGCCCAGCGGCGCCGTCCCGCGCGGGACGCGGGAGCGTGCTGCCCTGTTCCGGGAACGGACCTCCTCCAGTCAGCTGCTCGTACTCCTGGACAACGCGCTGGACGCGGAGCAGGTCAGACCACTCCTGCCCGCAGCCCCCGGATGTCTCGCCATCATCACCTCGCGCAACCAACTGGCCGGCCTGGCCGTGGCCGAGGGCGCCTCCCTGATCAGCCTGGACGTGTGGACACCGGCCGAGGCCCTGGCCGCGCTGATCGCCAAGATCGGTGAGGAGCGGTACCTGGCGGAGCCCGAGGCCGCCGGCGAACTGGTCAGGCTGTGCGGGTATTTGCCCCTGGCCGTCGCCGTCGTCGGCGCGCAGTTGAAGGCGGCACCCGGGACGCCGTTGCACCACGCCGTCCGGGAACTGCGGGAGGACCTGCCCCGGCTGGACGCCCTGCCCCGGCTGGACGCCCTGTCCGTCGACGAACAGCGGGCGGACGTCCGGGCCGTCTTCTCCTGGTCCTACCAGGCGCTCACCGCCGAGACCGCACGCTTCTTCCGGCACCTGGCCCTCCACCCCGGGCCGTCGATGTCCCCGGAGGCCGCCGCCTCGCTCGCCGGCGTCGGGACGGCCCAGGCCCAGCGCCATCTGCGCGCACTGATCTCGGCCAGCCTCCTCACCCGCGACGCCGACGGCGGCTACGTCCTGCACGACCTGGTCCGTGCCTACACGACCGAACTCCTCGCCCAGGAACAGGACGACCGTCTCCTCGCCCAGAAGCGGCTGCTCGACTACCTGCGTCACAACGCCTACCCGGCCGGCCAGGTTCTCGACACGCGGCCCGGCCCGCAGCCGAGCGAGACTCCCGCCCCCGGTGTCGTACGCGTCGTGGTGGACAGCCGCGAAGACGCACTCGACTGGTTCCGCAGGGAGGAGCCGACCGCCGCCGCCGCGCTGCGCGCCATGGACGACCCGCGGCTGCTGCGCCATCGCGCGACCCTGGCGGACGACTGGAGCAGCTATTACGCGGTCCAGGGCCGCTGGACCGCTGAGATCGAGCTCCTGCGGTTCGCCGCCGACGCGTCCCTCACGCTGGACGACCCGCGCGCCATCGTGAGGAACTGCATGGGCCTGGCGCGGGCGCTGGCCGAGATGGGCCGGGCCGAGGAGGCCGACGTACAGCTGGAGCTCGTGATCGCGCAGCTCGACCGGCTCGGCCCGACGGCGCGGCCCGCCGCCGAACGCAGCATCGGCTGGGTGCGCGGTCGTCAGGGACGGTACACCGAGGCGCTCCAGCACGCCCGGAACGCTTTGGCGGGGTTCCGGGCGCTCGGGGACCACAGCAGGGAGGCCCGCGAACGCAACGCCGTGGGCTGGTACCTCGCTCTGCTGGGTGAGTACCGGGAGGCGATCACCATGTGCGAATCGGCCCTCCCCTTGCTGCGGGAGGCCGGGAACCGCCGCAGTGAAGCCGCGACCTGGGACAGCATCGGCTACGCCACACAGCGACTGGGAGATCTGGACGCCGCGATCGGCCACTACGAGACGTCGTCGCGGCTCTACGGCGAGGTCCTCGACGACTACAGCCAGGCCGAAGTACTGGACCACCTGGCATCGGCACAGCTGGAACGAGGAGACACCGCACAGGCGAAGGCGAACTGGACCCGCGCCGGCGACCTGCTGGGCGCCCTCCACGCCACCAGCGCCGCGGAGATGCGGGCCAAGGCCGAGGCCTTGGCCTAAGGGGCGAGGGGATGGCGCGCCGGGTCACCGGCGCCCCGCGCCCCGGAGGGCGCGGGGCGGGGTGGAGGACTGCTCGCAGCGCGTATCCCCGCTTCAACCGGTGGCACATCTGCCGCGCGTTCTCCCGCCGGTCGAGGCGGTGCCGTGCGTACTACCGGGCCGGAAGCTCCAGGTCGGCCGGCAGGTCCGCCGGGGTGGCCCCGGGCGGGCCGAGGATGATGTCGCCCAGTTCCTGCGCGACGGCCGAGAACAGGCCCATGTCCCACTCGGTGTCGGCCGTCGCGAGGTGGGCCGGCGTACCGGTACGGGCGATCAACTCGGCGAACCTGGCGGGAGAGGTGATGTTGAGGGTGCGTGCCCCGTCGTCACCTGCCTTGAGGGTGTGCGGCGTGTTGGTCGCTATCGTGTAGAAGTCTCCCGAACGCAGAGTGAAGGTGTCCGGCCCCGCCCACACGGTCAGCGAACCGGACACGACCCAGATCCGCTCCTCGTAGCCGGTGTGCAGGTGCAGCGGGGTACCCGCTCCCGCGGGCAGGGTCGCGTCGGAGACGTCGTGGCGACCGTCGGTCTCCGCGGCGGACGTGAGCACCGTGACGCCGAGGTGCTGCCCGAGGACGAATCGGCGGTCCTCGGAAGAGGGCGGCGGTGAGGGGAAGTTGCTCATACTGATCACTCCGGGTGCGAGAGTCGGGGAAGTGGCGAGGCGAGGACGCAGCGACCGCCGTACATGAGCGCTTGACGGGCCAACGCCTGCGAGAACCACGGAAGGGCCGGTGCCCGTGTGTCCTGGCCCACGATGTGCAGAGGGACTCTACAACGGGAAACATGTGGGTCGCGCACCTCTTGACACGTGTGTCGCCTTCCGGTCGAGGGGAGCACGATCACCGGCACTTGGAGCGCATGTCGGGTGAACCTGCTTCCCGTCGATCTCGTTTCCTCAGAGGGGCCGGTAGTGGGCCGCGCCCGGAACGAGGAGCTGCCATGGACGCGCCGCCGGACTCGTCGTACGGAACTCGTCCCACCGACTTGTCAGTCGGGGCTCATCCGCAGCGCGGACGTCAGCCGTTGCCGGAACGGCTCGGACCGGGGAGAGCGCGGCATGTCCTCGGCGAGTGCGGGCAGGATGTGCCGCTCGGCGACGATCCACTCGGCCGCCTCCGTCGGTCCGCTGAACCGCAGCGGGCGCACATCGGCCTGGTGCGGCGGCAGAGTCGTGCCGCCGTGCCGCGGCGCGATGAGCGCGGTGGCGGCATCGGCGGTGTACAGGTAGTGCTCGAACATGCGGCGACGCGCGTCGGCCCTTGCCCGCTGTCCGTCCAGGGCCTCGGACAGTTCCCTCGCGTAGGTGCGCAGCAGCTCGTGTGCGGTGAACCGGCCGGGGGAGTGCTCGACGAGGAAGTGGTGCTCGACCAGTTCGGCGATGTGCTCGCGGGCCGGGCCCGGCCCGGTACCGGCCAGGCTCGCGGCCGCCAGGGCGCCGATGTCGTGCGGAGGGTGGACACTCAGCAGCCGGAACAGGGCCGCCGCGCCCGGGCTCAACAGCCGGTAGGAGCAGGAGAAGACACGGCGGACATCGGTACGGGCATCGTGACCCGAGAAGGGAGCGAGGCTGTCCCGGCTGTCGCGCAGCCGTGTCACGAGTGAGGCGAGAGGGAAGTCCGGGTGCGTCAGGGCCCACGTCGCGGCGACGGCCAGCGCCAACGGCAGGCGCCCGCACAGGTCGACGACCTCCTCGGCGGCCGGCGGCTCGGCCCCGATCCGTCGCGCGCCCAGCCTGCGTTCGAGCAGTTCCAGGCCCTCCTCGCGCGACATGGGGGGCAGCGTGAAGATCCGGGCGTTGTCCGTGACTGCCAGCCCGTCGAGCCGTCGGCGGCTCGTGACGACGGTGAGACAGCCCGGGGTGCCCGGCAGCAGCGGGCGCACCTGCTCGCAGTCGCGGGCGTTGTCCAGGACGAGCAGTACCCTGCGTCCGGCCAGTGCCCCGCGGTAGCGGGAGGCGAGCCCGGGCGCCCGCGCGTGCGTCCCCCGTCCTCCTGCCTCATCCGCCTCTCCTGCGCCGAGAGCGTCCAGGACCTCGTGCATCACCTCGCCCGGGTCGAGCGGCGGCAGCGAGGCGTGGCATCCTCGCAGGTCCACATAGAGCCGTCCGTCGGGAAAGCGGTCGGCGGCCCGGTGGGCCCAGTGCACGGCCAGAGTCGTCTTGCCGATGCCCGCCATCCCGCAGACGACCGCCGTGGTCGCCGCCCACGTACCGCTGTCCCTGTCCTGCGGCAGCAGGTCCGTACACCACTCGACCGCTTCACGGCGTCCGGCGAACACGGCCGGATCAGCCGGCAGCCGGGACGGAACGGGTCTGGGCGGCCGTGGCCCCGGGTGCGATGCCGCGGGATCGGTCGGCCGGTCCACGCGGTCCGTCCGCCCCGTGTGGTCCATCCGCTCCGTGGGGTCGGCCCGGCTCGTCCGCCCCGTGCTGTTCGCGGGGCGGGCCTCGTCGCGACGTGACAAGCGCTGCCGGGCGGCGCGCAGTCCGGGACCGGGCCCGACGCCGAGTTCGTCGGCGAGCGTGCGACAGACGGTCTCGAACTGCCGCAGCGCCTCCGCCCGTCTGCCGGTCGCGGCGAGCACGGTGATGATCCGCGAGTGGAGTGCCTCGTCGAAGGGGTGGCTCCCGACCGCGGCGCGCAGGGCCGTGAGCGCCTCCTCCGACCACAGTGGGGCCGCGCCCAGGACGACGTCGGTGGCCTGCTTGGCCGTCGCGACGTACTCGTGCCCGACCGCCGTGAACATCGAGTGCCGTGCCACCTGGGTTCCGGCGGCGACGACCGGACCGCGCCACAGTCGCAGAGCCTCGACGAAGTCCCGTGCCGCCCGGGCCGGATCACCCGCCTCGACCGCCCGCTGCGCTCGTGCCCGCAGATCCCGGAAGCGCAGCAGGTCCGAGCTGGACGTGTCGGCCAGAAGCCGGTAGCCGCCGGCGGACCGCACCAGACGTCTGGCGCCGGTCCTGCCCCGCAGTTCCGGTTCGAGCGTCCTGCGCAGGGCGCCGATGTGCCGGTGCACCACGTTGACGGCACTGGCCGGCGGACCGGCCTCCCACAGGGCGTCGACCGCCTCGTTCAGCGTGAGGGTGCCGGGCGCGCGGAGCAGAAGCAGGGAGAGCAGAGCGAGCCGTTTGGGCGGGCCGAGGTCCAGTTCGGTGTCGCCGCGCAGGACGCGCACCGTACCGAGGATCGAGAAACGCACTGGCGCGTCCATCACACGCTGACCTCTCGTCATCCTTCCGCACCACCCGGCGGCGGCCGAGCTGTTCAGCATTCGTCACCGGTTCAACCGGTGACTTGAGCGTCTCATGTGTGTGCGTCAAGCGTCAAACCCCGCGCGCCGCCGACGAGTGGGTCCCTCGGGGGTGCGTCCCTTTGCAAATGACGCGCGAGTGTAGCAATTAAGTGCACTAAAGCGTCGACTGTGAGGCGGATCAGGGCGTAGGCTCCACGCTTTCGTATGCTGGGTGGCGTGAGAGCCGACGCAGCACGCAACCTCGAAAACGTCATGACCACCGGAGCACGCATGCTCGCCGCCGATCCGGCCGCCAGCATCGCTGTCATCGCGGCCGAGGCCGGAGTGGACAGGCGCACCGTCTACCGGCGCTTCGCCTCCCGCGAGGAGCTTCTGGCGGCGATTTACGAGGCCCGTCTCGAAGCCATCGAGCAGGCCGTCGCGAACGCCAGGCTGCGCGAAGCCCCCGTCGCCGTCGCCCTGCACCGGTACGTGGAGGGAATCATCGAGGTGAACCGCAAGTGGCCCGTGGAACTCCAGCGGATGCTCGCCGACGAAGCGGTTCGCGAACGACGCGACCGCTCACGGCACGAGGTCGACGTCTTCCTCGAACGAGCCACCGAGGAGGGGGTGATCCGCGAGGACCTGCCCGCGGGGTGGGCGAACGTCGTGCTGCCGCAACTGATGAACCTGGCCGCACGGGAATGGCCCCGGCTCAGCGCGGCGCAGGGCGCCGACATGGTGGTGGAGACCCTGCTGCGAGGCATCGGCAGGCCGTAGGACGAAGGCCGGAGGCCGCGGGTCGTGCCGGTGGCCGGTGCCGGGCCGGGGGAGCCGGACCGTGCGCGAGCGCAGGCAGCGCCCGGGCCCTGTCCGGAGACGACGGCACCGCGCCAGGATGTGACGGCCACCCCTGGACCGCGCCCTGGTGCGGCGCGCCTCCCGGGGCGCGAGCCCCTCAGGCTCCCGGCATGAAGACGGCCTTGGTCTCCAGGAAGCTCTCCAGCCCCTCGGGACCGCCCTCACGACCGTGGCCGGACAGCTTGCGGCCACCGAACGGGACGTTCGGCGAGATCTCGAAGCCGTTCACCGCGAGATGCCCGGTGCGTACCCGGGCGGCCACGTCGAAGGCCCGCTCGGCGTCAGCCCCGAACACGCTCCCGCTCAGGCCGAAGTCGGTGCTGTCGGCGAGACGTACGGCCTCGTCGATATCGCGGTACGCCTGCACCGTGACCACCGGTCCGAAGATCTCCTCGCGTGCGACGGTCATGTCCGGGGTGACCTCGGTGAAGACGGTCGGGTCGATGTAGTGACCCCGTTCGAAGCCCGCACTCCTGCCGCCTCCGGTGAGGAGCCTCGCCCCTTCCCGGCGCCCCGTCTGCACGTAGTCCAGGACCCGGCGGTACTGGCGCTCGTTGAGCACCGGGCCCACCTCGGTCGCCCGGTCCCAGGGGTCGCCCACCGTCAACGACCGCACGGCGGCGACGAGGGACTCCTCGACCTCGGCCAGGCGGTGGCGCGGGGCGAGCACCCGCGTCTGCGAGAAGCAGATCTGACCGGCGAACGGCATGACGAACGGCGTCAGGGCCGAAACCGCCACGGAGAGGTCGGCGTCTTCGAGGAGGATCGCGGCTGATTTGCCGCCCAGTTCGAGCGTGGTCCTGGCCATCCGCCGCGCGGCTGCCTCGGCGATCCGCCGGCCGGTCGGCACGCTGCCGGTGAAACTGATCTTGTCCACCCCCGCGGAGGCGACGAGTTGTGCGGACTCCTGGGCATCGGCGGTGATGACGTTGACGACCCCGGGCGGCAGGCCCGCGGCGTCGGCGCACTCGGCGATCACCAGCGCGTCGAGAGGACTCTCCACCGGCGATTTGAGCACCACGGCGCAGCCCGCGCCCAGCGCCGCCGCGACCTTGTGGGCGAAGATGTTGAACGTGGCGTTCCACGGCGCGACGAGCGCCGCCACCCCCACCGGCTCACGTACGACCCGCGCGTGTCCGCGCCGGGTGGGCCGCCGTTCGGTGAACGCGTACCCGTCGACGAGTCCGGCGTAGTAGTCGAAACGGCTCTCCCCGGCGTGGATGAGCCCCTCGGCGAAAGTGACGGGGGCCCCGACCTGCGCGGTCCACAGCTTCGCGAGCAACGGCAGCCGGGCACGCACCTCCTCGGCGAGGCGCTTGAGGTGAGCGGCGCGCTCGGACGCGGGCATACGCGGCCAGGGACCGGTGTCGAAGGCGGTCCTCGCCGCCGCCACGGCCCGCTCCACGTCGGCGCTGTCGGCGAGCGGCAGGGACAGCACGTCCTGCTCGGTCGAGGGGGAGACCAGGGTGACGCGGCGGCCGGAACCGGCGCGCACCCAGCGGCCCCCGACGTAGAAGCACTCACGGAACTCGTCCGCGAGGGCCACGGGGAAATCGGACAAGGCAACCTCCTGAAGGGTCGTGACCGGCGGGCCTACGGCTGTCCGAGCCGGTCGAGTACGGGGTCCGGGCCGGCGTCCGGGCCGGTCGGCAGGGAGCCGAAGATCCAGCGGTTGGCCGCCACCGCGTCCCTCTCGGCCGGCTGCGGGCCGCGGCCGTGCAGCCGTGTGAAGTCGAACGGGCCGCGAACGGCGGTGGACCAGCCCAGCGCGGTCAGCTCCGCGACCGAGTCCGGCCGCTGCTCCGTGCTGAACAGGGCGAGCAGATCGACGCCGATCCGCTCACGGGCCGCCGCGTAGATCGGGTAGTCGCGGGCCGCGACCGGATCCACCCCCTGCTTGACCTCGTACGCCAGGGCGCTTCCCGGCGCGCTGTGCGCGTGGACGGTCGCGAGGAGTTCCCGTTCCGCGGCGGGCGGCAGATAGGGCACCAGCCCCTCGGCGAGCCAGGCGGTCGGCCGCGCCGGATCGAAGCCGGCCGCGAGCAGCGCCGCCGTCCAGTCCTGCCGCAGGTCCGCGGCGACGGCGACGCGTTCCGCACGCGGTACGGCGCCCAGCGCGTCCAGGACGGAGTGCTTGAAGGCGAGCACGTCCCACTGGTCGATCTCGAAGACCGTGCTGCCCTGCGGCCACGGCAACCGGTGGGCGCGCGTGTCCAGTCCGGCGCCGAGCAGGACCACCTGCCGCCCGCCCTCGGTGGCTCCCCGCAGCAGGAAGTCGTCGAAGACCCGGGTGCGCAGCCCGAAGAAGCGGCCCAGCCGTCCCCACAGCGGGTCGCTGTCGCCACCCGGCACCCGGTCCGCGGTCAACGGCCAGTCGGCGCACGCGGGAGCGGCGCGGACGAAGTGCTCCGCATACGTGTCCCGGGCCAGCGCGTCGGGGCGGGACGTCTCGATGGCCCGGGCGGCGGCGACGAGAAGGGCGGTCACGCCCACCCCTGCGACCGGGTGGGCGTCCGCGCGGGCGTTGTCGGCCATGCTCACTCCTCTGTGGGTGGTTCTTCCCCTGAAACGTCAGCGAGGCACGAGAAGTTCGCCTCTCCGCGGACAGCTGGCGACCCGGGCCCGCCCGGCGTCTCACGCCGGGGTACGGGGTGTTCACCGCTGGGCCGCGAACCAGCCGCCGTCGACGCTCAGTATCTGCCCGGTGACGTAGGAACTCGCCGGAGACGCGAAGAAGAGCACCGCCTGCGCGACCTCCTCGGGCTCGCCCAGGCGCCCGAGCGGATACTGCGAACTCAGCGCCCTGTGCAGCTCCGGGTCGGCCCAGACAGCGGCGGACATGTCCGTGTTGGTGACCGCGGGGCGCACAGCGTTGACCCGGATCCCATCCGGTCCCCACTCGGCCGCGAGGGAGCGGGTGACGCCGTCGAGCCCGCCCTTGGTCGCCGCGTAGAGGCTCTGCCCCGGCAGGCCGCGCACGCTGCCGATGTCGGACGAGACGTTGACGATGCTGCCGCCACCGAGAGAGGCCATGTGAGCGGCGGCCCTGCCGCCGAGCAGCAGCGGGGCGCGCGTGTTCAGCGCCCACAGCTCGTCCACCTCCGCGACCGTCAGCTCGTGGCTGGCCTCATGCACGTGTGTCTGCCCCTGGGGGATCGACCGGGCGCCACCGCCCGTTCGTGCGGACCGGGCAACCAGCTCCGCTGCTCGTGAAGCCCTGCGCCGCGCTCCACCGTGCGTCACTGTCTTGACGGGTGACTGCCGGCCTGGAAGGGTCGTCACCAGTCAGAGTGGTTACGAATTAATCGAAGGAACTCACATGGCCGTCGTCCGCTTCCACCTCGAATCCACCCTCAGTCCGGCCGGGGTCATGGCGGTGCTGACCGACTTCAGCCCCGCGCGCGCCGAGGACTGGTCCACGATCGACGCGGCACACTTCACGGTCCACGAACTCGGTGCCAGCTGGGCCGAGGTGACCGAAGGGACCGGTTCCGCCTGGGAACGCGCCCGCTACCGGTGGGACGAGACGGAGGGCCGGGTCAGCGTCGAGACCCTGGACTCCAAGGTCTTCGGCCCCGGCGGTGGCTGGGAGTTCCGCGTGGCCCCCGAGGGGCGCGGCACCCGCGTCGACGTCGAACTGACGAGGGAGCCCGCCACCTTCAAGCGCAGGTTGCTCGCCTCTCTGCTCCCGCTCGTCGGCCCCTCGTCCCTCCGGAAGTCCTTCAGCGGCCCGCTCAAGGCCGCGTGACCTTTCGGCGGCGGCAGAGGAAGAACGGACACGTCCCCGCCGCGACGCCTCCTCGGCCCGACTCGTCACCCCTGCCCGTCACTTCCCGACCGGCGACACACCTCGCGTACGGCCCTAGGTCACGGCCGGGTACGGAATGCTGGGTTCCGGTCAGGGGCCGGTCAGGAGAGGGGCGTCGTGCTGGACGCGGATGTCGTCATCGTCGGAGCGGGAGCGGCCGGGCTCTCGCTCGCCCACCGGCTGTGCCGCCCCCGCCCCGGGCCCCGCCGCCCGGCCGAGGTCGTCCTGGTCGACGCGCCTCCGGGCCCCCTGCGCCCGCCCCAGCGCACCTGGTGTTTCTGGGAGCCGCCCGGTGGCGAGTTCGACGGCGTCCTGGCCGCCGCGTGGGACCGGCTGCGGATCAGAGCACGCGACGGCCGCACCCTCACCCGCTCCCCGGCCGGACTCCGCTACAAGATGCTGCGCTCCGGCACCTTCGAGGAGCACGTCACCCGCGGCCTGGAGGGACAGCCCGGCTTCCGCCGCCGGAGCGCCACCGTCGAGGACATCCGGGGCGGCCCGCACGGCGCGCGGGTGCACGGTCTCGACGCCTCGGGCGGGCCCTGGTCGCTGCACGCCCGCTGGGTGTTCGACTCGCGGCCGCTGCCCGCCCTGCCCGCCTCACGCGCCACCCTCTTTCAGCACTTCCGCGGCTGGTTCGTCCGCACCGAAGAACCCGCCTTCGACGCCACGGCCGCCGACCTGATGGACTTCCGCACCCCGCAGCCCCCGCACGGTCTGTCCTTCGGCTACGTCCTCCCGCTCAACGACCGCGAAGCCCTCGTCGAGTACACCGAGTTCTCCCGTGCCCCCCTGGAGACCGCCGCCTACGAGGCGGCGCTGCGGCACTACACCCGGGACGTCCTGCGGCTGGGCGCGTTCGAGGTCACCGCCGCCGAGCAGGGCGTTCTGCCGATGACCGCCGCCCGCTTCGCCCGCGCGGCGGGCCCGTCCGTCTTCCGCGTCGGCGCCGCGGGGGGCGCGACCCGGCCCTCCACCGGCTACACCTTCGCCGCCGTCCAGCGCCAGACCAGGGCCGTCGCCGACCGCTACCACCGGGGCGCCGTACCCGCTCCGCCCGCCCCGCACGCGCCCCGCGCCCGCGCCATGGACGCCGTCCTGCTGCGCGCCCTGGACCGGGGACGTGTCACCGGCGCGGGCTTCTTCTGCGACCTGTTCGCCGGGGTGCCCGCCGAACGGGTCCTGCGCTTCCTCGACGGCCGGACGACGGTGTGGGAGGACCTCGGCATCGGCCTGCGCGTGCCACGGGCGCCCATGCTGCGCACCGCGCTCGAACTGCCCTTCGTGCGCCCCGTGCGCACCCCTCTTCCCCGATGAGGAGCACCATGACCAGGCACAGCGGCGCATCCGGCACCCCGCGACGCGGCCGGGACCGGCGGGCCGAGACCCTGCCCGCGCCACCCGGCCGGGACCGTTTCACCGACGAGGCCCCGCACGTCACCGTCGTCGGCGGCGGCATCGCCGGACTCGCCGCCGCCACCGGACTCGCCGAACGCGGGGTTCGCGTCACCCTCCTGGAGCGTGAACCCGTGCTCGGTGGGCGGCTCGCGGGCTGGCCGGTCCGGCTCCCGGACGGAACGGAAGCCACCATGAGCCGGGGCTTCCACGCCTTCTTCCGCCAGTACTACAACCTCCGGGGGCTGCTGCGGCGCGCCGACCCCGGACTGCGCGCCCTGCGCGGACTGCCCGACTACCCGCTGCGGCACGCCCGCGGCCTCCAGGACAGCTTCCGGCACGTCCCGCGCACCCCTCCGCTCAGCGCCCTCGGCTTCGTGGCCCTCAGCCCGAGCTTCGGTCTGCGCGACCTCGCGGCGATGGACGCCCGCGCCGCCCTGCCGCTGCTCGACGTGCGTGTCCCCGAGGTCTACGCACGGCTCGACCAGGTGAGCGCCGCCGACTTCCTGCACCGCATCCGCTTCCCCGAGGCCGCCCAGCACCTCGCCTTCGAAGTGTTCTCCCGCAGCTTCTTCGCCGACCCGCGCGAACTGTCCGCCGCCGAACTCGTCCTCATGTTCCACATCTACTTCCTGGGTTCCTCCGAGGGCCTGCTGTTCGACGTCCCCGACGAGCCGTACCCGCGAGCGCTGTGGGAACCGCTCGCCGGCTACCTCCGCTCCCTCGGGGTGAGCCTGCGCACCGCGACCGCCGTCGAGGGCGTCGAACCGGCCACCGGCGGCGGCCTCCACGTTCTGGCGGAGGGCGAGTCGTACCTCAGCGACGCGGTGGTACTGGCCCTCGACACGCCTGGGCTGCGCAGGCTCGTCGCCGACTCGCCCCGGCTCGGTGACCGGCCCTGGCGCGAACGGATCGGCGCGCTGCCCTCGGCCCCGCCCTTCCTCGTGAGCCGGCTCTGGCTGGACCGGCCCGTCGCCCCCGACCGCCCCGGCTTCCTCGGCACCAGCGGCTACGGCTCGCTCGACAACGTGAGCGTCCTGGACCGCTGGGAGGGCGAGGCCGCGCGCTGGGCGGCGGCCGGCGGCGGCTCCGTCGTCGAACTGCACGCCTACGCGCTCGACGGCACCCGCGATCCGAAGGCGGAACAGAACCAGCTCATCGAACGGCTGTGGCAGGTCTACCCCGAGACCCGCGACGCCCTGATCGTCGACCAGCGGCACGAGTGGCGCGCCGACTGCCCGCACTTCCCCGTCGGCGGCCACGCCGCACGTCCCACCGTCCGCACCCCCGACCCGGCCGTCGTCATGGCCGGCGACCTCGTCCGCACCGACCTGCCGGTCGCGCTCATGGAACGCGCCGCCACCACCGGCTTCCTCGCCTCCAACGCGCTGCTGGAGCGCTGGGGGGTCCGGGGCCAGACCCTGTGGACCGTCCCGAACCGGGGGCGCTGGGGCCCCCTCCGCGCCCTGGCCCGCCTCGGCGAGGCATAGCGGCACCCCGTCAGGGCGTACCGGCCTCCGCCGCCCTGGAGTCCTCCGGAACCGGGAGACGCCGCGCCGCGCGCGGCGGGAGCGGGGCGGCGGCACGCAACTCCCAACGACGCTCCGCGTACGCCAGGTCGTCGCGCCACAACCGGCCCGCCGCCGCCCGCATCAACGGCCGCAACACCGGCGCCGCCGCGCGGGCCAGCGCGAAGCCGGGCCGCCCGGAGGCCGCGACGACCGCCTCGGTCACCGCGGTACGCGGACGCCCCGAGGCATCCGGCGCGAGCGGCGTCGCATGCGTCTCCACGACCGAGCCCACCCCGTCGCCCTTCGTGATGTGCATGACCACCGTGCGCGGTTCCGGCGCGGTGAACACGGCCTCCACCGGGACGACGACCCGGCCGGCCACCTTGAAGGAGACCGCCACCACGAACCCGTCCTCCACGCCGCCGCCCCCCGCCTCCGGGGCCCGCACCACGCGCAGGTCAACGAACGAGTACGGGTGGAACCACGCGCCGTGCCACGGGTCGAGCCGGTTGGCCACGACGTCCTCCGGCTCGCAGGTGCCGACCGTCGTGTACACGGCGTCCACCGCGGAGGCGGGGTCCGGGCGTACCGGCACGACCGGCCGCTCCAGCGGCACCTCGCCCCCCACGGCGTCCAGCCGAACCCACGCCAGTACCCCGTCGTCGTACGCCGGGTACGGTTGCCAGCCCGCGAACGGGGCCCCGTCCAGGGCCAGTCCGTGCCAGCGGCACACGAGCGTGCCGCAGCGCACCGGGCTCAGCGCGAGCGGGGCACCGAGGTGCGGACACGCCCCCGGGCCCGCCACGAGCCGCCCCCTCGCATCGCGCCAGGCGACGACCTCCACCCCCGCGATCGTCCGCCCCAGCGGCTGTTGCCGCCCCCCGGCCACCTCGCGCGAGGCACCGAGGACGTACCAGTTGCCGGACGGCCTGGCTTGCGCCCGGGCGAGCGCCCCCGCGATCAGACCGGGCCTGGCCTCCCGCCACGTGGGCCGCATCCGTTCCCAGGCCACCGGATCGCGCCGCAACCGCAGCGGGACACGTGCGCCACGCCCGCTCGCACCCCTGCCTTCCGGCGCCTTCCGCCCGTCCGCTTCCGTACCTCCGCGGGTTTCCCATCCCCTCACACCGGCACCTCCGCTCGCTCCGAGCCGTCCGCGCGGACCACGCGCAGGACCGGGGGCCCGGCGGCGGTGACCGGCCGTCGCGGGGAGCGGGCCTCGCGCCAGCGGGCCCCCGCGACGCGCACCAGCCCGTCGGCGGCGACGACGGCCCGGCGCCTGCGCGGCACGACGGAACGACGGTGCACGACCGTGTAGCCGTCGTCCGCGACGGCGTCCAGGATGCCCCCGTACAGGACGTACGCGGTACGGATGCAGGGGCGGGCGACCGGATCGAGCATCGCGAGGCCGGGAGCCGCCCGCCGGTACTCGGCGCGCGTCAGTTCGGCGGCCGCCCGCAGCGCGCGCACGATCCGCGGGTCCTGCCCGCCGGTGTCCCGGCTCCACCGCAGCAGCTCCCGGTCCACGCCGTGCGCGGCGAGCAGGTCCGCCGGCAGGTAGACCCGCCCCCGGTCCAGGTCCTCGCCCACGTCCCGCAGGAAGTTGGTGAGCTGGAAGGCGACCCCGAGGGCCGCCGCGTGCGGGGCCGCCTCGGTGCGCGGCACCACGGTGCCGAGCACCGGCAGCATCTGCAGGCCGATGACGGCCGCCGAACCGTGCGTGTAGCCGCGCAGCTCGTCCAGCGTCGCGTAGTCCGTGACCGTCAGGTCCGCGCGCATCGACGCCATGAAGTCACGGAAGTACTGGTGGTCGATCGCGTACCGCGCGGCGGTGTCGGCGAGGGCCCGCACCACCGGCTCGCCGCTGTGGCCCGAACGCAGCCCCGCCTCCAGCCGCCCGTCCAGCTTGTCGAGCGCGCACTGCCGTTCGGCGGGCGTCGCTCCGCTGTCCAGGTCGTCCACGATGTCGTCGGCCCAGCGGGCGAAGCCGTACAGCGTGTGCACGGCGGGCCGGCGGGCGGCGGGCAGCAGTCGCGTCGCGAGGAAGTAGGTCCGGCCGTGCCGGGCGTTCAGCGCCCGGCACATCCGGTAGGCGTCGCGCAGTGCGGGATCGGTGATCCCCGCAGCGTCCAGTTCTCGGTCGGTCACCTCGGTCAGCCTCTCGCCGGGGCGCCGAGAGCACGGCGCCGGGTTGTCGTGACGCGGGGCACGGCCGGGCCGGTGATCCGGGCCGCGGCGAGCTTCCCGGAGATCAGCACCGTCGGCACGCCCACCCCGGGCGTCGTACCGCAGCCGGCGAGTACCGCGTTGACGGTGCCGCGCACCAGGTTGCGCGGACGGAACGGCCCCGTCTGCGCGAACGTGTGCGCCGCCGAGAACGGACTGCCCGCCGCGTGCCCCTGAGCGGTCCACTGCGCCGGAGTGACCAGGCACTCCTCCTCGACGGACGCACCGAGACCGTCGAGACCGCGCCGCTCCAGTACGCGCAGCAGACTGTCGCGGTAACGCGGGCCCAGCTCGCGCCACTCCCGCACCCCCGGCCCCGTCTCCGTGTTGGGGCAGGGGGCGAGGATGTAGTGCAGGTGCTTGCCCGCGGGGGCCAGGTCCGGGTCGGTCGCCGTGGGACGTGTCACCAGCAGTGAAGGGTCACTCATCAGGCGTCCGGTCCGGGTGAGTTCGTCGAAGGTGTCGTGCCACGCGTGCCCGAAGGAGATCGTGTGATGGCCCAGGCCCTCCCAGGTCCGGTCGGTGCCCGCGTGCAGGACCACGGCGGACGGTGCGTGCCGCAGCCGCACCGGCCGGCGCGGCGCCGCCCCCAGAAGCCCGTAGCTGACCGGCAGATCGGGCGTCAGGACGACCGCGTCGCACGGAAAACGCGCCCGGTCGGTGCGCACCGCGACGATCCGGTCACCCCGCCGCTCCAGCGCTTCGACCGTGTGCCCGTGGTGGAACTCGGCGCCCGCGAGCGCGGCGGCAGCCGCCATGGCCCGGGGCAGGGCGTGCATGCCGCCGCGCGGGAACCAGACGCCCGCCACGGTGTCCATGTAGGCGATCACGGCGTACGCGGCCAGCGCCCGCGCCGGTGCCACCCCCGCGTACAGCGACTGGAAGGTGAAGACCCGCCGCAGCCGCTCGTCCGACAGGAAACGCCCGATGCGCGCGTCGAGCCGGCCGAAACCGCCCAGCGCGGCGAGCCGGGCCAGGTCCGGGTGCATCAGTTGCAGGGGCGAGTCGAAGTTGGCGTCGATGAACCGCCGCATCTGCACCGCGTACAGCTCCTCCAGCCAGGCCCGCAGCCGCCGGTAGCCCGCCGCCTCCCGGGGGCCGGAGAAGCGACGGACCTCCTCCTCCATCGGCTCGGGCCGAGTGTGCACGTCCAGCGCCGAACCGTCCGCGAAACGGGCGCGGTAGGCGGGATGCAGTTCGACGAGATCGAGGTGGTCGGCCATGCGCGCGCCGACCGCCGCGAAGCCCTCCTCCACGAGATCGGGCATGGTCAGCACGGTCGGCCCCGTGTCCATCAGGAAGCCGCCGCGCTCCAGCCGCCCCGCCCGGCCGCCGGGCAGCGGATCGCGTTCCACGACGGTCACCCGCCGTCCCGCCCCGAGCAGGTGCAGGGCGGCCGACAGGCCCGCGAGACCCGCCCCCACCACGACGACGTGGTCGCTGGGGCCGGGCACGGTCCGGATGCTCACGAGGGACGGCCTCTCTCATCGACTGCTACGGCATCGACTGCGACGGCCTGGAAACGGACGTCCTGCGGCGGGGACACGGCGGGCACCGGGTCGGGAGCGGGCGCCGCTCCACCCGCCCGGTGCACGAGTTCGCACAGCCGGGCACGAGCCGTCGTATCCGCGTCGAGGCCGTCCAGCTGCCGCACGGCGCGCGCCACGAGGACGGCGACACGCTCCTCCACCAACCGGCGCGCCCCCGTCTCCTCCAGCACCGACCGCACCCGGTCGAGCCCCTCGCAGGAGAGCCCGGGATCACCGAGGCAGCGCTCCAGTACGTCGAGGGCCGCGCCGTCACCGCTCGCGAGGGCGCGCGCGTGGGCGAGGGCCACCAGCAGCGTCGGTTTGCCCGAGCGGACGTCCTCGCCCACCGGCTTCCCGGTGCGCTCCGGGGTACCGAAGACCCCCAGCAGGTCGTCGCGGAGCTGGAAGGCCAGGCCCGCGGTCCGCCCGGCCGCGGCCAACCGCCGCGTCGTCCCCGCGTCCGCCCCCGCCAGAGCGGCGCCCAGCTCCATGGGCCGCGCCACGGAGTACAGCGCGCTCTTGAGCCGCGCCGTGCGCACCGCGTGCAGCGCGGAGCGGGAAGCGGTGATCTGGCCCTGCAGATCGAGATACTGCCCCGCCACCATCTCGGTGCGCAGCGCGCGCCACAGCGACCGCACCCGGGCCCCCTCGGCGGCGGGGTACTCGGTGGCGTGAACGGTGTCCTCGGCCCATACGAGCGCGAGATCACCGGCCAGGACGGCGGCGGCCCGGCCGAAGGGTTCGGCCGCCCGCGCGGTACGGCCCGCCCCGTACTGCGCCGTGAAGGAGGTGTGGACGGCGGGCCTGCCGCGGCGCATCGGCGAACCGTCCATCACGTCGTCGTGCACGAGGGCCCCGGTCTGGAGCAGCTCCAGCGCGGCGGCCGTGCGCAGAGCGAGACCCGTCCGGCGTTCACCGGGCGCCCCCTCGACCCGCAGGGCCCACCACAGGAACGAGGACCGGATGCGACGCCCACCGGAAACGGTGAAATGGGCGACGCGGGCGGCGACCTCCCGCCCGAAGACCGGGTGCAGCGCCCCACCGGCCCGCAGGTGCTCGGCGAGCAGGTCCGCGAGCACGGCGTTGACGGCCCCCGGCACGTCCGCGTCCACCGCCGTGTGCGCACCGGCCACCGCGGTGGCCACGCGCGTCGGGGGCGTCGGCCGGTGCGCGGGGGGAGCGCACTCGTCGTTGCGCGGGCTCACGGGCTGTTCCTCTCCGCACGGCTCACGGACGGTTCCTGGTCCAGGGGGTCACGCGCCGTCCTCTCGTTCGGTCCCGCCGGATTGCGCGGACGCCTCAGGCGCCTGCCTCCAGGGACCTGCCCGTCCCCGGCCCCCTCCCGTCGCACGGGCACTCCAACGAGGGAAGGATCGCGCGCAGATGGGGGAGTGCCGCCGAACCAGCGCGAGCCGGCCCCGGGCCCTGTCGCGCCGAGGCAAGGAGGGGCGATCCGCAGCCGACTTCACGGGCACCACCCCCGGGCCCTCGACCAGCCGACTTCACGGGCACCACCCCCGGGCCCTCGACCAGCCGACTTCACGGGCACCTACGGGCCCTCGACGACCCGGCACGCCGAGCGGACGCCCCGAACGGAGCAACACGTGAGGGGCGCGGCCCGCCCCTCCGCGCCCCCGCACCTCGGCAGCCCGCCCCGCCGAGGTCTCCGGGCCCACCACCGCTTCCGGCCCGTCCGGAGCCGGACGCCGGCCCACGAGGTGGGCCCTCCCACCACCGGCTCCCGTGGCGGGAGGGAGGGGTTCGCGATTGTCTGGGCTCCATGTCGGATCATCAGCATGGCAAGTCCGGTGCCTCCCCGGACGGGCGGAAGCAGCGGCACGGGTCCTCGGCGTCCGACCCCGGTGAGAAGGATGCGGGCCCCGACTCCCCGACACAGCTGAGCCGCGGCTCCTGGGTCGCGGTGCTCAAACGCACCCTCAAGGAGTTCAAGCGGGACGAGCTGACGGACCGGGCCGCCGCGCTGACGTACTACAGCATCCTGGCGCTGTTCCCCGCCCTGCTCGTGCTCATCTCGCTGCTGGGCATCGCCGGGAAGTCGGCCACCCAGTCCGTTCTCGACAACATCAAGAAGCTCGCGCCCGGCTCGGCCCGCGACGTGCTCACCAACGCCGTCACCCAGTTGCAGGGCAGCGCGGGGCTCGGCTCCGTACTCGCCGTGGTCGGCGTGCTGGGCGCCCTGTGGTCCGCTTCGGGCTATGTCGCCGCCTTCATCCGCACCTCCAACGTCGTCTACGACCTGCCCGAGGGCCGACCGGCGTGGAAGGTGCTCCCGGTACGCGTCGGCCTGACCCTCGCGCTGCTGATCCTGGCGTGCGTCAGCGGCCTGATCGTCGTGTTCACCGGCGGCCTCGCCCGGCAGATCGGGACCAGCCTGGGGATCGGCAGTACGGCCGTGACCGTGTGGTCGATCGTCAAATGGCCCGTCCTGGTGGTGCTCGTGGCCGCCATGCTGGCGCTTCTGTACTGGGCGGCGCCGAACGCCAGGGGGCGCGGCTTCCGGTTCGTGACGCTCGGCAGCCTGCTCGCGCTGCTCATCTGGCTCGTCGCCTCCGCCGGGTTCGCGGTCTACGTCGCCAACTTCAGTTCGTACAACAAGACCTACGGCACGCTGGCCGGCGTCATCATCTTTCTCGTCTGGTTGTGGATCACCAACCTCGCCGTGCTGCTGGGGCTGGAGTTCGACGCCGAGACGGAACGGGAACGGGCGATCGCCGGCGGCCACCCCCACCGAGAGGAGCCGTACGCCGAGCCACGCGACACCCGGAAGTGGTCCGACGAGGAGAAGCGCTCCATGGGGGACACCGGTCCCGACGACCCTCGCGACGACTGAACCGAGCGCTCCCGAACCGGCGGCGAAGGCACCCCTCGCCCAGCCGCCCCGCCGTCATCGCCCCGGTCCACCGTCCGTGGACCGCCACCCCGCCCTGTGAGAGGACGACCTGATGAACGTCTCCAAGATCGCCTACAAGCCTTTCGGCATCGCCCTCGGAGCGGCCGGCGGCATGCTCGCCGGCATCGTCGTCAAGCAGATCTGGAAGAGGGTCGGACAGGAGGAGAAGCCGCCGGACGCCACGGACGAGGAACGCACCTGGCGGGAGATCGTGCTCGCCGCCACGATCCAGGGCGCGGTCTTCGCCGCCGTCAAGGCCGCGGCCGACCGCGCCGGAGCCACGACCTTCAAGCGCCTGACCGGAACCTGGCCGGGCTGAGCCGGGCGGCCCTCCCCCGTGTACTCGTCCCACCCGCCCGGAGGCGGGTGGGACCGTGGTGTGCCGCGCACCCGCCGGACGCCGGAGTACCCCCGCGGCCCCTCAGCCCCGCAAGCCGTAGAAGAGCATCGGTGAGTTCGGCCGGAATCCGATACGCGGATACACCGGCGCCCCGGCGACGGTCGCGTGCAACGTGGCCCGCTTCAGCCCGGTCGCGCGGGCGCCCTCGTAGAGCGCCCTGCGCGTCACCGCCTCGCCGTAACCCCGTCGCTGCCACGCGGGATCGGTGGCGACGAGGATGACGAAGAGACGGCCGCGCGCCTCCACCGCCCCGGCACACGCCACCGGCACACCGTCCCGCAGCCCCAGGTAGGCGTGCACGCCGTCCTTCCAGAGTGCGGAGCCGGCCAGCCCGTCGCGCCCCTCCTCCAGCGGGAACCCGTAGGCGAGCGAGTTGAGGTCCGCGTACGCGCGCAGCTGCTCCTCGGTGCGCACCCGCGCGAACGTGAGCTCCGGATGGACCGGTTCGGGCAACGGGAGCAGGTCTCCCGCCATACCGACCCCGGGAAAGGCGAGTTCGAGCCCCGCCCGCTCGGCCGCCGCCGGGAGCGCGGAGCGGGCCCCCTCGTCCAGGAGGTCCTCGAACAACCACAGAAAACCCGGACGTTCCTTCGCGCGCATGATCTCCGCCGCCGCACCCAGCCGCTGCTCCAGGAGGCTCGCGTCGGCACCGACATCCGTCAGCGTCACGCAGTTCCAGAAGGCGAACCGGCAGTCGGCCCAGCGCACGGCGATGCCGGGCAGATCCCGCACGTCCCCACCCGCGTCCCGGTCCAGCACCATGGCACGCCAGACCGCGGCGAGCTGCTCCACCGACTCGATCGACTCCGCAATATCCGTCACCGGGGCTCCTCGACTCTCCGCCGCACAGCGGGCCGTTCGGCGGTACGGCGAACGGCACCGCCCCGGGCTTCAGCAAACCCGGGGTCCGCGCTGTCACGGACCGGTCGCGATGCTACCTGGGGGAGCAGTGCGGAGAGGAGCGAATCCGCACACTTGCCACCGTCGACACATGTGAACCGGGCGAGGACTCCCGGGCCGCGGGAAAGGGGGAAAACCTCCCAACCGGCTCGTGGGCTCACCGCCATGTGTCACCGTGTTCCCAGTGACGAGCACCCCGGAGGAGAACCGTGCCCTACCTCGCTCAGCTTCCCGTCGCGGACGAGGCGCTGCCCGCCACGTTCGCCAGGTTCCGCGCCTCGGGACCGGTCGTCCCCCTGGAACTGCCCGCCGGAGTCCGGGCGTGGGCGGCGACCACACACGCCGCCGTGCGCGAGGTGCTGGACGGCGACGACCGGGCCTTCGGCAAGCACGTCACCCACTGGAAGGCGCTCAACGAGGGGCGCGTGCCCAAGGACTGGGTGCTCATGCCCATCGTCGTGGGCGACCACATGCTCATGCGGGACGGAGCCGAACACCGGCGCCTGCGCCGACTGCTGGCCAAGGCGTTCACCCCCGCGCGCGTGGAGGGGCTGCGTCCCCGGCTGGAGGCGATCACCGACGACCTCCTGGACCGGCTCGCCGACGACCTGGGCGGCGCGGAGCCGACGGACCTGACAGCCCTGTTCGCGGAACCCCTGCCGATCGCCGTGATCAGCGAACTCTTCGGCATTCCCGAGGCCCGGCGGCCCGGCATCCGCGAGGCGACCCGCGTGCTCTACTCCCACACGAGCACCCCCGGGCAGGCACACGAGGCCCACCGCGACCTGGTCACGAGCCTGCGCGACCTGGTGCAGGAGAAACGGCACCACCCCGGCGACGACCTCACCACCGCCCTGGTGCACGCCCGCGACGAGGAACAGGGGCTGACCGAGCAGGAGTTGGTCGACTCGCTCTTCCTGCTCCTGATCGCCGGCCACGAAACCTCTGTGCACATGCTGGGACACGCGCTCGTCCACCTCCTGCGACACCCGGACCAGCTCGCGTCAGCGCTCGCCGGGGACCGCTGGGACGCCGTGGTCGACGAGACACTCCGGCTCAACCCGCCGGTGGCCGCGTCGGTGTTCCGCTACGCCCTGCGGGACGTGCGGGTGGCCGGGGTGACGATCCCGGCCGGGGACCCGGTACTGCTCTGCCTGGGCGGCGCGGCCACCGACCCCGAACACCACGGGCCGGACGTCGACCGCTTCGACATCGCCCGCGAGCAGCGCGGACACCTGGCCTTCGGGCACGGCCCGCACTTCTGCCTGGGCGCTCCACTGGCCCGCCTGGAGGGCAGGACCGCACTGTCACGACTCTTCCGGCGCTTCCCCGGCCTGACCCTCGCCTGCTCTCCTGAGGACGTCCCCTACTCGCCGTCCTTCCTCACGTACGGCCCCCTCTCCGTCCCGGTACGGGCGTGAACGCCCCGGCCCCCGCACCGACCGACCAGTTCGGCGTCAGCACAAAGCGGTCAGTCGCCGGGTCAGGTGCGCGTGCAGACCGCGCCCCAGGGCCGGCGCCCGCGTCTGCGGCATGCGGTGACGGCCCGCCGGCGGCACGCCCTTCTTCGCCTACGACCGCCGACTGATCACCGAGCGGGTGGCTCGGTGGCTCCGGTGCGCTCCTCGCTGCCCGACCTGGTCGGCCGCGGAACTCACCCCCGGGCAATCGCCGCGGGAGCGCTGATCGAGTGGGAGTCCCGCGGCGAGCTGACGCGGGTGCGGCAGGCCGGAGCGGCTCGGCATACGTCCTCGCGTCGGGCTCCGCGGCAACCCGGAATTCACTCTGCGGGGCGCCGGTATGCGTAGGGGCGGCGGGCCGCAGCAGTTCGGTATCGACTCCTACCTGATTCCCGGAGTGCTTGCCGACATCGCGGACCAGGATCTCGAATTCCACGGCTTCCATGTTTTCGCTGGTTCGCAGAATTTGAATGCGGAAAGTATGTGCGCGGCGCAGCGTCATGCTGCGGAACTCGTGATCAGGCTCGCCGAGTCCTCTCCCGCGCCGGTCAGGTATTTCACTATGGGGGGCGGTTGCGGAATTCCGTAGTCCGCGCGCGACCGCCCGCTCGATCTCGCGGCCGTCGGGGACGGCCTCGCGGATCTGCTGGAGGCGACGGTACTGCCCCGGCTGCCTCGGGCCCGGGTGGTGATCGAGCTCGGGCGCTACCTGGTCGGCGGGGCGGGGGCCTACGTGACCCGGGTCGTGGACCGCAAGGAGCCGCGCGGGAAGACCTTTCTGGTGGTCGATGGCGGGATGCGCCACCAACTGGCCGCCTCGGGAGGTCTCGGGCGGGTAATGCGGCGCAACTAGCCGCTCGAAGCGGCAGGTTGCCCGGACGAGCCGGCCGTGGAGACGATCAGTGTGGTGGGCTGCCTGTGCACGCCGCTCGATGTGCTGGGCTCCGGCGTCGCATTGCCGCGGCTCGCGGAGGGTGATCCGGTCGGGGTCTTTCAGGCGGGCGTCTACGGTTTGACGGCGAGTCCCACCGCCTTCCTCGGCCACCCGGCGCCCGCAGAGTTCATCGCATGAGGGCCAAATGACGTGAAAAGCGACCAGGGATGTCAGCGGCCCGCTATACACGCTGCGGCCATGATTGACAGCCTTGACTTCCCTGGTCGGCGCCGCAAGGATGCGGAGAGCATTGAGAGCGCATTCTGGCCGACTGTTCTGCGGACGAGTGCGCTCATGGGGGGCGTCGGCCACGAGGGGGGTTGTCTGTGGACGATTCGAATCAGTCAACAGATGGTGATGTCGCAGGTGTGGAAGAGGATATTTCCTTTCGCTACTCGGGTCGCTGGAAGTGTGCGGGGGCGCGGTACCCGTCACCGCCCAGCGTCAGCGGCTCGTGCTTGCCACACTGCTGCTCAACGCCGGCCGGGTGGTCACGCTCGAACGGCTGATCAGATCGGTGTGGAGCGGAGCGCCGCCCACGACGGCCCGGGCGCAGGAGTGGCGCGGCAGGCCCAGGACGCCCTGGGTGAGGCCGCCGTGCTCTACTCGCTCGGCCGGTTCCACGTGCGCCGGCACGATCTGGGCCGCGCCACAGTGGAACTGGCCCTGGCCCACCCCGTGTTCGACGGACTCGGCGAACCGCGGTGGTCGGCCGCCGTCGACCGCCTGATGGAGCAGGTCGGCCGCCTGGACGAGAACACACCGGGGCAGGGGGCGGGCCGGAGACGCGGCCGCCCGCCGCAGGACGGGCGCGAGCCGGCGGTGGCACGCCTCAACGTCCCCCACCAGCGCACGACGGGCGGCTTGCGACCGCAACCCGATCCCGACAGCACGGTGGTACCCGTCGCCCGGTTACGTCCCCGGGCGGCGCTCCACAGCATTGGGCCGGCCCACCGGCAGCAGAACCCGCCACGCGGGCGTACGGGGACATCCCCAGGAGAGGAACCGAGGTGCTGAAGGTCACCGGTCTGGTGAAACGGTACGGGGAGGTGCGCGCACTCGACGGATTCGACCTGGAAGTGGCCGCGGGCGAGATAGCCGGCCTCGTCGGCCACAACGGCGCGGGCAAGAGCACCTTCACCGAAATCGTCTCCGGATTGCTGGAAGCGGACGGCGGCACCGTCACGATCGACGGCAGGCGGCCGGCCGAGGCCCGTGCACGGGTCGGGGTCTCGCCGCAGCACATCGCGCTCTACCCGCCGAGTTCGGTGCGCGAGCACCTCAGGCTCTTCGGCGGACTGGCGGGCCTGCGCCGCTCCGCACTGCGCACCGCCATCGACGAGGTGACCGCCGCGCTCCAACTGGAGGAGTTCCTCGACCGCAGGATCGGCTTCCTCTCCGGCGGGCAACAGCGCAGGGCGCAGGCCGCCCTCGCCCTGATCCACCGCCCCTCGCTGCTGGTGCTCGACGAACCCACCGCCGGTGCCGACCCGCAGACCAGGCAGGCGCTCCTCGACGTGGTCAAACAGCGGGCCGCCGAGGGCGCCGCGGTCGTCTACATCACGCACTACCTCACCGAACTCACCGAGATCCAGGCCACGGTGGCCGTCGCCGACCACGGGCGGGTCATCGCTCGCGGCAGCAGCGAGGAACTGCTTCACGGGCTGCCCGGTGAGGTGCGGGTGGTCTTCGCCGACGAGGAGGAGATCACGGTGTCCACCACGGAGCCCGGCGCCGTCCTGGTCGACCTGCTCAAGGGAGACGACCGTCCCGTCGAGTCGGTCGAGGTCCGCAACGCCAGCCTCGACGACCTCTACCGATCCCTGGTGGCCCACCGTGACTGAGTCCCTCTACCGTGTCCGCCTGCTCGTATGGCACAACACCGTGCTCAGACTGCGCGACCCCGGCCAGCTGATCAGCTACATCGTGCTGCCGATGGTGCTGATGACGGTGCTCAAACCGGTCTACGTGACCGCGCTCAAGGGCGGCGAGGTCCAGGCCGTCACCGGGCCCCTGGTGATGTTCTCGGTCTTCGCGCTGTCCATCGTCGGCAACTCGATCCTGGTCGAGCGCGAATGGCACACCTGGGACCAACTGCGCGCCAGCCGAGCGGGGCGGGCGGAACTGCTGCTCGGCAAGACTCTCCCCGTCCTGGTGCTGCTGGTCCTCCAGCAGGTTCTGCTGCTGCTCTTCGGCGTCGCCACCATCGGCCTGTCGATCCCCGGCAGCATGGGGTGGATCGTGCTGGCCGTCGTCATCTGGGGACTGACGCTGCTGACGGTCGGCGCCGCCCTTGCCACCGTCGTCCGCAGCCGGGGCGACCTGGGACTGGTCTCGGACATCGGCGCGATGGCGGTCAGTTCGCTCGGCGGGGCACTCGCCCCTGTGAGTCTGATGCCCGGCTGGGCCCAGCACATCGCGCCCGCCTCGCCCGGCTACTGGGCGATGAGCCTGCTGCGCACCGCGATCGACGGCGACCCCGGCGGCATGGTGCGCCCCGCTCTGGTGTGCCTGGGTATCGCGGCCGCCGCCGGCGCGCTCGCGACGTACCGCCTGGCCCGCGGCTGGGGCCGCAGCCACCTGCTGTGACGGCGGCCGGTCCGCCCCAGTTCCCCGCGGTCCCCAAGGGGGCCGCCCTATCCCTCACGGAAACCGCCATGGGCGAGAACACCTACCCTGTCCACCAGAGCCGGACGGCAGGCGCCGGACGTACCGCGGCACGGGCAGTCCGGTCGTCGTCAGTCCACGGCCGTCCGCACGGGCATGTCAGCTCCCGCTGCGCCTGGCGGCCACCTTCGCGGGTACCTACCGCGGTGCCGAACCGCGCTACGACGCCGAGGGCCGCGCGTAGCTGACCGCGATCACCGCCCCATACGGCCTCGACTACGCACCCGAGGTGCTGACCTCACGGCTCGTGAGCCCGTTCAAGGACATGGCCCTCGCGCTGCTGCGCCGGGCGGAGGCCGAGCCGGGGCCACCGATCGGCCAGATCGTCCTGGCCCACGGTGCGCCGGACTGCGACGGCCGCGTGTCCGCCTCCTGCTGCCTCGGCGCCGCCGCCGAGGGCGACCCGTCGTCTTCGCGCTGTCCGACCAGGGCACGACCGTTTCCTTCTCCGCGCTGCGGATCACCGCCGGATACCTGCGGGCGCACGAGGGCCGGCGCGGCCTGGTCCTCGCACTCGACCCGGGAGCCCTCCTCTGGCACACCCCGCCCGGCGCCTCGACCGCCCCCGGGACGTGGCCGTCGCCCTGCTGCTCGAACCCGCCGGGACCGCCGAGGGACTTTTGCTCCTCCAGAAGAGCCGGGACGGCGACGCCACCGCGGTCGCGGACCTCGTGTCGGCCGCCCGGAAACGCTTCCACCGGCCCGGTGGCACTCGTGTCGGGACCCGGAGCCGGACCGGCCGACGAGGCCGCGGCGGGCGCCGACACGGTGCTGCCGGGCACGGTCGCCGGGCTGGCCTGCACGTCCGTGTGGTCGGTGCCGCACGGCCTGCGCCGCTCACCCGACGGTCGCCCTCGTCGTCGACGACACCCGGCGTACGTGCCGCGAACTCGACGCGAACGCCCGGGAACTGGCGGGGGAGCCGACCGCCCGCGCACCCGCATGGGCCGACGATCGCCGGACCAGCGCTGACAGACCCTTCGCGGGGTCTTCGCGGTGTGGCAAGCGCCCGGAGCGGGAGCCGCCGAGGGCTGCCTGGCCGCGCCCGGGTCGCGGTGGCCGGCGACAACGTCGACGATGGGCGCGGGGGCGGTCGGCCGCCGCCTCGGGCCCGGGAATCCCGCCCCCTGTTCCTCGCGGCCTCCACCGTCCTCCCCTCGTCGGCGTCCATGGCGGCGAGAGGTGATCCCGAGACCTGAGGACGTACCCCATGGGAACGCAGACGGCAGGCCCCCACAAGGCTGATGCGCTGGTGCTGTTCGGCATCACCGGCGACCTGGCCGAGAAGATGCTGCTGCCCGCCCTCTACGAACTGGCCCGGCGCGGCGAACTGACCGCACGCGTCGTCGGCGTCACCCGCGGCGGATGGACCTTGCGGAGACTGCGCGAGCACGCGCGCTCTGCCGTCACCGCCCAGGGCCCCGTCGACGAAGCCGCCTTCGCCCGCTTCGCCGCGCTCCTGCGCCTGGCCACCGTCGACTACGAGGACCCCGGCAGCTTCCGCTCGGTGGCCGAGGAGACCCGGGGCTGCGCCTGGCTGTCGCACTACCTGGCCGTCCCCCCGGCGCAGTACGTCCAGGCAGCGGAAGGGCTGGCCGCCGCGGGCCTCAACTCCGACGCGTGGCTGGTGGTGGAGAAGCCCTTCGGCCACGACCTGGCGTCCGCCCGTGCCCTCCAGCAGGACCTGACCCGGCACTTCCCCGAGTACAGGCTGCGCCGCGTCGACCACTTCCTCGGCAAGAACGTCGTCGAGAACCTCCTCACCTTCCGCCGTGCCAACCCCCTCCTGGACGCCGTCCTCGACCACAAGCACACGCGCGGCATCCAGATCACGATGGCCGAGAGTTTCGACGTCGCTGATCGCGGCGGCTTCTACGACGCCACCGGCTGCCTGCGCGACGTCGTCCAGAACCACCTTCTCCAGCTCCTGGCCCACCTCCTCATGGAAGCGCCCCGCACCGCCTCGGCCGAGGACAGCCTGGACGAGCGCACCCGCGTCCTCGAAGCGGTTCGCACCGTCCGGCCGCAGGACTACGTACGCGGCCAGTACGACGGCTACCTCGACGTCGACGGCGTGCGCGCCGACTCGGTCACCGAGACCTTCACCGCGCTGCGCCTGTGGGCCGAAACCGACCGCTGGGCGGGCGTACCCATCGTGATCCGCGCGGGGAAGACGATGCCCGTCACCGCCATCGAGATCGTCCTGGAACTGCGTTCGCCCGCCGATGACCCCCGCCCCTTCGACGGCGCCGAAACCCCCGCACCGAACCTCGTCCGCTACCGGGTCAGCCCGCGTTCCGGCGTCACCTTCAGCCTCGTCGTCCAGAACGGGGACGCCCCCGCGGCACTCACCCAGACCGAAGCGGCGGCCGACTTCACCGGTCTGACCGGCGACGACACCGAGGCATACCAGCACGTCCTCGCCCACGCGCTCACCGGTGACCCGAGGCAGTTCACCCGCATGGACATGGTCGAGGAGTGCTGGCGCATCGTCGGCGACATCCTCGACCCCTCCACCGCGCCCGTCCCCTACCGGCCCGGGACCTGGGGCCCGCGGGCTGCCGATCAGCTGACCACCGACGGCTCGTGGCACCCTCTGGGGGTGGCATCGGGTTCCTGATCAACCAGTCCATCAAGTTGTTCCAGTTCGACGAGATGCTCACGCACATCCTCGTCGTCCTGGACATGGCCGGCACCACCGTCGCCGACGGCGGACTGGTGGAGCGCGCCTTCGAGGCGGCGGCCGTGGAGCTGGGAGTGACTCCCGGCTCAGCCGACCACGAGGACAGGCTCCTTGTCGCCCCCGTCGACGGCGCCCGCGAGGCGGTGGAGGAACTCAAGGCCGACGGCCGTACGGTCGTCCTGACGACCGGTTTCGCCAGGGCCACCCAGGACGCGATCCTCGACGCGCTCGGCTGGCCGCACTCACCCTCTGCCCCGCGGACGCCGGCGGGCGCGGCCGCCCCTACCCGGACATGGTGCTGGAGGCGTTCCTGCGCACGCGGGCCGCCGAAAACGTACGGCAGATCGCTGTGGTCGGCGACACGGCGTACGACATGGCCAGCGGTGTGCGGTCCGGGGCGGGCGCCGTCGTCGGCGTCCTCACCGGAGCACACGACAGCACCACGCTGCGGGACGCCGGCGCCACGCAGGTCCTGCCGTCCGTGGCCGGCCTTCCGGCTCTTCTGCGCTGAACGAGCTGTCGGCCGTCGTGCGGAACGGCGGTTGTGGCCAGGGACGGCAGCCCGGGCGGGCGGCTGTTCAGCGTGACGGGACGGCCCCCCCGGGGTATCGCTGAGGGCGTCGGCCGGACGGCCGCAGGGCGGCGGGCTCCGAGGTGTCTGCCCGTCTTGTCACCCATGTCCGCGGGCGGGTGGTCAGCTTTGCGGACGCCCCCCGAGCGCCGTGGAACCCAGTCCGGGCACCTGCCGCAGCGACACCCGTAACAGGTGTGCGGGAGCGTGAGCTGACCGTCACCCGCTCCCGGCGGGCCCGTCACACCTGTGACGGGCGGGGGAAACACGAAGCTCCCGTAGCGCGGAGGTGGGCCGGCCGCCGGGGAGCGGCGCCGGCCCACCGCCTGCCCGGCGCCTCGGGTGAACGGGCCCGCGAGCGCGGCGTGTGTGTGCTCCGTCCGCTCCGCCCGGTCCAGGGATCAGCTGTCGCCGGCCGACGTGCCGGCCGCCTCGGTGGCGCCGGCTTGCCGGGAGGGCTCGACGAGGGTGTACATCACCGACCGCTGCTGCTTGTGGCGCCTGATACGCCCCTTCGCGACAAGCGACTCAAGTGTGTTGCGCACCACCTGCGGGGTCGGTGTGCGGTCGGGGTGCTTCTCCAGAAGCTCGTCCCGCAGTTCCTTCGCGAGCCGCGGCTCCTCGTACCTCCGCAGCAGCTCCATCAGGACGTCTCCGAGCAGTGGCTGACGCGACTTCCCCTTCGCGGCAGTCTTCGCGCGCGCCTTCCCCCTCGCGACGTTTTGCGCGGCTGCCCCGGCGGCCGATCCCTTGCGAGACGTGCTCTCGCCGCCTCGCCTCGACCGCGCGAGTGCCGGCTCGTCCTGCGCCTGCTCGGGCAGACGGGAGGGGTCCGACGGACCTTCGTACCGCTCGGCGAGACGCATGATGTCGGACAGGAGCGCTTCCTCCTGCCTCAACACCGCGATCTTCTCGGACAGTTCCTGCTGTCGACGGCGGTTCTCCTCCAGGTCCGACGCGGCTTGCTCGACATACCGCGATCGGAGCGTGGCGGTTGACTGGCTGGTCACAACCGTTCACTCCCTCGTATTTGAATGATTCTGGGCATGGTACCCATGCCGTGGGGGCGGTGCCGAAGTGTGCGAACGACAGGGACGACCGGTCGTGCAGGTATCCCCGGCGAGAGCGCGGTGTGTCTGTACCCGCGGGGAGCAACGCCCTTCGTGGACCCCTCGGCGCCCGCGGTCGCTTCGTACGCACCGCCGCGGTAGTCCAGCAGGACATACCTGCCCGTGGAAACGCTGCTGTGGAACCCACCGCGACGTTCTTTCCCGCAGGTGTGCCCTTCGCCCGAAGGGGAGTGGCCCCCTGACCGGCCTCCGAGGTCCGCCGGCCGACCCGTGCCCGGTCCGCAGGGGCGCACCGGTCGCCGCGCCCGGGCGAGTACCGGCCCTGCGGACACCCGAACGGCGGCCACGGATTCCCGCGAGGCCGTTGACGCGACGGGACCGGCGAGGTGTGCGGGGCGGAGGCGGCGTCCGGGAAACATATCGGCGTCGCCCCACCCGCCGGGTCGCCACCCGGCGGGGACGGGGCACACCTCCAGCGTGACGTCCGGAGCCGGCGGAAGGGCTCCGCCCGCCGCGGCGGCCGGCTCACGTCCCGGACGAGGTCCGGCGCGGGTACCGTCCGGCGACGATCACCCGGCGGCGTCCGGGTGCCCGCGCAACGCCTTCGGGCACCGGGACGGACGGGGAGGCGGCAGGACGACCGTGCTGCGCCACGGTGCGGTCGGCGCGGTCGCGGTCTCGGCACCGTACAGACGGTGCTCGGACATCCGGGCGCGTGCCGCGGACCGCACGTCGGGCGCGTCCAGGGTCTCGCTCAGCGCCGCCGCGTAGGTGCGCAGCAGTTCGTGACAGGCGTACCGGCCCGGGGCCGGTTCGACGAGCATGTGGTGGTCGGTGAGTTCGGCGATGTCGGCGCGCGCCGTGCGCAGGCCGGTGCCGGCCAGGGCCGCCGCGGCCCGCGCGGTGATGTCGCGCGAGGGGTGCAGGGACAGCAGCCGGAAGAGCGTCGCGGCAGTGTCGCTCAGCGCCGCGTAGGAGCGGGCGAAGACACTGCCGGTGTCCGTACGGGCGTCCTGACTGGACAGCGCGACGAGGCTGTCCGGGTCCTCCCGCAGCCGGGACGCGAGGGAGGCCAGGCCGAACCGCGGCTGTACGAGTGCCCGCGCACCGGCGACCGCGAGGGCCAGCGGCAGTCCGCCGCACAGCTCGACGATCTCCGCGGCGGCCGGGCGCTCGGCCCTGATCCGGTCCGCGCCCAGGCGGCGGTCGAGAAGTTCGAGGCCCTCCTCGCGGGTCATGGGGTCCAGGGTGACGACCCGGGCGTTGTCCGTGACCGTCAGGCCCTCCAGCCGCCGCCGGCTGGTGACGATCGCGAGACTGCCCGGTGAGGCGGGCAGCAACGGACGTGCCTGTGCGCAGTCGCGGGCGTCGTCCAGCACGATGAGCAGCCGGCGGGAGGCCAGGGCGGTGCGGAACGCGGAAGCGAGGCCGGTCGCATCCGTGGGCGGCCGGTCGACGCCGAGCGAGTCGAGCACCGCGCACATGGCCCGGACCGGGTCGAGGGGCGGCAGCGAGGGGTGATGGCCCCGGAGATCCAGGTGGATCTGTCCGTCGGGGAAACGGCCGGAGACCAGGTGCGCCCAGTGGACGGCGAGCGTCGTCTTGCCGACCCCCGCCATCCCGCAGACGACCGCCGTCGTCGTGGGAGGCCGGCTCTCGCCTTCCAGGGGCAGGAGCTCCATGCACTGGCGCAGCGCCTTCCGGCGTCCGGCGAACGGCACGTGATCCGGGGGCAGTTGCGCCGGTCTGCTGCTCGTCCGCGCCTGGGCCCGAGCCTGTGCCGGCCCCTGTTCCCCTCCCCGCCCCTGTGCCTGAGGCCGCGGCGCGTCCCTTCGCGAGCCCGTTCCGCTTCGCAGCAGGTGCCCGTGCGCGGCGCGCAGGCCGGGGCCCGGTTCCACGTCGAGTTCGTCGGCCAGCGCGCGGCTGATGTTCTCGAATTGCCGGCGGGCCTCCGCCTGCCGACCGGTGGCCGCGAGGGCGGTGATGATCCGGGAGTGCAGGGCCTCGTCGAACGGGTGGCGGTCCACGGCACCTCGCAGGGCCGTCAGGATCTCCTCCGTCAGGGCGGGTGCCGCGGTCAGCACGACGTCGGCCGCCTCCTTCGCCGTCGCGACGAACTCCTGCCCGACGGAGATGAAGGCAGGATGCCGGGACACCTGGGTGCCGGCGGCGACGACGGGGCCGCGCCACAGCCGCAGGGCCCTGACGTACTCCCGCGCACCGCGCCCGGGCTCGCCGTCCTCGACCGCGAGCCGTGCCCGCGCGCGCAGATCGCGGAAGTGCAGCAGGTCGCAGGTCGAGGCGTCGACCACGAGGCGGTATCCGTCGGCGGCGCGCACGAGGTGCCGGGCGTCGGCCCGGCTGCGTAGACCGGGCTCCAGCGTCCCGCGCAGGGCGCCGATGTGCCGGTGCACGACGTTGACGGCGCAGGCCGGGGGAGCGTCCTCCCAGAGGATGTCCACGGCCTCGCTCAGCGTGAGGGGACCGGGCGCGCGAAGCAGCAGCAGGGAGAGCAGGGCCAGCCTCTTCGGGGGTCCGGTGTCGAGCGCGGTGGCACCGCGCAGTGCCCGCACGGGGCCGAGGACCGAGTAACGCACTGTCGCTTCCATCTCGCGGCTGACCTGGCCTTTCACTGCGTGTCGCTACGGTGGCGCCCGGGAGGCCTCGTCGCTCCGGCAGGTGACGCGGCACGGCGACGACGCGGCCCCGGGCGGGCGCGAAACCTCAGTCCAGTACCTTCAGGGCCCCGGACACGGCGGCTTCCAGGAAGTCCCGGTCGGCGCGCGCCGTGCCCATGACGTGCAGACCCTGGATGAACGTGGTGAGGAAGCGGGACAGTTCCACCGGACTGTGCCCGGAGCCCAGCTCCCCCCGCGAGCGGGCGCGCTCCAGCGTCCCCGTCAGCACGGACTCCACGGCGGCCATGGCCGACCTCACCTGCCGGACGGTGTCGTCGTGGGCCGATCGTTCCGTCGCCGCGTTGACCAGCAGGCAGCCGCGCTCGGGGTCCGCCACGTCGGCCGTCGCCATGCCGAGCAGCAGCTCCCGCAGGGTCGAGCGAATGTCGGAGGCGGACTCCGTCTCCTGCGCGAGCGCCGCGACCAGGCTGTCGCAGTAGCGTTTCAGCGCCTGTGCGTAGAGAGCCTCCTTGGAGCCGAACGCCGCGTACAGGCTTCCGCTGCCGATGCCCAGCCGGGACGTCAGCTGCGGCAGCGGCGTGGCGTTGAACCCCTGCCTCCAGAAGAGGTCCATGGCCCGCTCCACTGCCAGCTCGGTGTCGAAAGCACGCGGGCGCGCCATGACAAGTTCCTCTCTCCTGTGACGACTTCACACCCATACCCGGGAGCCTTGCGGCGAGCGCGGGTCGGCGCGCGTGGCGGGGGCTCGTGCGGAAGGCGGCGACATGGCCCCGACTGTGACAGGGCCGCGCCCGGGAGGCATGCGTCGATCGACTGCACCCGCACCACGGGGCCGCGCCATGGGCCAAGGCCCCTTTCCGGCGCACCGCTCCGTCCCTTGTCCTCCGGTCGCCGGTACGCCCGGCGTGGGAGCGCCGGAGGAATCCACGTCCCTGTAGTCGAGGGCCCGGACACGGGCGGAGCCGGCGGCTCCTGCCCGGCCGCCACGGTCAGGTCCACGTCTTTCCGGCCCCGGACCCAGGTCACCGGTGCTGAGTCCCGAGGGCCGGGCCTCGCGGTGTCCGAACCCCGACGAGCAGGTCCACGTGTTCCCGCACGAGGGCTCCTCGACGGGCCCGACTCGCCTGTGGGGCCGGGAACCAACAAGCCCGGGGGACATGCCCCGCCCGGGTTGTCCGGTTAGCCTCGACGCCATTGACGGCAACAGCCCGAGGACGAACATGCAGCTGCACCTGAAGCACCCCCTGGAGCCCGGTAGCGCGCCCCGGCACGCAGCTGACATCGTCGCGACGGCGGCCGACATCAGTGGCGCGGTCCTGGACTACAGCCCCGACAGCATCGATCTCGTGGAGGACATAGTCGACGGCTTCCGGGCCGTGGGTGTCACGGGCGAGGAGCTGGCCGAGTCCCTTGTCGGCTTCGGTTGTTACGTCGGCGAGATACTGACCCGCCACGCGGGCGGCGTCTGGCGCCGCGCCTCGGCCTCCCCCCGGACGGTTCCCCTCGCCGTGGAGCTGCCCGGCGCCGGGGAGTGCCATCCGATCGACTGGGTCTTCGGCCGTCTCGAACGCGGAGCCGACGTCAGTATCCGCGGCCTCTACTCGGCGGCCGGCCACGGAAACCCCGGAGGCAGCCCGGAGGGCGAGTGTTAAAGTCACCTTTTTCCGGCGTCGAGCGGAACATCCGGCGGAAGGATCGCTTCCGCGCGGCGGCCGCCTCGTCACCGGTCACGAGCCTCGCGAACGGGCCGTTACGGACTCGCCCGAAGGACGCTGGTGACGCACCGGGCGGGGGCCGGGGCCGGGGGCATCTTCGGCGCGACGCGGGCCGTCCCGGCCCGGGAAGAGCCCCGCGTCCGGGCGCGGGCGCGTGGGGGGCGTGCTCCCGTCCGTTGGCGGAGTGATGAGGGAGGGGCCCTGGATGAGCGCACACGTGGACGCGGGTGGCACCGGCCCGACAGGCACCGGCCTGACGGGCCGCGAACAGGAGCGGAAGCAGGTGACCGCACTGCTGGCTGGACTCTCCGGCGGCGGGCGAGTGCTGCATCTCAGCGGTGAGCCGGGCACGGGGAAGACCGCCCTTCTGCGGTACGCCGCCGTGACCGCGGCGGGCCAGGGGATACCCGTCCTGTCGACCGGCTGGACGCCGTCCGAGCGAGGACTGCGGCACGCCGCGCTGCACAGCCTCCTGCGCCCCCGCCTGACCCGGCTCGCCGAGCTGCCGGCGGCGCACCGCGCGGTGCTGCGGGCGGCGTTCGGCGACGGCACCGAGGCGGACGAGCCGGCCCCGCCGCTACTGGCGGAGGCCGCCCTGCACCTGCTGACGCCGACACCCGGGCCGGTCCTCGTGTGCGTGGACGACCTCGACCGGATCGACGCCGCGAGCCGGGACACCGTACGCGAGATGGCCCGGCTCTGCGGCCGGACCGGCGTGGGCCTCGTCGTCGCCGAACGCACGGCGCCCGGCGCACGGCTTTCGCCGGACGCGCTCACCCTCACTCTGGGGAGCTTGTCCGAGCCCGAGGCCCGCGAACTCCTCGGACGCGCGGGGCGGACCACCGGCCACACCGAGGCGGAACTCGTCCTCGCCGTGGCCGGAGGAAACCCGCTCGCGCTCACGGAACTCTCGCTCGGCGACGACATCGCCGGTGACGTCGCGGGCCTCGGTCTGCTGCCCGCGACGCCCCGTCTGGCCGAGGCGTACGCGGAGGACCTGACGGGGCTTTCGGCATCCGCGCGCGGTGTGCTGCTCACCGCGGCCCTGAGCACGTCGTCCCTCGCGCGGGACGTGCTCGCCGCGAGTGAACATCTCCTCGCCGACGGCGACGCGGCAGGCGCCGGCCTGGCCGAGATCGTCGCGCGGGGACTGGTCGTCGAGGACGGACCCGACGTGCTGTTCCCCCGGCCGCCGCTCCGCGTGTCGGTCCTGCACCTGGAGCCGGCGGGGCGGCGAATGGCCGCCCACGCGGCGCTCGGACGCGCCGTCACGAGCCCTCCGCACGCGGCGTGGCACGCGGCGCAGTGCACGGCGGGCACCGACGAGGAACTCGCCGAGCGCCTGGAGTCGCTGGTACCGCCACCCGGTGCGGGCACCGGGGTTCTGGTGGCCCTGGCAGCGCTGGAGAGCGCGGCCCGCCTCTCCGCCGGGCCCCGGAGCCGTGCGGGCAGGTTGCTGCGCGCCGCCGAGCTGGCGTGCGCGCACGGTCTGCCGGAGCAGGCCCTGCGGCACGCTCGCGGGATCGACCCGGACGAACTGGGGGAGTACGGCCGGGCCCTGCTGCTGTGGGTGCACGAACTGCTGCCCGGCGACGCCCCGGCCGGCCCGGACGGCGTCGCCGGACTCTGCCGGGCGGCGCGCTTCGTCGCCGCCGAGGACCCCGCGCTGGCGCGGCGGCTGCTGCTCGCCGCGGCGCGCAGGTGCTGGTGGCAGCAGGCCGGACCGGACGAACGGAGCTGGGTCCTGCGTGCTCTTGAGGACCTGTGGCCCCCGCCCCTGGACGCGACCGGCCTGACCGTCGTGGCGCTGACCGAACCGTCGGCCGTCGGCCGGACGTCGCCGAACGGCGCACCGGACCCGGCCGACCGCGGCGCGCTCGGCCAGGTCGCCCACCTCACGGGTGACCTGGACCGGGCGGCACCGCTGCTCGCCGAGGCCGAGGCCGCGGCCCGTGCCGAGGGGCGGTACGGGCAACTGGCGCCCCTCCTCGTGACCAGGGCGCTGGGCGAGATCTGGCGCGGCACCGCGTGGGGGACCGCGCACGCGACGGCAGCCGAGGGCCGGGCGATCGCCACCGGGACGGGACAGCCGGAGTGGGCGGCGAGGGCCACCGGCGCGCAGGGCGTCATCGAGGCCCTGCGCGGCCGGTACGACAAGGCGCTGGAGTGCGCCGCCGAGGTCGAGGAGGCATCCTTGCGCCTCGGCCGGAGCCGGCCACGGGACCTGGCCGCGCTCGCCCGCGCGCTGACGGCGTCCGGCACGGGGCGCTACGCGGAGGCGTACGTGCGACTGCGCTCGATGTTCACCGGACACGCGGCGCCCCTCGGCCTCGAACAGCTCTGGGCACTCGCCTTCCTCGCCGAGGCGGCTCCGCCCGCGGGGGAGACGGCCGACGCGAGGGCCGTCGTCGAGCAGGCCGAGGCCCTGGCGGGGCCCGGGCCGGCGCCCCTGCTCCGGCGGACCCTCGACTACGCCCACGCCGTGCTCGCCCCGGACGAGGAGGCGGAGGCCCGCTACGGCGAGGCGCTGCGGCCCGGAGCCGAGGCCTGGCCCCTGCTCCACGCGATGACCCGGTTCGGCCACGGGGTCCGGCTCAGGCGCAGGCGTCGCGTCACCGAGTCGCGCGAGCCCCTGGCCGCGGCCGAGTCCCTCTTCCTGGCGCTCGGCGCCGGGCCCCGCGCGCAGCAGGCGGCTTCGGAGCTGAGGGCGACCGGCGGAACGACGACGGAACCCACCGGTTCCGACGCCTCCCGGGTGCTGTCGCCGCAGCAGCTCGCCATCGCCCGCCTCGCCGCCCGCGGCCTGTCGAACCGGGCCATCGGGGAACAACTGCGCCTGTCGCCCCGTACGGTCTCCACGCACCTCTACCGGATCTTCCCGAAGCTGGACGTCACCTCACGCGCGCAGCTCGCCGCGCGGCTCGACACCTGAGGAGTCGGGCCCTCCCGGGCGCCCCGTCCGTCAGGTGGCGAGGCCGTCCCTCAGCGTCTCCAGCGCCTCGGGGAGCTGTGCCCGCGCCGTCACCCCCAGCCGGGGGAAGACGCGGTAAAGGTAGGCGCCGATGGTCCGGGGCGAGAGCTGGAGCTGTTCGCCGATCTGGCGGTTCGACAGTCCCTGTCCGGCGAGGCGGGCGATCCGCAGTTCCTGCGCGCTGAGAAGGTCACCGGCCGCGGACGGTGGGACTGTCGCCGGGCTGCCGCCCCCGGTGCGTTCACCGGAGGCCCGCAGCTCCGCGGCGATCCGCGCGGCACGTGCCTCGGCGCCCATCATGGAGAAGGCGGTGGCGGCCTGGCGCAGCGTGAGGCGAGAGTCGGCGACCTGGTGACGGCGGCGCAGCCGGCGCCCGTGGGCCAGGCGCAGCGGCGCTTCGAGAGAGGGCCAGCGGGGCAGGTCCAGGGCGAAGGCCCGCTCGTACAGGTACTCCGCGTCCTGGTCGTCCGACAGGACGGCTCGCGCCACCGCGAGCCGGACCGCGACGAGAGGCGCGCACCACGCGCCCAGTTCGTGTTCGAGCCCGTGCAGCGTCGCGCGCGCCTCCTCCGCCACGTTCAGAGCGTCGGCGGCCTCCGCGAAGGGCACCAGCGCGAACAGGGCCGCCGGGCAGCGGTCCGGGTCCGCCAGGAGAGCCGAGAGCGTCGTGAAGCCGGCGGCGAAGTCACCGCCCTCCACCTGCGCCCACGCGGTGCCGACCGCGAGGATTCCGTCGATCGCCCGCACCGAGCCCCGGGCGGCCTCCCGGTCGTGGGGGCCGGCCGCCGGCACCGTGCCGGTGCGCAGACCACGCACCAGGTCCCCCAGGAGCCCGGCGGCGGCCGCGTGGTGGAGGTGGCCGTGCTGCCCGGCGGACTCCCCGCTCTCGCGGAACGCGTGCCCGGCCTGCCCCCAGTCGCCCATGACCAGGTGCGCCAGCCCCTGTTGGAGCAGGACCCGCGGCAGCAGGCCGGGCAGTTCGTGGAAGCGGTGGTGCCGTTCCGCCTGCCGGTACAGGTCCAGTGCCCGCTGCGGATCACCGGCCAGCAGGGCCGCCTCGCCGAGGCGTTCGAGGTCTCGTACGGGCACCTCCCCGCGCTGCCGGAGCGCCGACAGCCGCGCGACGACGGTCGCGGCGCGGCGGACCGGACGTACCGTCGCCATGGCGTGCAGCAGCCGCGGATCGTCCGCCCTCTCCGGCATGCCGTCGAGAAAGGCGAGAAACGCGTCCACCTGTCCGGCGTCGCCGTCCGCCAGGAGGGGCGCCGTGATCCGGACCAGCTCCAGTGCGTTCTCCTCCTCCTCGGCGCCGACCGGGACGGGCCACCCCGCCGGGTCCGGCGGCCGCTGCTCGCCGCCCTCTCCCCGCGGCGTCAGGGTCTCGGCGCACCGTGTGCCCAGGGGCCCCAGGGGGTGACGCAGCGCGCGGTGCGCCATCGTCCGTGCCGTCCGCTCCATGCCAAGGTCGTGCGCGAGCCGGGCGGCCCGCAGGAGGCAGCGTCCCCGGTCCTCAGCGGCGTGGTACAGCTCGGCCGCCCGCCGCAGCAGGTGAACGGCCAGCGTCGGTTCGCTCTGCTCCAGCGCACGGCGGTGCACGGCTTCGAGACGACCGGCCAGTTCCGGGTCGGGCCCCTGCGCCGCCTGCGAGAGGTGCCACAACATCCGTACGGAACCCGGCGCCAGCACGGCCGCCAGGGCCGCGTGGGCGGCGCGGCAGTGGTCCGGGCCGACGTCGTGGACCACGGCTCCCGCGGTGGCGGGATGGCTGAAGCGCAGACGCCTGCCGTCCACCACGACGAGGCCTTCCCGCTCGGCCGGTTCCACCGTCGCGAAGTCCGGCTCGGCGCCGCCGATCCCCGACGCGGCGGACAGCAGCAGGGGGAGGTCGCCCGCCGGGTGGAGCGCCGCCACCAGCAGCAGGTCCCGGGTCCCCGTGGGCAGTCGTGCGGCGCCCGGTGCCATGGCCGAGGCCAGCCGGTCGGAGGAGGCGGGCACGTGGGGGAGCCGGTCCTCGGACCGGGTGGGCAGTTCGAGCAGCGCCAACGGATTGCCGGCCGCGGTCGCCAGCAGCTCGCGCACGGCGTACGCGTCGTTGCCCGGACGCCGCTTCGCGAGCAGGGAGGCGGACTGGGCCGGTGTCAGCGGGGCGAGCGTCAGCTCCGGAAGGCCGGCCAGTGACGCCGGACGTGCGCGGTGCGGACGCGAGGTCAGCAGAAGGCCCATCGGATGGCCCGCGGTCCTCCGGGCGACGAAGGAGAGCACCTCCCTGCTGGGCCCGTCCAGCGCGTCCCAGTCGTCCACCGCGATCAGGAGCGGCGCTCTCGCGCTGACCGATTCCAGGACGCCGAGCACGGCGAAGGGCAGCCGCGGCCCGTCGTCGCGCGCGGGCACACCGTCGAGCAGCATCTCCAGGGTCTGCGACTGCCCGGCCGTCAGCGACCGGCGAAGACCGCCCAGCACCGGCCAGATGATCTGGAGCAGTCCGGAGAGCTCGGACGGATCACCGCCCCGGATGCCGGTGCAGCGCAGCACGCGCATGCCGCAGGCCGCGGCCATGCCGACAGTGGCTTCGAGCAGCTCCGACTTCCCCGATCCCGGGTGCCCGCGCAGGACCCGCGTCGCTCCGCGCACGACGGCCTCGCGCAGGAAGGCGTGCAGCTCCCGAAGCTCGCGATCGCGGCCGACGAGTGCCGGGTGCCCCGGCGGCCTCCGGGAGAGGGGGGCCATGTGCGAAGGGCCGTCACGGTCCTCCTTCCCGGCGGCGAAAGGGGACACCTCGGTCTGGGCGTTCATGGACGACCCCCCGTTCTGCGGCAGCGAACGGTCCCACCGGATTCAAGGGAGCGCTCTCTTGTCTGCTCCCATCCCAGCGGAGCGACCCACGCGGAACCAGGCAGTTCGCATGCAGCTTGCCGCCCGGCGAGAGAAACCCCAGGCAGGAGCTGCCCGGTCCTCCTGAGTGAACTGCCGGGAACTGCCGGGAACTGCCGGGGAAAACCCCGGCGGGAACTCCTGGAGAGACCCGTCAGCGAAGCCGCTCAGGCGCCGCGCGGAACGGAGACCGACCGCGCGGCCCCGCGGCCCTCAGAGCCGTCCACGCGCGGGAGAGCCGTCGGCCACCCGGGCGTGCGGGAGATCGCCAGAGCCCTCCGGGCGTGCGGCACGGCCCTCAGGTGCCTGACCGCTACTCACCCAGCTGATGCCTCGCTCGGTGAGGGACCGCTGCCGACGCTCCCCGTCGCTGATGGCCGGGACCCTGACCCCGGAGGCCTCGGCGAGGTTCTCCAGCGTCAACAGCGAACGCTCCCGCGCCTCCCGCGACAGCCGGCCGAAGGTCCTCTTCTCCCACCGCGCTCCCGGGGCCGCGTTCCGGCGGGTGGCCGAGGCCGGTGCCGCGGCGCCGGAACGTCGTCCGGGCAGCGGTTCATGGATCGGACAGCACACTCATCAGGTGTGAGGCAGAACCGGCCATGTGCAGGTGAAACGTTGACAGCCATGTTGCTCGCATGCACGCTGGGACACCGGTTCACATGTTCGTCCCGTCCGCAGTCCGCAGTCCGCAGTCCGCAGTCCGCAGTCCGCAGAAGGAGAAGTCCATGCACATGTTCGGACACAGGCGTGCGTCGGCCGCCTTCGCCGCGACAGCCGCCGCGCTGCTCCTGGGGGCGGCCCCCGCCGGGGCGTCGACGACGTCCGGCCCCGTCCTCGTGGACAACAGGGACGCGAGGTGCACCACCGCGGGCAACCTGTGTGTCTTCGAGACGGAGTGGTTCACCGGACGGGCCGCCCTCTACGAGGACTTCGGCCCCGGATGCGTCACCGCGCCGTTCGGCGTGCTCGCCACCGTCAACATGACGGACAAGCCGGTTACGTTCTACGAGGGCGCGGACTGCACGGGCGCCTCGGTCACCGAACCGGCGGGAGACCTCCACTCGTGGAAGTCTCTCGGAGCCATGCACAGCTTCCGGAACTGACAGGCGTTCCGCCGCGGTCGGCGCTGTGGAAAAGCCGCCTCGTGGAGCCGCCATGTGAGGAGAGCCGGGACACACGTATGTCCGCTGGAGGGGGCCGGCCTGCTGGGGCGTGTGTGAGGTCACGCCTGGAGGGGCGCGTTCCGGTGGCAGGGGTGCGAGGTGAGGAACAGGGCCAGGAGCGTGCCGAGGACGGCGAAGGGGGCGACCCGGACGAAACCCGCACGGTGGCGTTGGCGAAGGCGTCGAGGACGGCACGGTGGGCGGCCGGGGACAGGGGGTCCGTCGCGCCGGTCCGGGCCGGGTCGAGACCGCTCGGCACGTGGGTGCCGCGCTGGGCCGCGTCGTTCAACCGGGTGGCCAGGCCGGTGTTGAGCAGCGGGCCGAAGACGGCGACACCGAAGGCCGTGCCGGTGGACCGGGCGAAGGTGACCACGGCGCCGGCCGCGCCGATGTCGCGGGCCGGGACGGAGTTCTGCACGGCGGTCAGGACCACCAGCGGCACCATGCCGAGCCCTACGCCGGTGACCGGGAAGCAGGCGCTCAGCACAAGAGCGCCGGTCCCGGTCCTCACGGTGCTGAGCAACAGCAGTCCGGCGACGTTGAGCACCCTGCCGGTGATCAGGATCGTGCCCACCCGCGCGGGACGTGCCGCCCAGCGTCCGGCCAGCGACTGACTGACGAGCAGGCCGACGACCAGCGGCAAGAGGTGCACCCGGACAGGGTTGCCGAGACGCCGTGCACCACCTGGAGGTAGGTGGGCAGGTGGACCAGCACGCTGAACATCGCGATGTTCGCCGCGAAGCCGATCAGCAAGCCGAACACGGCGGTCCGCGAGCGCAGCGTGGACAGCGGCAGGACGGGCCGCCGGTGGCACGGCCGGGCACCAGCGCGCTCATGACGACGAGACGCCGCCATGTCCACCGTGCGGGGCGGCGGTTGGGGCGGCCGGCCGCACAGCGGACGCGGCGGATACCTGTTTCCGGGGCATGGATGAGCCCCCGGTCGGTGGGGCCGCGTCGCCGCGAGCCCCCGTATGACGGGCCGGTCAGACGGTGACGGTTTTGTATTCGAGGTAGGTGTGCAGGCCGGCGAAGCCGTACTCGCGGCCGAGGCCGCTGGCCTTGAAGCCGCCGAAGGGGCCGTCGAAGCCGACGGAGGCGCCGTTGACCGTGACGGTGCCGGTCCGTATGCGGCGGGCGATCGCCAGGGCGTGCCCCTCGTCCTCGGACCACACACCGCCGGACAGGCCGTACTCGGAGTCGTTGGCGATGCGCACGGCTTCGTCCTCGTCCTCGTAGGCGATGACGACGAGCACCGGGCCGAAGATCTCCTCCTGGGCGATCCGCATCGAGTTGTCGACATCGGCGAAGACGGTCGGGGTGACGTAGTAGCCCCTCTCCAGGCCAACGGGCACCTCGGGGCCGCCCGTGACCAGGCGCGCGCCCTCCTTGACGCCGGTCTCGATGTAGTCGCGCACCTTCTGCTGCTGGTCACGGCGGATCATCGGCCCGATGAAGGTGTCGGGGTCCCGGGGGTCGCCGACCTTCAGCGACTCGACGACCTCCTTGACGACCGTCACGACCTCCTCGTAGCGGCTGCGCGGCGCGAGGACGCGGGTGTGCGCGATGCACGCCTCACCGTTGTTGAGCAAGGAGGAGAACTTCAGGCCCGCCCGGAACCTCTCCAGGTCCGCGTCGGGCAGGAAGACGGCGGCGGACTTTCCGCCCAGCTCCAGGCTGACCCGCTTGAGCTGCTCGCCGGCGATCGAGGCGATCCGGCGCCCGGCACGGGTCGAGCCGGTGAACGCCACCTTGTCGACGTCGGGGTGGGACACCAGGTGCTCGCTTGTCCCGCGGTCGGCCGGCAGCACGCTGATCGTGCCCTCGGGCAGCCCGCACTCGGCCAGCAGGCCGGCCAGCAGACCCATGCTCAGGGAGTTCTCCGGGGAGACCTTCAGGACGACCGTATTGCCGGCCAGCAGCGCCGGAATGATCTTCGCCAGGGAGGCGGAGAACGGCGAGTTCCACGGGATGACGGCGGCGACGACGCCGATGGCCTCCCGGCGGACCATGCTGCGGACGGTGTCCGAGGGGTCGGTGGGCGTGAGGACCTCTTCCCAGGCCAGTTCCTCGGCCGCCTTCAGGTAGGCGCCTGCCTGGCGGGACAGGCCCGGCTGCCCGGCCCGGGTGAACCAGCCGGCCGAGCCGTTCTCCGCGCTGATCACGGCGGCCACCTCCTCGGCGCGTGCCTCCCGCAGGGCGTTCAGCCGGCGCAGCACCGCGATCCGTTCGGCCGGCGGGGTGTTCGGCCAGGTGCCCGCGTCGAAGGCGGCGCGGGCGACGGCCACCGCGCGGTCCACATCGGCCGGCCGGGCCTGGGCCGCGCGGCCCACCACCGACTCGTCGTGCGGGGACAGGATGTCGAGCGGCTCCGGGTCGCTCGGCTCACTCCAGACGCCGCCGATGAAGAGCTTGTCGTGAGTGATCATGCGCAGTCTCCCGAGTCCGTAACGAGCGGAACCTCCCCGCTAACTGTCACCTAAATGTAGCACTTAACTTCGGGATGTGCGCCATGGTGCGGCGATAAGGGGGCCTAACCGCTCGATGCCCACGCGGCCCGGCTGCGCGAGCAGTTCGGCGCCCGGCCCTCGACGCGTGCCGTGCAGGCGGTCGTCAGGTCGCGGACGAGAGGCGCCATGGACCAGCCCCGTCCGCAGCGATGTGATGCAGCGTCAACAGCGGCAGGTGCGCGTGCGGGCCGGCCGCCGCCACCGTTCCCCAGGTGCGGTCCCGTTGCCCCGGATCCGTCAGCTGGACGGGGCGGGTGGAGCGGCGAGGTGTCCACCGTCGTCGGTGGACCGCGGGCCAGGTCGTCGGTGCGGTACATGCGTGCACCGGGTGCGCCGAAGGGGGCGGCGAGGAAGTGGTCGGCGGTCAGAGCGGTGCGTACCGCGTAGCCTCGGGCGACACCGTTTCCGGCGAGGTGCAGTTCGCCGGCCGCGCCGTGCGGCAGCAGACGCAGCGCGGGGTCGAGCACGTAGGCGCGGGCGGCCCGCACGGGTCGGCCGACGACCGGTGCGGAACGGGACACCCGGGCGGTGACGGCGTCCACGGCCGTCCCGGTGGGGCCGTAGAAATCGTGGACGACGACGTCCGGTTCCCGGGAGAGCCGCTGCCACAAGGTTCCGTCGACGGGTTCGCCGCCGAGAGCGGTCACGCTGGGGCGGTGAGCGCCCGCCTCGGCCGCTCCGGTGGCAGCCAACCGGCGTCCAGCAGTTGCCGCAGCCTGCTCGGCGTGACCTCGATGACGTCGATCCGCGACGCGCGCAGCGCGGCGAGCAGCTCGACCGGGTCACGGCGCGTCACGTCGTCGACGCGGTGCGGTTCGTGGCCGCTGGCCATCCACAGCACCGGCTCGGACGGATACGTCACGTCCACCGGCAGGTAGACGGCACCGGCCCGCAGACGGCGCACATCGCCACCACCTGGTCCACGGACGGCGGCAGTGCCACGGCGACCGTGGTTCCGTGCCCGGCGGCGTCGGGGGACCGGACGCCTCAAGGTGTCCGGGCGGCCCGAACGGCTTCGAGGGCGGAGCCGATGGACGTGAGGTCCATGGGAACCGGTCCCCGCACCGGTTCTCATGGACCTCACGTCCATCAGTCGCCGTACTCCGTGGTCGCGGTGACGGCCAGGGGTCAGCCCAGGCGCCACTCGTGGTCGTCAGCGGGATTGCAGCCCGTGACGCTCAGGCGGGAGTTGCGGTAGCCGCCTCCGCCGCTCGGCCCCCAGACCTCCAGGCAGCGGTTGTCGCTGGCGAAGTTGTGTATCCAGTACAGGCCGTTGCCCCGGCTCTCCAGCCACCACAACTGGTTGTCGCCGGTGCTGCCGTCACAGAGGCCCTCGATGATGCCGCCACCGCTCACCCCGACCGTGCCGGGCAGGTCCATGCACAGGCCGTCCTTGGAGTTGCGGATGACGAACAGGTTGGCGCTCCGGGGGCCGCCGCCCTTGAGCTTCACGTCGAAGTTCCAGAGCTGGTTGTCGTGGGAGGTGGCGTCGCAGTAGTACTCGTTGACCTCCCCGCCCACCTTGCCGTTGCCGTAGGCGGGGAGGTCGGCGCACATGCCGGTCCTGTTGTTCCTGAGGACCTTGTTCTGGGTGAAGGAGGCGTCGGGCACGACCGCCTTCTTGGTCTGGGGCTTCTGCTCCTTCTCGGTCTTCTCCTCCCCCTTCGCCTCTCCGGCCTTCCCGCCCTTCGCTTCCGCGGTCTTCCCGGCCTCGGGCTCCCCGGTCACCGGCGGCCCCGGATTCACGGCCACGGCGTGCTTCTCGTCGGCCTTCTTCTCCGCCTTCGGCTTCTTCGCCGACTTCGACGGCTCGGGCGACTTGGCGCGGTACAGGCCCGGCGCCTTCGCCTCCTCCTTGTCCGGGAGTGTCACGCCGGCGGCGACGGGGGCCGCCTTCTCCTTCTCGTCGTCGTCGTTCGCCGCGAAGGCCAGCAGAGGTACGGCTATGAGGAGGACGCCGCCGATGGCCGCCGCCGCGAGCAGCGACTTGGTGGGACGGCCCGTCGGGGGCTCCTCGCCCTTCTTGTCCGTGGCGGTGGCGGCCTCCGGGGGCGTACCACCGGACGCGGCGGCCATGACTCCGGCCCCGGCCCCGGCCCCCTCCGCGCCGCTCGGAGCCGCCGTCTCACCGCGGCCGGCGGTCTCGGCCTCCTCCACCTTCTCGCTCCGTGAGGCGGCCTCGCCCTTCGCCTCCGGGGCGGCCGCCGTCTCAGTCCCTGCCTCGGCACCGGCACCGGCACCGGCACCGGCCCCTGCCTCGGCACCGGCATCGGCGCTCTCGGCGGCCTCCGGTTCGGCCACGAGCGGTGCGGTGGCCCCGGCGATCACCACGGTCTCGGATCCGCCGGCTTCCACGGCGGATCCGGGCGTTGCGGATTCAGGGTCCGCGCCCGCCGTGCCGCGCGCGGGTGCCGGAGCGGGAGCGCCCTTCGGATCGCCCGGCCCGAGGTTCTTCTCCGGGCCGGCCGGTTCGCCCGGCGCCTGAGGCCCGCTTCCCGCGCCGCCCTTCCGGCGCAGCGACGAGGGGTCGGGCCGGCTCGCCGAGCCGGGAAGCGGGACGGCGCGGCGTACCGACGGTCCTTGTGGGCCCGAGGGTTCCTGGTGGGGCATCGTGTCTCCGATTCGATTCGCGGGTCGGGCGGTCATCGGGTGGTACGGGGGACGGAACCGGCGGTGCGACCGCTCCGTCCCAGCGACCCCTCGCACAGGTCGGGCCAGCGGAACTGCCCCGGTGCGACAGGATGACGGCGTAGTGCCTCGTCGAGGCGGTCGAGGGCTGCGCGGTCGTGGTCGTCGAGTTCGGTGAGCTGTGCCGCTGGGGCCCCGGGGCCGTCGGGCACCTCGCGCAGCAGTACGAGTGGCGCCTCGGCGGTCCCCCGTACGGCGAGGACGCGCAGCACCGTCCCCGGGGAGAAGACGATCTCGTCGCGGCCCCGGCCGGCGCCGGGCCCGCCCGCCAGTTGCCGCACGCGCCGGCCCGTGGACGACCAGATGACGTACTGCTCCCCGGCCGGGCGGGGTTCGCCCGGCCCGAGCGGCAGCGCGCACACGGGGGCCGGGTCCCGCAGCAGGGCGCCCGGCTCCACGGCGGGACCGGGGCCGGCCGTCGTACCGCTGTCGCCCGCACCGCGGAACACCACGCCCCGGTAGGAGGGCAGCCTGCGCAGCGCCGAGGCCACGCAGGCGACGTAGGGCAGCAGCCGGGGAACGTCGGCGTCGAGGTCCCTGACGAGTGCGCCGTGGCTCAACGGGCCCTCGACGGTGTGCAGATAGACGTGCAGTGCGATGAGGTCGGCACGCACCGACTCCTGCTCCGGCCCGCGCAGCACGGGCATCCGGGTGAGCGCCCGCGCGACGGCGGCGGAATGCCGTTCCCACACGGCCTCGGCGAGCCTGCGGAACTCGCCCCGCTGCGTCTCGGTGCTGATGTGGCCCGGCGGGAACGGGACCGTGGGAAGCGGAGCCGCCGGCTGCCGTGCGGCCTTCGGGGCCCGCGCCGTGCGGTCCGGCGGTGGCGCTGCGGGTGACGGGGGAGCGGTGGGCGGGGAGGGAACCGCCGGCGGGGAGGTGGCAGCCGGTGTGGCAGGGCGTCCGGCCGGTTCGGGCCGCGCCTCGCCCGCCGACGCGGACGGCGCGGACGGCCCGAACGCTCCGGATGCCCCGGAGGACGTCGTCGTGGGCCTTGAGGCGGGCCCCGGCAGGGGCTCCGGCTCGGGCTCGCGCTTCGGCTCCGGCTCGGGCTCGCGCTCCGGCTCGGGCTCGCGCTCCGGCTCGGGCTCGCGCTCCGGCTCGGGCTCGCGCTCCGGCTCGTGCTCGTGCTTCGGCTCCGGCCCTGGCTCCGGTCCGGGCTCGGGCTCCGACGTGGTCTCAGACTCCGGCCCGTGGGAGGGCTTACGCTCGGGCTCGGGCTCAGGGGAGGTGTCCCCGGCCTGTGCCGGCTCCGGCGGTCCGCCCTTGAGCGGCTCTTCGGGCGCGTCCGGTACGGGATCCCGCCGGGGCCCGGCCCCGGACGCGTCCGCCCCCGCCGGAGCGACCGGTGCCGCCCCGCCCGGCGCCGCCCCCGCTGCTCCGGCGGCCCGCGGCCCTGCGGCGCTGTCCGGCGCCTTCAGACCGGCCCGTACCAGCGGGCTCGGCCTGGCCGGGGACCTGACCGGTCCGGGGGAGGAGGCAGGAGCCGGGGCGCCGGTGGCGGCCGACGCGGCGGCATGTGCGGCAGGGGGCCGCGGTGCCGGTGCCTCGGGGCTCCGGGCGCCCGGAACGCCCGAAACGGTGGGGCCGGCCGGACGGCCGGGCGGGCCCCCTCGAGCCGGCGGACCGGCCGACGACGTGGCCGGGGGCTGTGCGGGGCCGGGCGCGGCGGCGAGCTGCCGCGGCGGGCCCGGCAGCGCGGCAGGGGTGTCGGGGGCCGTCGCCGGCGCGGGGAGCGAGGCGGCGGCGAAGCGGATGGTGCGCAGGCCGTGGGCGGCGGCCGTACGGCGCAGTTCCCGGCCGCCACCGGGGCAGGTGCCGTGGACGTGGAGCTTGGCCCGTGCGCGCACGGACTCGCCGAGGCGGCCGAAGAGCTCCGCGAGCGCCGGATAGAGAGTGGGGTCGAGCCGCTGCCCCGGGTGGCCTATCTCCAGGGTCGGCCCGTCGGCGTCCACGGGACGCACGGTCGCCGAGGGCGGGCCGCTGTCGGTCCTGGTGACCCACATCCCCGCCCGGGTGACGGTCGCCTGCCAGCCGCCGGGCAGCCGCAGTACGCCGTCACTCGGGGCCTCGGGACCTGCGGCCGGCGGGTTCCACCGCAGTACGCGGGGGCTGGGCGCGGACCCCTCGGCGGGTGCCGGGGCGCAGACGACGGCGTCCACGTAGGGCCACCAGCGCGGTTCGCCGTCGGCGCCGACGAGGACGCACCGGATGCGCCCGGCCCCGGTGGGGCTGTCGTACGAGAGCACCGGCATACCGGTGTACACCACGATCTCGGCGCCGAGTTCGTCGGCCACGGCCTGGCCGGTGCGCAGGATGTCGCGGGAGCCTCCGGGCACGAGACGGACCCGGGAGCGCACGGCCTCGGGCAGTGCGGAGAGCACGTCGAGGACATCGGCCGTCGAGAGGTCCTCGCCCTGGGGCACGCCCAGCACGAGCGCGGGCCCCCGAGGATCGGCCGGTACGGCGTAGCAGAGGTCGCCGGCGCGCGGTGGCACGGCGCCGGACGGCCGGGCGAGCAGTCCGCTGGGGACCTGCTCGATCACGCAGCCGCCGCCGGCGGTGACCCGCACCTTCTCGACCGCGGACTGCCACGCGGGGGCGGGCTGGCGGGAGCCGATCCGTACCGGTTCGGCTCCCGGTCGGAAACGCCACCAGCCGCCGGACTCCCCTTCCGCCCCCGAGTACCGCTCCGCCACGAACAGTCCGCCGCCCGGCACCACCAGGGCGAGGCCGTCGGGGGCGATCACCTCGATGTCCCAGTCCTCCGCGACCCGGCGGGCCAGTGCCGGGTCGCCGGGGCGGTCCTCCCCGGCGGCCGACAGGACGAGGCGGACCGTGCCGATGCCCTCGGCCCGCAGCGCGTCGAGCACGTCGGCCAGTCGCGCCCACAGGTCGCCCGCCGCGGCGGCCGCCGCTCCGGCGACGACGGTCGCGGTGTGCCCGGCGTCCTGGGCGAGGACCCTGACGAGGTCGTCGACGTCGGAAGTGCTCAGGGAGTCGTCGGAGGGGGAACGCAGCAAAGTGACCGTGCCGTACTCCTCGATGAGCAGGGCCTCTTCCGGCGCCGGTGTCTCACCGCCGGGCCCGCCCGCCACGGGGGCCGGTGTGGTGGGAGGAGCGGAACGCACCCGGCCACCGCGCCGGCCGAACCAGCGCGAACGCGCGCTCGTGGAACCGCTCACGCCGTCTCTCCCCACCCGTCGACGGAGCCCACTCGCCTCTTCTCCACCGGCTCCGGCACGGCGGCCGGGGCCGTGCGCCAACTCAGTCTGTCGCTCATACCGTTGTCACCTAGTGGGGTCGCAGGGGGAGGTGGTGGCGTGCTCGCCGCATCGCAGTGTACGGACCCGGTGTTCCGGACTGATGAAGGAATCCCTCCTCGCGGTTGCGCACTGCCGGGCGCCGGTTCACGGGGACTGCTCGCGCTGCCCCTGCGGACGGCTGTACGGGCCGTCCTCGTTGCCCAGCGGTGCTCCTGACGTGGCATCGGGCGCCTCGCTCCTCGGTGCGAAGTAGGGGTTGGGGAGATACGCGCCCACGGGCATCCCGGACTCCAGCGGCTGCGCTCCCCTGATCCACCGCCGGTCCACCCCGCCGGGAAACACGATCTCCTCCTGGTCGGGGAAGGGCGAGGCCAGGCCCAGGGTGGCGTTCACGTCGATGCCGCCGGGGGCCACGATGTCGTACCGCCACCGGTAGTGCGCGTGCAGGGCCGGGGCTCCGGAGGGGTCGGCGCGGGCCGAATCGCGCACGTAGTGGATGTTCGCGGTCGTGCTGACGTAGGCGGAACGCGCGGGATCACTGCTGTATACGTGGTCGATCAGGGGGACGAACTCGCCCCCGTGCGGGGGCAGTCCCTCGCCGAAGACGAGCTCGGCCGGGCGGCGGCTGAACTTGTGCAGGGCACCCTCGTGGTCCCGCCACCACGCCTCCGGCAGCGCGCCCGGCGTCAGCAGCGCGGATGAGGCGGCGACGGCCGCGGGGTCGACGGGCGGGACCGGACTGACCGGACCGGTGGCGGGCCACGGCACGGGTACGGGGGCGAGGTCGGCGTCCGGGTCGGCGAGGGCGTCGGCCGAGAGGACCGGACCGGGGGAGTGGTCCGAACCGTCGCGCACCGGCGGGGACGCTGCCGGGAGCCGGGCCCGGAACAGGGACGACGCCACCAGCCCGCGTCCGGGCAGGTACCAGTCCCAGGCCGGCCCCTCGGCGTGCAGCCGGCCTCCCGCGTCGGTGACCCGTCCGGCCGAGGGCCCGTCCGGGTTGTACTCGCCACGCAGTCCGAGGCCGGGGATCTCGGCCACGAACACGTGCAGGTCCGGGTCGCTCTGGCCCTGCCCCCACACCGTGTACCGGCCGTCCCCGGCGGCCACCGGGAACTCCGCGAGGGTCGCGGCGAACCGTTCGTCGAAACGCCCGTCCGCCGCGTAGTCGCCCTCGCGCGCGGGCTGCCGCGCGCGAGGGCCGCGACCGGTCCGCGGGCCCGTGAGGTCCCACCGGCCCGCGGCGCCGGTGTCCGGCTCCGTGAGGAGAGTGACGTAACCCTTGACGTCCGGGGCGCCCTCGGACGTCAGCATGCCGCCGGTGTAGTTCCACACGGCCTGCCCGTTCTCGTCGGCGTACCGCTGCCGCGCGGCCTCGTCCCCGGCGTTCCGCGCGCCGGGGAGCAGCAGCGCGAGCGGGCGGCCCGTGCCGGACCGCCTCGCCTCGGGGTCGGCCGCGAGCAGCGCGAGCAGCTCCGCGTAGGGCGCCCGTACGGTGCCGCCGGGCAGCCGCAGGACCACGGTGCCGTCCGCCCGCGCCCCGGCCAGGACCGCGTACGGCTCGGGCCGTCCCTCCCCGGCCCAGGGCGCGAACTCCAGGGAGGTGGAGTTCCCGCCGGGGCCCGGCCGGACCACGTACATGCGGAACGTCTCCAGGCCGCCGGGGAGCGGGGTCGTGCCCCAGTCGCGGCCCCGCGTGGTGCCGTCCTCGTCCAGGAGCCGGGTCGTGTCCGCGAACGCGCCCAGCTTCTCCAGGTGCGCGACGGCGAGCACCGTCGGGTCGTCCGCGTCCTGCCCCGCGGCCCGCGCGCCTTCCCTCAGCTCCCGCAGCTCGGCCTCCTTCGCCGTGTCCCACGCGGCCCCGTCCGGCAGGTGGAGCGCCGCGCTTCCCAGCCGTTCCGTGTCCTGCGGCGACAGTTCCCCGTCCGGGGGAGCGACCGTGATCCCGGGTACGGGCCGCTCGGAGTCCGCCCGCCGCGACACGGGGCGTTCTGACGGGGTGAAGGGCAGCGGGAGATGGACCGGGCCCCCGGGCGTGCCCAGGACGAGTTCCACGGGGCGGCGCGCCCGTCCGGCGGCGTGGGCCGCGGCCTCCAGCACCACCGGGACGCCCTCGGGCAGTGCGGCGCCCTGGTCGGCCCGCGCGTCGGCGGGCGGACCGCCCTCGTCCAGCGCCCGCCGCAGACCGTGCAGCGCCCGCAGAGCCGGGGCGGACACGTCCCCCAGGTCCAGCCAGATCTGCGGCCGGGCGTCCTGCGCCGTGAAGGCCCCGGCGAGCCGCTCGCCCAGCTCCTCGGCGCCCCACGCGCGCCAGTCGGCTCCGCCTCGGGCGGCCTGGGCTTCCGCGTCCTGGCCGGGCAGCGGGGCGTCGAGGACGGCCGGCAGGTCGTAGACGCCGGGCGAGGGCCGGGCCGGGGCGAGGCCCAGACCGAGCACGTCCTCCAGAGTGGACCGCACCATCAGATTGCCGGTCACCCAGCGCGTGCCGCTGGGCCCGCTGACCGTCAGCAGGGCGTGGGCGGTCAGCGTGAAGCCCAGGACCCCGCTGTCGTCCGGTTCGCCCTCCGCGTTCTCGGAGACGGGCGTGCCGTACTTGAGGACCTCGCGGCGCAGGCCCGTCCCGCCGGTGGAACGGCCCGTGCTGATGTTCTCGCCCAGGGCGGGGACGGTGCCGCTGAGGGTGTCCGCGTCGTCGGCCGTCGACCCGCCGCCGAGCGGCAGCGACGCCGCCGGGGTGAGCGTCCGGCTCCGGCCGGCGGCGATGTTGCGGGTCGTGGTGCGCAGCCCCTGCGAGACGACGTTCCTGCTGGTGCTCTCGCGCTGCGGCCGGTACAGCGTCAGCACGATCTCCGCCCCGCCGCCGTGCGCCTGACGCCCCGTGTAGCGGGACGCCTGGGCCGGGGTGAGGGTGACCCGTGCGGCGCGTACGAGATCGCCGATCCGCCGCATCGTGGCCTCGGCGGACAGCGAGGTCCTCGGCAGGCCCTCGTCGGTCAGTGCGGGATCGACGGCGCCCAGCGCGGCGGCGAGTTCCTCGGCGGCGTCGAAGTCGTAGATCATGAGCGGCTGTCGCGGGGTCCAGAGGGCGGGCCCGGTCAGCCGCAGGGCGTCCGGCTCCGGGTCCGGGGCAAGCTGCGGCCCGGTGTCCCGCTCCGTCGGCGGCCGCGTGGCGAGCGGGGCGCGCGGGTCCCTCTCGTACACCCGGCCGGCGATGAGCGCGGGCTCCCCGGCCGGTTCCGCGCTGCCGTCCTCGCGTTGCTTGGGCGCCTCGCTGCCGGGGAAGCGGAGCATGACGGTGACGGGCGTGGACGAGAGCGGAGTGGCGGGCGCCGGAACGGCCGTCACGGTGTCGACGTCGTCGCCGTCCCCGTCACGCTCGGTCCCCGTTCCCGTACCGGCGGCCGGAGTGCGGTCCGGTGCCTGCTCCAGCCAGCGGGTCAGGCCGCCGGTGAGGGCTTCGTCGATCCCGAGGGTGCCGCCCAGCGACACCGCCCCCCGTCCCAGCAGTCGCGCCAACTGGCCGACCGAGGCGACCCGGTTGGCGAGGAAGCCGAGCACCGAGTCGTCCAGCCGCGCCGAGGAGACCCCCGCCCGGTACTCGTACGCGACGTCGAACTGCGCGGACGGGCGGAAGGTGCGCGGCCAGTGCTGGCGGTTCCTGGTCGCGGTGCGGGACGTGGTGAGACCGCTGCTGGAGGTGAGCGAGGGCGAGAAGCCGGCGGTACCCGTGTTGCCCGAGCCGGGCCCGACGGCGTACGTGCCGGAAGGGCTCAGGCTCAGCGTGAAGGTGGTGGAGCGGGCCGTCGTGGAGGTGATCGCGCTGGGCGCCGAGGAGTAGATGTTCTCCAGCCCCGACCACTCCTGGAGCCGGCCCCGCACCGCCCGCAGATCGGTGCCGGGTGCAGGGCGGGCGTTGAGCGCGACCTCCACCAGGTACAGGCCGTCCCAGCCGCGGTGAACGAAGTGGAACCGGTGCCAGTGGCGTGCCCCGCCCGCGACCAGGGCGCGCAGGCCGGTCGCCGTGGCGGCGTCCGCGACACGGGAGGCCAGTCCCCGTACGTGGGTGTCGCTGCCCGGGGTGAGCGATCCGGGCGCCTCGTGCTCGATCCGGGCGGCGATCGCGTCGAGGAAGGCCTCGTGCCCGTCCCGGGGGAGCGCCTCGGGGACGGTGGCGAAACCGAGCGAACGGCCCTGCGAGCGGGCGAAGTAGGGCGGCAGCAGCCGGTCCATGGGCAGCCGCGACGGGGCGAGCCCGGCGAGCGCGGCGAGCAGCGGGTCCCTTTTGACCTGTGTCTCGGTGGCCCAGAAGACCACGGCGCCCGGCACCCGTACGGCCAGCGCACGGGGGCGGCGCGCGCCGAGACCGAGGGCGTTCGCGGGCCCGTTGCGGTGGCCGCCGCGCAGGGTGAGGACATAGGTGGCATCGGCCCGGAACGCGTGCAGCCGGTTCCTGGCGTGCCACTCGGAGTTGATGCGGTCGGCGAACACGTAGTCGGTGTCGGTCGTGCTGCCGGACACCGTCCGGCCGTGTCCGCCGCCGCCCGCGACCGTGCCGGAGGGGGCCGCGCCGCCGGTCGCCGAGAGGCTGGTGGAGACCTGCGCGGAGCGTGTGGACGTGGTGCCGCGCCAGGCGGAGTCGGTCGTGGTGACGTCGTTCTCGACGTACGTGGCGCCGTTGAGGTCCGGCAGGTGACCGGTGCCCTCGTACACCGCGTCGTGCAGGAAGCCGCGCAGCTCGCCCCGCGCCTCCGTGCCGAGCAGGGAACCGGCGGTGCCGACGTCGAAGAGGTACGCGCCGCGGAAGATCTGGTGGGCGCGAGCGAGCAGGCCGGTCGAGGACACGGCGGCGCCCGCGACCTCCTGGGCCGGGCTCTCGCGGTCCGCCATGGAGACGCCGGTCGTGACGTCACTGAGCCACGCCGCCGGCTCGGTGACGAAGGAGGGCAGCGCCCCGGCGAGCCATGCGCCGCCGTCCGCCGCCCAGTTCAGGACGCGACCGAGCGCGCCGGGGCTGTGCTCCCCGCCGGAGACCAGTCGCTGGAAGGCGGCCCTCAGCTCCGCGCTGCCGCGCGCCACGTTGATGTGGGTGGCGGCGGGCAGCAGCAGTACGTCCCCCGGCCGTTCGCCGTCGGCGTCCGGCAGGGCCCGCGCGCGGCGCAGGTCCTCGTCCGTGGCGGGCCTGCTGCTGGAGGGGGCGAGCGGTGGCGCGGGCTCCGCGAGGGTTCGGGTCAGGGGGACGGCCAGGGAGACCACACCGTCGCGCCGGCCGAAGGTGATCAGCGGGGTGTCGCCCCCGCCGGAGAACGCCCGGAGCGTGAACGTCGCCGGGTTGTCGAAGACGCCCAGCCCGGAGAGCGCGTAGGTGAGCTGGTCGAGGCCGTACCCGGAGGAGGAGCCCGCGGTGTCCCCGACCTGCTGCGAGGCGGACAGGCCGGCCGGGACACCGCCCTTGACGGTCCAGTCGTCCGGAGCGGGGCCGCCGAGGCCGGCGGAGAACTCGCCGGAGAGCGTGTGCGAGACGCTGGACGACTCGCTGCCCGCCACGGACATCCCGTTGGCGTTCATCAGGGACCAGCCCGGCAGGTTCTTCCGGTGCAGGGGCGAGGCGCCGTCCTGCGGCTCCACGGAGAGCAGGAGGCTCACCCGCCAGGTGTCGTGGGCGAAGGGCAGCTCGAAGTAGAGGGCGTGGCCGCCGTCCATGATCTGCCCGAGCGCCCCGCGCAGCCCGGCCTGGGACCGGGCGAGGCTCAGCTTGCGGGCGTTCGCGAGCCAGGCGAAGACGATGGCGTCGTCGTCGAGCCAGTCCAGACGCTGACGTTCGGCCGGCGGCAGGAATCCCCGGCCACGCAGCCAGCCCTCGGCCTGCTGGAACAACTCCTCGGTCCCGGTGACCTTGAGGGGGGTCGCGGAGATGCCGAGCGAGGTGAGGGAGGCCAGCTCCTGCGTCAGGTGCCGTGCCTCCTGCGGCACGACGCCTGACGCGTCGGCCCTGCTCGGCACCCGCAGGAGCTGGCCGAGGGGCCGCTCCAGCGTGAAGGGTTCGGTCCTGCCGCCGCCGGGCAGCACCAGTACCACCTCGAAGACGAGGTCCGCGCCGACCAGGAGATGCGGGTTCTCGGTGATGAGCCCCGCCCAGTCGTAGGCGGTGCCACCGGAGTTGAGGGTCCGCGAGCGCTGGTACCGGTAGGCGGCGGCGAAGCTGAGGCTGCCGTCCGGGGCCGGGGAGCCGTGGAAGGTGGTGGTGAGGCCGAAGCCCGCCTCGACCGCGTTGGACACCGAGTAGGCGTTCTTCGCGCCGACCGTGCGCACGAGGCTGTTCTCCAGGACCTTGTTCTCCGACCTGGCCAGCACCTCCGGGTGCAGCGCCGTCAGCCGCGCGCGGACCTCCAGGTACCCCAGCGGGGAGCCCGAGCGGTCCGACAGCACGGGCGAGGGGTAGGCGCCGGCCAGCATCAGCGGCAGCCCGGCGCGCTGGTTGTTCTCGTCGAGGAACGCGGCCACGTCGGCCGCCGACTCCTCCGACATCCGGCGCAGGTGCGGACGCAGCAGGTCTGTGCCGAGGACCGCGTCGTGCAGCGCGGCCGGATCGTGCAGGGTGTCCATGCGGTAGAGCGGCAGCTCCTCCGTGAGGGTGCGCGGGTCGGCGGGCAGGTCGTGCGGCGAGCGGGGGCCGAAAGGCAGGGGCTGCGGCCCCCGCACCAGGTAGTCCGGGAACCACGCGGTGAGCCTCTCGGGGCCGGGTCCCTCCGTGGACCAGCCCTCCTCGGCGTCCGCCCCGCCGGACGCGGGTGCGGTGACCGGGACGGTGGTGGCGGACGTGGCCGAGGTCTGCCACTCCACCGCGTAGTCGTACGGGCTGGACGGCTCCGAGGAGAAGGCCAGCGCGGACATCGCGGTGAGGTTCTCCAGGACGGTCACCGCGGTGGAGTCCTGGTTGTGGGTGACCGTCAGCTTCGGCGTGAAACTCTGGGAGACCACCGACGGGTTCCGGGGGTCGTCGACGAGCCAGGTCCGCCCGTAGCCCAGGGGGAAGCCGCGCAGGTTGCCCGAGCCGCTCGTGTCGCCCGACTCGACGGCCGACCTGTTCCGCTCCTCGATCTGCACCCGCCGTCCCCCGGGCACGTCGGACGCCATCGTGGGGGCGGGCCGCGCGCCGGACAGGGAGAGCCGCGCGGCCACCTCGTACCGGTGGCCCCGGTAAGTGACGGTGCGGACCATGCCCTTGGGGCTCAGCAGGTACGGCAGCGCGTCCAGCACCTCGTCCTGCGCGTACGCCGCGGCCACCCGGGCGCGCAGCCGCTCGACGTCGCCCGTGTCCTGCGCCTCCGGGTCCCTCGCGGCGTCCACCCGCCCAGAGTCCGGGGACGTGCCCCGGTCCGCGTGGAGCGCCCGGTCCAGCACCTCGCGCACCACGCTCGCGTGCAGCCGGTCCAGCGCCTCCTGCGGCAACGGCATGACGTGCACCGAGCCCTGGAGCCCCCGGTGGCCCCGCCCGAAACCGGTGACGAGGGCCGAGGGGCCGGGGTCCGGTTCCGCAGCGGGAGGCGGTGTCGGCTCGGGGTCGGGGCCCGGTTCGGGGTCCGGGGCGGTTTCGGCGCCGGTCTCCGTCCCGGGTGCGGGCGGGGGTTCCAGGCCGGGCGGGGCATCGTCCTCCGTCCGGCCGTCGTTCCCCGAGGTCCCGGTCCCGGTGTCCGCCACGGCCGCAGTCGGCGGCGCGGTGGCCCACCGGCGCCGCAGGCCCAGTCCGGCCCGGAGTGTGTCGGCCAGCTCTTCGGCCCGGACCGGCCCGGCCTCCCCGGCCAGCAGGTGTGCGGCGACCCGGCGTACGGCCTCCCGGAACTCCTGGGGCGCGTAACGGGAGTCCTCGCTCGCCCGGTGCGTCTCCAGCGGCAGCACCAGGGTGAGGGCGGCGGCCCACGCGGCTGCCGTCGCCGCGTCCTCCGGTGCCGCGCTCGCGAAGTCCGCGTAGGCCGTGCGCCACAGCCGCCGGGCCGCACTCGCGGCCACCGCCTCCAGTTCCGGTGACCAGGCTCCGGGCCGTGTCATCAGCAGCCGCACGCGATCCGGGGGCGTCAGCGCGCCGAGCGGGAGCCGGTCGTCCCCGCGCAGCACCATCTCGGTCCGCAGGCCGTGCGAGAGCGTGATGCCCGCGGCCCGCACCTCCTCGGCGCCGATGGTGTCCTCCGGCGTGGGGGACGGCAGCCTGGCCGGGAGGTCTTCGGCCGTCACCTCCCCGGCGGCCCACAGCCGTTGGCCGGTGTCGCGGGGGACGACCGGGTGCGCCTCGGGGTCGGCGGGCGCGCGGGCCGCGGCCAGCTCTTCGAGGGGGACGCCCAGGGCGCGCAGCCGCGCCTCGGCGTCCTCCGCCACCTCGCGCGCGAGAGCGACCTCCGCCCAGGCCGCCGCCCGCGGCGCCGCGTCCGCGCCGGTCCGCTCCAGGGCCCCGGCCTCGGCGGCGGCGTCCCGCAGCGCGGCCAGGGCCCGCGCGTACTCCTCCCGTACGGGGGCGGCGGGGTCGAGCGGCGGCACTGCCTCCTGCTCGACGGCGGACGTGGACGTGAGCAGTGACCCGGCTTCTGACGCGGCTTCCGACCCGCCTTCGGGCGCCGTCTCGTCCGGCGCGAGCGGAAGGTGCACCACCACGTCCCCGGTGACAGCCGTGTCCCGCCCCGTCTCCTCCGGCGCCAGATACAGGCCCGAGGCACCGGCGGTCAGTGTGTACGGGGAGGTCTCGAAGACCTCCAGTACGGCGGCGGCGTTGCGCGCACGGCCGATCCAGCCACTGTCCCCGTACAACAGCGCCCCGGTGGGCGCGTGCAGGAAGTCGTCCCCGAGCCGGCGCCAGCCCTCCGCCGCCAGTACCGTGCCGTCGGGCAGGGCGACGCGGCCCGCGTCGCTCACCTCGTACCGCGGCGGCCGCGAACCCGAGCGCGGGCCCACGACGGCCGGCTCGAAGGGGAACCACCGCTCCGCGCCCTTGCCCTTGCCCGCCGCGGGCACCTCGTCGGCGGCCACGAAGGACAGCCCGGCCGTGCGCGGCTCTCCCACCGTCAGCTCGCGCCCCAGCGGCCAGCCCGCCGCGAGCGGGTCCACGCCCGTGTCCGGTGAACCGCCGAGCAGCGCCCCGAACCCGCCGATCGCGGGTTTCGGCAGCGGTGCCATGCCGAGGTCCGCCCACCAGTCGGGCACCGGCCCGGAGGGCGGGGCTCCGTGCACGAGGGGCACCGGTCCGTGGGGCAACACGACCGTGGTCCGCTCCGCCCGGTCCCAGAGCGCGCGGAAGCCCTCGTACAGCTCGTTCTCGGCCCGGGCGGCGACCACCGGATTGGCCGCGCCGGGCAGCCCGCTCCGTACGGGCTCCGCACCTGGGCCGTACAGCCGCTCCAGGAGCGGCACGAGCGTCGGCTCGTGGTCCCGCACCCACCGCGCGCCGTTGTTGCGGGGGCGGCGGGTGTAGGGGTCCGTGCCCGCGTTCGTCCCCAGATAGGCGTTGGTGAGCTGGGCGAAGAACTCGTACTCGTTGCCGGACGAGTAGTTCTCGCTCTCCGCTCCGGCCAGGTCCAGCCGGGGACCGTCCGGCCACTGCGCCCCGGGCGCCAGGCCCCGCTTCGACTCGTACGCCTTGGTGATGAGCCGCCGGTCGGCGGCGTCGAGCCCGTGCAGGTGGACGGTGTGCGCGAACTCGTGGGTCGTCGTGGAGTAGCCGTCCGCGTACTGGTTCGGCCCCGGCACGCTCGTCCGCTCGCCGAGGAGGTTCTCCTCGGTGATCGCCGTCTGGTGCCCGCCCGAGCCGCGTACGAGGGTGACGTCCCGGTCGGCCGCGCCGTAGAGGCCCGCCCTCGCCAGGTCCCGGAAGGGGGCCAGCGAGGTCATCGCCACGTCCTTCGGCACGACGGTCACCCGCGAACCGCCCAGCAGCAGCTTCGCCGCCACCCCGGGATCGCGCAGCATACCCGCGACGCGCGTCCGCGCCTCCTGACCGGCCGAGACCGGCTGGCCCACACCGGCCGGCACCCGCACCAGCAACCGGGCGGCCACCTCGGCGAACTCCCCGGCGGGCAGTGCGGCGCGCAGCGTGTCCACGAACACGGGATCAGCGGCGAGCAGTTCGCGGTCCGCCTCCGACAGCAGCGCCAGCTCCCGCTCGCGCTCCGCCCCCGGCAGTCCGGGCAGTCGCGCCGCCAGTTCGGCCACGTCCACCTTCGGGGCCGCCGGGACGGCCGGCTCCCCGGCGACGAGCCCGGCCGGCCCGTACCAGTCGCCGTCCGAGGGCGGTCGCGGCCACGCGTCCGGGCCGGACGGCTCCGGCGCCCCGGCCCCCGGGGCCGCGGGCGAGGAGAAGAACGAGAGGTCGAACACCTCGCCGTCGTGCTCCGGCTGCCGCTCCGTGAGGTCCGCGAAGCTCAGCAGCATCCCCAGCAGGCCCTGGTCCAGGGTCGTGGACCAGCCGTGCCGCCGGGCCTTCCTGGCGGCCAGTTCCTCCAGCAGCGTCCAGGTCAGCGGGCTCGTGTCGGGGTTGCCCGGCGCCCGCAGCCGCTGCCGCTCCAGCGCCCCGAAGCCCCGCAGCAGGTAATGGAACTGCCGCTCCAAGGCGGGGTCCTGGTCGATGTGGACGTCGACGACCTGCCGCAGCGCGCGAATCCACCGCAGCGCCCGCTCCGCCCGCCCGGGCAGGCCGGCGGGCAGTCCCGCCAGGTCGGCGAACTCCTCCAGCTCGGGCGGGAGCGGCTCCGGCGGGGACTCGATCCACCGGTACTTCGGCTGGTCGGGGTCGTCCATCTTGGACAGCCGGGCCGGCCACGGGCCGGAGGGTTCCGCGGTGCTGTTGTTCGCGTCCGTCGACATGAACGTGCGCCGCAGCCCGTTCGCCGCCATCTGGGGTCCCGAGACGGACACCAGCCGGTCGCCCCCGGGGGTGAGCATCCCCCAGTAGCAGATCAGCGCCCAGACCGGCTGGTCCCGCGGCAGCTCGGCCAGGCTCCTGCTGCGGCGCAGGACCCGGACCACCTCCTCGTTCGGCACCAGGTGCTGTACGCCCGTACTGGCCCTGGGGAACACCATCCTTCCCTGATAGCCGTGGCCGATCAGGATGAACGCGTCGTTCAGGCCGCGCGGCAGCCGCCGCAGCTCGCTCTGCCGGGCGGGCGACACCCCGGGCAGTCCCTCGTCGTAGTCGGTGTAGTACTCGATCCCCTCCAGGAAGGGGAATTCGGCCTCGTGGGCCGCCATGTCCTTCGCGTCCAGGAAGGCCCGTCCCTTGAGGTTCAGTCCGTCGCTCGTCAGCAGCGAGGAGGAGACGACGTCGCTCTCGGGGAACACGCTGCCGTCGCTCGCCGTGATCAGGGCGTGCGGGTCGTCGTCGACGAGCCCCGGATCGCTGGGCAGCCACCGCGTCGCCGGGACCGAGCCCGGGACCCCGTCCGCCGGGACGACGCCCACCCGGCCCGATCCGTCGTCCAGCGGCTCCAGCCGGTACCCGCCGTCGCCGGACCAGGCCCGCGCCCCGGCCCGTTGTGCCACCAGCCGCGGCAGAGTGGCCTTTCCCCCTCCCGCGCCCGGTACCAGCAGCACGATCGGCACACCCGGGGGGCGCTGCGGGTCGTACGCGACGAGCTGGGCGAACTCCTCCTCGGTCACCTCCGCCGGGTTGCCGTAACCGTCGCGCACCACGAGCAGTCCGGACGCGGCCCGCTCCGCCATCACCACGTACGGCCGCTCGCCCCACACCGGCCGCCGCCACCGGAGCGTGCCCCCCACCGTCTCGCCGACCACGGACGCGAGCAGCGCGGGGTGCGGCCGGGCAGTCCAGTTCCGGCCGAGGAACGCCTCCCCGGCGGCCAGTGCCCTTGGAGCCGCCGTCGCCCCGGACCGCTCCCACTGGTACGCCGCGATCGCGTCCAGCGTCCCGGCCCGGTCGCGTCGCGCCGCGCTCGACACCACGGAGAGCATGTTGAAGTACAGCTCCGGGCTCATCGTCTGCTCGGGGCCGCTGTGCAGGATGCGGCGGGCGACCCCGGGGAGGTCGACGGCGCCGGGCCCGTGGTGCGGGTCCCGCGCACGGGCCGCCTCCAGCACGCCGAGGGCTCCGACGAGCTGCTGGTACGCCGGGTGCCGGTCCACGTCGGGCCCGAACGCCTCGTGCAGCGCCCTCGGCACGCCGGTGGCGGACTGCCCGGGTGGCGGCGGAAGGGCCGGGTCCCCGCCGGGCGGGGCGGTGTTGCCGGCGGCGTCGCTGCCCTCGTAGTGCTCGGTGCCCTGCGCGGTGACCCACCTGGGGCCCGACGCCCGGGTCGCGGGACGGACCCGGTGGGAGCGGAACAGCTCGATCGCGCGGTCGGCGGACTGCGGGCCGACGCCCTCGCTCACGCCCTGCGAAAGGGGCACGCCGTCGCCCCGGTGGGTGAACCAGGAGATGCTGAGGCGGATGTCGAGGGCGTGGGCCAGCAGAAGCGGGAAGACGTCGCCGACGGACGAGTTCCAGCGGTTCGACCACTGCGCGACCGCGTCGGTGAGCTCGGCCAGTTCCGCGTCGCGCAGCGGTTCGTGGCGCAGCAGCAGGGACTCCAGCTCGCCGCGCAGACCGGCCTCGGTGGTGAAGGTGTCGCGGTCGGGCGCGGGCGCCCGGGTGGCGGCGAGCCGGTCGACCAGTCCCGCGAGGTCCATGCGCGCCGCCTCCTCGGCGAGGCCGCCCTCCCCGGCGCCGCGGTACTGGGCGAGGACCTCCGGGGCGATCCGCGCCCTGTTGGCCCGCAGATAGCCGGCCACGTACCTGCGCAGACCGGCGATCACGGCCGCGTGCGGGGTGGCGGCGAGCGCGGTCGAGGGACCGGCCAGGTCGCGCCGGACCCGCGCGGGGTCGGAGAGCCAGGCGAAGGCGGCCGGGGCACGCTCGGCCATCCCCGGCAGGCGGTCGCGGACCAGCGTCGGAGCACTGGCAAGGATCGCGGACAGCAGGCAGTCACCGTCCCTCGGCACCGCCTGCGGTACGCCGCGGGAACGCGCGGGACCGCCCGGCGGCTGTGCGGGCGGCTGCGGGAGCGGGGGTGGGGAGGGGGGACGGGGCACGGCGGGCGTCGTCGCGGGCGCCGGGTCGGCGGTCAGCCAGTCGGCGGCCGTACGCCGCTGTCCGTCCGCTGCCGGGCCCAGGGCCAGGGTGGTCCGCTCCGACCGTGTGTCGGTGTAGAAGTCGACCAGCCCCGGTGCGGAGCGCACCCGGCGCCCCGTCGCGAGGCTGATCACGGCGAGCAGGTGCGCGAGCGCCGCCGTGTCCCCGTCGACGGGGGAGTCGGGGGGCAGCAGGACGATCTCGGCGTCCGGGGCCAGGGCCCGCACCCGCGGGTCGTGGGAGAGGAGCGACGCGAAGTCCTCCGCCGGGACGGCCCCCGACAGCAGCGCCCCGCCGAGCGCCCCCTTGATCCGCACCACCCAGGGCTCCGGCCCGTCCGGCCGGTGCCAGGGCGCGCGCCCGGTGACACCGAAGTCGGGCTCCCCACCGGTGCCGAGGCCGATACGGGTGACGACGCTCAGGTCGTAGCCGAGACCGACCGCCGCCGGTTCGTCCCCGTCACGGCCGATCGCCGTGCCGTCGGGGCGCTCCAGGAGGGTGTACGGCGCGAGCGGGGCGAGGAGTTCGAGGTGGTAGCCGGCCAGTTCGGTGGTCCGGCCGATGTCGCGTCCCGCGGCGGCGGCCCGCTGCACCAGCCGGGCCAGTTCCATGCGCCGGTCCGGGTCGGCGCCGTCCAGATGCAGGACCCGGGCCGCGTACGCGTCCGCGTCCATCCGGAAGTCGCGCACCCCCAGCACGCCGTAGCGCTCCAGCTGGAACCCGGCGAGCACCGCGAGGCTCGGCGCGTGCTCCGCCTCGGCCAGGGCCAGCGCGAGCAGCGCCCGGCGGGCCTCGCGGGTCACCCGCGTGCCGGGGCCGAGCATCAGCACGTGACGGGCCAGTGCGTCCATGTCCAGGGGACCGGCGCTCAGTTCGGGTACCGCGGAGCGCAGCACGTCCAGCCGGCGCAGGGCCGCGAACGCGGGCGCGGCGCCCGGGGAGGTCAGGGCGCCGGGCCGGCCGTAGGGGCCGCCGAGCCCGGCCAGGATGCCCGCGTGGACCTCCGCGTCGCTGAGCCGGACCGGTGCGCCGCCGTCCTCGCGCCCGCTTTCCTCGTCGCCGCTGTCCTCGCCGGTCTCCTCGTCGTCCTCGTAGTCGTCGACGGGTGGTGGCGCGCCCCCGTCCCGCGCGGTGTTGAGGCCTCCCGGCGGGGCGGGGGGCGCGTCGGCGGGGAGCTTCGGCACGCCCTTGCCGAGGCCGGGACCCGTCGCGGGGAGGCCGGCCACGAGCGCGGGCGGCTTCGGCGGTTCGCGGTCCGGCATGGCGGGGACGGGCGGCTTCGTGGTGCGGTGGGTGAGCGGGCCGCGGGGGTTGCGGGGTTCACGGGGGAGGGCGGCGAGGTATTCGTTGCCGCGCTCGTAGATCGTGACCGTCGTCTCCGCCGGGGCCGTGGGGTCGCCGAAGGTGTCGATCGTGCCGTTCTCGTGCACGAGCGTCAGGTGGGTCCGTCCGCTCCGTGTCACGAGTTCCGCGGCGGTGAGCGCCGTGGCCCCGTCCCAGCGCGCGGCCAGCCGTATGTGGCCGCGTACGAGGAAGTCCCGCTGCCGAGGGGAGAGGGCCGCCACGAGGCCGGCGGGCAGCCGGCCGCCGTGCCGCGCGTGCTCCCGGGCCTGCTCGGGCGTCAGGTCGATTCCCCCGGCCCGCAGTTGGTCCCGTGTGTACACCGCCCGGGGGTCGGGCCGAGCCGTGCCGGGCAGTGGCAGACGCGGGTCCATCGTCCGGTCCCGGAGGCGCTGGGCGAAGGCGCGGGTGCCGAGTCCGCGGACGAAAGGCGTCGTGACGCCCTGCGCGACGGCCGTGAAGAAGCCGTTGCCCGGGCCGATCGGTCCGGTGAGGTCGTAGACGTAGCCGTCGGGGTCGGTGAGCGTCGTGGGGTCGGTGGCCGCGTCGAAGCGGGGCTCGTCCGCGTGCGCCGCGTCCAGGCCCTCCCAGGTCCAGGGACGAGTGCGGTACGCGTGCAGCACGTCGTCCCTGTCGGGCTCGGGAGGCTTCGGCGTGGTCAGTCCGGGGAGCCCGCCGTCCCCGGCAGGCCCGGCGGGCACCGCGTCGGGCAGTACGGCGCGGTAGTGGCGGCCCGCGAGGTACAGCACCGTCGTGTGCGCGTCCTCGCCGAGGGGCCGCCCGTCCGCCGGTTCGTGGTCGAGGTGGCCGCCGTCCTCCCGTACGACCCGGACGCGCACGCCGTACATCTGCGCGGCCAGCGCGGGCAGCACGTCGGCGGCGCCGTGGTCCCAGGACCGGGCCATGTCGCCGTCGGCCGGGCGGCGCAGCTGGGCGGCGCCCAGGCCGCGGCGCTGCGCGGGGCTCAGCGGGTGGTGGGCGCGGTCCGGGCCCGGCCGGTCCCCCGCGGAGTGGGGGATCGTGCCGAGCGAGTCGAACTCCCGGCGTTGCGGGGTGTCCGTGCCGAGGTCGAGTGCGGCGGCGTCGAGTTCCGCCGGGGCGAAGACGTCCTTCTCGTCGGGGGTCAGGAAGTCCAGCAGCGGCGAGTCGTCGGGGAGCGCGGCGAGGGTGTCCGCGAACCGGGCGCGCAGCGCGGGCGCCGCGTCCGTGAGGCCGAGGGCGGCGGCGAGCGCGTGGAAGAAGGAGTCGCCGTCCTCGGGCACCTCCTGGAGCCGGTGGGTGAGCCCCTCGGGGTCGGTCAGCGCGGGAGCACCGTCGGCCCGGTCGGTGGCGGCGGTGTAGGCGGGCTGTTCCTCGGCGACCGGGGCGAGCCCGCGCGGGGCGCGCCCGGCCCGCAGGGCGGCGGGCCGGGGCGGCGCCTCGGTGGGCCGCCGCCGGGGCGCCGGCGCGGAGTCGGCGGACAGCCGGGGCTCGGGCAGTCCGGCGCGGGTCACAGGGGCCTGTTCCACGGTGGCGTCCTGCCCGGCCGTCGCCGTCTTCGGCGGGTCCTCGGGGAGCCGGTACCAGCGGGTCAGGCGGTCGGTCTCGACACGCAGCCCGTGGAGGGTGTCGGCCGCGTCCTCGGCCACCGTGCGCTGTGCGGCCGTCTCCGTGAGGCGGGCGTCCAGGGCCTTCCGCGCGGCCCGGACCCCGACCCCGGCCAGCCGGGCCGTCTCGTCGGCCGCCCGGATGGCGTCCTCCGCCTCGGCCAGCCGCAGGTCGCGGGCGAGTTCGGCAGCGGTGACGAGCCGGCCGTGTGCGGTGCGCCGGATGCCGGTCACCTCGGCGTCGGCCGCCTCCTTGGCCGCCCTGGCCGCGGCCAGGCGCGCCTCGGCGGCCTTCGTGTCGGCGGGGCGGGCGGTGCGGCCCGGGCTGTCGGGGGCGAGAAGGTCGTCGAGCAGCGCGTCGCGCAGTTCCCGCGCGGCCCGCTCGGCGGTCGCGAGGGCGGGCACGAGCCGGTCGCGGAGGGCCTCGTCCAGCTCGGCCGGCGGGCGGTCCAGGTACGCCCGTGCCGCCGCGAGGTCGTCGGCGAAGCGGGTGCGGGCGGCGCGGCGGGCGGCGCGCAGCGTGTGCTCGGCCGCGGAGCGCCGCCGCCGGGCGACGGAGCGGCCGGCGACGGCCCGGTCGAGGGCCGCGCGCAGCTCCGGGACGCCCCGGCGCAGACTCCAGTACGTCGCGTCGGCCGCCGCCCACGCCTTGGCCGCGGCGTTGACCTCGTCCCAGGCGCCGGCGAGCCTCTTGGGGAAGTTGTCGTCATTGATCAGCCCGAGGTCGCGGGCGACGTCCTCGCGTACCCAGGCGATGACCTGCGCGCTGGTCTCGACGGCCTGCGGGCCCGGGGCGCTCCCGCCGAAGTGGCGCAGCACGTGGTCGCGGGTCCACTCGGCGATCGTGCCGTCCTTGAAGTCCCGTTCGACGTCGGCGAGGCTCAGCCACCTGGTGGGGACGGCGAACGCGAAGACACGGCCCGTCTTGGGCTTGATGTTCACCTGGTGGGCCTGGCTGTTGGAGATGACGCGGCCCTCGGCGTCGGTGGTGTCGGCGCCGGTGCCGCTCATCGCGGGGTTGGAGACGCCGGTCGGCTCGGCCTTGATGGTGGGGAAGGCGCCGATCATCGTGTCCTGGGTGCCGCCCTGGACGGCGGAGGCGGTCTCGGTGCGGGTACGGCGGCTGGTGGACTCCATCCGGACGTTGTCGGCGACCGCGATGAGTTCGGCGCTCGCGAAGTCGGGCCGGGAGAAGACGGTGAGCGAACCCTGCGAGCCGTCGAACATCGAGTTCTCGACGAGCCCGTCGGTCCGGTAGCCGGCGCTCGCGGCCTGTTCGGCGAAGGCGCTGAGCGCTCCGGAGCCGAGGGAGTCCTCCAGCACCTGCGCGGGGCCGGTGCCCTCGGCGGTCAGCGGGGTGACGGCGGCCTTGCGCAGCGCCTCCTCCAGCGCCCGGCCGGTCAGCTGCCCGCGGGTACCGGCGAGCCGGTTGTCGAAGGACCTGGCCAGCGCGATCATGCTCGCCGCGTGGACACGGTCGGCGCCGAGGACGGTCCGGACGTGGAAGCCGTTCGCGGGCATGACGAACGGCCGGGTGGTGCCGTCCGGATGGGGCACGGAGCGCCAGGTCTCGATGCCGTCGTCGGAGGCGAGCGGATGGTCCTCGCCGGTCAGGACGGTCACCGCGGCCGGTTCCTCGTCGAGGCGCGGCGGGTCCAGCGGGCCGGGCGCGGCGGGTTCCTCGCCCCCGGTGGCGGGCTCGCCCGGCTCGGGGCGCAGCAGGCTGAGCGGGACGAGGTCCTTGAGCGCCCCGGCGACGTCCTCGTGCACGAGCCGCCGCTCGTCCGGCTTCCCCGGCACCCGGCCCTTGGCGCGGCCCATCTCCAGGGTGAGACGGACGCGGTAGCGAGTGGTGAACTCGGCGTGCGGTTCACTGGTGTAGGTCGTCCAGAGCCGGCCCATGGTGATCGTGGAGGCGCCGGAGACCGTCTGCCGGTTGGAGCCGGTCTCCCCGAGCGAGGGGCCCGCCGCGCCCACGTTGGCGTGCCCGGTGTGCACCGCCTCGTTGACCATCGTGCCGAAGTCCTGGCCCTTGGCGGAGCTGAACGCGCCGGTCTGCGTCTCGATCGCCCAGCGGTGGTCCTCCAGCTCGGTGGCGGGCCACAGCCTGTCGAAGGTCTGCCCGTCCTCGACGGGCACGAGCTGGGCCCGCAGCCGTACGTCCCGGCCGCCGATCCGGACCCGCTTCCAGCCGGGCCCGCCGATCCGCGCGGTGGTGGAGGTGCCGACCCCGGCCATCTCCCGGCGCAGCGCCCGGGTGACGCGACCGGAGGCGAGCCGGCGCACGGCCTCGCGGCCCTCGTCGTCGATCCCGAGGTCGCGGAGCTTCTTGTCGAAGCCGTCGAGGGCCGTCGCGGTGTTGAGGGAGTTGACGGGATAGATGGCGAAGGGGTGCCGCTGGAACCAGCCGTGCTGGCTCCACCTCAGGCGCGTGTAGGCCGGGCCGGCTTCGAGGTCGTCGCCGGGCACGAGGCCGAGTTGCTGGGCGACGCGTTCGGGCACGTGCCCCAGCCAGCCGCCCCTGACCCGCTGCCGGCGCCCCGCCCAGTCGTGCCAGCTGCGTACGACCTTGCTGAGCGGCGAGAGCAGACCGAGGTTGCGGACCTCGGCGGCGATCTCGTGCTCCGCGTCGCCCGCGGCCAGTACCTGGTAGCCGCCGTCGACCCGGTTGATGTCCGAGGTGACGCTGCGCACGACCGTCCCGGTACGGCTCCGGGACCGGAACCACGGCCGCCAGGCCACCCCGTAGTTGCCCGTGACGCCGCCGCCCGTGGCATGGCTGTGCCCGTAGACGGCGGTGACGCCGGCCTGCTGGGTGAAGGACTTGCCCTGGGTGCCGGAGGCACTGGTGGAGCCGCCCACGGTCAGCTCGGTGTCCATCCGCGCCGGTCTGCTCAGCGGACGCAGCCCGGTGACGCGCACCCGGTGCACGACCGTCGCCAGCCAGTCGATGTACGGGCCCTTGCCGAACAGCCCCGTGGTGCGCGAACCGAGCGGTCCTGAGCTCTGGTCGAAGTTGGCCGCGAGGTACTGCGGCTGGTGCGGGCGGACCGCCGCGTCGTGGGCCTGCGCGCCGACGTGCGTGAGGTGCCATCGTCCGTGCGAGGCGCGGTCGAGGACCTCCTCGACGATCCCCTCGTCGTGATGCGGGGCGATGACCGACACCGTCTGGTGCGGGACCCCGTCCAGCGGCCCCGGTGCCTGCGAGCTGTCGATCGCCGAGAGCGAGGCGTCCACGAGGGCCTTGGCCTCCGAGGAGGGCATGGCGGACTGGGTGACGCGGTCCGCCCGCAGGTACGGGTTGTCCGCTCCCGGCGCGTGCGGGTCGCTCGCGGGACTGTGCTCGGCCGGAACACTGAGCAGCACCCGGCCCCGCACGGCCGGTACGGGCGCGTCGCCGCCGATGATGTCGGCCCGGGGCGCACGGAAGACGAAGAGCTGGGTGCCGAGGACCCCCAGGGAGAACGCGCCCCGCAGCAGACCGCGGAAGCGCCAGTGGCCCCCGGTGCTCACGGTGAGATCGATGCCGTAGCTGTAGAGATGGCCCGGACTGATCGTGACGGCCATCGGGTCGAAGGTCGCGACGGGCCCGTAGCCCGCCTCCCTCCGCGCCTGCCACCCGGCGCGGTAGCCGAGCTGCGCGGTCCCCGCGTGCGCGGCGGCGCCCATGTCGTCGGTGACGTCGGAGTCCCGGAGGGCGAACAGCCCTTCCACCGAGGCCTCGTGGCCCTGCGCCCCGAGCCGCGAGGCACTGACGCTCGCCGCGCCGGGGGCGCTGTGCCGCAGCAGGGAGTCCGTCGCGCCCTCGTAGCGGCGGCCGGTCAGTTCCGCGTCGAGCCAGATGTAGCGGTAGGCGCGGGTGACGCGGCCCGGGTCGATCAGGCCGACCCGCAGACCGGTCGTCGTCATGGCCTCCAGGTTCCCGGCGAGGGAGTGGTGGGCCAGCGCGTTGATGACGGTCAGGCTGTTGTGCAGCACCATCTGGTAGTGGGCGTGGTTGCGCCACCTGCCGCCGTCGGGGGTCCCCAGTTCGCTGAGCGGGGCCACCATCGACGGGTACTTGCGCGCGACCGCGTCCACGACCTGCTCGGTGAAGGTGTACAGCCGGGTCTTCTCGACGGGCGCCGTGGACGCCGCCCCGTCCGTGCCGGTGGCGTCGGGGAGAGCAGGGGGCGCGCCGTGGGTGTAACGCCCGTCGGCGAAGAGGAACTGCACGGGCCTGCTCATGCCGAGGGTCGGCGGCCGGTCGTCGGTCAGGTAGGCGGGGGCGTACGGCCGCTCGGTACGGGTCGAGCCGTCGTCCATCCCGGCCAGCCGCCGCGCCTCGCCCCGCGTCATCCGGTCGAGGCTCCAGGTACGGAACGCGCGGGCCTCCTGGTCGCCCGTCTTGCGGAGGTAGACGGTCTTCTCGACCCGGTACAGGGCGGTGGCGGCGTTCTTGACCCGGCCGACGGACTTGACCGCGCCGGAACCGCCGGTGAACGCCGTCCGTCCCCCGGTGTGGCCGATCCGGGCGCCGATCCCGGCCTGGAGGCGCGGTTTGACCCGGTTCATCCACCCGGCCACGAGGTCGGGGACGTTGAAGGTCGGCAGGTTGAAGGTGGGGCCGGCGATGGCCGCGACGTCCGTGCTGAAGGACTTGGTCTGCTTGCGCAGGTTGTGCACGGTCAGCTGGAGGGTGTCGCGCATCTCGGCCTGGTCGGTCGCCGAGGCCAGGACCGCCCGGCCCGGCACCACCCGCTCGATGACGAAGGCGCCCAGCGGGGTGCGCTTCTTGTCGTCGGCGAACAGCGGCTTGCTCGGCACCATGGACCGGGCCAGCCGCCCCGACAGGTGGTGGAAGTTGGCGGACGAGATGAAGTCGTCCAGCTCGCGGTAGGCCGTGGAGCCCGGTTCGGCGCCGATCCTGCCCACCGCCCAGTCCCGGATCTCGCGCACGGGACCGTAGTCCTCGGTGACCACGAGCCGGTAGTCGGAGCCGGGACCCAGCTCCATCCGGGGCGGGACGCGGCCCATCGCGTGCTCGGCGGCGCTCGTCACACTGTCCGGGAGCCGCGCCCCGAGGCCGCCCCGCACGCCGAAGGCGAAGCCGGCGTCCTGCGCGCCGGTCCGGGCGGGCCGCTGCCGCAGTCGCGTGCCGAGGATGCCGGGCCGGGCCGGGCGGGGCGGCTGCGCGTCGGTGACCCGCACCTCGTAGTAGGCGTCGTCGAGGTGGGGGTGCGAGTGGTCGAGCATGCGGGTCTCACCCTGGGTCACCACCTCGTCGTGCATGGTGTACGTGAACTCCCGGGCCCAGCCGAGCCGCGCGCTGAGCCGGCCGAAGCCGGACACGACCGTGCTCAGCGGCCCCAGCGGGGCGCTCGGGGAGAGCTGCCGGTTCTGGCTGATCGTCTTGCTGGCCCCGACGGTGGTGACCCCGCGGTAGGCGTTGTCGACCTTGGTCGGCTCGGCGCCGTCGTTGAACTTCGTCCAGGCGCCGTAGTTGCGGACCCCGACCTGGAGTTTGCGCAGCCGCCCCGACTCGGTGCGGTACACGAACTCGCGGCCCTCCCCGGCGAAGGTGCGCGGCTGTTCCCGCATCGCCCGCACGAGCCGGACGAAGACGTCCACACCGATGTCGTCGCTGCGCACCTCCCCCTCCGCCGCGGGCAGGTCCGCCGGGCGGGTGTCCGCGTCGAGCGCGCGCAGACTCATGTCGATGTGCTCGGCCGCCTGTTCGTGACCGCGCAGGTGCACATCGCTCTGCCCGAACGCGAACAGTGCCTCGTCCTCGTCCTGTCCCTCCTCGGCGGCGAAGGGGAGCAGCCCGTCGAGGTAGCCGGGGACGCGGCTGCCGTCCGTGAAGGTGGCGGGCCCGGGGGCGCGCGGGGCCGGCGGCAGCGCGGGGTCCACGCGCGGCGGCCGGCGGACCTCCAGCTCGTCGTCGACCTGCACACCGGGGAACCTCGGCCGCTGGTCCTGCGGCCCGGGGCGCGACACGGGGCCCTGCGCGGGGTCAGGGCCGGGGTCGGGCTCCGAGCCGTCGTCGGAGGAGTCGTCCTCCGAGGAGTCGCCGTCGGTCGGATCGGAGTCGTCGGGATCGGAGTCGGCCGGGCCCGTCGTCGTGGCGGGCGCGGGAGCCGGGACCGTGGACAGCGGCGCCCTGGACCCCGGCCGGGCCGGGGGGACCGGCTCTTCCGTGCCCGCCTTCTCCCGGACCGCCGGCTCCGGCTCCACGGGTGCGCTCTCGGTCCGTACGGGTACGGGTGGTGTCCCGTCCGGCGTGGAAGAAGTGGAAGAAGTGGAAGAACCCGACACGGTGACGACGGGCCGGGGGGCGGCGGGCACCACTGGCACCGAGGGATCGGGAGCCGGGGGCCGCGCACCACCGAGCAGCCGTGCGGGCAGACCCAGCCGCCGCCGGAGCGAGGCGGCCAGCGCGGCACCGGAGTCCGTACCCGGCGGGGCCGTCAGCAGGTGACCGGCGACCTCGCGCACGGCGGAACGGAACTCGTCCCCCGCGTGCCGGGAGTCGGCGAGCACCGGGTGCAGTTCGAGGGGCAGCACCAGCGAGACGGCCCGGTCCCAGGCACGGCCGATGCCGTCCTCGGTCGCCGAGCCGGGCGCGGCGTCGGCGAACTCCGCGTACGCCGAGGCCCAGAGCCGCCGGGAGGCGTGCGCCGCCGCCGTGTCGAGCGTTTCCGACCACGGCCCCGGCCGCACCATGGCGGCCCGCACCTGATCCAGCCGTCCGGGGTCCGCTTCCCGGCCGGACGGCGGCTGCGGAAGGTCGGCGGCGACGATCCGCTCGGCGATCCAATGGCGTTGGGACTCGTCCCGCCGCACGACGGGTATCTGTTCCGGGCCCGGGGCGTAGGGGGTCACGCCGAGGTCCCGCAGACGCGCCGTCGTGTCGAGCAGATGCCCGCGCGCCTGCTCCGCCTGCTCTCGGGCGTCCTGGAACGCCGCCTCGTCGGCGCTGCCCCCGGTCCCCGCCTCCAGCCGCGCGCCGATCACCTCGGCGGTGTCGACGGCGCCGGCGAAGGCCGTCAGCGCCTGCGCGTACTCGCCCCGCGCGTCGGCGATCTCGGCGTCGGAGGCCGCCGCGGGCGGGGAGACCGGGCTCTGCCCGTCGAGGGATTCGGCGTGGACATCGCCCTCGGTGCCTGCCCGGCCACCGGTACGGGTGTCGCCGTACGCGTCCGGGTGGGGCGTCCCCTCGGGGTCACCCGTTACGGGGCCCTTGCCCTTGCCGACGGTGTCCGTCGCGGGCGGTGCCCCGGGGGTGGCCGGCCCGCCCTGCGTCCGGGTCGGGACGGCGGCGGCGGGCGAGGGCTCGACCCCGTCCGTGTCCGCCCCGGCGCCCGACCGCTGCGCGGAACCGGTCTCCGTGTCCGCACCGGTGCCCCCACCGAGGCTCTCGCCGCCGTCCTCGCCCATGTCCTCGGCGAGGGGCGTGCCTTCGGGTGTCTGCCCGGGCCGCGAGGCGTGCGGCGCGGGGGACGGCGAGGCCGAGGCGCCCGTCACGGGGTGGGACTGGCCGCCCGGGGCGCCGGAAGCCGTGACCGGGTTCCCGGCCGGTCCGAACTGCCCCGGCGTATCCCACTTGAGGCCGTCCGTGTCGCTCGTGCCGTCCGCGCCGTAGGGCGCCGTCGCGGAGTCGAGCACGCTGTTCGTCCCGGCCGGATTGTACGGCGGGGAGAGGGCGCTGTTCGCGCCGAAGCCCTTGGTGAGCGGGGCGCTCGCGTTCGGCGCGTACGGCAACGGGCCCGAGGAGTCGAGCCCGTACGGATTGAACCCGGACGCCCCCGCCCCCGTTCCGGACGTGGTGCGGAGCGAGGAGCTGCCCGGGACCGTCGCGTCGATGCCGGTGACCGGGGCGGCGGAGCTGATGCTGTCGGCGCCCGGGAGCGCGCTGTACGAGGAAGTCGGCGAGGAGTACGGCGCGTACGGGGAGAGGCCGGGGTCCGCGGAGGCGGTGGGGACGGGAGCGGGCGGGCCGACAGGACCCGGCCCGCCCCCGAGGGGCTGCGGGCCGGGGATGCCGCGCTGCGTGGAGCCGGTGGAGGTGTCGCTGCCCGAAAGCCCCTCGCCGTCCGGCCCGTTACCGAGTCCGTAGCTGTCGTTGATGTAGTCGGTGAAGAGGTTTCCGTTGGGGAAGGCCTTGCTGTGCAGCCAGTTGGCGCTGCTGCCCAGTCCGTGCTCGGCGCCGGTGTCGAGGATGCCGCTGACGCCGGATCCGACGAAGGTCATCCACTTGAAGTCCCAGTCGCCGTGCAGCAGTCCGCCCGCGAGGACCTCCGCCAGGGTCTCTCCCAGGCCGTGCGTGAGGAAGGTCGTGGGCACGTCGTAGAGCACGTTGGCGACCGGGCTGGGCTTGACGAAGGGGGGACCGCCCGGTGTGTTGAAAAGGTCCTTGTCGACGTTGTTCTTGTTGAAGTTGTCGAGGAAATCCTTGTTGTACTTGCTGAAGAGATCCGTGTCGAAGTTGTTTTTGAAGAGATGGTTCAGGTTGTTCTTGAACCAGTGCGAGACATTGCCGAAGAGGTGGATGAAACCGCCGGCGAGCAGGCCGAAGAGTCCGGCTTCGCCGATGTTCGTTCCGTCGATGCCCTTCGGGCGGCGGTTGGGCGGATTGATGGTGAGCTGCGCCAGGTTGACCGCGAGGGCCTGGATCATTTCCTGAAGCATCTCGGTGACGCTCGGCCCGAAGGGCAGGAACTTCATCAGCCGCTGCAAGGACATCAGGATGCCGAGCGCCGCCCGCGCGCGGGCGAGCGCCGCCGCGGCCATGGAGGTGCCGCCGGTGAAGAAGGACATCGCCGCGAGCAGCGCCAGCTCGATGAGCATCATGGCGATCTCGGAGACGATCTCCCACTTGGCGGCCTGGATCTTCTGCGACTGGGTGACCTGGTTGTCGGAGAGCCGGGTGAACTCGTCGCTCATCTCGCGGAAGGCGTCCGTGCCGCTCCCGCCGGTCAGGACGGCCATGCCCCGTTTGAACCCGTCGGCGACCTCCGGGGGGAGCGAGTGGCCGACCATGTCGACCACCTTCTCGATCTCGCTGAAGTAGTCCCCGAGGCGCCGGTCGAGACGGCTGTACATCTGACGACTGCCGTAGGCGAGCTCCTCGTCCGCCTCAAGCGGCATCTCGCCGGTGAGAACGAAGATCCAGTAGCGCTCTTCCTCAGTCCAGTCGAAGTTCTTCATTCAGTGCTTACCGCCGCCGGTGGACCCCTCGCCGTCCGTGAGGTCGGTGGTGCCCTTGTGCTGCTCGATCCGTTCGGCGTTGTACTGCTGGTTTCCCTCGATGCTGTCGAGGCTCTCCAGCGTCGCCGAGACCAGCCCGTCCATGGCGTCCCCCAGCGCGGTGACGAAGCCGAGGCACCCCTCGTTCGCCTTCTTGTAGTTGGGGTTGCTCTGCTGGAAGTAGTCGTCGCTCTGCCCGTTCCAGCCGAGGTAGGACTCCTCGTCGTCCTTGAAGTCCTCGGCGATCGAACGGGCCATGCCGGGAAGGTCCTTGATCGCCTGGACCGCGCGCCGTAGCCCGTCCGGGTCCGCCTCGTACGTCCCGCTCATGCCCTGCCCCCGCCCATGACGTCGCCGTCCTCGTCGTGGATCTCGTCGCGCAGCCGGTCCGAGGGGCTGCCAGTGCCCGGCCGGCCGGCGCCGCGGAGCGCCGAGCCGAAGAGGCGTTCCCAGTCGATGTCGATCCCGCGGGAGCCCGGGGCCCTCGGGTCCGGCCTGGTCAGCGGCTCGAAGGTGTCGATCACCCGCTGGGCGATCTCCTGACGACCTTTCCCGGCCGCCTCCATGATCGCGGAGGCCAGCTGCGTACCCGTCATGTTCACGTACTTGTTGTCCAGGAACTTCAGCCCCGCCAGCTCGCCCTGGGCCCCGATGGTGACCTCCACCGAACGGTCCGAGGAACGCACCGTCGCTCTCGCCCCGCCCAGGTCCCGCTCGACGCGGGCGACGGCGGCACGCGTCTCCTCAAGATGAGCCCTGGCCCGTGCGATGCGCTCCTCCAGCGACTCCGTCAACTGATCCTCCTCGGTTCGGCTACGGCTTCGGCTACGGCGACCGGCGAACCGACGGCCGCGCCTGTGCGTACGACTGCGCTCCGGGACACGTGCGCGGGTACGGGCCTCATCGGCCGATCACGGCCGGCGCGCCGCCCTCGTCGCTTCCCCAGACGTCCTCTTCCTCCTCCACCCAGGAGTCGCGGGTCCGGTCACCGCTCTCCGTCTCGGGACGGCCCGGCCCACCGGCCCCCGCGCCGCCCGCTCCCATCGGCGGGACGAAGGGGCTGCCGCCGCTGGTGTTGATCACGGCTTCGCGCTCATCGTAAGGCCCTGACCTGCCACGTGGGTTCGAGGGCCGCCGTCGGTTGCTGACCACGTCACCGCCGTCGATCACATTGCGGACCCGCTCGCCGGAGCCCTGTCCGCCACCGCCGCCACCGCGCCCGCCCGCCATGCCACCGGGCATCCCGCCCGGCATTCCACCCGGCATCCCACCCGGGTTCAGCGGCGTGCCGCTCCCCGAGCCCGTCGCCGCGTCGGCGGCACCGCCCGAGGCGCCGGACAGACTGACCGGAGTGCCGTCGTACGGGGTGTCGTCGTACAGCTCCTCCTCGTAGCCGGAGTGGCCGGAACCGTAGTCCGAGCCGTATCCCGGACCCGAGCCCAGGTCCACGCCGCCGTTGAGCGAGCCGGACCCGCCGCCCCCGGCCGCGTAGCCGCCCCCCGGCCCCTGCTGCGGCAGGCCACCACCCGGGACGCCGCCCTCGTTGAGGTGCCCCGTGGTGGTCGTCCCGTCGGGACTGGTGATCGAGGTCGCTCCGCTGTGCGGGTCGACGCTGGTGCTGCTGCCGTCGGGATACTCGGTGACGACCTGACCCTGCGAGTCGAGGTGGGAGACGCTCCCGTCGGGGTTGCCCAGCACATCGCCCGCGTTGAGCGGCCCCGAGACGGTGGTCCCGTCGGGCCTGGTCACCGACGAGGTCTGCGTGGTCGGATCGATCCTCGTGGAGCTGCCGTCCGGGTAGTCGGTGACGACGCGACCATGGCTGTCCAGGTGGGAGGTGCTGCCGCCCGGGTTGGTCAGTGAGTCGTCGCCGTTGACGGGCCCGGAGATCGAGTCCGACGGGCCCAGCGACAGATCGCCGCCGTTGAGCGAGCCGCTCTGGTGGCCGTTCAGCAGGTCGCCCGTCCTGCTCTGCTGCGCCTGGAACTCCTGCTGCTTCTGCTGGTACTCGTCCTGCCTCTGCTGCTGTTCGTGCTGGAGTTGCTCCTGGCGGTCGGACTGCTGCGCCTGGAGCTGCTCCTGTTTCTGCTGCTGTTCCTGCTGGACGTGCTCCTGACGCTCCGACTGCTGCGCCTGTAGTTCCTGCTGTTTGGCCTGAGCCTGCTCCTGTTTCTTCTCCTGTTCCTCCTGCCTCTGTTCCTGTTTCTCCTGAAGCTGCTGCTGTTTCTCTTCCTGCTCCCGCTGGAGCTGCTCCTGCTTCTGCTGCTGTTCCTGCTGCCTGGCCTCGGCCTCCTTCTCCTTCGCCTCCTGCTTGGCCTCCACCTCGGCCTGTTTGGCCTCTTGTTTCGACTCCTGCTCGGCCTGTTTCTGCTGCTGTTCCTGCTGGAGCTGCTCCTGTTTGGCCTCCTGTTCGGCCTGTTTCTTCTCCTGTTCCTTCTTGGCCTGCTGCTGCTCGGCCTTCTGCTGATTCATGGACTGCAACTGAAAAGTCTGCTGTTGCTGCTGGTACGCCTGTTGTCTGGCTTCCTGTTCGGCCTGCTTCTCTTCCTGCTTGGCCTGAAGGTCCGCCTGCTTCTTCTCCTGTTCCTGCTGGAGCTGCTCCTGTTTGGCTTCCTGCTGGGCCTGCTTCTCCTCCTGCTTGGCCTCCAGTTCGGCCTGCTTGGCTTCCTGCTCGTTCTCCTTGGCCTCCTGTTTGGCTTCCTGCTCAGCCTGTTTCTTCTCCTGCTCGGCCTGGAGAGCGGCCTGTTTCGCCTCCTGCTCCTTCTCCCTCGCCTCCGCCCTGGCCTCGGCCTCCTCCTGTTTCTTCTCCTGCGCGGCCAGCAGCGCGGCCTGTTTCGCCTCCTGCTCCTTTTCCTTGGCTTCCGCCTTGGCCTCGGCCTCTGCCTGTTTCGCCTCCAGTTCCTTCTCCTTGGCTTCCGCCTTGGCCTCGGCCTCTGCCTCCTTCTCCTCCAGTTCCTTCTCCTTGGCCTCCGCCTTGGCCTCGGCCGCGGCGGCCTTCTTCTCCGCCTCCTCCTTCTCCAGTTCGGCCTTGTCCTCGGTGTACGAGGTCTTCAGACTGTCCCCGGAGGTGCTTCTGATCTTGCCGAGGTCGAAGCTGCTGCTGCTCCAGGCGTTGCCGACGTTCTTCATCGCCTGGTCGGCCGGCTCGACCAGGTCCCGGTACGCGGCGTTCCACCAGCGCTGTATCGCCGCCTCTCCGATCGCCTTCCAGGTGCCGACCTCGGTCATCGACCCGTAGGGATGACCGAACGCGTCCCTGGCCTGCTGATCGAAGTGGGAGGAGGCGGTGTAGCTCTCGGAGTAGGAGTCGTACCCGTAGTCGTAGGAGTACTCGATCTGCGAGATGTTGAGGTTCCAGTTGCTCTGGTTGATCTCGGCCAGCAGGTCGACCAGCCAGCGCAGGGGGTTGCCCATCGCCTCCTGCCAGATCTCCCAGCCGTTGAGGAGCTTCTGGGCCTCCGCGCGGAACGTCTCTCCCGCAGCCCGGACCGCGGCGCCCTGCTTCGATCCGAAACCCTTCCCCGAGGTGTTGGTCAGGTCCTTGGAGATGCGTTCGTACTTCCGGTTGAGCTGGTGGATGAGGTCCCAGAAGACGCCTGCGGCCTGGCCTCTCCACAGTTCGTTCTCCTCGGTGCCGACCAGGTTCTGCCAGTTGCTCAGCACGTCCTTCTGGTTGTCGAAGAACTTCTGGACCCGGTCGAAGGCCTGAGCCACCGTCTCGAAGGATCCGAGACTCACCACTCCTTCGGGAGGGACGGGGATGTCGCTCCAGCTGAAGTCCTTCGTCCCCTCGGGACTGCCCAGCAGCGCCCGCAGGGCGTTACCCGTCCCGTAGGACCACTGGTCCACCGGCCTCGTGTCCCACGTGGTCCCGTCGTCCGACTTCTTGAAGTCGTTGTCGTAACGGCTCTTGCCCTCGTAGCCGTGGACCTCGCCGCCCTTGGGGGGCGCGCCGGCCTGTTTGTCACCGAGCAGCGTGATGCGGGCCTTGTAGTAGGAGACGTCGTCGCCGGCCGCGTCTTCCTTCGCGTCGGTGCTGCCCTTCCCCGTCGCGTAGAACGGGATGATGAAGTCGGTGTTCTCGATGCGCCAGCCGGCGTTCTCCGACATCCAGTTGAAGTCCTCGGGGTCGACGTAGGTCACCGTGTTCTGCTTGGTGATCTCCACCTTCATCATCGGAATGTCGTCGTTCCCGACGAGCTTGTCGAAGACCGTGTCGATCTTCGGAGCGTCGTAGCCCGTGAAGAGCAGGACGGCCTCACGCCAGGAATCGATGTTCGCTGCGAGGGGGTGGTCCTTGTCGGATGCCATGGCTGAACTCCATCGGGCTGGGACGGTCGTGCGAGGAAAGCGGGCGCGCTACGGCGAGGGCGAGGGGAAGGCCGCGACACGGTGGCGGGAGAGGGGACGTGCCACGGCGGGGAGGCCTCAGCTGTCCTCGTCCTCGCTTTCCCCGCCGGTCAGGTCGTCGTCCACGTCCTCGAAGGCGTCGAGCAGCTTCTCCCCGTCGACCTTGTCCAGGCTGTCGCCCTGCGCCTTGAACAGGGTGTCCATGGCGTCCCGCAGGTTCTCCTCGATGTCGTCGAAAAGGGTCTGCTGGTCCTCCAGGATCCCGGTGAGCGTGGCGGCCATGCCGGTCACACCACCGGTCACGGCCTTGCCGTGGACTGTGGTGCTGCCCGCCATGTTCCCGATGACCAGCGGCCACGTGGAGCCGGACAGCACGTAGTCCGGCTTCTCGCCGTCCTCCTGGAGGGAGCGCACCGTGGGGATCTCGTCGTCCAGGGATCCCGTGGTGAAGGCGGAGAGAATGGTCGCTACCAAGTCCGCGGGAACCCGGTCCGTGAGGATCTTCTTCAACTCCGACTGGAAGTCCGCGATGTCCACGTCCAGGAACTTCTTGATCCACGCCTTGTCCATCACCAGCGGGGGTTTACCGGGGTCTTCCGCCATCGTCTCGGCCTTCCTTCATCGGGCCCGCTCGACACCGCGGGGCACATCGGGGCACTCAGGACAACGGGTGGCCGCCCGCGTACGCCTGCGCACGGCCAGCCACCCGGTCCGGTCCACGGGTCAGCGGCCTATCCGCACGCCGTCCCAGCCCTGCGTGAGGTTCCGCTCGTTGTTCTGGTAGGCGTTCTTGATCTCGTTGAGCAGCCCCGCGTGGCTCGTGAGCAGATCGCCCATCTTCTGGACGGCGTGGTCCCAGGCGCGCTGCTTGCCGTCGTACGCCTCCCGGTCGTCGCCCTCCCAGGACTGCTTCAGCTCCTGGAGCTCCATCTCCAGGTTGCTGAGCGTCCGGGCGATCGCCTGGGTCTGGAGCCGCATGTCCTCGGCCGCGTTGTCGGCGTGCGCGTAGTTGACGTAGATGAATCCGTCGGAGAAGTCGTCCGACATGAGGGCCTCGTTTCACGGAGAGTGCGGGGGAGGTGCGACAGGGCCGGCCGGTCCTCGCGCCGGCCGGACGGGGCGAGCGCGCGCGGCATCAGCCCGAGAGGGCGTCGAAGACGGCGTCCGACTGGTGGTACGCCTGGTCGACCGAGTCGTGCGAGGAGCCCTGGGTCAGTCCCTGCTGGGTGAGCGTCTCGTTGAGCTGGTCGATCATGTCGCGCACATTGCGCGAGATGATCTCCGCCTGTTCGTCCCATTGCGCCAGCAGGTCCTGGTAGGCCTTTCCGTCGCTGCCCTTCAGCGTCTGCGCCATGTTCCACTTGGTGCTCTCGACGTCCTGCCGGCTGTTCTGGATGCCGGTGAACGCCTGCTCCAGGGCGCTGATGCCGTTCCGTGTCGCGCGTTCCTCCGACTGCTGCATACCTGCCATGGGCTACCCCTTCGGTTGGAGTTCGCCGCCGGACCCTGAACGCGCCGGCGGCTTGCGCTACCAATTGCGGTGGACGGAGAGCGAGTTGGCCCATCCGCCCGGATACTAAACAGATTTCATTACAATCGGCAATACTCGCTGACAATTGGCTACAAAACGAAACAAATCTGTCGCCTCCTTCGCGTGACCGTTCATCCCGCCGTAACCGTCCGCAGGCCCACGGACTCCTTCAGGCCCCCACCCGACCCCTGGTCCGTCTTCCCGCTCCGCTTGTCACCGGCCGCCTCGCACCGAGGGGCCGTCGACCGGGACCGCGCGGTGGCCGCGGCGCTCCTCGTCAGGTCGGGGCCGGTCGGAAGCATCGACAGCAGGGAGGAGGGAAGCCCCTCGGCCCGCGTCCCGGTGTACCCGAGCGCCTTGAGTGAATCCGCCGAGGGCAGCCGGTACTTCACTCCGGTGTCCGTCACCAGGTAGAGCGTGTCGCCCACCTCGCCGCCGTTCGCGCCGAGGGCGTGGACGAGCGCCCCGCCCCCCGGCGGGACCGTGATCCGGCTGACCGTCGTACAGGCGGGGACGAGGCCCTCCGGCGACGCCTGCGCGGCCCTGCCGAGGCCGGCCCGCAGGGCGAGTCCCACGCTCACCCGCGTTCCCGTGGCCACCGACTGCACCTCGGCGCACGGAGTGCGTCCCGGCGCCACGGTCACCGGCTCCGGCGGAGCGGCGGGCTGCTCCTTGGCGAGGGCGCTCAGACCGGGGTCCGGGGCGAGATGGCCGCTCAGCGCGTCGCTGCCCAGGCTCCGAGCGGCCACCGTGCCGCCCGCGTAGGCCTCTTTCCTGGTGGCCTCGTCACCGAGCACCAGGGCGGCACCGGTGGCCGTGACCCGGGTGAGGCCCTGTTCGCTCAGCAGGTAGTAGCGGGCCCCGGCCCCCGAGGCCGCGACCTCGAAGACCTCGCCGACCCTGGTCGGTCGCCCGCCCAGCTCCGGCCCCGCCTTGCCGCGGCCCGGCACCGCGGGGGGCGCCAGATCGGGCCCCGACGGCAACGCGTTGAGGAACGCGGCCGATACCGGCAAGGGCTTGTCCGCGGCGTAGCCCAGGGCCTCGGCCGCGTGCGCCTTCTCGTCCAGCAGGAACTTGCGCCCCTGCCAGACCAGGTACGCGCCCTTGTCGGGTCCTGACACCAGCAGGCCCTGGCCCTTCTCCAGGCCCCGCCCGCCGGCGTCCGTGCCCACCGCGAGCGTGGTCCCGGTGGACCCCGTGGTCGATCCGGAGCAGACGGCCCACGGGCCGCTGTTCAGGGAGCCGCTGTCCGGCGGGTCGTCGGGCGCTCCGGCGATGCCGACCGGAGCGCCGTGCGCGGTGCCCTTCAGCGAGGCGCCGCCGACTGTCATGACCTTCAGCTCCTCGCCCACGAGCAGCCGCGCCGAGGTGAAGTTGCGCACCGGGCGCAGCCGTTCGCCCAGGTAGAGGTAGCGGGCACCGGTGTCCTTGTTGACCACGAGGGTGCCCGGATCGCGCCAGGAACTCTTCGTGCCGGGCTTGATGAGACCGAACACGAAGGAGCCCGCGCAGATGAGGACGGCGATCAGGACGCCGATCACCACACCGCGGTTGGTCCGCCCCTGGGGGCTCTCCGGGGCGTCCGGGTCGGCGCGCAGCATCCCGGAGGTCAGCCGCCCCATGATGAACAGGTGCGCCTGGACCTGATCGCTCTTGGACTGCACGGATACGTCCCCTCCTCAGGCGTTCAGGCCGCGCAGGGCGCTGTACACGCCGAGCACCCACAGCACGAGTGGCAGCAGGGCGACCGCCGTCAAGGTGTGCAGCACCTCGGCGGCCCGCCCCCAGTACGGCACGATCCTGCGGCCCGGCACCGTCCAGGAGGCGATGGCGACCCCGGCCGTGACGGCGAGCAGTGCGGCGACGACGAGCGGGCGGCCCCCGGGGGTGTACGAGTGCGTGGCGACCACGATCAGCAGAAGCGGGGCGCCCGCACCGGGCAGGACCAGCGAGAGCCGCTGCCAGGCGTTGCCGAGGCCCCGCCCGTGCAGCATGAGCAGGAACGACAGCGTCACCACCGTGATCACCTCGGCCAGGCCCCCGTAGAGGGCGAGGACGGCGAGGCACACGGCGCAGACCGCGCCGACCGCCGCGTAAAGGCTGCTCATCCAGCCGTCCGCGAGCCCCGTCCGCGCGGCGACGGCGGCCGTGGGGTGCGGCTCGATGCCCTCCTGGAGCTGCTGCGCGTTGGTCGGCAGGGGCGGCATGCGCAGCCCGGCCATCCGGAACGACAGTGAGGGCACGAAGGCGCCGAGGACGACGGCGACCACCGCGACGACCCCGGCGACCTGGTGCGGTGCCAGGTCGGCGACGAGCATCAGGGCGCCGGCCACCGCCCCCAGCACGGAGAAGACGGCGACGGCCAGGAAGAGCGCGGCGTACGCGGCGACCGCGGCGAGCGCCACGATCGCGGCGCCCGCGCCCACGGCGCAGGCCGCGAGCAGCCGGGCGCCCACCAGCTCGTGCACGTGCGGTCCGCTCAGCTCGCCGCCGGGCAGCAGCCATCCGGCGAGCGCGAGGTAGGGGGCCGCCATGACGCCCAGGGCCGCGCCCGCTCCCGCGTCGCCGACCGCGCGGCTCGCCGATCCGGCGCCCGCGATCAGCAGCAGGCCGGTCGCGGCGGCGCACACGGCGTTCAGCACCGCGGAGCCGCCGGGCAGGACGAACACGGTCAGCCCGCCGAACAGGGTGAACACCGCGAGGCCGCGCAGCAGCAGTTTTCCGGCGTGCGGCGACCAGCCCCAGGGGCGGGAGCGCATCGTGGTGGAGATGCCGTGGACCAGATCGTCGAGGTGCACCTCGGGCAGCGCTTCGGTGCGCGGCCTGAGATAGAGGGTCTCGCCGTCACGCAGGTCGTAGGAGTCGAGGCTGCGCTCCTCGTCCATCGGCTCCGCGCCGAGGCGCTGGAGCACCCAGCCGTCGTGGTCGAGCCCGGCCTCGCCGAGATCGTCGCCGCCGTAGCCGAGCACCGCGGGCAGCAGGTCCGCGACGGGAACGTCGGAGGGCACCGCCAGGTCGAGGGTCCTGGCCGGTGCGCGGACGGTCAGGCGGCACACACCGGCTGTCTGAGTGTCAGTCATCGTGCTCGCTCACGCTTCTGCGGACGGATCCCTGACGGCTCCGGCCCGCGTGCGGACCGGTGGCTGTCAGGGACTTCGAACTCGGCCGGAGCGGCGACGCCATGCGCGGGAACAGTGTGCGCCCGAACCGCCCACGCACCCTCCGACCTGCGTGCACACTACTGCGTGCGAAGGTGAACTGGTGTACTGGGCTGACAGATTTAGGCCAGGGGTGCCGGTGTTGCACAGTCACTTGCCCGTTCGGAAGCGGGAAATTGACCATTTCCCGCGCAGTGTTGCCCGTGAGGAGACCGTTCGTTGAGTGTGACGCTGTTCCGCCGGCCGGCCCGACGCCGTGGACCGGACATGCCGGAGGGCGAACTCAGCCTTCAGGAGCCGCCCGCCCTGCCGGAGGTGGTGCCGGACAGCTCCGCCGTGTGGACATATCTCCCCATGGCGCTGATGTCGGTCTCCATGATGCTGATGTTCATGCGACCCGGTATGAACAAGGCCAGTGGCAGCCACTTCATGTACCTGGCCGTCGGCATGATGGTGTTCGCCTCCGGCGCCATGATGGTCGGCCAGATGATGCGCAAGACCAGCGAGCGCAAACAGCGCCTGAAGGGGGAACGCCGCGACTACCTGCGCTACCTGACCCAAATTCGGCGCAAGGTCCGCACCGCCGTGTCCGACCAGCAGCGCGCGCTGGCCTGGCGCCACCCGGCGCCCGCCGCCCTGTGGTCCGTGGTGGGCACCACCCGGCTGTGGGAACGACGCCCGCAGGACGAGGACTTCGGCGAGGTGCGGGTCGCCGTCGGCGAGCAGAAACTGGGATTGCGGCTCACCCCCAAGGCCACCACTCCCGTCGAGGACCTGGAGCCGCTGTCCGCCCACGCGCTGCGCAGCTTCATCCGCGCCTACTCCACCGTCCCCGAGCAGCCCATCGCGATCTACCTGCGGGCCTGGGCCCGGGTCCTGTTCCGCGGCGACGAGGAGCGCGTCAGGTCCGTCGCCCGCGCCATGATCTGCCAGCTGGCCACCTTCCACGCCCCCGACGACCTCTGGGTGGCCCTGTGCGTGTCCGACGAGCGGCGGGCCGACTGGGAGTGGGTCAAATGGCTCCCGCACAACCTGCATCCCCAGGAGAACGACGGCGCCGGCCCGGCCCGGATGTGCGTGTCGGCCTTCAACGAACTGGAGGACCTGCTCGGCGCCGAGTTCCTCGAACGCCCCGCCTTCGACCCCGAGGCGGTCGCCGGGCGCGAGGAACCCTTCACCGTGATCGTCGTGGACGGCGGCAGCGTCCCGAAGGGCCACCGGCTCGACTCCGCCGGCTTCCGCAACGCCGTCGTCCTCGACCTGAGCGGCGCCCTGAACTGGCGGCCGGGCCGGGTCACGCTCCGGTTCGACGTGACCGAGGACGACTTCTCCCTCGTCCGCACCGACCGCGAACGCAAGGAGCAGACGGTACGGCTCGGCCGCCCCGACCGCTTCGGTCCCACGGGCGCCACCGCACTGGCCAAGCGGGTCGCCCCGTACCGCATGGGGATGGGCGCCGAGTCCTCGGAACCGCTGTCCACGAACCTGGAGCTGACCTCACTGCTCGGGATACCCGACCTGTACCGGCACGACCCGGCCACGCTGTGGCAGCGCAACACGGGCAGCGCCCGGCTGCGTGTCCCCATCGCGGTCGGCGCCGACGGCAGCCCCGTCGAACTGGACATCAAGGAGTCGGCCCAGGGCGGAACCGGCCCGCACGGCATGCTCATCGGCGCCACCGGTTCCGGGAAGAGCGAACTGCTGCGCACCCTGGTCCTCGCCCTCGCCCTCGCCAACTCCTCCGAGACCCTCAACCTCGTCCTCGTCGACTTCAAGGGCGGCGCCACCTTCCTCGGCCTCGACGAGCTGCCGCACACCTCCGCCGTCATCACCAACCTGGCGGGCGAGGCGGCCCTGGTCTCCCGTATGCAGGACGCCCTGCACGGTGAACTGATGCGCCGACAGGAGCTGCTGCGCTCCGCGGGCAACTACACCTCGGCCCTCGACTACGAGAAGGCACGGGCGGCGGGCACACCGCTCGAACCGCTGCCCAGCCTCTTCGTGGTCGTCGACGAGTTCAGTGAACTGCTCGCCGCGCACCGTGAGTTCATGGAACTCTTCGTGATGATCGGGCGCCTGGGGCGCAGCCTCGGTGTTCACCTGCTGCTCGCCTCGCAGCGGCTGGACGAGGGTCGCATGCACCAGTTGGAGAGCCACCTCTCCTACCGCATCGGCCTGCGCACCTTCTCCGCCATGGAGAGCCGCGGCGTGCTCGGCGTCCCCGACGCCTACCAGCTCCCCTCCCAGCCCGGCAGCGGCTACCTCAAGTCCGGGGTGGAGGCGCTGACCCGTTTCCGCGCCGCCTACGTGTCCGGCCCGTACCAGGAACGCGACACCAGCCAGACCCAGGCCCGGGCCGCCAGCCAGACCGTCCCGTGGACCTCCGGGTACGTCGTGCCGCGTGTCCTGCCCGACGTGCCGGAGCCCGAGCCCGTCGCGGAGCCCGAGGAGTCCGGGAACACCCTGCTGTCCGTCGCCATGGACCGGCTGCGCGACTCGGGCCCCCCGGCGCACCAGGTGTGGCTGCCGCCGCTTGACCTGCCCGCGACCCTCGACCAGGTACTGCCGCCGCTCACCCCCGACCCGGAGCTGGGGCTGACCACGGTCGGCTGGCCGGGACGCGGACGGCTGACGGTGCCCATCGGGATCGTCGACAAGCCCTTCGAGCAGCTGCGCGACCTCCTGACGATCGACCTGTCGGGGGTCGGCGGCCACGTGGCCGTCGCCGGTGGCCCGCAGAGCGGCAAGAGCACCCTGGTACGGACGATCCTCACCTCGCTGGCCCTGACCCACACCCCGCGCGAGGTGCAGTTCTTCTGCCTCGACTTCGGCGGCGGCACCCTGGCCTCGCTCGCCGAGCTGCCGCACACGGCGGGGGTAGCGGCCCGGCTGGACACCGAGCGGGTGGGCCGCACGATCGCCGAGATCAGTGAACTGCTCGCCGGGCGGGAGAAGTTCTTCCTCGACCACGGCATCGACTCCATGCCCTCCTTCCGGCGCCGCCGGGCGGCGGGGGAGTTCGCCGACCAGCACTACGGCGACGTGTTCCTCGTCATCGACGGCTGGTCCACGGTCCGCCAGGACTTCGACCGCCACATCCAGACGTTCAACGCCATCGCTGCGCGCGGCCTCAACTACGGCGTCCACCTCATCGCCACCACCGCCCGCTGGGTGGAGCTGTCCTCCACCGTGCGCGACCAGGCGGCCACCCATCTGGAACTGCGGATGGGCGACGCGATGGACTCCGGGATCGACGTACGCCGCGCGGCCACCGTGCCCCGGCTCCCAGGACGCGGCCTGACCCGCGAGGGCAAGCTGCACTACCTCGCGGCCCTTCCCCGTATCGACGGGACGGAGAGCACCGAGGACCTCGCGGACGGCGTCTCCGGGCTCGTGTCCGCGATCAAGGAGAGCTGGCCGCACGGCCCGACGCCCCAGGTGCGGATGCTGCCGACGCTGCTGCCCGCCTCGACGCTACCCGCCCCCGAGGGCGACTTCCGGATGCCGATCGGCCTGGAGGAGAACGGGCTGTCGACGGTCTGGCACGACTTCGGCGAGAGCCCGCACATGATCGTCGTGGGCGACACCGAGAGCGGCAAGACCAACATGCTGCGGCTGACGGCCAAGGCCATCATGGACCGCTACACCCCCGCGGAGGCCCGGATCATGGTGGTGGACTACCGCCGGGACCTCGTGGAGGCCATCCCCGACACCTACCGGCTCGGGCACGCGGTCTCCATCGACGCCCTCAAGGACCTCATCGACGGTGCCGCCCGCGCGGTCCGCGCCCGCGTGCCCGGCCCCGACATCACCCCGTCCCGGATGCGGCTGTGCGACTGGTGGTCGGGGCCCCGGCTGTTCATCCTCGTCGACGACTACGACATGGTCGGCACGGGCATCGGGAACACCCCGTTCGACCCGCTCCTGCCCAACCTGGCCCTCGGCTACGAGGTCGGGCTGCATCTGGTCGTCGCGCGGGCCGCCGCGGGCGCGGGCCGCGGTCTGGGCGAACACCTGATGCGGCGCCTGCAAGAGGTCAACACCCCGAGTCTGCTGCTGTCCTGCCCGCCCTCGGAGGGCTACATCCTCGGCAACGTCAAGGGCCGCATCCTCACCCCCGGACGCGCCACCCGCATAGCGCGCCGCAGGACGACGCAGGTGCAGACGGCGCTGATGGACGAGTAGCGGCCGCAGTGGCAGGGGCGCGCGCACGGCCGGGACACGTACAGCGGTGGCACGCGCCCCCGGCCGCAGCGGCCCCGTTCGCGATCGGGGCCGGGGCGCGGCCTACGAGGGGGGCCGCCAGCCCCGCGCCCTGCCCCGCGGGATCACCACGGCCGCGGCGGCCACCAGCAACACCAGCCCGCCGCCCACGCCCGCCAGGACCAGCGCGCGCTCGCGCGGCGCGGCGGGCGCCGCCGCGACGACGCGGGCCGGTCCGGGGCTCGGCGGCGCGCCCCGCTCGCCGGAGAGCAGCGCCGTCACAGCCGCGTACGGGTCGAGCCGGGGCGTGTCCGAGGGGTAGGCCGTCTCGGTGAGCTGCCGGGACACCTGAACCGCGGTCATCTCCGGGTGCCGCGCCCGGACGAGGGCCGCCGCGCCCGCGACGTGCGCGGCGGCGAACGAGGAACCCGAGCCGAAGTAGTGCCCCGCTCCCTCCGGGCCGACGCTGACGAGCGAGTCCCCCGGCGCCGAGAGGTCGGCCCCACCCACCGCCGGCGCCCCCTCGGGCCGCAGCCCCTTGGGGCCGTAGTCGACTACGGAGAGCACCCCGGGCGCGGAGGCCGGCCAGTACCACGGCAGGGGCTCGCCGGGCTTCCCCGTGGCGTCCTTGGGCAGCGTGTCGGGTGCGACGGGCGCGACGACCAGCGCGTCGGACTTCGAGGCGTACGCCACGGCCTCCGTCAGCTCCGCCTTGCCGGTGCCCAGCGCCCGCCCCACGTAGATGACGCCCGCGCCCTCGTCGGCGGCGGTGCGGATGCCCGCGGCGAGCCGCGCCGCCGTGGTCGCTCCGCGCGTGTCCGTGCCGCGCACCCCCAGGACACGGGCCCCGGGGGCGACCCCGGACACCCCGGAGTCCTCCTGCGGCGCGGCGGCGATGAGCCCGGCCGCGAAACTGCCGTGGCCCACGCAGTCCGTGCCGCCGTCACCGGCCGCGGTGACCCTGCCGGACAGCGCGGGGATGTCCGTACCCACGCCGGTGTCCACCACGGCGACGGTCACGCCCGCGCCCTCGCTCAGCTTCCACGTACGGCTCAGGCCCAGGGCCTGACGGCTCCAGGGCGCGTCCGCGGCCTTGTTGGCCGAGGCCTTGACGCACGGCGCGTCATCGGCAAGCACGGTGGAGACGGAGGGCAGTTCGACCGAGTCGGCGGCCGCGGGCGCCGCCGCGGCGAGCGGAGCCGTGGCCAGCAGGGCGGCGGCCACCGTCCGCGCCGCCGGGTGACGGTGAGAGGGAGCGCGTCGCATGGGGCGCATGATACGCGGGACAAGTTCGCTCCTCGTACGTGCAGTTCGCACGGCCTCACTCGTCCGAGGGACCTGGCTATCGGCTGCCGCGTTCCCGTAGCCTGCGTTGCGTGCGTGTCCAGGGGAGCCGCCGCCTCGGCTCCCCGCCCAGGTCACCGGGGCCCGGCAGGCACGACAAGGAGGAGGTCCCAGCGTGTCACGGCAGTTGCTCAGGGTCGGTCCGCACCAGGCGGACGGCTTCCGGACGATAGGGGAGGCCCTGGCGAAAGCACGCGCGGGGGCCGTCGTCCGGGTGGCACCGGGCCGATACCGCGAGAACCTCACCGTCAGGACCCGGCTGACGATCGTCGCCGACGGAGAGCCCGGCAGCGTCGAGATCTGCCCGCCGCGCGGCACCGCCGTCGTCCTCGTCGCGGACGCCGTCATGCTCACCGACCTGTCGCTGCGCGGCGGCAGCGAGGACCTCCCGGTGGTCGACGCCCCGCGCGGCCAGGTCGCCATGGAGGGCTGCACCGTCGTCGGCTCCGGCTGGACGGCGCTGCTCGCCCGCGAGAGCGGCTCGCTCGCCGTGCGGGACTGCCGCGTCTCCAACCCGGAGGGCGCGGGCGTCGTGGACACCGCGCCCACCGGCAGCGTCGTCGCCGACTGCGTCATCGAACACCTGGGCACCTCCGCCGTCGTCCTCGGCGAACAGGCCCGCACCTCCGTACGCGACTGCCGCATACGTGACGCGCGCGGCAACGGCATCCTCGCCAACGGCGAGGCGCAGGGCCGGATCGAGGGCTGCGACATCTCCGCGACCGAGAAGCCCGCCATCGCCCTGGAGGGCAGGTGCGCCACCCGCGTGGTACGCACCACCGTGCACGACACCTCCGTCGGGGTCTACGTGACCAGCGCCGCCCGCCCCGTACTGGAGGAGGTCACGGTCACCGACACCACCGGGCCCGGCATCGTCCTCGCCTCGGGCACCGACCCGGAACTGACGCGCTGCGGCACCTCACGCACCCAGGGCAACGGCCTGGCCGTCACCGAACGATCCCGGGGCACCTTTCACGACTGCCGGTTCGACAGCTCCACCGCGTCCGCGATCCGCGTCGGCGGCAACAGCGCGCCCCTGCTCACCGACACCGTCGTACGCGACTGCGCGGACCGTGCGGCGGCCGTCCTGCTGGCCGAGGACTCCTGCGCCGAGTTCGACCGCCTGGTGGTGACGGACGCGGCCGGCGTCGGCATCGCGATCCGCACCGGCGCCAACCCCCTGCTGCGCCGCGCCCGGCTCGAAGGGGCGGGCGGCCACGCTGTGGAGGTGGCGGAGAACGGCCGGGGCCGTCTGGAGGGCTGCGCGGTCGAGCGCGCCGGTGGCGCCGGCGTCCGCGCCATGACCGGCGGCGCCCCCGACCTCGGCGACACGGTCCTCAACTCGACCGCCCAGGCCGGAGTCTGGGTCGGCACCGACGGCAGAGTCACCGTGCGCGACACCGAGATCCGCTCAAGCGGCGCCGCGGGGCTCCACGTGGAGAGCGGCGGTGAACTGCGCGCCGACCGCGTCCACGTGAACGAGTCGACGGCGCACGGCATGCTCGTCGGCAACGGCGGCCGCGCCCAACTCACCGGCTGCCGCCTCACGGGCAGCGTCGGGGACGGCATCCGCGTCGACAGCTCGGAGCAGGTCACCCTCACCGACTGCGTCGTCCGCGACAACCGGGGCGCCGGACTGAAACAGACCCGCGCCGGTGAACGCCTCACCGTCGAGCGGCTCGACTCCAGCGGCAACGCCACGCCCGACGCCTGGGGCGAGAACGCCGTCGGCCTCGCCGCCGAGGGCACCGGCCCCGCCGGTCGGGACAAGCGACCGGTGGGCCCCCTGGCCGAGCTGGAGGCGCTCGTCGGCCTCGCCGACGTCAAACGCCAGGTGCACACCCTGGTCAACCTCAACCAGCTCACCCAGCGCCGCGCCAGCCTCGGCATGCCGGCCCCGCCCATGAGCCGCCACCTCGTCTTCTCGGGCCCGCCCGGCACCGGCAAGACCACCGTCGCCCGCCTGTACGGTGGCATCCTCGCCGAACTCGGCGTGCTGCGCTCCGGGCACCTGATCGAGGTGTCCCGGGCCGACCTCGTCGCCCAGGTCATCGGCGGTACGGCCATCAAGACCACCGAGGCCTTCCAGGAAGCCCTGGGCGGAGTCCTGTTCGTCGACGAGGCCTACACCCTGCTGTCCGACGGCAAGGGCTCCGGCGCCGACTTCGGCCGGGAAGCCATCGACACGCTGCTGAAACTCATGGAGGACCACCGCGAGGACGTCGTGGTCATCGTCGCCGGATACACCGACGACATGACCACCTTCCTCTCGTCCAACCCGGGCCTCGCCTCCCGCTTCACCCGTGTGGTCGAGTTCGCCAACTACTCCGTCGAGGAACTGGTGACCATCACGGAGAACATGTGCGAGACCCACCGCTACGAACTCGACCCGCGCACCCTCGACGCCCTCGCCACGCACTACGAACGGATGCCGCGCGACGCCGGGTTCGGCAACGGCCGCGCCGCCCGCCAGGTCTTCGAGGAGATGGTGGACCGGCAGGCGTTCCGTCTCGGCTCGACGGAGAACCCCGCCGAGTCCGACCTCTCCCTGTTGCTGCCCGAGGACGTCGCGGACGTCTCGGCGGGCAGCGGCCCGGCCGCCCCCAGCTCGGCCGGCCTGCTGGCCGAACTCGAAGCCATGACGGGGCTGCACGCCGCCAAGCGCGAGGTGACCGACCTCGTCAACCTCCTCTCCGCGTCCCGGCAACGACGGGCGGCCGGCCTGCCCGCACCCCGGATCGGCCATCACCTGGTCTTCTCGGGCCCGCCCGGCACCGGCAAGACGACGGTCGCCCGCCTCTACGCCGGCCTGCTGCACTCCCTGGGCGTGCTGTCCACCGGCCAGCTGGTCGAAGTGGCCCGCGCCGACCTGGTGGGCCGCTACGTCGGACACACCGCGCAGCTCACCAAGGAGGCCTTCGAACGGGCCCTGGGCGGCGTCCTGTTCATCGATGAGGCATACACCCTGACGCCCGAGGGCGGCGGTTCCGACTTCGGCCGGGAGGCCGTCGACACGCTGCTGAAACTCATGGAGGACCACCGCGACGAGATGGTCGTCATCGTCGCCGGCTACACCGAGGAGATGGGCCGCTTCCTCGGCTCGAACCCGGGCCTCGCCTCGCGCTTCGCCCGCACCGTCGAGTTCGCCAACTACAGCACCGACGAACTGGTCGAGATCATGAGCGGCTACGCCTCGGTATCGGGCTACAACTGCGCACCCGACACCCTGGAACACCTGCGCGCCTACGTGGACACCCTCCCGCGCGACCGCTCCTTCGGCAACGCCCGCACCTCCCGCCAGATCCTGGAAGCCATGATGACCCACCAGGCCCGCCGTATCGGCGCGATGACGGCCCCGGGCCTGGAGGACCTGCAACTTCTCCTCCCCGAAGACCTACCGGCCGCCGCACGGCAGCCGACGGGATGACGTGACGGGCCCGACCACCGTGGCGCGGTCCTCGGTGTCACGGCGCGACCGAAGGGGCGGCCGACGTCGATCCGTCGCCGGCCCGTGAGGCAGGCCTCGTCCGGGCGGCTACGCGTCGGCGCTCAGCCCCGACCGGAAGAAGCAGGTCAGCTTCTCGACGGCGGGGCCGACGTACGGCTCCTTGTCGTAGAGGTCGACGTGACCGGCGCCGTCGATCCAGTGGAGTTCCTTGGGGGAGCGGGCGCTCCGGAACGCCTCCACGCTCATCCAGGAGGTCACCGCCTCGCGCCCGACGACCATCAGGCTCCGGTTCCTCCTCCAGTGGTCGGCCCGCCCCGGCCGTACGGGCGAGGGGACGGCCACGCCGGACGCACGGCGCGGGACGTGACCGGGTAAGCGGCGAGGTGACGGGCAGGCCGACCGGCGCCGCCCTGTCCGCATCAGCACCACGAGACCCCCTGCCGCGGAAGAGAGCAGGGTCAGCAGTCGGGCCCGCGAGGGCTCAGACGATCATGACCCGGCGCCCGCGCGTATGACCCGCCCGGCTGTCGACGTGTGCCGCCGCGGCCTCGGCGAGCGGGTACGCCTTCTCGACCGGGATGTGCAGTCTTCCCCGCGAGATGAGACCGGCGGCCTCGGCCAGGGCGTCCGGCACGCTCCCGGCCACGCCGGAGAACCGGACGCCGAGTTCCGGCGCGCCCAGATCGGCGATCGAGATGACCTTGCCCGGGTCCCCGGTCAGCTCGACGAGTTCGCGGATCACGCCCGAACCGGCCAGGTCGAGAGCCGCGTCGACCCGGCCGAGCCGCCGTACCCGCTCCGTCCAGCCCTCCCCGTACGTCGTGGCGAGGGCGCCCAGGCCGCGCACATAGTCCTGGTTCGCGGCCCCGGCGGTGCCGATCACCGTGATGCCCCGGTCGCGGGCGATCTGCAGCACCGCCGAACCGACCCCTCCGGACGCACCGCTGACCAGCAGCGTCTCCCCGGACCGCACACCGACCTCGCGAAGCAGGCGCAGCGCGGTCTCCACGACGGAGGGGTACCCGGCGGCCTCTTCGAACGTCAGGCCCTCGGGCATCAGGGCCCAGGCCGACAACACGGCGAACTCGGCGTACGTGCTGGAGCCCTCACCGAACACCCGGTCGCCGGCCTCGACGCCCTCGACGCCCGCGCCGACCTCGTCCACCACCCCGGCGGCGTCCAGCCCTACTCCGGCGGGCAGTTGAAGCGGATGGGCCGCGAGGACCTGGCCTTCACGGACCCTCCAGTCGACGGGGTTCACCCCCGCCGCCCGCACGGCGACACGTACCTGACCGGGGCCCGCGTGGGGCTCCTCGGCATCGATGAGGCGCAGAACGTCGGGACCGCCGAACTCGGCGAAGCTCACTTTCTTCATGCGGCGGACCGTAGCACTAACGGTTAGCGTTTTGGAACAGTTGCAGTTTCCTGCCTGGTAGTGTCAGGGCATGACCGTGCCGTCCGGGCGCCGTGAGCGCAAGAAGGCCGCGACCCGCCAGAAGATCGCCGACACCGCCCTGCGGCTCTTCCTGGAACGCGGGTACGACGCGGTGGGTATCCGTGAAGTGGCCGCCGAGGCCGACGTGGCTGTCACCACGCTCTTCTCCCACTTCGCCTCGAAAGAGGCCCTGGTGTTCGAGCAGGACGAGGACTTCGAGCAGCGCCTCACCCGGGCGGTCAGCGACCGGGCGCCGCACGAGCCGCTCATCCCCGCGCTGCGCCGCGAGATCCACGCCCTGGTGCGGCACTGCACGGCGGACGGCGCCGCCCCGGTCTGGCACATGATCGACACGTCGCCCGCCCTGCGCGGGTACGAGAAGTCGATGAGGCTGCGCCACGCGGAGTCGCTGGCCGCGGCCGTCGCCGCCGATCCCGGCCTCTCACCGACCACCACTGCCTGCCGGGCGATCGCGGGCTTCGTGATCGACGCCTTCTCACTGGCCCGTGAGGCGGACGATCCCGAAGCCGCGGTGGACGAGATCTTCCGGATGATCGAGGCCGCCTGGGAGGCCGCACCGGCCCTCTCCACCGGAGACGTCGACGCCTAGACACGTGGACAGGCAGAAGCCTCGGCCGAAGGACGGTCCAGTTCGCCGAACATCGTGCCCGCGGTCCGCCCCCGCAGGCACTGAGAGTCGAATGGCTTAGGCCGCCAGGCGCCTGGCGCGGAGCGAATCGAGTTTCCGTAGCCCGGCAGACGGCGGGGCAGGGGCCCTGAGAGGGGGCGCTGACCGGCGAGGTCCTGGTCGCGCGCCCGAGGTGTGCGGCCTCTGACCGTCGAGCCGCTTACCGGTTCTGCCGGACCGTCATGTGACGGATGTGTGCGCACCCGCTCGCGGGACAGAGTGAGGCACCGAGCACGGAACCCCGTGCCCTCGTGTCCTCGTGTCCGTGTCTTCGTGTCTTTCGAAAGGTGTTTCCTCGTGGTCAGTATCAAGGGTGTGCGCAAGCGTCGGTTGGTCCTGGGGGCCCTGTCGACGGTGACGGCAGGTGTCGCGCTGGGCGCCTTCTCCCTCGTGGGATCCGCGAGCGGTGCGCAGCAGGGGCAGGGGCAGGCGAAGGAGGCGGGCCGGGAGTCCAGGCCCACGATCGTGCTGGAGCACGGCGCGTTCGCGGATGCCTCCAGCTGGAACGGAGTGGTCGAGGTCCTGCGGGCGGACGGCTATCCGGTCGTGGCGGCCGCCAACCCGCTGCGCGGTCCCGCGCAGGACGCCGCCGCCCTGCGCAGCGTCCTCGGCCACGTCAAGGGCCCCAAGGTCGTCGTCGGCCACTCCTACGGCGGCAACGTCATCAGTGAGGCCGTCACCGGCGACCCCCAGGTGAAGGCTCTCGTCTACGTCGCCGCGTTCCTGCCCGCTCCGGGGGAAAGCGCCCTGGAACTCACCGACAAGTACCCCGGTTCGACCCTTCCCGACGCCCTCGATCCGGCCCCCTACACCCTCCCTGACGGCACCACCGGCACCGATCTCTACATCCAGCAGGACAAGTTCCGCCACCAGTTCGCCGCCGACGTCCCCGCGGCGCAGGCCGCCCTCGCCGCCGCCACCCAGCGCCCCATCGCCCAGTCGGCCCTTGAGGAGAAGGCCACCAGCGCCGCCTGGAAGAACAAGCCCACCTGGGACGTCGTCACCACTCAGGACCTCAACATCCCCTTGGCCGTCCAGCGGTACATGGCCCAGCGCGCCCACGCCCACACCACCGAGATCGCCGCCTCCCACTCCGTCGCCGTCTCGCACCCCCGCCGCGTCGCCCAGGTCATCGAACAGGCCGCGCGCGCCACTCGCTGACCCGTTCCCCTCCCCGCACCGCCGGCCCGGGGTACGGCGAGCGGGGTTCCACCCGGTTCGCACGGTGCCCGGCCCACCGCCGTATCCCGGTCGCCTGCCCCAACTCCCCTCATCCACCGGCAGGAAGAGCGGCCACCCGCATGGACATGAAGCTCGAAGCCGTCGTGGTGCCCGTGTCCGACGTCGATCGCGCGAAGGCCTTCCACACGCGGAAACACGGCTTCCGGCTCGACGCCGACTTCGCCGTCCAGGACGGTTACCGGATCGTCCAGGTGACACCTCCCGGCTCCGCGTGCTCGGTCATCTTCGGTGACGGCCTCACAGACGCCGACGCGGGCACGCTCCAGGGCCTCCATCTGATCGCCGGCGACATCGTGAAGGCCCACGAGGAACTCACCCGTCTCGGCGTCGACGTCTCCGGCCCCTTCCAGGACGAGACCGGCGTCTTCCACCACGCCGGGGAGTCCCACCGGGTACCCGGCCCGCACCCGGAGCGAGCCAGTTACGGGTCCTTCGCCTCCTTCTCGGACCCCGACGGTAACGGCTGGCTCCTCCAGGAAGTCACCGAACGAGCGCCCGGCCGCTGACCAGAACCCCGCGCGTCGCCGGACATGGCGCCGCACACCTCGTTACGTCACTGCCTTGACAGGTGACGAATCCGGGTACATGCTGGTGTCATCGAACGGGCGGCAGGGCCCGCCACCGAAGGAGCGGAGGCTCACGGTGAACACTGAAGGAACCATCGACAACGCCGCGGCGGTACGTCACGCCAGGTTCGGCGCGCTGCCGGATCGGATCCGCTTCGAGGACATGACGGAAGCCGAGGTGGCCACGCCCGGCGACGGTGCGAGTAGCCGGTACAACCCGGAGGCCTCGTGGAACCACTTCTCCTGCCTGGCCCTGGATCTGGGGCTCTGACACCTCGCACCCGGCGGTCCCGGTCCCGGTCCCGCCGGGTGCGATCGTCCCCCTCCGGCCGGAGCGGGCCCTCCTTGGACGATGCGGATCGGCCCGCTGGCCGAACCGGAGGGGCGAACCCGCGACCGGCTCGGGTGCGCGGTGCGGTTGACCCGCGGTCCGGTTCCACGGGGTCGTCCTGGGTGGCCTTCCTGGGGGGCCGGCCGACGTGCCGGGGGCGACTGCGTGTGGCCGGGGATCAGGGGGTGTCGACGCGTACGGCGCTGGTCGCCAGGGTGGTGTAGCGCATCGTGAAGCGGCCTCCCAGTGCCTCGATGGCGTTGCCGACCGCGCCCAGTATCCCGGCCCGTTGATCGGGGCGGAGCTGGGTGAGGCCGCCGGTGGTGGGGAGCAGGTCCAGCCACTGCTCGCGCGTGTAGGACCGCTCCCAGTCGAATCGCCACTGTTCGGGGGTGTTGAACAGTTCGGTCGCGCGGATCTTGTCGGCGATCCCGGCGTACCCCGCTCGGTACGTCTCCAGCGGGCGGCGGGCCGCCTGCTTGCTGAACGGGGCGTCGGGCGCCAGCTTTCGGTAAGCGGCCGCGAACGGCTCGGCCACCTCGGCAGGCGGTTCGAATACGTGCCCGAAGATCGCCAGCCGCCCGTTGGGGCGCAGCACCCGGGCCGCCTTCGCGGCGCCGACAGCCGGGTCCACCCAGTGCCACGACTGGGCGGCGATCAATGTGTCGAACGCCCGCCCGGCCGGCTCCCAGGCCTCGAAGGTCGTCGTCTCGACATGCAGACCGCGGGCCTGCGCGAGGTCGGCCATCCGTGCGTCCGGCTCGATGCCGAGCACGGCGCAGCCGGCGGCCCTGAACTGGCGGGCCGCGATGCCGGTGCCGCAGCCGACGTCGAGAACGTCGGGTCCCGGGCTCCCGGCGACGATGCGCGCCACCAGTTCATCGGGGTAGGCGGGCCGGGCCTGGTCGTAGCGTTGCGCGTCCTCGCCGAACGATTCGGCCGTCTGCCGGGCCAGATGCGGTTGCGCCGGTTCGGGCTGCTCTCGCGGTAGAGTGGGCATGCGTTCACTTTAATGGGCGAATGCCCACCTGCCAACGGGTGCCAGGAGCCCGGCCTACGAGAGGATCTGTACGTGCCGACCGGGGTACACCTTCGCGACGCGCGGCAGCAGCTGTTCGACGCCGCCGAGCGCGTGCTGCTGCGGGACGGCCCCGAGGGGCTGACCAGCCGGGCTGTCACCGACGAGGCCGCCTGTGCCAAAGGTGTCCTGCACCGGCACTTCACCGACTTCGACACGTTCCTCACCGAGCTCGTGCTCGACCGGGCCGCACGGCTGGAGACCCAGGCGCACGCGCTGCGCGAAGCCGTTGGCACCGGCACCGTGGCCGACAACCTCACCGGCGCGCTGACCACCCTGTTCGGACCGGTCCCCCTGGCGATCATCCCGCTCATCACCTTCCGGGACGAGTTGCGCGCGCGGCTGCGGCAGGCCAGGCCCGGGGGCGGCATCGCGATCCTGGCCCAGGTCGCGACCGCGGTTTCCGCCTACCTGGCCGACGAGCGCGCCACGGGCCGTATCGCGGCCGACGCCGACATCGACTCACTCACCCTCTCCTTGGTCGGCGGCGGGCATCTCCTGTTCGCGGACCGTGACCCGGACCCACCGGCCACGGCAACCGTCCACAAGCTGGTGGCCACGGTGCTCGCCGACGTCGTGCAACGTCGGCCACGCTGACCCCGACGTGCGGTCCGCAACGATCCGCCCGAGAAGAAGCTTCGGCGCCGGCTGTCGCCGGGCGCGGGCAGGCGGCTGAGCCAGCCGATCGCCTCGGGGGAGGGCTCGAAGTGGCGCCGGTCGTTCTCCGTCTCTTCGTCGGACGGTCCGCTCGCGCTCGGCCTCCGGACCGATCAACGGTCAGCAAGGCAGCGAGGGCTTGTCCGCCTCACCGTCGCCGCATGTCGTGGCCACGCCGTCCGAAGCCAGGGAGCGGATGCGCGGTATCGGCGAGGACAGGAGCCAGAGCAGCGACAGCGTTCCCCCGGCGGCACCGATGAGCAGGGTCGTCCGCAGGCCCACGGCGGTGGCGAGCAGGCCGCCGATGACGGCACCGACAGGACGTATGCCGTAGTTGACGGTGGTGAACGCGCCTGCCACGCGGCTGCGCATGCCGTCGGGGATCACGCTGGTCTGAAGGGAGTTGAGGTTGACGTCGAAGAGCATGACACCGACTCCGGAGAGGAATTGCGCAGCGGCCAGTGCCCCGGCGCGGGCCCAGAGCGGACCTCCCGCGCCGGCTGCGATCGCGATCGGCGCCGGGAACAGCACGGCTCCTATGGCGACGCTGCGCCCCACACCGATACGCCGCGACAGCCTCGGGGCGATGACGGCACCGAGAAGGGCGCCGGTCGAACCGACCCCCAGAGTCAGCCCGATGACTCCGGCGGACAGCCCCAGGACGCGGTTGGCGAACAGGACCGTCAGCCCGTCGCCTGCGACGAAGGTGAAGAAGTTGACCGTCGTCGCGCAGCAGAGCCCGGCACGCAGGACCGGGTGGCGCCCGACGAATGCCATTCCCTCCCGGGCCCGTCGTAGCAGTGAGGGAACCGCTGCCGGCTCGGTGCCGCCGGGCGATTCGCCGAGCGGGATCCGCCCTATCAGAAACGCGGACGCCACGTACGACAGGGCGTCGACGACGACAGCGACGGGCGCCGTCAACGCCTGGACGAGGCCGCCGCCGACCGCCGGGCCGGCGACGTGCGACACCGACCGGCTGGCACTGAGCCTGCTGTTCGCCTCGACGTAGGACGAGCGGGGCACGAGCTGAACGAAGAAGGGCGGATAGGCGGTGTTGAACAGCACCGCCGCCGTGCCGGTCAACACCGCCACCGCGTACAACTGACCGAGGCTCACCGCGTCGAGCAGGTACGCCACGGGCAGGCTGAGCAACACCGCTGCGCGTGTCAGGTCAGCGAACACCATCAGGCGGCGTTTGTGGTCCCGCCGCTCGACCCAGGCCCCCAGAATGATCGCGAGCAGATTCGGGGTCCAGATGAGCGCGGTCAGCCACGCCACCTGGTTGGCCGAGGCGCTCAGCGCTGTCACGGCGATCAACGGCATCGCCAGTTCCGTGATCCGGTCGCCGAACTCCGAGATCGACTGTCCCGCCCAGAAGCGGCGGAAGCGCCGGTCACGCCACAGGGATATCGGGCCGCCCGCCCCCGGGGTGCTCACCGGTCCCCGCCGGCCTGTTCCTCGTCCTGCTCGGGCAGGACGTAACGAAGTAGTCGGACGCCGCGGCTTCCGGCCGGACGTTCGGCAGCGGCGCGGGTCACGTAGGGCGCGATCACCCGCTCGATCTCGTCCTGGATCGCCGCGAGTTCCTCCGCCGAGACGATCACCCGGGTGTGGGCCAGACCGGCAGCTTTCTGCCACACCGGGTCCAGGCCGGGTTCGACTTCGGCCGCCCACCTGCCCGGCAGCTCTCCGTAGCGCGCGAACATCTCCCGGGTCAGCGCCCGCGCGGCCGACCTGCCCTCCTCGTCCTCCGGTGCCTCGAAGCGGAAACCACGCGCTGCCGCCTCCCACCGCCGTTGCCGACGGTCCGTCCCGGCCTCGGCGTCCCGGACGAGGCCGAAACCCGCCAGGTGCCGTAGATGCCAACTGGTCACCGAGGGGGTCGCGCCCACATCGGGCGCGAGTTCCGTGGCCGTCGCCGGCCCGTGCCGCTGGAGGCGGTCGAGGATCGCCAGTCTCACCGGATGTGCCAACGCCCGCATCGCCCGCGGATCGGTGATCTCGATATCGCCCAGCCGGTTCCCGTCCATGATGTGAGAGTGTCCTCTCACATAATATGAGAGTCAACTCTCACGTGGGGCGGTTCGCGTCCCTCCAGGCCAAACGGGCCGCACCGGTCCTCCAGTCCGGCCCGGGTGTGCCCGGCGGGTGCCGCCGTGCCTGCCGGCGGCGCCAGTTGTCGTTGTTCAGGATGGTCAGTACGCGCAGCGCCTCCAGGTAGATCCACACCGGCGTCGAGGTGAGACCGAACGCCGCCGGCCACGACTCCTCGCGCGGGGCGCCGTAGGCGATCCCGCCCTCGACCGGCTGGAATTCCACGGCGAGCAAGCAGGCGCCGAGCAGGATGCCGGCGACACCGAGGGCGAGGCCGAGGGGGCCGCTGTCGAAGCCGAGGCCGTGGCCCGCGCCGAAGGCGGAGAAGAGCGGTCGGCCGCCATCAGGAGGAGGAAGCCGGTCGCAGCCCCGAGCGCGAACCCGGAGAACCTCCGGGTGACGCGAATCCAGCGCGAGCGGTAGGCGATCAGCCCACCCGCCGAGACCGCGAAGGTGCCCAGTACCGCCTGGACGACCACGCCCGGCCAGAGCAAGGACGAGGTGGCGCGCTGTAGATGACGCCGAGAAAGACGCCTTCCGGCGCGGCGTACCCGAGGATCAGGGCGGGGGGAGGGCCTGCTCCGGAACGCCCGGACGAGCGACCGGACGAACGCGAGCGGAGCCGCGCCGACGGCGATGCCGTACGACCGCCCGATCTTCGCCTCGTCGCCCGGCAGCAGGCACCAGGACAGTACGGCTGCCGGCGCCACGGTGCCCGGTGTCGTGGCGGTGAGGAAGAGCCCCCTTCGGTGAGCGGCCCGTAGGCTGTGGCGGACGTGGAGGGCGCCCGTCCTTTGGAGCGGGCGCGGCCCGTCCCGGAGAGCGGCTTCAGAGACGGTCGGCGTCGACGACGGCCTGGGCGAAGGCGGTGGGCGCCTCCTGCGGCAAGTTGTGGCCGATACCCTTCAGCGTCCGGTGCTCGTAGGCGCCGGTGAACCGGTCGCGGTACGAGCTGCCGTCGCCGGCCGGCGTGAAGGGATCGCGTTCGGCGTCGAGGGTCACGGTGGGCACCGTGACGAACGGACGCGGGGCCAGCTGCTTCTCGAAACGGTCGTAACGCCGCTCACCGTCGGCGAGGCCCAGGCGCCAGCGGTAGTTGTGCACGACGATGGCCGGGTAGTCGGGGTTCTCGAACGCCAGCGCCGTGCGTTGGAAGGTGGCGTCGTCGAAGCCCCAGGTCGGAGAGACGGTGTCCCAGACCAGCCGGCACAGTTGGGGCCGGTACTCGTCGCTGTGCATGGCCTTGCTGCCGCGCTCGGTGGCGAAGTAGTACTGGTACCACCACGTGTACTCGGCCGCCGGGGCAAGCGGTGACTTCTGGGCCTCGATGTCGGTGACCAGATAGCCGCTCACCGACACCAGGGCCTTGACCCGCTCGGGCCACAGTGCGGCCACGATGTCGGCGGTGCGCGAGCCCCAGTCGAAGCCGGCCAGTACGGCCTTCTCGATCTTGAGCGCGTCCATCAGGGCGATGATGTCGAGCGCGATCGCCGACTGCTGCGCGTTGCGGAACGTCCGCGAGGAGAGGAAGCGCGTCGTGCCGTGCCCGCGCAAGTACGGGACGATGACGCGATAGCCCTGCTCGGCCAGGAGCGGGGCCACGTCGACGAAGCTGTGGATGTCGTAGGGCCAGCCGTGCAGGCAGATGACCACGGGGCCGTGGGCGGGGCCCGCCTCCGCGTAGCCGACGTCCAGCAGGCCGGCCCTGACCTGTTTCAGCCTGCTGAAGGACGTGTGGGTGCCGGAGGCCACGGCGGGTACGGTCGGGACTTGACCGCCACCCTCCTTCCGCGAGGTGGCGGAGGCCGGAACCGCCTGCAGGCCCGCCAGCGGTACCGCCGCCGCGCCCGTGCCCAGGCCGACGGCCTTGCTGAAGGTACGCCTGTTGATCATGTGAAACCTTTCGTTTCGCCAGTGAACTGGCACTGTGCGGATGCGGATGCAGGTGTGGCGGGGCGGGCCGCCGGTTCCCTCCGGGCTGCCGGGGAGTCGTCGCTCCCGCGCGGGCCGCGACCGGTCCCCGACTGGCGGTCCCCGCGCTCGTGTTCAGCCGGACGGCGACTCAGGGGCCGCGAGCAGATCCGTGGTGACGGCGTCCCAGTCCACTCCGTCCATCTCCTCCCCGGCGGGCACCAGTTCGTAGGTGTGCGCGAGCCAGTTCGCCAGAGGCGGGACGGGCAGTTCGAACAGCGCCGTCGTGTCGTGGGCCTTGAGTCGCAGCCAAGCCGTCGCCCGCTCGTCGTCCGCTCGCGTCGCCGGCCACATCTGAACGTCACCGAGGCCGCTCGCCGAGAACAGGCCCTGGCGGAGCAGATCGCGGCCGACCAGCCAGGTGACGCGTGGGGCGCCGTCGACCAGGAAGGCCACGGTCACCGCCAGGGGCGCCCCGGCGTCGAACCGGAGCTCGGCCCGGACGGCCTGCCGGGCGCACGAGTCCCGTGTCCGGTGGATGTCCAGTGACAGCCGGGCAAGCTCCCGCGGCGCCGCTCGTCCGGCCCGGACACCGGGTCGGTTACCGCTCATGAACGAGTTCTCCCTCCGTGCGGCCGGGCTGACGTCACACACTCTTGTCCGGCGGGTGGCCAGGTGCATCAGTCAGTTGACGGTGAGACGGCCCCCTACACGTTCGACGTGCGCGGCGACCATCTCGCGCGGTGCCTTCGAGCGCGGGGCGGGGCGGTGCCCGGTCGCGCTCCGGCCGCCGGAACGCCCGCTGCCCGGCGTCGCTCCCGGGGCGGCCGGGCGGCCGGGAACATTAAGTCATTCGACTGTTTTCGGCGGGCCGGGTCCGGAACACCCTTGAGTGATCGCCCGCCTGCTGGTGCCGGGTACTCGTCCACGCTCGGAGGGCTCAGCCGTGAACCGCACTCCCGTCGTCTTCATCCATGGCGCGTGGCTGCACGCGTTGTCGTGGGAGCCGTGGGCCGAACGTTTCACCAGCCGGGGTTTCAGCACGTTCGCCCCCAAGTGGCCGGGAGAGGCACCGACGGTGCGCGAGACGCGCCGGTCGCCGGGGGCGCTCGGGGAGATCGGCCTGGACGCGCTCACGGACCACTACGGGAGGATCGTGCGGTCCTTCGACAGCTCGCCCGTACTCGTCGGGCACGCGGCCGGCGGACTCGTCGCGCAGCACCTCATCGGCGCGAACCTGGGCCGGGCGGCGGTGGCGATCGCGCCGGCCCCGGTCAACGACGTCCCGTTGACGGCCTCGTCCGCCCGCCTGTGGACTCCGGACCGGGAGAACTCGGGGGACCCGGCGAGCGGGTACGGGCTCGTGTCCCTGCCGAGCGAGCGGTTCCGGCACGTCTTCGCCAACACGGTCGGACCGGAGGAGTCCGACGGGCTCTTCGAGCGCTACGTGGTGCCCGCGCCGCGTCGCCTGCTCACCGACCTCGTCCTCGGGAACGCCGTCCACCGCCCCGGCGCCTTCGCCGATGTCGGCAACGCGGCACGCGGGCCGCTGCTCCTGGTGTCCGGGCAGGAGGACCGGATGGTGCCCGACCCCGTGACCCGCGCCGTGTACAGGCTGTACGGCGACTCCACGGCCGTGAGCGAGCTGAAGCAGTTCGCGGACCGGGGCCACTCCATGGTCGTCGACAGCGGCTGGCGCGCGGTCGCCGACCACGTCCTCGGCTGGCTGGACACCCATGGCGTCCACGCCCTCGCGAAGGAACGCTGAACGGCGCCGCGCCCGGCCCGCGCGCCGGGACGCGGGCCGCCGCAGGCGGGTGCCCGGACACACCTGAGCCCGCATCAGGTGCGGTCGCGGGCACCGGTGTCACACCATGGGGCTGACGGGCCGCTGATCGCCCACCAGGGCGCGGCCGTACATCTCCCGGGCGAGGCCGGGGTTCAGGGTGGGGTGCCGGGCCGCCGTCTCCAGATCGCGCCAGTACCGTTGGACGACTTTCGCCCGCGAGAAGCCGCTCGCCCCGTTCACCGTGAGGAGCAGTCGCACCGCCTGGAGCAGAGACGTGCAGGCGTGCCCCACGTCCATCCGTACCCGGGCCCGGTCCAGGAGGGCCGGGGAGTCCGGCGAGGCCGCGGCCGCGTCGACCGACGCGGCGGAGCGCGCGAGGTGGAGGGAGGCGGAGTCGATCAGGGTGGCCGCGTCGGCGAGAGCCGCCTGGACGCTGGGGGAGTCGGCCAGCCGCCGGTGGAGGGACATGGCCATCGGCTTGCCGCCCTCGACGGATTCCAGCGTCAGACGGAGGACGGCGCGGGCGGCCCCGAGCAACGGTGCCGCGCTCGTCAGCGTCAGGGAGCCCGGCGGGACCCGGTACAGCGGTTCGTCGGCCCCCTCCTCGCGCGCCACCACCTCGGAGAAGGGCCGGGTCCTGTGGAGCGGGACGAGGACGCCGTCGGCGACGACGGTGTCGCTGCCGGTGCCGCGCATACCGGCCATGTCCCAGGTCGCCTCGACGGCCAGACGGCTCATCGGGAGGAGCGCGACTCCCGGTTCGGCCTCGCGCCCTCCGGAACGGGCCAGGGGCACACCGAACACTCCCCACTCGGCCTGCCGGCAGCCGGACGCCCACGACCACCGGCCGGAGACCAGGAGCCCGCCCTCGACCGGCTCCGCGGTGGCCCCCGCGCTGCCGAACACCCCGCACATCGGGACGTCCGGACTGTCGCCCCAGAGGTCGAGTCGCGCCTGCTCGCCGAAGGAGGCGGCGATCTGCTGGGCCCCGTAGGAGAGCATGACGACCCAGGCGCTGGACGGACAGGCCCGGCCGATCTCGGCCAGGACGTCGACGCAGGCGCTGAGCGGGAGTTCGTGTCCGCCCAGGCGCCCGGGCGTGCCCAGACGGAACATGCCGGCGTCCCGCAACGCCCGCGTGGCGCCGGGGGTGAGCCGGCTGTCGCGCTCCGCGTCGTCGGCCTCACTGAGCAGTACGGGGGAGAGGGCGCGGGCCGCCTCGACGAGCGTCGAGGCCGAGTCCAGAGGCGGGGTGTCTTTCCGGGAATCGTCCAACCGGTTCATCAGCGCTCCAGTCGCATCATTCGGACCCTACGGTCCGCTTGTCGTCTTCGGGTAGACGGAACCAGCAGAGCAAAAGGTTCAACGGCTCGAAACGGGCCCGGCCGACCCGATCGGCTTTCGAGTAGCAGGGCAGTTCGTTCCGGGACGGTGCGGTGGCGGGGGGAGGCGCGTGGGCACAATGGGTGGGTGAAACCCGTGGAGACGAGCCCGAGCCCCGCCGAGTCCGGCGCACCCCTGCGACGCGCCGACGCCCGCCGCAACCACGAGCGCGTCTTCGCCGCGGCGCTCGCCGTCTTCCAGGAAGCCGGCCTCCAGGGCACCGTTCCACAGATCGCCGAACGGGCGGAAGTGGGCAAGGCGACCGTCTACCGCAGCTATCCCACCAAGGAGGACCTCGTGGCGGCCGCCGTGGAGCACCGGCTGGCCCGGCTCCAGCGGATCACCGCCCCCGCGCTCGCACAGGCGGACCCCTACCGGGCGTTCAGCGACTACGTACTCCGGCTCTTCGAGAGTCTCGCCGACGACCGGCTGCTGTCGGAGGCCCTCGCCGACGCGGGCTTCAGAGGCCCCTCCGGCCTGCTGACCCAGCTGTCGGACCTCATGGACGCGGCCAAGTCCACCGGCAGGGTCCGCGCCGACGCCACGATCCGCGACCTGCGCGTGGTGCTGTGCGGCTCGGCGGTCCAGCTGGTCCGCATCGCCGAGCGGGACCCCGCGCTGTGGCGCCGCTACGGCGAACTGACGCTCCAGGCCCTGCGCCCGTGAGCCGTCCGGCCATCACCTGACCGTGTGACCGCGCTCGTCCCGCGCCCGGTTGACGGCACGGAGGGCGAACAGGCCACCTTTCTTGTTGGACGTGTGAGCATGATCCTTGACACAGCCGCCATCACCAACCTGATCGCCCAGTACGCCGAGCTGGTGGACGCCGGGGACTTCGCCGGGGTCGGCGAACTGTTCGCCGACGCCGTGTTTCTCGGCAGCGGTGCGCCGGTCCGGGGCAGGGACGCGGGCGTGGAGAAGATGCTCCGGGACAGCGTGATCCTCTACGAGGACGGCACGCCGCGCACCCATCACGCCACGAGCAACATCGCCGTGGACGTCGACGCGACCGCGGGAACCGCCGTCGCGCGCTCCTACGTCACGGTCTTCCAGGCCCTGCCCGACTTCCCGCTGCAACCCGTGGCCGCGGGGCGCTACCACGACCGTTTCGAGCGCCGGGAGGGCCGGTGGCGCTTCACGGAGCGTCAGGTCCGCATCCACCTGACGGGCGACGTCAGCCACCACCTGCGGGCGCGGACGATCGGCGCCACAGAATGACGTGCGGCGGCTCGGCGCTGAGCGGAAGAGGGGCATGAGCGGGGCGGCTGTCACGCCCCGGTTCGGTATGCCTCCAGGCGGTCGGCCAGTTCTGCGGGGTGACCGAGCATCGGGCAGTGGTCACCGGGCAGTTCGTCGGGTGTCATGCCCAGGCGCTCCCGCACGATCCTGCGCATGTACGCGGCGGGAAAGAAACGGTCGTCCCGGGACATGAGGAACCTTGTCGGCACATCCGGCCAGGCGGCCAGCGGCCATGGCTTCAGGAACGGGGTGGCCGACTGCGTACGGGTGTGCTTCTCGGCCTCGGCGGCCAGTGCGGGCGGGGTGTCGTGGTAAAACAGGGCGGTGTCGTCGTCGGCGTCCCTGCCGTCGTGTTCGTCCTGTTCCCGCCTTGCCTGCTCGTAGCCGGTGTTGGTCCACCACTGGCCGGGGCTCTCGCCCGGCGCCGGGATCTGCGCCTGGAGCATCACCAGCAGGTCCACCGGCACACGGTCGCACACCAGTGGGGCGGTGAACCCGCCGAAGGAATGGGCCACCAGGATCAGGCCGGCCCGATCACCTACGGAGTCGACCACGGTGTCGGCGTACTCGGCGAGCCCGGCCGAGTCGTCGTCGCACGGCAGGTCCACCGCCACCACGTCATGGCCCCGCCCGCGCAGCTCGGCCTCCAGCGGATGCCAGTACCACGGGCCGGACGCGGCACCGGGAATCAACACGTACGTAGCCATCGGCAGCGACCCTCCTCGGGGGCAGACACGGTACCTCGCGACCCCGGCCGTGAGCCGCACCGGACACCCCTCAGTGGTGCGGTTCTCCGAGGAAGCCGGCCAGCGCGTTCCGGGTCGGCGCCGGGTCCTCGAAGCCGGCCGCGTGACCGCCCGGGACCCGGACGAGTCGCGCGTCGGCGATGCCGTCGGCGAGTTCCACGGAGTGCTCCGGGCCACCAACCGGTCCTCCGTGGCCGCCACGACCAGTGACATGTGCCGGGTGTCCCGCCCCGGCGCATTCTCTCCAACTCCGTGGGCACGCACCCCTGGAACCTCTACGACGGATACGACGTGCGGCGACGCTACGACGCCGTCGTGCTGTCCGAGGAGGTCGGGCTGCGCAAGCCCGATCCACGGATCTTCCGCCTCATGTTCGAGGCGCTGGACCTCCCCGCCCAGGAGTGCGTGTTCGTCGACGACACCGAGCCGTACCTGGCGCCCGCGGCGGAACTGGGAAGCGCCGTCCACCACGCGCGGGAGCCCGCGGAGACCGTCGCCGTGCTGGAGGGGATGCTCGGCGTACCCCTGTCCGCGGCGGATGCCTGAACACCGCTCGCCGGCTGGGCGCATGTCCGGGTGGCCCGTCCGGCCGGCGCGGAGAAACCTATAGTCGTGCGGGACAGCGACAGAATCGGTCGGCGGAGCCGCCGGATGTGCGGCACATATGTCGGCCTGACGCAGGGAGTAGGCATATGCGCATTGGGCTCGCCCTTCCCACGTTCGGCCCCGACGCGGGGCCCGAAGCCGTCATCGGCGTCAGCCGCGCCGCGGAGGAGATGGGATACGACTCCCTGTGGAGCGGGGACCGCGTGCTGGCCCCGGCCACGCCGAGCGTGCCCTACCCGAGCAATGACGGCGTGATGCCGCGCGTCTACGAGAATCACCTGGACCCCCTGGTGGCGCTGACGTTCGCCGCGGCGCACACCACCCGAGTCCGGCTGGGCACGAGCACGCTGAACGGCCTGTGGCAGCCGCCCCTCATGCTGGCACGGTCGCTGACCACCCTCGACCTCCTCAGTGGTGGACGCCTCGACGTCGGACTCGGGCTCGGCTGGATGCCCGAGGAGTACACCGCCGTCGGCGTGCCGTGGGCAGGCCGGGGTGCGCGGCTGGACGAGACGCTCGACATTCTGCGGGGCTACTGGACCAGCGAGGTCTACGCCCACGAGGGCCCGTTGTTCACCATCCCCGAGACCAAGGTCGGGCTGAAGCCGCACCAGCGACCCGGGCCACCCGTCCTGCTGGCGGCCTTCACGCCCCGGGGCCTACGCCGTATCGGACGGCGTCTGGACGGCTGGCTCCCGGTGGCCATGCCACTGCCGTATCTCCTGGACATGTGGGCCACCGTCGTACGGGAGGCCGAGGAGGCGGAGCGCGACCCCGTCACCCTCCGGATGGCCCTGCGCGTGAACCTCGAACTGACCGACACGAAGGCCGCCCCCGACGAAATCCCCCGGCGGGGAACACTCCAGCAGTACATCGACTACGCGCGGGCCGCAGCCGAGGCAGGTGTCCACGAACTCTTCGTGGACTTCGGGCAGACGACCACCACCCCACCCGAGAAGAGCGCCGAGCCGGCCGGACGCTTCCTCGCCGGTGTCCGCGCGGGCTGACGGCCGACGCCGGCCCGCCCGGGTACGCGCCCGGAACGCCCGGGTACGCGCCCGGAACGCCTGCACCCACCAAACTCACGACCACGGCCTTCGCGCTGAGCATCTGCCTCGGTTGGCGGAGGAAAGGATCGACCGAAGCCCGCTTCCATGCCCGGTGAACTGCGAAAACCCGCACCAAGGTCGAGCCGCGTTGGACAAGCTCCTGCCGCGTTGGACGGGAGGCCACGAACGACAGGCTCTGGCATAACGGCGTATCAGGGAGGACGGTGCCTGGGGCGGACCCCAGAGGCACCGTCCCCCGTTTGGAACGGTGCCCGGACGCGGCGTGCGGCGCGGTCAGGGGTGGCGCAGCAGGTCGGCGGCGCGCTCCGCGATCGCGTAGACCGTGGCGTTGGTGTTGTTGGAGGGAATCGAGGGGATGACGGAGGCGTCGGCGACGCGCAGGCCCTCGAGTCCGCGCACGCGCAGAGCGGAGTCGACGACGGACATCTCGTCCTCTCCCAGGGCGCAGGTGCCGACGGGGTGGCAGTAGGAGCCGAAGTACCTCCGGGCGTAGTCGCCGATCGACCGCTCGTCCACGGCGTCGGGCCCCGGACTGACCTCCTCGACGCCCCAGTCGGCGAGCGCCGGGGAGCAGGCGATCCTGCGGGCTGTCGTGATACCCGCGAACACCGCCCGTACGTCCTGTTCCTCGGCGAAGTAGCGGGGGTCGATCAGGGGCGGGGCGTCCGGATCGGCCGAGGTGATCCGGAGCGTGCCGCGACTGGCGGGCCGTAGCGGCGAGATGCCGATGGTGAAGCCGTTCGTCACCGGGGCGACCGGGTTGGGGAAGGGGATGTCGACGAAGATGATCTGGAGATCCGGCCCGTTCACCTCGGGGGTGCTGCGCAGCAGGCCCAGGATCTCGCCGTGGTTGTTGTGTGGCGCGGGCACCTGCCGCCGCGTGCGGTGGACGAGGGTGGCGAGTGGGTGGTCGTGGAGGTTGCGCCCCACACCGGGGAGCGGGTGGACGACCTCCACTCGGGCTCGCCGGAGGTCCTCCTCGGGGCCGACGCCGGAGCGCAGCAACAACTGCGCCGAGCCGATGGTCCCCGCCGTCAGGACCACCTCCCCGGCCGCCGCGGTGTGCGTCCGGCCGTCGGCTCCGTACTCGACGCCGGTGCAGCGCTCGCCGTCGAAGAGCAGCCGGTGGGCGACCGCGTCCGTGACGACGCGCAGGTTGGGCCGGTTCAGGGCGGGGGCGAGGTAGGCGTCCGCCGCGCTCTGCCGGCGTCCGGCGACGATGTTCAGGTCGACCGGGGCGAAGCCCTCCTCCAGTCCGCCGCTGATGTCGCGGGCCCTGGGGTGCCCGGCCTCGACCGCGCCGTCCAGGCACGCGAGCAGGATCTCGTTGGGCGCGGTGGCCGGGCCGACGGTCAGCGGCCCGTCAGTGCCCCGGCCGGGGGCGCCGCTGACTGCGGTCTCGCTGCGCCGGAAGTACGGCAACAGGTCGTCGAAGGACCAGCCCTTGGCGCCGTGGTCACCCCAACTGTCGTAGCTGGAGCGGTGGCCGCGGGCGAACACCATGGCGTTGATGGCCGAGGAACCACCGAGACCCCGGCCGCGGGGCAGGGGGACGGGAGAACCGGAGGCGCGCTGGACCACCGTACTGTCGCCCCACCCCGCGGTCGTCGCCGCGAGCGAGGGCCAGGCCGTGGGCTCCCCGACGGAATCCGGCAGACCGGACATCGAGGTCCCGGCCTCCAGGAGCAGCACGCGGACGTCCGTGTCCTGCGTCAGCCGTGCCGCGAGCACGCAACCGGCGGTGCCACCCCCGACAAGGATCACGTCATAGGCGGAGTTCTGAGGGTTCATGACTTTCCGTCCCTGTCCTGGATCGTTGCTGAGCGGAGGAACGTATCACCGGTGAACATCGGTGATACGGGTAAATCGGCAGGTGTGCCGCCGGCCGCGGCCCTCGTCAGACGACGTCGATCGTGACGACGCCGGTCGCGCCGCCCGGGCCCGCCGACAGGCTCGCGCACACACCGTCGGGTCCGGTGTAGGTGGCGGTGCGCGCGTGGTCCCCGGTCAGGGCGAGCCGGACGGGCAGCGCGGCGGCCCGGAGCGACGCGGCGCCGTCCTCGCGGCCATCCCGCGCGGGTATCTCCGCCGCCACGCAGACGGCGTTCACGAGCACGCCGTCCGGGCGGCCGAGGTCGGCGTAATGCAGGGTCAGCGCCTCGACGGCGTTCCTGGGGACGACGTCCCGGGTCGTCGCGGGTGGCTGGAAGGCGCTGAAGACGTTGACGACGCGTCCGCCGGCCGAACGGCGCAGGAGCGGGAACATCGCGTTGGTCACTGTCATGAGGTGGAGGCCGTCGAGGAAATTGGTCTCGAACACGGCCTGGAAGCCGTCCGGTGAGTCCGCCCCGGTCCTGCCGGGGAAGGCGGTGAGCCCGGTCATGGTGACCAGGACGTCCAGGTGTCCGGCGGACTGCTCGATCAGCTCGGCGGCGCGGGACACCGTCGCGTCGTCGTGGAGGTCCAGCGGTACGTGGCGTACGTCGAGACCGCAGGCGCCCGGCTCGCCCGCGACGGCCCGGCCGGCCTCCTCGCCGCGGGCTCCCGCGTACACCCGCATACCCGCTCGTGCCAGCTGCCGGGCGACGGCACGTCCGAGACCGGTGTCGGCCACGGTGACAAGCGCGACACGGGTGTGTGTTGTGTCGCCAGGAAAGCGAAAGGGCATGGTCAACGTTCCGATGAGGAAAGGAGATTGGGGCGGGGAGGCGATTCGGCTGAGGGACTGATCACACTAGCAGGACCGTGAACGGTCCTCAGTGCACACGTGTTGACACTTGTGTCGATGCGAAGAGGAGGGGCACAGGGCTCAAGCCGCGAGAGGGGTGCGGTACCGGGTCGGCCCAGAGGTGCGGGTGTCCGCACGCCCGGCGAGTCCGCCGTTCGCCGTTCGCCGTCCGCCGTTCGCCGTTCGCCGTCCGCCGTCCGCCGTCCGCCGTCCGCCGTCCGCCGTTCGCCGTTCGCCTTCGCCAGGATGCGGCCGGCCCGTCACCTCACCGTACGGAGGGCGCGAAGGTGACGGTGTCCGTCACCTGACTGGGCTCCGGTAACGAGGCGTCGACAGGCTCCCGAAGCCGTGGTCCCGCCGACCGGTCACCGCGGATCTGACGGCCGGGACTGACCGTCAACTGACTGATGCGCCGGGTTCGGCGGCTGGGCAGAGTGAGTGGTGTCAGCCTGGCCCGGGAGAACGTCCCCGCCCGTCATGAGTGGCGCTCCGCCGGTCCGGCACAGCGTGATCGTCTCCTTGCTCACGTGCACCGTCATCACCGATTGCCGGGTCTGGCCACTCCGAACGATCGTCACCTGCTTGACCGGTGACGCGGCACGTGTCAGTCTCTTCTCGTCGCCCACGGGCGGCGGAGCGATTCGGTGAGAACGGCGCGTCGTCACCCGTCGCCGCCACGGCGAAATGCCCGGGGAACCCCGGGCCGCCCGGCAGACGGCGGGAGTTGCAACAGAGCACACACCCGCGTCGGGCAGGTCGAGCCGGCCCGCCTGTCGCGGTGCCCAGTCATGTGTCTGAAGCGGACACACACTTCTCGGAAGAGGAAAGTCATGAAACGACTCCTGACCGTTCTCGCGGCCGGTGTGCCGCTGGCGGCGGCGGTCTACCTGCCGACCGCCTCGGCGGCCACCGGGAGCTCCGCCTCCCCGGCCCCCACCTGTTCCGCCGTCTCCGTGAAGGCCCCGGCCGGCGCCACGGTGGAGTCCGTCACAGCGGTCCACCAGGCGGGAGGGACCGTGGACGGGACCGGAGCCGTGGGCGGCCAGGTCCTCGATGTCCCGGCCTACTGCGAGGTGACGGTCACCCTCACCCACCCGGGCGCCGACGACCACGCCAAGGTGCGCACCTGGCTGCCCGAGGCGCACTGGAACGGCCGCTTCCAGGCGTTCGGCGGCGCCGCCTTCGCCGCCGGGGACAACAACCCCGGACTGGCCAACGCCGTCAAGCAGGGGTACGCCGCCGCGACCACCGACGCCGGCGTCGGTGACGCCATCGACAGCGACTGGGCGCTGAACAGCAAGGGCAAGGTCAACACCGAACTGCTGAAGAACTTCGCCGAACGCTCCCAGCACGAGACGGCCATCGTCGGCAAGGCGGTGGTCGACGCGGTCTACGGCAAGGCCGCCGCCTACTCCTACTTCAACGGCTGCTCGACCGGCGGACGCCAGGGCTACATGGAGGCCCAGCGCCACCCCGACGACTACGACGGCATCCTCGCCAACGCGCCCGCCGTCAACTGGGACGAGTTCGAGGTCGCGACGCTGTGGCCGCAGGTCGTGATGAACCAGGAGAAGACCCGCCCCACCGGCTGCGAGCTCGACCTCTTCACCGAGGCCGCGATCAAGGCCTGTGACTCGCTCGACGGCGCCAAGGACGGCCTGGTCTCCGACGCCTCGCGCTGCGACTACGACCCCCGCAGGCTGATCGGCACGAAGGTCGTGTGCGAGGGCAAGGAGGAGACCGTCACGGCAGCCGACGCCGCCGTGGTGCGCAAGATCTGGGACGGCCCGCGCGACACCCGTGGCAAGAAGCTGTGGTACGGCGTGCCGATCGGCGCCAACCTCTCGCAGGGGCTCGCCGGTCCCAAACCGTTCAGCGTCCCGGAGGCCTGGACGGCGAAGTGGGTGGAGAAGCAGCCCGGCCTCGATACCGGAATCCTGACGTACGGCCAGTTCGCCGAGGCGTTCAAGAAGTCCCAGGCCGAGTACGACAAGATCATCGGCACTGACGACCCGGACCTGTCCGCCTTCCGCAAGTCCGGCGGCAAGCTCCTCACGTACCACGGCCAGTCCGACCAGTTCATCCCCACCCAGGGCACCGTGGACTACCGCGAGCACGTCGAGCACAAGATGGGCGGATCGCAGCGGGTCGACGACTTCTACCGTCTCTACCTCGCCCCGGGCACCAGCCACTGCGGGCTCAAGGAGCAGACCGGTGACCTGAAGGCGCTGACGAAGTGGGTCGAGCAGGGCAAGGCGCCCGACACCATCACCGCCGACCTCACCAACGACTCCGGCCGGACGCTCACCCGCGACCTGTGCCGCTACCCCCTGGTGTCCCGCTACAGCGGTCACGGTGACCCCACGGCCGCCGGCAGCTTCCGCTGCGTCGTCGCCCACCGGCACTGAGCAGTCTCCTCACCCTTCCCACCTCCCTGAAAGGCCGGCTGATGACCGCGCACACGCTGACGACCGGGGCGCCCACGGCGAACGGCGAACGCTCCTCCCTGCTGAGGCTGTACCTGAGCCGCGGCGTCCTGGCCGTGGTCTGGGCCGCGGTCTTCGCCGGAGCCCATGACCGCCTCGACGGCCCGGCGATCACCCTGCTGGTCGTCTATCCGCTGATCGACGCGGTGTCCTCACTGATCGACCACCGGGCCCTCCCGGACGGTTCCGAGCGCCGGGTCACGGCGTTCAACGCGGCGCTGAGCACTCTCGCCGCCCTCGCCGTCGGCATCGCGGGCTTCGGCTCCTTCGCCACGGTGCTCAGCGTGTTCGGAGCCTGGGCCGTCCTGTCCGGAGCGGCCCAGGTGCTGGTCGGCCTGCGGCGGCGCGGCCCCGAACTGGGCAAGCAGTGGCCGATGCTGATCGCGGGCGGACTGTCCTTCGTCGTCGGCGTCTTCTACAACATCCAGGCAGCGGGCGACGCCCCGTCCCTCGACGTCCTGTCCGTCTACGCCACGGGCGGCGGCGTGTTCTTCGTCGCCCAGGCCGCCCTGCTCGCCTGGAAGGCCCGTCAGCTGCGGACCCGTACGGCCTGACCGGCTCCCGGAAACGTCTCGGCCCGCGCCCTCCGGGGCGCGGGCC
>NZ_JBFALS010000020.1:0-110612 GCF_040656295.1 Streptomyces sp. NPDC049954
GGGGGGACCCTGTGGGAGAGTAGGACGCCGCCGAACAATTTTTGCTGGGGAAGCCCCGCACCTTTATGGTGCGGGGCTTTTCCGCGTTCCGGGGGTACCAGCGGTTCCGGAAAGGCCAGGGGAGGCGGACGACCGTCGGCTGAGCCGTGGCTGCGCGGCCGCCCCTCCGTGAGAGCCCGCCGCGACGGAGGGTAAAGTCAGGGGGCAACGTTGGCATTTTCTCTCAGGAGGCCCCCGGGTGGAGGTCCAGGAGACCGCGGTCCAGACGGACCGGGTACTCACCATTCCCAACATCCTCAGCGCCGCGAGGCTCCTCGGGGTACCCCTCTTCCTCTGGCTGATTCTCCGCCCCGAGTTCGACGGGCACAACAGCGACGGATGGGCGCTCCTCGTCCTCGCCCTCAGCGGAATCAGCGACTACCTGGACGGAAAACTCGCCAGACGCTGGAATCAGATCAGCCGGCTCGGCCGGCTCCTCGACCCCGCCGCCGACCGGCTCTACATTCTGTCGACCCTGGTTGGCCTCACCTGGCGGGAGATTCTTCCGCTCTGGCTCACCTGCGTACTGCTCGCCCGTGAGCTGGTCCTTCTCGTCATGGTCGGCCTCCTGCGACGGCACGGCTTCCCGCCTCCCCAGGTGAACTTTCTCGGGAAGGCGGCTACCTTCAACTTGATGTACGCCTTCCCGTTGCTGCTGCTCAGCGACGGGAGCGGCTGGCTCGCGTCCACAGCGGCGGTTTTCGGATGGGCGTTCGCCGGATGGGGTACAACGCTCTATTGGTGGGCAGGAATCTTGTACGTGGTGCAGGTCCGCCGAGTCATCAAGGCGGACACCGCGGCCGATTGAGTCCGTAGCTGATTCCGTGCGGTCCCGGTCGGTAATTCAGTCGTCTCTTTCAAGGAGGACGCTTCCGACATGAAGGCCGTCGTGATGGCCGGTGGCGAAGGTACCCGGCTTCGCCCCATGACCTCAAGCATGCCCAAGCCCCTGCTCCCGGTGGCCAACCGGCCCATCATGGAACACGTGCTGAGGCTGCTCAAAAGGCACGGGCTGACCGAGACCGTGGTCACCGTCCAGTTCCTGGCCTCACTCGTCAAGAACTACTTCGGTGACGGCGAAGAACTCGGCATGGAACTCACCTATGCCAACGAGGAGAAGCCACTCGGCACCGCCGGCAGCGTCAAGAACGCCGAGGAAGCGCTGAAGGACGATGCCTTCCTCGTCATCTCCGGTGACGCGCTCACCGACTTCGACCTCACCGACCTCATCAACTTCCACAAGGAAAAAGGCGCCCTCGTCACCGTCTGCCTGACTCGGGTGCCCAATCCGCTGGAATTCGGCATCACCATCGTCGACGACGAAGGAAAGGTCGAACGGTTCCTGGAGAAGCCGACCTGGGGCCAGGTCTTCTCCGACACCGTGAACACCGGCATCTACGTCATGGAGCCCGAAGTCTTCGACTACGTCGAGGCCGACGTCTCCGTCGACTGGTCCGGGGACGTCTTCCCGCAGCTGATGAAGGAAGGCAAGCCCGTCTACGGCTACATCGCCGAGGGCTACTGGGAAGACGTCGGCACCCACGAGAGCTACGTCAAGGCCCAGGCCGACGTACTCGACCGGAAGGTCGACGTCGAACTCGACGGGTTCGAGATCTCCCCGGGCGTCTGGGTCGCCGAAGGCGCCGACGTCCATCCCGACGCCGTCCTGCGCGGCCCCCTCTACATCGGGGACTACGCCAAGGTCGAAGCCGACGCCGAGATCCGCGAACACACCGTCGTCGGCTCCAACGTCGTCGTCAAGACGGGGGCCTTCCTTCACAAGGCCGTCCTGCACGACAACGTCTACATCGGCGAACACAGCAACCTGCGCGGCTGCGTCGTCGGCAAGAACACCGACATCATGCGCGCCGCCAGAATCGAGGACGGCGCCGTCATCGGCGACGAGTGCCTCGTCGGTGAGGAATCGATCGTCCAGGGGAACGTGCGCGTCTACCCCTTCAAGACGATCGAGGCCGGCGCCTTCGTCAACACCTCCGTCATCTGGGAATCCCGCGGACAGGCTCATCTCTTCGGGGCGCGCGGGGTCTCCGGCATCCTCAACGTCGAGATCACCCCCGAACTGGCGGTGCGCCTCGCGGGCGCCTACGCCACGACCCTCAAGAAGGGGTCGACCGTCACCACCGCGCGTGACCACTCGCGTGGTGCCCGCGCACTCAAGCGGGCGGTGATCTCCGCACTCCAGGCCAGCGCCATCGACGTACGCGACCTGGAGAACGTGCCGCTGCCCGTGGCCCGCCAGCAGACGGCGCGCGGCAGCGCCGGCGGCATCATGATCCGTACGACGCCGGGAGTCCCCGACTCCGTCGACATCATGTTCTTCGACGGCAACGGCGCCGACCTCTCCCAGGCCAGTCAGCGCAAGCTCGACCGCGTGTACGCACGCCAGGAGTACCGCAGGGCCTTCCCCGGGGAGATCGGCGACCTGCACTTCCCCTCCAGCGTCTTCGACTCGTACACCGGCTCACTGCTGCGCAACATCGACACCACCGGCATCACCGAGGCCGGGCTCAAGGTCGTCGTCGACGCCTCCAACGGAAGCGCCGGACTCGTCCTGCCGAGCCTCCTCGGCAAGCTCGGCGTCGACTCGCTGACCATCAACCCGGGGCTGGACGAGTCCAGGCCCACGGAGACCGGCGACACCCGAAGGGCCGGACTGATCCGGCTCGGGGAGATCGTCGCCTCGGCACGGGCCGCCTTCGGCGTGCGCTTCGACCCGGTGGGCGAGCGGCTCTCCCTGGTGGACGAGAAGGGCCGGATCATCGAGGACGACCGGGCGCTGCTCGTACTCCTCGACCTCGTCGCCGCCGAGCGGCGCAGCGGGCGCGTCGGACTGCCGGTCACCACGACCCGTATCGCCGAACAGGTCGCCGCGTACCACGGCACCCAGGTCGAGTGGACGATGACCTCGCCCGACGACCTGACCCGGGTAGGCCGCGAGGACAGCACGATCTTCGGCGGTGACGGCCGCGGCGGCTTCATCATCCCCGAGTTCAGCAGCGTCTTCGACGGCACGGCCGCCTTCGTCCGGCTGCTGGGCCTCGTCGCCCGCACCCAGCTCACCCTCAGCCAGATCGACGCACGCATCCCGCGCGCCCACGTCCTCAAGCGGGACCTCGCGACACCGTGGGCCGTCAAGGGACTCGTCATGCGACGGGTCGTGGAGGCGGCCGGGGACCGGTCCGTGGACATCACCGACGGCGTACGGGTCGTCGAGACGGACGGACGCTGGGTCATGGTGCTCCCCGACCCCGCCGAGGCCGTCACGCACCTGTGGGCCGAAGGCCCCGACGACGCCTCCGCGCAGGCGCTGCTCGACGAGTGGGCCGCGATCGTGGACAGCGCCGGTCGCTGACACCCTGTGAACAACCCGGCAGGCCGGGCGGACGGGACCGTTCGACACGAACGGGACCGCCGCCCGGTCCGTCGGTGGGGCCATTCGGAGGAACGGGCCGCGACATGCGACGATGTGCGGCATGTCGCAGCAGCCCCCCGTCCGGAGCACCGCGCCGCCCCGGCGCCCCGATGCCTCCATGTCGCTGCTGACCAACGTCATGGACCACAGCCTCGACGAGGGCTACGCAGAGGCCGCCGCCCGCAAGAAGGAACAGGGGGCGCAGGCCGGGCTGCCCCGTAACCTGCGGGCCAGGCTCGGACTCGGTCTCGGCCTCGTCCTCGCGGCACTCGTCGTCACGATCGGCGCCTCGCAGGCGCGGGTCGCCGCCCCGGTCGTCGCCAAGGAACGCGAAGAGCTGATCGACCGGATCAACGACGAGAGCGGCAACGCCGACCGGCTCGAGGACCGCGTCGACGCCCTGCGTGAGGACGTGAGCAAGCGCCAGGACGCGGCACTCAAGAACTCCGGCGGCAGCGGTACCGCTCTCGTCAGCCTCCTGTCCGGCGCGGTCCCCGTGCACGGCCCGGGAGTGCGGCTCGTCGTGGACGACGCCAAGGAGGCGGACCAGGGCGGCGGAGGCGGGCCCCGGGAGAGCGCCGGGTTCTCCGACACCGGGCGGGTCCGCGACCGCGACATGCAACGCGTCGTCAACGGCCTCTGGGAGTCCGGCGCCGAGGCGGTGGCGATCAACGGCCGCCGGCTCACCGCCCTCTCCGCCATCCGCGCGGCCGGCGACGCGATTCTCGTCGACAACAAACCTCTCGTGCCGCCGTACACCGTGCTCGCCGTGGGCGACGGAGAACGGCTGAGCACGCGGTTCCAGAACAGTGTGGACGGCCAGTACCTGCACACGCTCAAGGAGAACTTCGACATCCGTACGAAGATCTCCGCGCAGGCAGACGTCCGGCTGCCGGCGGCGCCCAGTGTGACCGTCCGTTCCGCACAGCCGAAGACAGCAGGGAAGGGCACATCGTGATCGCCGTACTGGGCCTCGTCGTGGGAGTCGTGGTCGGACTGTTCGTCCGGCCCGAGGTTCCCGCGGTGGTCGAGCCGTATCTGCCGATCGCCGTCGTGGCGGCACTGGACGCCGTGTTCGGCGGTCTGCGGGCGATGCTCGACGGGATTTTCGACGACAAGGTCTTCGTCGTCTCCTTCCTCTCCAACGTCGTGGTCGCCGCGCTCATCGTCTTCCTCGGCGACAAACTCGGCGTCGGCGCCCAGCTGTCCACCGGGGTCGTCGTGGTGCTCGGCATCCGCATCTTCTCCAACGCGGCCGCCATCCGGCGGCACATCTTCCGGGCGTGACGCGCACGTGAGCCAGACACCGCCTCCCGAGGACGGCACCCCGCCCCCGGCTCCGGTCCCCGCCGAGCCGCCGCAGCCGCCCGCAGAGCCCCTGACGGGCCGTCAGCGGCTCGTCAAGGGCCTGTGGCCGCCACGCGTGACCCGGGCGCAGCTCATCGTCGCCCTGCTCCTGTTCGGTCTCGGCCTGGGCCTCGCGATCCAGGTCCGCTCGCACAACGACAGCAGCGCGTTGCGCGGCGCCCGCCAGGAAGATCTTGTCCGTATCCTCGATGAACTGGACGACCGTACTCAGCGTCTAGAAGACGAGAAGCAGAGTCTGGAAGGCCAGCGAACGGAGCTGGAGAACAGTTCCGACCAGGCCGAGGAGGCGCGGAAGCAGACGGTGGAGAAACAGCGGCAGCTGGGCGTCCTGGCGGGCACGGTGGCCGCCGAGGGACCCGGCATCACGATGACGGTGAGCGATTCCAAGGGGACGGTCGAGGCGGACATGCTGCTCGACGCGGTCCAGGAACTGCGTGCGGCGGGTGCCGAGGCGATCCAGGTCAACGACGTGCGGGTGGTGGCGGACACATATCTCTCCGACGCCTCCGGCAAGGGCATCCAGGTCGACGGAGCCACGGTGCGACCGCCCTACCGGTTCAAGGTCATCGGCAAGCCGCAGGACCTCGGACCGGCGCTGAACATCCCCGGCGGGATCGTGCAGACTCTGGAGAAGGAGCAGGCCGGAGTGGTCGTGACCGATGAGGAGAAGATCGTCGTGGCCGCCTTGCGGCCCGCGAAGGAGCCCGATTACGCTCGGTCGTCCTCGCGGTGAGGGGCCGGGGCATGCGTGGCCGTGGGCCACGGCATGAGCTTGCGGGGGGTCGACGCATCGTCAGAGGTGCGCGTGGTGGAAACTGTCCGGTGGTTGTGGACGTTGTAAAGATGTCCCGGACGGTCAATGTGTGCAATGAGGCTTCGTCCTGCCCCACGGGCGGGTCTGTTTCGGTCAAGGGGAATCGCCCGTGAAGTTTTTTGCGAAGTTGTTCGGCAAGAGCACACGCGAGGACGGTGCCAACCGGCACCGGGCCGGCCGTGGCGCCGAGGACGCGGGGGAGCAGGGCGCGGAACGCCCCCTGTTCCGTGACCAGCTGGGTGGAGCGGGCCCGTCGTCCGCTGACCCCGCCGGTGCGGGCCGCATAGGTGCCGGGGAACCGTCGGCCTCGGGTGCGGGTGGAGGGTTTGCCTCCGGGCCGTACCCCTCGAACGCTCCCGCGGGAGCGCCGCGGCAGGAGGACCCGTCCATGGCCTTTCTGGTCTGTACCAGGTGCGGTCACCAGAACCCGCAGGCCAGCCGCTTCTGCTCCAACTGCGGCGCGCCCCTGCGGCCCGGTGCGACCCCGGAGCGCGCCTCCGAGACGACGTCGACCATCTCCATCTCGGGGCTGGAGGCGTACGACCCGGAGACCACCGGGCAGACCGCTCTGCCGACGCTCTCCTCCGAGGCGCAGGCCGCGGTGGACGCCCTGCCGCGCGGATCGGCTCTGCTGATCGTGCGCCGCGGCCCCAACTCGGGCAGCCGGTTCCTGCTCGACGGGGAGCTGACCACCGCCGGCCGTCACCCGCAGAGCGACATCTTCCTGGACGACGTGACGGTCTCGCGCCGTCACGTGGAGTTCCGGCGCGTGAGTGACGGGTCCTTCACGGTCGCGGACGTGGGCAGCCTCAACGGCACCTACGTCAACCGTGAGCGCATCGACTCCGTGACCCTGGCCAACGGCGACGAGGTGCAGATCGGGAAGTACCGGCTGGTCTTCTACGCGAGCCAGCAGGGCATCTGACCCGCGAGGGAAGGACCGAGGTGAACAGAGGCAGGGGCGGTGCCGGTCTCGACACCGCCGCGGGCGGCCGGCCGGTGAGCATCGGCACGGTGCTCACGACGCTGCGCGAGGAGTTCCCCGAGGTCACGATCTCGAAGATCCGCTTCCTTGAGGCCGAGGGGCTCGTCGAACCGCAGCGGACCGCCTCCGGCTACCGCAAGTTCACCCCGCGGGACGTGGAGCGGCTGAGCCACGTCCTGCGGCTCCAGCGCGACCACTACCTGCCGCTCAAGGCCATCCGGGAGTACCTGGACGCCGTGGAGCGGGGGGAGCGGCCCCCGGCCCCCGCGGTCGGCCGGCAGAGCGCTCCGCCGGCCGCCGAGGAGGTCACGGTGCGCCGCCTGGGGCGTGCCGAGCTGCTGGCGGCGGCCGAGGTGGGGGAAGCGGACCTCCTCGAATGGGAGTCATACGGGCTCGTCGTACCGCTGCCGGGCGGGGACTACGACGCCCAGGCGGTCCGCGTGGCCCGGCTGGTGGCGGAACTCGGCCGGTTCGGCATCGAACCGCGCCATCTGCGGGCCACCAAGGCCGCCGCCGAACGCGAGGCCGGACTGATCGAACAAGTGGTCGCACCGCTGGTCAGGCACCGCAACCCGCAGACCAGGGCCCAGGCGGAGGAGCGGACCACGGAACTCGCCGGACTCGCCGTGGGCCTGCACTCGGCGCTCGTGCAGCTGGCCCTCGGCGTGCGGCTGCCGTGACCGGGACGGGGCCCGACTACCCAAACCCTCGGGTCACGTCCTAGGGTTGGTGTGTGAACGAGCTCGACGTCGTAGGTGTCCGGGTCGAAATGCCCTCCAACCAGCCGATCGTGCTCCTGCGTGAAGTGGGAGGCGACCGGTACCTTCCCATCTGGATCGGAGCGGGTGAGGCGACCGCGATCGCCTTCGCCCAACAGGGGATGTCTCCGGCCAGGCCGCTTACGCACGACCTTTTCAAGGACGTGCTCGACGCGATGGGTCAGGAGCTGACCGAAGTACGGATCACCGACCTCCGGGAAGGTGTCTTCTACGCGGAACTCGTGTTCGCCAGTGGAGTCGAGGTCAGTGCGCGTCCCTCGGACGCCATAGCGCTGGCCCTGCGGACCGGAACGCCGATCTACGGCAGCGACGGTGTGCTGGACGACGCGGGGATCGCCATTCCCGACGAGCAGGAGGACGAGGTGGAGAAGTTCCGCGAGTTCCTCGACCAGATCTCGCCCGAGGATTTCGGGACCAACAGTCAGTGAGCCGACCGGCCGCCCCACCGCCCCGCCTCGACGGGACGGTGGGGCGGCCGTCTGCTGTGCCGCTCATGTGCCCGGCGCCGTCACCGGCCGGTTCGGCCCGGAGGATTCCCGTCCGGCAGGTGGACACGTCCTTGATCCGGCCCCTGTGAACGTGCCATTCGGCTAGCCTTTCCCCGGCACAGGTCACGGAAAACCACTCTCTGGGTGATTATCACTCGGCGTGCCCAGCGTGGCGATCGTTGACGCACCCCGAGTGACTGCCTACCGTCGGGAGGCAGGTCGAGGACGGAGGTCGGCGTGAGAAGCAGCGGCGACAGCAGGGTGGGGGGCGCTCCCGGGCGACGTCCGGGGGAGAGCGGCCCGCTGCCGTTGCGCGGGAGCGCGCCCAGGCCCGCGGCGACGCGGCCAGGAGTGGTCCCCGAGACGCCCGCGACCGGTTCCCCCGGCGTCGGCTACCGGGGTCCCACGGCCTGTGCGGCGGCCGGGATCACATACCGCCAACTGGACTACTGGGCCCGTACCGGTCTGGTCGAGCCGAGCGTGCGGGCGGCCCAGGGCTCCGGGACGCAGCGGCTCTACAGCTTTCAGGACGTGGTCGTCCTGAAAATCGTCCGGCGTTTCCTCGACACCGGGGTCTCGCTCCAGAACATCCGCACCACGGTGCAGCACCTGCGGGACCGCGACGCGCGGGACCTGGAGGGCATGACGCTCATGAGCGACGGGGCGACGGTCTACGAGTGCACCTCCACCGACGAGGTCCTCGAACTCCTCCAGGGCGGCCAGGGCGTCTTCGGTATCGCGGTGGGGGTCGTGTGGCGGGACGTCGAGGCGGCGCTCTCCCAGTTGCACGGTGAACGGATCGACACGGGGGAGACGCTGATCCGCGCCAACCCCGGCGACGAACTGGCCCGCCGCCGCAACCGCGCGGTCTGAGCCCCGCGGCCCGGCGGTCCGGGTGATGCGTGCGGGGCCCAGCGTGGGCCGGGTGCGTTGTCAGTGGCGTGAGGGACGATCGGGTACGTGAGAAGCGCGCCCACCATCATGCATCTGGACATGGATGCGTTCTTCGCCGCGGCGGAACAGGCGGCGAAGCCGAGCCTGCGCGGCAAGGCGGTGGTGGTCGGGGGCCTGGGGCCGCGTGGCGTGGTCTCCACGGCCTCCTACGAGGCGCGGGCCTTCGGGGTCCACTCCGCGATGCCGATGGGCCAGGCGCGGCGTCTGGCGCCGCACGCCGCGTATCTCGTGCCGCGCTTCACCCTCTACCGCGAGATCAGCGAGCAGGTCATGCGGCTGCTGGGCGCTCTCTCGCCCCTGGTGGAGCCGCTGAGCCTGGACGAGGCCTTCGTCGACCTGGAGGCGGGGAAGGTGGCCTTCGACGCGCGCAGCGCGCGCGAGGCGGGCGAGCGGCTGCGCTCCGACATCAAAAGCGTCACCGGACTGACCGGTTCTGTCGGGCTCGCCGCCTCGAAGATGCTCGCCAAGATCGGCTCCGAGCGGGCGAAGCCCGACGGACTCGTCCTCATCGAGCCGGGAACGGAGCGGGACCTCCTCGCGCCTCTGTCGGTGCGCACGCTGCCCGGGGTCGGCCCGGCCACCGGGGACCACCTGCGGCGGGCCGGGATCACCAGCGTCGGTGAGATCGCCGAGGCCGGCTCGGACGAACTGGTCCGTCTGCTGGGCAGGGCGCACGGCGCCTCGCTGTACGCCATGGCCCTGGCTCTCGACGAGCGGCCGGTCGTGGCCGAGCGCGAGGGCAAGTCCGTCTCGGTCGAGGACACCTACGACGTCGACATCCACGACCGGGTACGGGTGCGTGGGGAGGTCGCCCGGCTCGCCGACCGCTGTGTGTCCCGGCTGCGGGAGAGCGGACGCTCGGGCCGCACCGTCGTCCTCAAGGTCCGCCGCTTCGACTTCTCGACCCTCACCCGCTCCGAGACCCTGCGCGGTCCCACCGACGACCCCGCCGTCGTCCGGGAGGCGGCCGCCCGCCTCCTGGAGGGCGTCGACACGACCGGCGGGGTGCGGCTCCTCGGCGTCGGCGTGTCGGGCCTCGCCGACTACACGCAGGAGGACCTGTTCGCGCAGGCCGCCACGGAACGGCTCGCGGCCGAGGTCGCCGCCCGGGAGAAGGAGCCCGCGCCGAGCGCCGAGCCTGCCGCGCCCGAACCCGCGGTGCGGCACTGGCGGCCGGGGCGCGACGTGACGCACCGCGTGCACGGGCCCGGCTGGGTGCAGGGCAGCGGCGTCGGGCGCGTCACCGTCCGTTTCGAGACGCCGCAGTCGCCGCCCGGCCGGGTACGGACCTTCCCCGTCGACGATCCCGACCTGAGCCCCTCCGAGCCCCTGCCGCTCGTGCGGCCGTGAGCATGCCGGGCGCTCAGCTCTCCTCGCGGCCCGCGATCCGGCCGAAGTCGCGGTCGGGCGGCCGGCCCCCGGGTTCCTCCGCGGCCAGGTCGAGGCCGTAGTGCTCGTACAGCTGGAGTTCCTGCTGTGGGGAGAGATGGCGGCCGACGCCGAAGTCGGGGGCGTCCTTGATCAGGGAGCGTTCGAAGGGCACGCGCAGCACCCCGGAGACCAGCTCGCTCGGCTCCAGGGGGACGAAGGCGTCCCTGCTGAAGAGCCCGGTGCGGATGGCGGCCCACTCGGGGACGCCGGTCGCGTCGTCGAGGTAGACCTCGTCCACGGTGCCGATCCTGGTCCCCTCGCTGTCCACGGCCCTGCGGCCGATGAGAACGTGCGGATCGATGTCGGTCTCCACGGTGCCTCCCGTACTCGGGACGGAACAGGGCCGACGGGCCCCGGATCGCGGGGCGCGGCGGCGTGGCGGCCGTGCGGGAAGGCACGGCGCGTCCGTAGACACCACGAAAGAGCACTTCGGGCGACGGGGCCACTCGGGGGTCCCGCCCGCCGTGACCTGGGGGCAGGTACGTCACCTCGGCCCCTACCCCGGGCTGTGCCCGCTGGTACGCTGGCCACGGCTGCTGACCCCGTGCGGGAGAGTGCCCCGGTCACTGCGGACCGGGGACGCCGAAGGAGCAAATCCTCCCCGGAATCTCTCAGGCCCCTGTACCGCGCGGACGAGGTCACTCTGGAAAGCAGGACGGGCTTCGGGCGGTCAGGTCCGAGGCTCTCCTCACCGACGGTGAAAGCCGGTCGGCCCCCTCCGGGTGGCGGACCGGTGAAGCTCTCAGGTAGCGATGATCGCGATGACAGAGGGGGAGGCCGTCCGGGTACCCGCCTCGCGGTATCCGATGCAGGTCGCGCCGACCAGGAGGCCCCCGCAGATGACCGCCCACCGCACCTCACTCTCGCGACTCGAACAGGGCACGCCCTTCGAGCAGCGCCACATAGGGCCCGACGCGGGCGCGCGCGCCAAGATGCTCGCGCAGGTCGGCTTCGGCTCGCTCGACGAGCTGACCGAGGCCGCCGTGCCCGAGGTGATCCGCTCGACCGAGGCCCTCGACCTCCCGGCCGCCCGTACCGAGCCCGAGGTGCTGGCCGAGCTGCGCTCCCTCGCCGACCGCAACCAGGTCCTGCGCTCCATGATCGGCCTGGGCTACTACGGGACCTTCACCCCGCCCGTCGTGCTGCGCAACGTCATGGAGAACCCCTCCTGGTACACGGCGTACACGCCGTACCAGCCCGAGATCTCCCAGGGGCGGCTGGAGGCGCTGCTCAACTTCCAGACCATGGTCGCCGACCTCACCGGACTGCCCACTTCCGGCGCCTCCCTGCTCGACGAGGGCACGGCCGCCGCCGAGGCGATGGCCCTGTCCCGACGGGTCGGCAAGGTCAAGAACGGCGTCTACCTCGTCGACGCCGACACCTTCCCGCAGACCACCGCGGTCCTGCGCACCCGCGCCGAGCCGACCGGCGTCGAGATCGTCGTCGCCGACCTCGGTGAGGGCATCCCCGACGAGGTCGCCGAACGCGGCGTGTGCGGCGTGCTGCTCCAGTACCCCGGCGCGTCCGGCGCCGTCCGCGACCTGCGGCCGGTCATCGAGCGGGCCCACGAGCTGGGCGCGGTCGTCACCGTCGCCGCCGACCTGCTCGCCCTCACCCTGCTCACCTCGCCCGGCGAGCTGGGCGCCGACATCGCCGTCGGCACCACCCAGCGCTTCGGCGTCCCGATGGGCTTCGGCGGTCCGCACGCCGGATACATGGCGGTCCGCGAGCAGTTCGCACGCAACCTGCCGGGCCGCCTCGTCGGCGTCTCGGTCGACGCCGACGGCCACAAGGCGTACCGCCTGGCCCTGCAGACCCGCGAGCAGCACATCCGCCGCGAGAAGGCCACCAGCAACATCTGCACCGCGCAGGTCCTGCTCGCCGTGATGGCCGGGATGTACGCGGTCTACCACGGCCCCGACGGGCTGCGCGGCATCGCCGAGCGCACCCACCGCTACACGAGCCTGCTCGCCGCCGGTCTGCGCGCCGCCGGGGTGGAGGTCGTGCACGGCGCGTACTTCGACACGCTCAGCGTGCGGGTGCCGGGCCGCGCCGACGAGGTCCTGGCCACCGCCAGGGAGCGGGGCGTGAACCTGTTCCGCGCCGACGCCGACACCGTCAGCCTGTCCTGCGACGAGACGACCGACCGGTCCGCCCTCGCCGCCGTGTGGGCCGCCTTCGGGGTCGAGGCCGACATCGAGTCCCTGGACGCCGAGAGCACCGACGCCCTGCCCGAGGCGCTGCTGCGTACCGACGCCTACCTCGGCCACCCCGTCTTCCACGAGCACCGCTCCGAGACGGCGATGCTGCGCTACCTGCGCTCCCTCGCCGACAAGGACTACGCGCTGGACCGCGGCATGATCCCGCTCGGCTCCTGCACGATGAAGCTGAACGCGACCACCGAGATGGAGCCGGTCACCTGGCCCGAGTTCGGCGGACTGCATCCCTTCGCCCCGGCCGGCCAGGCCCAGGGCTACCTCACCCTGATCCGGGAGCTGGAGGAACGCCTCGCCGAGGTCACCGGCTACGACAAGGTCTCGCTCCAGCCCAACGCCGGCTCCCAGGGCGAACTCGCCGGTCTGCTCGCCGTACGCGGGTACCACCGCGCCAACGGCGACACCGGGCGCACGGTGTGCCTCATCCCCTCCTCGGCCCACGGCACCAACGCCGCCTCCGCCGTGATGGCGGGCATGAAGGTGGTCGTGGTCAAGACCTCGGACGACGGGGAGATCGACGTCGAGGACCTGCGCGCCAAGATCGAGAAGCACCGCGAGGAACTCGCCGTCCTCATGATCACCTACCCCTCGACGCACGGGGTGTTCGAGGCGCACGTCGCCGACATCTGCGCCTGCGTGCACGAGGCGGGCGGCCAGGTCTACGTGGACGGAGCCAACCTCAACGCGCTGGTGGGCCTCGCCAAGCCCGGCCACTTCGGTGGCGACGTCTCGCACCTCAACCTGCACAAGACCTTCTGCATCCCGCACGGCGGCGGCGGCCCCGGCGTCGGCCCGATCGGCGTGCGCGAGCACCTCGCCCCGTACCTGCCCAACCACCCGCTCCAGCCGGCCGCCGGACCCGAGACCGGCGTCGGCCCCGTGTCGGCCGCCCCCTGGGGCTCGGCGGGCATCCTCCCGATCTCCTGGGCCTACGTGCGGCTCATGGGCGGGGAGGGCCTCAAGCGGGCCACGCAGGTCGCGGTGCTCTCGGCGAACTACATCGCCAAGCGCCTGGAGCCGCACTACCCGGTGCTCTACACCGGTCCCGGCGGGCTGGTCGCCCACGAGTGCATCATCGACCTGCGGGAGCTGACGAAGACCACGGGCGTCTCCGTGGACGACATCGCCAAGCGTCTGATCGACTACGGCTTCCACGCGCCGACCATGTCCTTCCCGGTGGCCGGCACCCTCATGATCGAGCCGACCGAGAGCGAGGACCTGGGCGAGATCGACCGCTTCTGCGAGGCGATGATCGCCATTCGCCAGGAGATCGACAAGGTCGGTGCCGGGGTCTGGCCCGCCGAGGACAACCCGCTGCGCGGCGCCCCGCACACCGCGAACGCGCTCGCCGGTGACTGGGACCACGCGTACGAGCGGGCCGAGGCGGTCTTCCCCGGAGCCGTCACGCCGACCACGAAGTACTGGCCGCCGGTGCGCCGCATCGACCAGGCGTACGGCGACCGGAACCTGGTCTGCTCCTGCCCGCCGCTGGACGCCTACGAGGACTGACCGCACCCCCGCCGGAAGCGGGAGCGCGCCAGGGGCCGGTACGGAGTCGCACTCCGTACCGGCCCCCTTGTGTACGGGGTGCCCCCGGGCTCAGGCCGCGGCGGTCATGCGGTCCGCCGCGCGGGCCGGGGCGATGATCTGCCCGTCGGGCAGCAGTTCCCCGGTGTCCTCGAAGAGCACCACCCCGTTGCACAGAAGGCTCCAGCCCTGCTCCGGGTGGTGGGCGACGCGCTGGGCGGCGTCCCGGTCGGCGGCGTCGGCGCTGGGGCAGGAAGGCTGGTGCTGGCACATGGCTGGGTTCTTTCGCTGAGTGGTGGTCTCGTGCGCGCGGTGTCCCTCGACGGTCATGACGGCATTCCTCGTCATCCCCCGTATCCGTAGGTCCGGTCTCAGTGTTGCCCTGCGGCACCGCTTCCGCAGGGATTTCCCGGCAGCGGTCCCCACTGGTTCAGGACGCGTCACCCGTGCGGGCGGTTCACTCCCGCCCCCTGCCCCTTCGGAGGGTTTTCCCTGGCCCGTCCGGGCTAGCCCGGACGGGGAGAAAAGCGCGCACACGTACGAGAACGCGGACGGGGAAGCGGTGCGCCGGGAGATCAACCGCGCCCCGGCGCACCGCTGTTGTCGTCAAGCCCCACGCGATCGGCCCGGGGGCCGGTCCTCGGTTCAGGCGATCGGGTCGAGCAGACCCGCCGCCGGCGTCGGCGGCGGGCTGAGCCGGTGGGTCAGGACCGGGAGGAACTCCGATACGCGGTGCGGGAGATAGGCGGCGAAGCCGGGCGGCGCCGGGGCCAGCGGCACCAGCAGGTCCTGCGGGTCCAGCGCGCCCGCCGCGCCGTCGTCCGTGAGATCCGCGTGCAGCCACAGGGTCAGCATGTACAGCTCCGGTACGGACAGCAGCCGCGCCTGGTAGGGGGTGCTGAGCAGCTCCGCCTCGCGCAACGCCCGTTCCGTCGCGGTGACGTAGGGGCCCTCGAAGAAGTGGGAGAAGGCCCAGCCGTCCGCCGTCAGCCGGGTCTCGGCGGCCGCGAGGGAGCGATCGCCGCTGCGAATGAGGAAACGCCACGACGTCAGCCGGGTCCCGGCCGGAGCGTGCGCGGTCCCCCTCTCCAGCACGTGTACCGGCAGCGGTCGTTCCGGGGCGAGCGGGCCCTGGGCGGTGCGCAGGGCGGGGGTACGGGCCTCGTGGACGGCCGTGGGTGAACCCAGGGCGGTGTGGACACTGCGCAACGCGGGCGCGGGGGCGGGCGGAAGATGCAGCGGCATGGTGGGCGCCTCTCTCGTACGACAGGCTGGCGGAGCGGAGCGGGTGCGGACGGCGCTGTCAGCTCGCGGGGCCGGAGGGGCGGTTGCCTCGGCCCTCGGGCCGCGCGGGGCGCCAACTCTCCACCTCGTGCGCAGAGTTTATACGATGCGTGTTCGTTCCGTGTTTCGGCTAGCTGTCCCCACTATTGCGGGCAAGTCACTATTCGGTCGAACACGCAGGCGTTTCACCATTGATTTCTCCGGGTACCCGCCGGTGACCTCGGGATTTGATCACCCGGTGGACGGCCGGTTGTCGTCGGCGTTTATCACCAGGACCGGAGAACGGAATGGCCACCACATTTCAGCCCCGTTCCGGCACCGCTCCATGCCGCGGGAATGTGCCGACCGGGTACAGCGCAGAGGGTATCCCGCAAGGGCCGCTCGCGGGGCGTTATCGATCTCATCGCCGGGGCATCATCCACCGTGGACGTTGTGGCCGGGGTGCCCGGTCGCCCATCCGAGGAGGGACACTTCGATGGGGGAAAAGGTCGTGGCGGGCGTTTTCGACCTGTCCGATCGGCAGCGCTACCGCAGAAAGTTGCGGCAGTGTCTGGACGGTCTGGAGCGGCTTCTGGAGGAACGGCGCTTCGACCGGCCGAAGAACTTGATGGGTCTGGAGATCGAGCTGAATCTCGCCGGATCGGACGGGCTGCCCCGCATGGTGAATGGCCAGGTCCTCGAACGGATCGCCAGCCGGGATTTCCAGACCGAACTCGGAATGTTCAACCTGGAAGTCAATATCGCCCCGCACCGGCTGGGCGGCCGGGTGCTCGAACAGCTCGCCGAGGAGCTGCGCACGGGTCTCGCCTACGCGCACCGGCAGGCCGGGGAGGTGGACGCCGACGTCCTCATGATCGGCATCCTGCCGACGCTCAGCCGCGCCGACCTCGTCGAGTCGAACCTCTCCGACGTGGACCGGTACACCCTGCTCAACGACCAGATCCTGGCGGCCAGGGGAGAGGACTTCCGTCTCGACATCGAGGGGGTCGAGAGGCTCAGCTGCACGACGGCCTCGATCATGCCCGAAGCGGCGTGCACCTCGGTCCAGTTGCACCTGCAAGTGACGCCGGACCGGTTCGCCGACGTGTGGAACGCGGCGCAGGCCGTCACCGCCGCGCAGATCGCGGTGGGCGCCAACGCGCCCTTCGTGTTCGGCCACGAGCTGTGGCCCGAGTCGCGTCCGCCGCTGTTCCAGCAGGCCACCGACACCCGGCCGCCCGAACTCGTCGCCCAAGGGGTGCGTCCGCGCACCTGGTTCGGGGAGCGGTGGGTGAGCGGCCCGCTCGACCTGTTCGAGGAGAACCTGCGGTACTTCCCCGCGCTCCTGCCGATCTGCGAGGACGAGGACCCGGACCGGGTGCTGGCGGCCGGAGGGGTCCCGCGGCTCGCCGAACTCACCCTGCACAACGGGACCGTGTACCGCTGGAACCGCCCCGTCTACTCGGTGGCCGACGGGGTGCCGCACCTGCGCGTCGAGAACCGCGTCCTGCCGGCCGGCCCGACGGTCACCGACGTCATCGCCAACACGGCCTTCTACTACGGGCTGGTGCGCGCCCTCGCGGAGCAGAGCCGCCCCGTGTGGAGCCGCATGCCGTTCGAGGTGGCCGCCGAGAACTTCGACGCCGCCTGCCGGCAGGGCATCGAGGCCCGGCTGCGCTGGCCGCGCCGCGGCAGGACCGGCCCCGCGCTGGTCGAGCAGCCCGCCGTGACCCTCGTACGCGAGGAACTGCTCCCGCTGGCCGCCGAGGGGCTCGACGCGTGGGGCGTGGACCCCGCCGACCGGGACCGCTACCTGGGGGTGATCGAGGAGCGCTGCCGGCGACGGGTCAACGGGGCCTCCTGGCAGTCGGCCACCTATCACCGGGCGCTGGAGAGCGGAATGGACCGGGAGAGCGCGCTCGCCGCCACCACCCGCAGGTACGCGGAGCTGATGCACGCGGGCGAACCGGTCCACAGCTGGCCCGTCGGGCTGCTGGAGAGCGTCGGCTGAACCCCTGGGGCAGGGGGCGGGCCCCGCCTTCCGGGACGCCCGGGGAGGCCGGGCCGCCCCGGCCCCCGGCCGGTCGCCCGGGCCGCCCCGGCGCCTCAGCCGTTCTGCTGGTTCCCGGCCTCCACGATCGCGTTGTTGATGACCTCGTTGATCTGGGCGGGGTCGTCGACCTGATGGCCCGAACCGCCCGTCGCCCGGGCGAGCGCCGACACCTCCTCCAGATCGGCGTCCGGGCCGACGGCTATCGCCACCATCGGCAGCGGATGCGCGGGATCGGCCAGCGACGTCAGCTTCGCGATCAGCTTCTTGCGGGAGATGCTGCCGGGGTCCTCGTTGGCGCCGTCGGTCAGCAGGACGACGGCGTTGAACTTGTCCTTGTCCCAGTTCGCGCGCGCCTTCTCGTACGCGGCGAGCGTCGTGTCGTACAGCCCGGTCGCGCCGCCGGGAACCGGCTGCAGGGCGCCGAACGCCGCGGTCAGCCTGTCCCGCTGCGTCTTCCCCCCGTCCTTGCGCGAGCCGAGCCGGTCGGTGGGCACCAGCTCCTCGTAGTCCCGGTCCCCCTCCAGACGGGTGGCGAACTCCCACAGGCCGATGTCGTCCTGGGGCGTGAACTGCGCGAGGGCCTGCAACAACGAGGACTTGGTGACCTCCATCCGGGTCCGGCCCGTGTCCGGTACCGGCTCGGCCATGGAGGCGGAGGCGTCGACGACGACGGTCAGCCGGGCGCTCTGCACCGTGATCGTCCACAGGCCCCGCGTCTCCTGGAGCGCCTTCACCGAAGGGGCCTCGTCCGGCGGGGACGTGTAGGGCTGGGGGCCGCGCGCACCCGCGGCCTGTGCGACCGGCCGGTCCACGCCCCCGTCCTGCGGCCGGAAACCGTGTTTGCGCAGGATCTCGCGGCCCGCCTCCTCACCCATCAGGGTCATGAAGCGCACCGCCGCCCTGCTGTGCTTCGTGGAGAGCTTGGTGCTGTCGACGATCGTGTACGGGTAGTCCAGCGCCGGGGAGCCGTCCTTCGGATAGAACAGGTCCAGCGTCGAACCGCCCTCCGAGTTGTAGGCGTACGCCGCCTGTTCGGTCAGTACGAGCGCGTCGTTGCGCTCCGGGTTGCCGCCCTCCGCCCGCGAGTCGTTTCGCGCGAGGGTGTCCAGGACCTGGCTGTCGCTGTCGACGGTGCGGTGGGCGAGGATCTTCGCCGCCGCCGCGACCTGCGCGCTGCCCTGCGCCCCCGAACCGGCCGCCGACTGCGTGACCTTGGTGAGGGCGAGGAGCCCGGCGGCGCTGCGCGCCGGGTCGGCGCTGCCCAGACGCGGGCGGTCCCCCGAGAGACCGGCCGCGGCCAGCTGCGCCCACGTGTACGTCTTCTTCGGCCAGCCCAGGGAGGCCGCGGCCTTCTTCGTCATCCCCAGGGCGACCGGGGTGGAGGCGATCGCGCCGGTCGCCGAGGCACGGACGCCCGCCGGTGCGTCGCTCTGCTGATCGACCCAGATGCCGGAGTCCGGCACCCACGCCTGGAAGTCGGGGCGGCGTCCCTCGCGCAGGGAAGCGGTGACCTTCGACGAGTCCCGGGCGCTGATCTCGACGTCCAGACAGTTGCCGTCGGAGGTGATGGCGTGGTCCCGGGCGTAGTCGGCGGCCTCCCGCAGCGCGGGGGCGATGTCGGGGGAGGCGGCCACCTTGAGGTCGACCGCGTCCTTCGCGCAGCTGTCACCGAGCGGGATCAGCCCACCGCGCACCGCGAGTGCCGCACCCGCGAGGACGGCGACCACGAGCGTCGTGGCGATCACCACGGTGCGTCTGCCGCGGGCGCGGGGTGGTCCGGTGCGTGCGCCGGTCTCCTCGTCGGTCAGACTGTGACGTCCCATGCCGGTGGTGCCCTTCTTCCTTCGAACGGTGGAGCCGTGAAGCTGCGTGGAGCCAAGGAAGCGGGGGTGCGGTGCCGTCTCGACGGCGGCCGTCCCCCCGGCCTGTCGCGTGCGGCGGGGGAGCCGAAACCGGCCAGGGTGCCGTCCTGCCGCACCCGTTCGGATGTCGAAACCCCCGTCGGGACCGGGGTCCCGACGGGCACCCTAGCCGGGCGGGGACGATGATGAGGCCGGAACAGTCAACTGGAGGCAGCAGTGCAGGCGGAGGCGGGCCCCGTGGCCGGAACTTTTCCCACCGAAGGGCTCACACGAAGAATTTTCCGGAACGAGACTCTGCTCGTCCTCGCGTTGTCGCTCGGTGCCAGTGGAGTGTCCGCGCTGATCAGCTTCGTCGGTTCGGTCACCCGGCCCGGCGGTCTCAAGGATCAGGCGGCCACCCTGAACTCCTCGGCCGCACCGGGGCGGCCCTGGCTTGATCTGGCGTGGCAGCTCTTCGGGATCGCGACCGCTCTGGTACCTGTCGCACTCGTCCTGCACCTGCTGATGCGGGAGAAGGCGGGGCCCCGCAGCCTCGGTCTCGACCTGAAGCGGCCGTGGCCGGATCTGGGGCGCGGGGCGCTCGTCGCGGCCGTCGTCGGAAGCGTTGGCATCGCCTTCTACCTCGCGGCGCGCGGGCTCGGCTTCAACCTCACCGTGGTGCCCGAGTCGCTGCCCGGCGTGTGGTGGAAGTACCCGGTGCTGGTGCTCTCCGCCGTGCAGAACGCGGTGCTCGAAGAAGTGATCGTGGTCGGCTACCTGCTGCGCAGACTCGGCCAGTTGGGCTGGACCCCCACCGCAGCGCTGATCGCCAGCTCCGTTCTGCGGGGCTCCTACCACCTGTACCAGGGGATCGGCGGGTTCCTCGGAAACCTTGCCATGGGGCTGCTGTTCGTCCTTCTCTACCGGCGCTGGGGCCGCGTGGGGCCCCTGGTGGCCGCCCACTCCCTCCTCGACATCGGGGCCTTCGTCGGCTTCGCCCTGCTCGCGGGCAAGGTGGACTGGCTGCCGACGGGCTGAAACAGCCCGCTCAGAGCAGCAGTTCACCGTCCAGGACGGTCACCGCGCCGCCGGTCACCTGGGTGCGGTCCCCGCGTAGCTCCAGTGTCAGCAACCCCGTGCGGCGGGAGGCCTGGAGGGCGGTCAGCCGCTCGCCGAGCCGGTCCGCCCAGTAGGGGGCGACTCCGGTGTGCGCGCTCCCGGTGACGGGGTCCTCGTCGATGCCGGAGGCGGGGAAGAAGCAGCGGGACACCACGTCGTACTCGCCCTCCGGGTCGGCCGCCCGCGCGGTCACCACGAGCCCGCGACCGGTCGCCCGGATCGCCGCGAGATCGGGCACGAACTCCCGTACGGCCGCCTCGTCGGGCAACTCGACCAGCAGCGCGTCACCGGCCGCGCCCATGTCGTACGCGGGGACCGCGGCGCCGGGACCCAGGCAGGGGCGCAGCGAGGCCGGCACCTCGTCCTCGGTGAGCTTCGCCGTCGGCAGGTCCATCGTCAGCGAGCCGGGTTCGTCCTGCGGGCGGGCCCGGACGGTCAGCGTGCCCGACCGGGTCGCGAACCGGACGCCCCCGGCGGGGAGCAGTCCCTCCGCCCGGAGCACGTGCGCGGTCGCGAGCGTCGCGTGGCCGCACAGGTCGACCTCCGTGGTCGGCGTGAACCAGCGCAGCGCCCAGTCGGCGTCACCGCCGGCGGGCAGTGGGTGGGCGAAGGCCGTCTCGGCGTGGTTGACCTCGGTGGCGATCCCCTGCAGGAGGACGTCGTCGGGGAAGCCGGAAGCGTACGCGCCGCCCGGGGCCCCGGGCACGGAGGCGCCCCGCGGATCGCCGGGGGCGGCAGGGCTTCGCGGGTCGCCGCAGGGGAGCAGGACGACGCCGGCCGGGTTGCCGGTGAAGGGACGGCGGGTGAAGGAGTCGACGACACGCAGACGCAAGGGTTCCTCCGGGCTCGGATGTCGTGGTGCGGCGGCGGAGACAGGATGTCGTAGTGATCGGGGGGGGGCGGGGGACGGAGGCCGCGTACCGGCCGGCGGTCGGTGTGTCGCTGGTGCCGGGGTGTGCGGCAGCGGCTCACAACCAGCGCCGGGCCGCCTCGACGCTGTCGCTGCCGCTCGTGTTGAACGCCAGGGCGGCCCCCGGGGCGTGCCGCCGCACCAGGTTGACGACCTGTTCGAAGAAGGGGAGCAGCGCCTCCGGCTTGCGGATGCCCCCGCCGACGACCACGACGTCCCAGACCCGCTCGCTCAGGGCGGTGACGAGGGTGGGTGCGGCCGTCTCGTCCAGCGCCACCAGCGTCATGGACGCGTCGATGTCCTGGTCCGCGAAGCGAGCCAGTTCCGCGTCGAGGAGAGCGCGCAGGGCGTCCCCGTCCAGGCCGGGAACCGCGTGCGGGTCTATACCGAGTACGAGTACGGAGTTCATGGGTGGAGGGACGCCCGGCGACGGCACGGGGTTCCCGAGGGGGCGACGGGCGAGCGGCGGCGCCCGGGGGCCCGGTTTGCCGCGCGCTCGTCAGGTCGCCTCCCCACCGGTGTCGCTCACCCGTCGTACGTCAGGTTCCGGCGCCGCCCGCGCCGAGCAGCAGCAGCGCCCTCGCGCGTTCGGCGCGGCGTGCCGTCAGGTAGGTGTACGGCGACATGCCGTAGGCGCTCCGGAACTGGCGGCTGAGGTGTCCCGCCGCCATGGGGACGGCGCGGGCCAGCGCCTCGACGTCCAGCGGTCGCGCGTACTCGCGGTCGATCCGGTCGCGGACGCGGCGCAGTCGTACGAGGCCGGTCAGGTGCGCCGCGGTGCGTGCGCGCGCCCACGAGGGGTGACACATGGGAGGACTCCTTCCACTGACGGCGGTGCGCCGCTCCCGGAGGGCAGGCCGGGCCTGCTCGGTGTCGCCGGCCGGCCGGGATTGGTGGCGCGGGCCGGTGGTCCGCTCAGGAGAGTTCCTGGATGCGGATCAGGTTGCCCGCGGGGTCGCGGAAGGCGCAGTCGCGGATGCCGTACGGCTGCTCGGTCGGTTCCTGGACGACCTCGGCATCGGCGGCCCGCACCTTCTCGAACGTGCCGTCGAGGTCGCGGGTGGCCAGCAGAATCCAGCCGTAGGTGCCCTTGGCCATCATCTCGGCGATGGTGCGGCGCTCGGTGTCGGTGATGCCGGGATCGGTGGCCGGCGGGGCCAGCAGGATGCACGTACTCGGCTGATCGACGGGGCCGACCGTGATCCAGCGCATTTTGCCCTGCCCCACGTCGCTGCGGACCTCGAAACCGAGGGCGTCGCGGTAGAAGGCGAGGGAGGCCTCCGGGTCGTCGTGCGGGAGGGAGCTGGTGTGAATGGTGATGTCCATGCAGAGGAGACTGGCACGCCCCCGGTACGCGCGCTTCTCGAATCCTGACCGATCCGGCCGCTCGTGCGCCGAGCGGACCCGGCCGGCGGAAGACGTCCGCCTGCCCGGCGCGGCGCCGCTTGACCTTGGCACAGTGACAAGGGCTTCACTGCGTCGAGGAGGTGGTACCGATGACCGTGCCGGAGGAGGACACGACCACGACGAGCGTTCTCCGGGCGCTGGAGCACACAAACGCGTCGGTCCGGCTGCGGGCGGCGCTGGCAGCCGGCACGTCCCCGCATCCGCGGCTGATCGACAAGCTCGTCGAACGATGCGCGGTCGAGCCCGAGTTCTCCGTACGCGAGACGCTCACGTGGGCACTCACCCGCCACCGCGCGTCGGCCACGGTCCCCAAGCTCCTCGACGCACTCCCCTCGGCACGTACGCAGGCACGAGGCCAGGCCCTGCACACCCTGTCGAAGATCGGGGACCGGCGGGCCTGGCCGGCGATCACCCCGGAGCTGCTGGCCGACGCCGACGCCGAGGTGGCGCGGAGCGCCTGGCGGGCAGCGGTCGTCCTCGTGCCGCAGGAGGAGAAGCCCGCACTGGCCGAGGCACTGGCGACACAGCTGGGGCGCGGTGGGCGGGACACGCGCTTGAGCCTCAGCCGGGCGTTGATCGCGCTGGGTGAGGTGAGCACGCCGGCCCTTCGCGCCGCGATGACGGATGATCCCGACCCCCGCGTGCGTCAGCACGCGCTAGCTCTCCGGCGTGGCGAACCATCGGGCGGCGGACTGTTCGAAAGCGTCGTGATCGGGGGTGTCGCTCGCCCAGGCCACGACGCCGTCTGGCCGGACCAGTACGGCCGCCAGCCCGAGGTCGTCGCGCACTGGACCGGCCGCGTACTGGAGCCGGCCCTCCCACCCCCGGGCCGCCCCTCGCATCGCGCCGTCGGCGGTGAAGTCGAGCGCGAGGCCCTGGCCCTTGTGCAGCAGCTCGCCGAGTCGGGTGCCGTCGTCAAAGCGGAAGTCCGGGGCGCTGCGCCCGACGAGCGGGTGCCCACCGCCCAGGTCGTAGTCGTGGAACAGGCCCGAAGTCCTGCGGTACACGTGGGTCGTTCCGTCCGGGGTGCTCATCAGGTCGTGGACCAGCCGGCGCAGCGCGGGGGCGTTGGGACCCGGCTTCATGGTCGCCACCTGGGCCCGGGACCAGTCGAGCACCGCGGCGCCGACGGGGTGGCGCTCGGTGGTGTAGCTGTCGATCAGGCCCTCGGGTGCGTGTCCGCGCAGGGTGGCGGCGAGCTTCCAGCCGAGGTTCACGGCGTCACCGATGCCGAGGTTGAGCCCCTGGCCGCCCAGCGGCGAGTGGATGTGCGCGGCGTCTCCGGCGAGCAGCACGTGGCCCTTGCGGTAGTCCGTCACTTGCAGGGCGCGGTCGGTGAAGCTGGAGGCGAGATGGACCTCCTCCAGCTTCACGGCGGTGCCGGCGACGCGGGCCAGCACTGTCTGGAGGTGGTCGCGGGTCAGCGGCTGGGAGCGGTCGAAGGTGCCGCCGTCGAAGTCCATCATGCCCAGGTGCCCTTCGAAGGGCGTGCGCAGGTACATGCCGTGCGGCGTCAGATGGAACCCTAGAGGCAACTGCTCGGGGTCGGCGAAGGTGACCTGGGCGACGTAGCCCGTGAACAACGGCTCGGTGCCGACGAATTCGAAGCCCGCGAGGGCGCGCACCGCGCTGCGTCCGCCGTCGCACCCGACGAGCCGACGCGCTTGGTACTGCTGCCCGCCCGCCGTGGTGACGACGTCTTCCTCGTCCTGACTCACGGCCGTGACAGGAGCGCCTCGGACGATCTCCACGCCGAGTGCGGAAGCCTGCTCGGCCAACACCGTCGTGACCGCTTCCAGGCTCGTCATGAAGCCTTCCATCGCCGGACTGGGCAGTCGGAACGGGAGCGCTTCCGTGTCGACGTCGGCCGCGTCGAGCATCATGCCCGCGAAATGGCTCAGCTCACGCGGGGCGGGCGCCTCGATCGCCTCGGGGTCCGCGCCGGCCTTCTCCGCGTCGGCACCGGAGGCCTTAGCCATCGCCTCCAGCAGCCCGCGGCGGTAGAACGTCTCGACCGTTCCCGCGTTCAGTCCCCGCAACCCGAGCGGAAGGGCCTTCCAGGGCGGACAGGGGTCCTGGTCCCGCTCCAGTACGAGGACGGAACAGCCGGACCGGGCCAGCTCGCCCGCCAGGAACAGGCCGACCGGGCCGGCGCCCGCGATGATGACGTCGTGCATGGGAGTTTCCCTTCTGAAACCAGTACGTGGGCGGCCCCGGCCGGATGACGCGGGTCAGCGCAGGCGGGTGAGGCCGTCGAGGATGACGGCGATGCCGGTGAGGAACTGCTCGCGGTCGTCGTGCCCGCGTACCTGGCCGGCGATGGCGTGCATGAACGGGTAGTCCTCGGAGGCGAGTTGCTGCCACGCCGTCAACGTCGCGTCGAAGAACTCCCCGCGGTCCGCCTCGGGGTCCGTCCCCGAGGTGTCCCCCTCGATGCGGGCGTTCTGGCTGACCGCTCCGAGGATGTAGTGCACGAGTGTCGAGGCCGCGTCGAACCAGCGGGCTCGCGGCACACCCAAGGCACCGACCTGTCGGCCGATCCGCTCGAAGATCCCCACCGTCACCGGCCCGACCGGGTTGCGGACGACCTGGAGGGTCAGCCGCGTGGCGAGCCACTGGTGAGCGGCGATCGCGTCGTACAGGGCCAGCGCGACGGAGCGGATCTCCTCTGCGGGCGTGGCCGAGGCCCGTGCGGGGTTCGTGGCCGAGGCCCGTGCGTGCTTCGGTTCCAGAGCGGTGACAACGACCGTCTCGGTCGCCGCGTCCAGCAGATCGTCCCGCTTGCCCACGTGGTACGAGATCGCGCCGGACCCGGTGGACAGGCGCTCAACCAGCGCCCGGACGGTCAGCGCACCCTCGCCGCCCGCGTCGAGCAGCTCGACCGCGGCCTCGATGATCTGCTCCCGGGAGAGCACCTGGTTACGCCGTGGAGACCGGCGTGATCGCGTTGCCATGCGGCCATGGTGACATATTTGGTGCGCCGTGCCAATTTGGTGCGCCGTACCAAAAAGGGCGGGTGTCCGCTTGGCGCACTGCGCCGCACCGGGCCGGCGTCCACGTCGTCCCGCTCATCCGGGAGTCGCCCTGGAAACCGTCTCGATCGTGGGCGCCGCGCTCGGCGGGCTCACGCCGGCCCGCGTCCCGCACGTCCACGGAAGACCGGTCCCGTCCACGAGGTGGAAGCCTCGCCCGAGGCGCGGTCGCAGGGCGGGACGCTCGCCGTCCACGACTGCGACGGGCCGCTCGCTCTTGAGGCCGCCGGTCTGGTGTCAGTGTCAGGGGAGCGGTGAACGCTTGATGTCCCGTCTCAGCCCGATCTGTCCGGCCTGCGACCGGGGCCACGTCACCCCGTCGACTCCAGCATGCGGTCGAGTGTCCGGCGCCCCATTTCGCTCATCGCCGGATTGCTCTCGGCGTAGTACCAGACCACGCCCATCGCCTGCTCGAAAGCCCATGCCCTGCCGCGCTCCCACTCCAGGTCGTCGCAGGCGAGTGTCCGCCGGAGCACTTCCCGCGGGCCCGGCCGCAACAGGTGCCAGGCACTGACCAGATCCAGCGCGGGGTCGGCCGGGCCGAAGCCGCCGGTGTCGAGTACGCCGCTGAGCCGGTCTCCCGAGATCAGTACGTTGCCGGGAATCAAGTCGCCATGGCTCATCACGTCGGCACCCGTGCGTGGCAGCTCCCGGAAGTGGCTCCACATCTGGCGCAGCCGGGGCACGTCGAGCAGCCCCGCACTCTCCTCGAAGCACTTCGCCATCCAGCCGTCGTGGTGAGCGAGAACACCGCCGCGACCTTCGCCGCTGAAAAGCCGCCCCCGCGTATCGGCGCCCCGCAGGGCTGTGATGAAGGCGGCAAGGTCCTCGGCGAACGCGACCGAACGACTCGGGTCGGCATCGAAGGCGACTGTTCCCGGCAGCCATGTCTGGACCGACCAGGGCATGGGGTATCCCGCTCCGGGCTTGCCCAGGGCGACGGGTTCCGGGGCGGGGAACGGGGACGCCTGGGCCAGTTCCGCGCTCGCCCGGGCTTCCTGTTCGAGCACTGCCCGCACCTCGGCGGCCTCGGCCAGGCGTAACGGGAAACGCGCGGAGAGGTCGTTCCCGATACGGAAGACGGCGTTGACCGTCCCGGTCGACGACAGGGGCTGGATCGCCTTGCCGCTCCACTGAGGGAACTGTTCCTGGATCAAGGTCGCGACGATTCCGGTGGTCACGTCCACTTGGTCACCGTGCATGGTCACTTTCGCAGGCCCTCCTCGATCCCGTGCGAAACGCCGGAAGCAGACCAGCTCGACCGGGACGACAGCCAGTATTCACACGCCAGGGCCCAGATCAACCGAGATTCCCGGCCGCCCAGGTGTCTGGCGCTCGTCCAGCCGCCGATGCCGCACATGGGCATCCGCCAGCACGACTTCCGGGCTTCATGCCGGGCCGGTTCCTGGAGGCCGACTTCCAGCCCACACGCAAGGGCTCGCCCTTCGAGAGGAGCCCCATTGAGAAGATGCTGGGCTCTGTCGCCACGATGTTCGCGCAGTTCCTCCCCGGCTGCACCGGTCGCAACACCGACCGCCGCGGTCGGCACCCGGAGAAGGCAGGCGCGACACCTGTCGTGCGCGCCTGCCGCATTGCGGCCTTTCAGGCCCGCGGTGCCACGCGGATACGGTTCCCGTCAGGATCGGCTGCGAGGAAGGTCAGCCCGAACCCCGGATCATGAGGCTCGCGCAGGATCGTGACGCCCTTGGCCTGCCACTGCTTGAAGATCGCGTTGAGCTCGTCGGGTCCACTGTCGATGGCCAGGCACACCTCACTGGTACGCGGGACGTCCGGTGACAGATCCTCGAACTGGCCGGACCACAGAGCGAGGTCAGCGCCTGGCCCGAGGTCGAAGGTGATGTATCCCGGAGTCTCGAACGAGGGGCTCAGGCCGAGGAGGCCGCCGTAGAAACGCGCTGCGGCGGGAGCGTCGTTCACGTAGACGATGGACAGGACGGATGTGGTCATGGTTGTTTCCTTCTCACAGGCCGTAGGTACGCATCCATCAGCCTGACCGGGATATGCGCCGCATCATGTCGCCGTTCCTGAAAAAATCGGTGTGTGACCCCAGACCGCTTCTTCTCCCTGATGCTGCTCCTCGCATCGAGGGATGCCGTGACCACACAGGGACTTGCCTCGGCGCTCGGGGTGTCCCTTCGAACCATCACCCGGGACCTGAACTGGCTCCGTGACGCCGGTCTGCCAGTGACTGCACAACGGGGCCGCCTCGGAGGCGTGACCATGCTGCCCGGGTCCGGGCTCGACCTCACGCGACTCACACCGGGCGAGCGTGATCATCTGTCGCTCGCCGGGCTGGATGAGAGGCAACGTGCGGAGCTCAACGCATCCGTCGAAGGCCGGCGGGCGCTCTCCAAGATCGCCGCTGCACCGTCACGTCGAGTGCATGAGCTCCTGCCGCTCACCGACGTGGTGCACGTGGACAGCCGCCCCTGGCTCCGGGCACATACTTCCGGCACGACTCCGGCTTCGCTGATCGGCCCGGTGCGGCGAGGTCGTCGGCTGCGGATCGAGTACGACAGCTCACGCGAGTCGTGCCCACGCGATCTGGTCGTGGATCCCTACGGGCTGTTCGCCAAGGCCGGCACTTGGTACCTCGTCGCCGACTGTGCCCGAGTGCCACGAATGTACCGACTCGGACGAATCACGACGTGGAAAGAAGTCGACCAGCCACGACGGATCCGCGAGAGCCAGACTCTCGCCACCGTCGCTGCAGCGCTCGTTGATCAGTGGGATCACGACCACGTGACAGAGGTCAGTGCCACCATCGACCAGGCCCAGATGGAGCGAGCGCAACGGATCTTTGGCCTACGACTCGTCCGGGACGACCATCAGGAATCCGCTACCGGCCACAAGGTGACGATCCGTTTCCTGCATCTGCAGGACGTGCGAGCACTACTGCCGTTCGGGAGCGCCATCACTGTGCACGGCCCCACCGAAGCCAGGGCTCACCTCCGCGACCTCGCCACCGACCTCGCCCACCACTATGCGCCGTCACCAACGTCCTGAGCCGCGACAACTAACAGGCGGTCAACCGATCACGGTCGCAGACGCCCGACACGGCAATCAACCTTCACCGCGCAGCTCAACCTGTCCTGTGACAGTGAACCTTGACCGATTGCCACTGAAGTCTGACCGCCGGGAGGCGCTCTACCGGCGGACCGCCGAGATCAGTCCGCCGGGCCGCTCCTCGCGCTGCGGCGGGGTGCTGATCGGGCGGCCGTAGGCGGCAGCGCGCTCGCGCAGGGTGTGGCTGTCGGCCTCCCAGCCGTGGCCAGCCAGCCAGCCCACCGGCTCGTCGGGCATCTCCGAGACCCACATGGAGGCCGCCGATCCCGGCACGGCGTCCGCGCCGAAGCGCTCGATCACGCCGCGCGAGCCCAACGTCAGCCCCATCCGGCTGCCGGCTGCCGACTGCGCGCCGATCCGGGCCAGCAGCAGCTCCACCGCGTCCTCGGGCAGATAGATCAGCAGTCCTTCGCCGATCCACGCGGTCGGCGCGGCCGGGTCGTGCCCTGCGGCGGCCAGCGCGGCCGGCCAGTCCTCACGCAGATCCACCGCGACGGTGATCCGCTCGCAGCGTGCGACGGCCCGCTCCCGGCGCAGCACCGAAGCCTTGAAGTCCAGTGGCGCGGCGGTGTCGACCTCGAACAGCCGGGTGTCCTCGGGCCAGTCGATCCGGAAGGCCCGGCTGTCCATGCCGGCGCCGAGCAGCACGACCTGCCGGACCCCGGACGCGGAGGCCTGCTGCAACAGGTCGTCGAGGAACTTCGTCCTGATGACGATGGAGAACGACACGGCCAGTCGGCGGCGGCGCGCGGCCTCGTCATCGGGCAGCGGCGGCGAGGAGGGCCATAGGCCGCCGGCGGTGGCGAAGGCCTGTGCCAGTGGATCGCGGAACAGGGCGTTCTCCCGCCCGGTCTCCAGCGCCCGCACCCGGGCCACCCCCACCGCCGTGGCCCACACTCCCGACGGCTGCACCCGTTTCTGCTCATCAGTCACCGCGCCAGCCTAGGCAGGGCCAGTTGGGCCTTCCGCTGCCGGTATGCCTTCTGGCGGCAGCGCTGTGAGCACGTCCGGCGTTGTTGCTGGCAGGTCGCCCACCGGAACTCACGCACCGGCTGAGCGCTCTCGAACCGCGTACTCCACAACCGGCCCAACGACCCGCGACAACGCCCACCGGAGTCAAGAAAGTCCAGCTCAAAGGCAGATAACGCTGGATCCCTGTACGCATGAGCCGGTGCGCCCACCACGTCTCCAACCGCAACGGTCAAAGTTCGGTGGCAGGAACATACCGGTGGTCAAAGTTCAGTGGCAATCGAACGAGATTCGCTGTCACAGGTCACCATCGATCCGATCGCCCTTGCCTAACGAACTGTTCCGATATATCGTTGAGGCATCGCGATCCATTGACGATGAAAGGAGTGATCGTGATGCGTACCTTCGGACACGAGCATGAGCACGGACATGGGCACGGGCGCGGGCGTGGTTTCGGTCACGGTCCCGAGGGCCGTGGGCGCGGCGGTTTCGAGCGTGGCGACTTCGAGAGTCGGCGGGCCGCCTTCGGGCCGTTCGGTCCCGGCGGTCCCGGCGGCTTCGGTGGTCCTGGTGGTCCCGGCGGGCCGGGGGGCTTCGGTCCCGGTGGTCCCTGGGGTGGCCGGGGGCGTGGCGGGGGGCCTCGGGGGCGGGCGCGGCGCGGTGATGTGCGCGCCTCGATCCTGGCGCTGCTCAAGGACCGTCCCATGCACGGCTACGAGATGATCCAGGAGATCGCCGAACGCAGTGGCGGCGCCTGGAAGCCGAGCCCCGGTTCGGTGTACCCCACTCTCCAGATGCTGGAGGACGAGGGGCTGATCGTCAGCGAGAGCGAGGGCGGCAAGAAGCTCTTCGCGCTCACCGACGAGGGCCGTACGGCGGCCGAGGCCGGTCCCGAGGCGCCCTGGGAGGAGGCCGGTCGCGGTGTCGACTGGGAGGCGCTCAACGAGGTCAGGCAGGCGGGAGCCGGTCTGATGGAGGCGTTCAGCCAGGTCTGGCGGACGGGGACCAAGGAGCAGCGCGAGAAGTCCCTCGCGGTCGTCAAGGACGCGCGCAAGCGCCTGTACCTGATCCTCGCCGAGGACGGGGAGGGCGACACCGGACCCGCCGCCGGCCCCGGTGACGAGGACTGACCGGGCCATCACGGGCAACCCCGTACGGAAGGGCCGCGAGGCGTCCGTGCGGGGTTGCCCGCGTCCTGCTGGAGGGGCTCCGCAGGCAGTCGAACCTGAACCCGGGCCGCCCCGTTCCGTGCACCCGGCCCCTCCTGACCCCTGACGCCGACTCCGGGGCGATCTCCTCCGTGAGGAGGAGGGATCGCCCCGGTTCGCACACCTCTCGTCGGACCTGGGAACCCTTCCCCCCGGGGACGACGGCCCCAGTGGTCAATGATGGAGTGGAGTACGTGCAACGCCCTATCCAGCAGCCGTACAGCGAGCCGGGCCCCGCCCGTGGGGAGCCCCGTGGCGCGCTCGGCGACGAGCTGGCCACCGTCGTCTCGGGTGCCCGCAGGCGGGCGGCCCGTGACGGCGACCCGCAGATCGACACGGCCCACCTGCTGCACTCCCTGCTGGAGTCCGACCCCCGGGCGAGATCCTTCGTCGACCCCGCGCACCTCGGCCGCCTCCTCGGCTACCTCGTGCAGCGCAGCATCGGCTACGGCCTCCAGTGGCAGGGCACCGTGGAGGACTCGGGCGGGATTCCCGTCCTGCGCGAGGCCGGCTGGTCGCCCGCCGCCTCGCTGGCCATGGAGCGGGCCGTGGAGCGTGCCACGGAGCGGGCCGGGGAGCGTGCCACCGGGTGCGGCGCCGACGCGCCGCCCGGGGGCACCGACCTGCTGGCGGCCCTCGCCGCCGACCCGGAATGCCGCGCCGCCGGGATTCTGCGCCGCGCGGGCGTCGATCCCGGCGCCCTGTGCGCCGCGCTCGTGGCAGCGGACCGCGAGCCGCAGGACGACGGGTGCGAGGAGTCCCACCAGCGTGCCGGGCGGCCGGCGTACGAGGAGACCGCCGGGCCCGGGCTGGTCCGGCCCCGTCCTCCGTCCGAGGATCCGCACGAGTTCGCCCGGGGTATCGACGTCTCGCGACTGCGTCAGCAGCATAGGGAGTGACGCTCCTGTCCCGGCCTGTCATGATGGCGCCGTGCCGGAGACATCGGGGAACAAGGACAAGCGGACCAAGGGGACAGGACTGGGCCTCGCCCTGGTCTCCGCCCTCGCCTTCGGCGGGTCCGGGGTGGCGGCCAAACCGCTGATCGAGGCGGGCCTCGACCCGCTGCACGTCGTATGGCTGCGGGTCGCCGGGGCGGCTCTCGTCATGCTGCCGGTCGCCTGGCGCCACCGTGCCCTGGTGCGGACCAGGCCCGCGCTGCTCGCCGGGTACGGGCTGCTGGCCGTGGCCGGGGTGCAGGCCTGCTACTTCGCGGCGATCTCCCGGATCCCGGTCGGGGTAGCGCTCCTGGTCGAGTACCTCGCCCCGGCCCTCGTCCTCGGCTGGGTGCGCTTCGTCCAGCGCCGGCCCGTGACCCGGGCCGCCGCTCTCGGCGTGGTCCTCGCCGTCGGCGGCCTCGCCTGCGTCGTCGAGGTCTGGGCCGGACTGTCCTTCGACGCGCTCGGCCTGCTGCTGGCCCTGGGCGCCGCCTGTTGCCAGGTCGGCTACTTCATCCTGTCCGACCAGGGCGGAGACGCGGGAGCCGAGGCGCCGTCCCCGCTCGGCGTCATCGCCCACGGACTGCTGGCCGGGGCCGTCCTGCTCACCTTCGTGGCCCGGCCCTGGACCATGGACTTCAGCGTCCTGACCGGTCGCGCGGACATGGGCGGCACCTCCGTCGCGGCCTGGCTGCTGCTCGCGTGGATCGTCCTGCTCGCGACCGTTCTGGCGTATGTCACCGGTGTGCTGTCGGTCCGCCGGCTGTCACCGCAGGTCGCGGTCGTCGTGGCCTGTCTGGAGGCGGTCGTCGCGACCGTCCTGGCCTGGGTCCTGCTCGGTGAACACCTCTCGGCGCCCCAGCTCTTCGGCGGGGCCGTCGTACTCGTCGGCGCGTTCGTCGCTCAGACCACCGCGCCCGCAGCCGCCCCGAGCGAGCCGATCGCCTCGGGAGGACCGCCGACGGCGGCCGCCGAAAGGGAGTTGTCCGCGCGCGCAGACGGCGTCTAGGGTGCCGATCATGTACGCACGCGCCCTCGTCCTGCCGCCTCCCGCCCGCTGAGCGCGGGCACCTGACGATTCGCCCGGCCCCCGGCCGGGCCCTGCCGTGCTGCCCGCAGACGTGAGTCCAGGCCTCTTCCTCCTGACCTGCTGCGGAGAACTTCACTGTGTCGCACGCCGTATCCGGCCTGCCCCTCGGGCGTGGCCTTCTCTTCCTGACCTTCGCCGGTGCCGCCTGGGGAACCGCGGGCGCCGCCGCGGCCCTGCTGTACCGGACGGGTGATCTCGGACCGCTCGCGCTGTCCTTCTGGCGCTACGCCGGCGGTCTGCTCCTCCTGCTCGGCGCCCGCACCTGGCGCGGCGCCGTCCGGTCCCGGCGGCCGGACCGGCCGGTGCCCGCCGCCGCGGGCTTCCGCGGGCGCCGCCTCGCGCGCAACCTCGTGCGGGGCGCCGTCCTCGCGCTGTTCCAGACCACGTACTTCGTCGCCGTGCGCGACACGGGCCTCGCGGTGGCGACCGTCGTCGCCCTCGGCGCGGGCCCCGTCCTGATCGCGCTCGGCGCCCGGTTCGGCCTCGGGGAACGCCTCGGCGGCGGCGGGGTGTGCGCCGTGCTGGGCGCGCTCGCCGGACTGGTGGTGCTCGTACTGGGCGGCGGGGAGGCGACGGTCCGGCCCGCCGGTGTCGGGTGGGCGCTCGTCTGCTCGGCCTCGTACGCCGCGCTGACCCTGCTCACGCGCTGGTTCGCGCGGGAGGACGACGGGCAGGACGCGGTGACCACGACGGCCTGGTCCTTCGCCGTCGGCGCCGTGGCCCTGCTGCCGCTCGCGGCCCTGGAAGGACTGTCGCCGCACACCGGGCAGCCGCTGCGGACGCTGCTCCTGCTCGGCTACATGGCCTCGGTGCCCAGCGCGCTCGCCTACGTCCTGTACTTCGCCGGGGCGGCCGTCGTGCGGTCGGCGACGGTCTCGGTGATCATGCTGCTCGAACCGGTGAGCGCCGCCGTCATCGCGGTGACCCTCCTCGGCGAACGGCTCACCGCGCCCACCGTCCTCGGGGTGCTGCTCCTGCTGGGGGCGGTCACGGGGCTGGCCGCGGCCGAGGCGCGTACGGCCGGCCGGCCCGTCTGAGCGCGGCCCCGGGCCGGTGGGGGCGTGGCGCCTCTCCGCGTGCGCGCCCCCACCGGCGGTGCGTCAGGCGCCCTGCTTCAGGTAGCCGGGCAGGGCGACGGTGTCCGCGAGGTCCTGGGACGGGACCGGGGCACCGGTGCGCGTCGTCACGGGCACGACTCCGGACCAGTACGGCAGGTCCAGGTCCTCGGGGTCGTCGTTGGGGCCGCCGGTGCGCTGCTTGGCCGAGACCTCGGACAGTTCGACGCGCACGACGGCGGTGGCCGCGAGTTCCTTCGGGTTGCCGGGGCGGGAGTCGGCGGACCGGCCGGGGATCGCGTTGTCGACGATCGCGTCGAGCGCGAGGCGCTTCTCCTCGGGATCGGTCACCGTACGCGCCACACCGTGGACCACGACCGAGCGGTAGTTGACCGAGTGATGGAAGGCCGACCTGGCCAGCACCAGCCCGTCCACATGGGTCACCGTCAGGCACACCGGCAGGCCGGGCTCCTCGCGGCCGGCCTGCCGCAGCGGCCGGGAGCCGGTCGAACCGTGTACGTAGAGGTGGTCGCCGACCCGGGCGTAGAGCGTCGGCAGCACCACGGGTGCCCCGTCCCGGACGAAGCCGAGATGGCACAGGTAGCCCTCGTCGAGTATCGCGTGCACCGTCTCGTGGTCGTAGGCGGCCCGGTCGGGGGAGCGGGTCGGTACGGTGCGGCCGGTGGGGGCGTACGCCGGGGAGTCCCCCTCCCCGGCGCGGTCCTGGGTGGTGGCGGGCTGCTCGGAGGCGGTCATCGCTGCGCTCTCCCTCTCTCTGCTCTCGCGTCGCACGGCCTTGCCCAGTGCATTGCACTAGTGCATAATACGTTTTGTGCTAGGAGAGTATCGGATCTCAGGTCGGCGTGCTGCGGATATCGCCGCCGACATCGAGCGCGCGGTGGGCGGCGGTGACCTGTCGCCCGGTCAAGTCCTGCCGCCGCTACGCGAGTTGGCCGCCGACCTCGGAGTCAATCCGAATACGGTGGCCGCCGCGTACCGCACCCTGCGCGAGCGCGGGGTCATCGAGACGGCGGGGCGGCGGGGCAGTCGGGTGCGGCAGCGGCCGGTGAGCACCGCGCGGGAGGCGATCCGTGTCGAGGCGCCGCCCGGGGTCAGGGACGTGTCCACCGGCAACCCCGATCCCGCGCTGCTGCCCGCGCTCGCCCCCGCGATGACCGCCGCCGCGCTGGAGGGGGACCGGCGTCCCGTTCTCTACGGCGAGGAGGCGGTCGAGCCGCGGCTGGCGGAACTGGCCCGCGCGGCCTTCACCGCCGACGGAGTGCCGCCCGGACCGGTCGCGGTGGCCTCCGGCTCGCTGGACGCGATCGAGCGCATCCTCGCGGCGCACCTGCGCCCGGGTGACGCCGTCGCCGTCGAGGACCCCGGATGGGGCAGCCTCCTCGATCTGGTCCCCGCGCTCGGTCTGCGGCTGGTGCCCGTGGCGGTGGACGACGAGGGGCCGGAGCCCGGGGCCGTGGAGCGCGCGCTGTCCGAAGGCGCCCGGGCGCTGGTGGTCACCGACCGCGCGCAGAACCCGACCGGCGCGGTGCTGGGGGAGGGGCGGGCCCGCGAACTGCGGGAGGTCCTGGGCCGGTTCCCGCACACCCTGCTGATCGAGGACGACCACGGGCACGGCATCGTGGGCCCGCCGCCGCACCCGCTGGCCGGGGTCACCGAACGCTGGGCCTTCGTCCGCTCCACCGCCAAGGCGTACGGGCCCGACCTGCGGATCGCCGTACTCACCGGCGACGAGGTGACGCTGGACCGGGTGCGCGGCAGGCAGCGGCTCGGCCCCGGCTGGGTGAGCCGGCTCTCGCAGCGCGCCGTGGTGCGGCTGTGGACGGACGGCGCGGTGGACACGGCGGCCGTCGCGGCGGCGTACGACGGGCGCAGGGACGCGCTGATCGGGGCCCTGGCCGGATACGGCGTCGTCGCCCGGGGCCGCAGTGGCCTCAACGTGTGGGTCCCCGTGCCCGACGAGACGGGAGCGGTGGCCCGGCTGCTGCACGCGGGCTGGGCCGTCGCCCCCGGGGCCAGGTTCCGGCTCTCCGCGCCGGCCGGCGTCCGGGTCACCGTGTCGGGGCTGGAGCGCGCGGACACCGGCGAACTGGCGCGGGCGATCGCCGGGGCGGTGCGCGAGGGCGGGGGCCCGCGGCGCAGATACGGGTGACGGCGGGGCCGCAGGGCGGGCGCCCGGCCGGGAGCCCGCCGCCCCGGGTGTGTCGCGGGGGCGGCGGGCCGCACGAGTTGGACCGCTCAGGCCAGGCTGATCGAGCCGCCCTTGACCTCGATCTTCTGCTCCTCCAGCGCCGAACTCGCGGGCGGTGCCTTCACACTGCCGTCCTCGATGCTGAACTTGCTTCCGTGGCAAGGGCAGTTGATGGTTCCGCCGCTGACCGAACCGACCTGGCAGCCCGCGTGGGTGCAGGTGCTGGTGAACGCCTTGAATTCGCCCTTCCTCGGCTGGGTCACCACGACCTTCTCGTCCGTGAAGATCTTCCCGCCGCCCTCGGGGATCTCCGAGGTGGGGCCGAGCGTGCCGCCCCCGCCGGAGGATCGTGCGGACTGCGAGGACGAGGAGCCGCCGGAGCCACCGCAGGCGGCGAGCGCGACAGCCAGTCCGCTCGCCCCCGCGGCGGCGACGAACGTGCGGCGCGAGGTGGCGGCCCCGGATCCCTGGAGGACGGTCATGACGGATTCCCTTCGACGGACGGGCCGGCGACCGGACGTCCGCCGGTCCCGCTGGAGTGGACGCCGGCCCGGCGGGCGGCTCCTGCGCCCACCGCCCCCTCGCACCCGACGGACGACCTGAGGAACGCCAGCTCGTGCAGCAACAAGGCGCCTCCCACCCCTCCACGCGTCGTCGTGTGGCTCACACCGGACAGCGGCAGCACCTGGTGCGGGCGGCCCGCCGCCAGCAGGGCGGCGGAGAACCGCAGCATGTGCGCCACCGACACATTGTCGTCGGCCAGCCCGTGGACCAGCAGCAGGGGTCGGCTCAGCCTGGCCGCGTCCTGCAGCAGCGAGGAGCGGCGGTAGTTCTCCGGCTGTACGTCCGGGTGACCGAGGAACCGTTCCTCCCAGTGCGTGTCGTACAGCCGCCGGTCGGTCGGCGCGGCCCCCGCCACCGCCGCGTGGAACACGTCGGGCCGGTACAGGACGGCCGCCGCCGCGAGGTAACCGCCGTACGACCAGCCCCGGACACCGACCCGTCCGAGGTCCAGTTCCGGGTACCGCCGTGCCGCCTCCCGCACCGCGTCCACCTGATCCTCCAGTACGGGGGTGAGCCGGTCACCGAAGATTGACTTCTCCCAGTCGGCGCCGCGGCCCGGTGTGCCCCGCCCGTCCGTGATCAGCACCGCGAAGCCCTGCTCGGCGAACCACTGCGCGACCAGCGTCCACCAGCCGCGGGCCCGCACCACGAGCCCCAGCCCGTACCCCCCGTACGGGCACAGCAGGACCGGCAGCCGGCCCGTGCCCCCGGTGTGCCAGGACGGCAGGAACAGTGCGGAGCGCAGGGCGCGCGGGCCCAGCGTGAGCATCCGGGGACGGGGGTCGACCACGGGCTGCTCCGCGTGCGAGGCGATCAGCACCCCGGGTGCGCCCGGGCCCACGACCCGTGCGTACGTCCCCTGCGGGGTCGTCCCGTCGAGTACGAGGGTGTCCGCCGCCCGTACGCCCCGGTGCAGCCCCGGCCCGCTGCTCAGCCGGCGCGGCGGGTCTCCCGGACGGCACTCCCACACGTGGACCTCGGCCGGATCGGTGCCGGCCGACAGCAGCACCCGCTCCCCGTCCACGCCGAGCAGTGCGCGCACCTGGAGGCCCGGCGGCGTCGTGTCCGGGCCGAGCGCGAGGCCCCTGGTGCCGTCGGGCAGCAGCCGGGAGGAGACCAGGGCGCCCGAGGCGGTGCGGAGCGGGGCGCCGGGCAGCAGGGCGACCCACTGCTCGTCGTGCTCAGCGGCCAGTTCCCGGACCGTGCCGTCCGCGGGGTCGACCGCGAGGGTGAGCACGGTGCGCTGGTCGCGGGTCTGCACGCCCACCAGCGGTCCGTGCGCGTCCCAGCCCCCCGAGGTCACGTACTCGAAGGCGCGGTCGGTCCACGGGCCGCCCGCCGGGTGCCCCGCCGCGGCCCGTGCGGGCAGGTCCACGTCGACCCGGCCTCCGTCGAGACGCAGGACGTGCAGCGTGGTGACGGCGTTCGCGGTCCCGGCCGCCGCATAACGCGTCCTGCGCGGCGGGCGCTCCGGGTGCGCCGGGTCGGCGATCCACCGCACCGCCACCCCGCTCACGTCGACCCGCGCGACCAGCAGGGCGTCGCTCCCGGGGGACCACCACATGCCGCGCTCCCGGCCGATCTCCTCCGCCGAGACGTGATCGCAGAGGCCGTAGGCGACGTCGGGCCCCTCCGGCGCCGCGAGCGTCACGTCGAGTCCGTCGTCCACGCCGACCACGTGCAGCGCACCCCCGGTGACGTAGGCGAGCCGGGCGCCGTCCGGGGAGAGCAGGGGCGCGAGCGCGGGCCCCTCGACCGGCACCGGGCGCGGGGTGGCGGGCACCTCCCCGTCGGCCCCGTCCACGAGCCACAGGCCACCGCCCAGTCCGAGGACCACGCGGCGTGCCGCGAGATCCGTGGAGTAGCCGACGAAGCCCTCCCCGGGCACCCGGGCGCGCTCCCTGCGGTCCCGCTCCTGTGGGGGCTCGGCGCCGCCCGCGCCGGCGAGCGCGCGCGGATCGGCGAGGAGCCGTTCGGTGCCGTCCGGTGCGCAGCGCCACAGCAGCCCGGTCGGGTCGTCGCCCGCCGCGGAGCGCAGGAACAGCACGCCGCGCCCGCCGGGCACGACGGTGAAGGAGTGCGGCACACCGAGAGAAAAGCGACGAGTGCGGGCGAACTGGTCAGGAAAAAGGCGGAGTTCTGCCGTGGCAGAGGGAGGGGGAGTCATGGGGCACTCTAGGCAGACGCGCGGCTGTCGCGGTAACCGTTTCCCGGCTTTCCCGCCGCCGGCCCCGCCACCCGGCTCACCCGGTCCGCTCGTCGGCCGCCGCGGGCCCGCCGAGGCCTTGGGCATCGGGGACGCGGGCGCTACGGGTGAGGGCCGCGTCGGGCAAGGTGTCCGCGGCACGGTCCAGGACGGCGCGGTAGGGCGCGAGGGCCGCGGTGCGGGACGGCGGGACGACCCGCGTGAGGGAGTCGAGCAGCGCCCGCAGCCGCCGCTGGATCTGGAGGGAGCCCGCCCCGTAGAGCAGGACCTCGGCGAGCGCCAGGTCGAGCAGCGTCGCCCAGTCGGGACGGGGGATGACGACGCGGTCGACGCCTCGCCGGTCCTGGACCGTGGCCGGCCCCAGCGGCCGGGACGCGAAACGCAGCAGGACCGCCTCGATCTGGTCGAGCGCCTGAACGGCGGTGGTCGGGTCGTTGATACCGGGAGACAGGGCGCGGATGGCGATGTCGACGAGCAGCCGCAGCCCGTAGGCGGGGTCGTGCTCGATGTGGCGGGACGGTCCGAGATGCACCGCGCGGATCAGCCGGCGCGTGACCGGCTCGGACAGCGTCCCGGACGTGACCCGCATCAGCGGGGCGCCGGGTTCGACGAAGCTCCCGACGGCCGTCAGACAGGTGACCCGGGCGCCGCACCCGGCCAGGGCCTCGGCGACGGCGGGGCCGTCGATGTGCTGGACCACTCCGCTGCCGGTCGCGGTGACGACGTCACTCTCCACCCGCGGCGCGGACGGCGTACGGGCCGGGGTGTACCAGGCGTCGTCCAGCGCGGTGTGCAACTGCCGGCCGACCGTACGCACCAGTCCGCCCCCGGTGATCACCTGACGCAGACCGGCGAGGGTGGACAGGGTCGCCCCGGTCGACAGCACGACGAAGACGATGGCCAGGGTGACCGACAGGCGTGGCACGTGCCGCGCACCGACCTGCGCCAGGACGACCAGGGCGTAGACGGCGGTGCCCGTCAGCGCGCCGAACAGCACGAGTGACCGCTCGAAGAAGCCGAGGACCCCGGCGAGCCTGGGCGACGTGCTCTGCACGGACTGGATGACCAGGGTGACCGCGGTCAGGACGAAGCCGGTGAGGGCGATGATGCCCGAGGCGATCGCGCCCAGGGTGGCCTGCGCGGCGGCCGGGTCGTAGGACAGGCCGCCGAGGTCGTGGGACCGTTCGGCGTGCGGCAGCCACCAGCCCAGCAGGACCGCGGCCGCGACCAGCCCCGCCGCGAGGCCGCGGTTGGGCCAGGCGGCACGGGGTGAGAGGTGCGCGCCCTGCCGTTGGCGTCCGCGCCGCACGAATCGCATGGCCCTCACTCCTGTCGTGGCCGGGACGGGCCGGTGAGCGCGCGGACGGCGTCCCCGACGTCGGCGTGCACGGCGTCGGGGCCGAGCAGTCCGGCCAGACGGTGGCGGTCGAAGTCGTGGCGGGCCGCCTCGTGGAGGCGGGCCAGGTGCAGTGCCGCGCCGCGCCGCTCCAGGCTCTCGCGCAGTTCGCCGAGGGTGTCCAGGACGGGGACACCGAGGTGGTAGGTCGCGCTCAGGTCGAGGACCACGGTGTGCGGTGCCGGGTGGGCCGACGCGGTCAGGGCGAGGACGCCCTTCCTGGTGCGGTCGGCGTTGCCGAAGAACAGCGCGCCGTCGGGGCGGGTGACGAGGACACCCGGGACGGAGGTCGCGTCGGGATGCTGAGCGGTGTCGCCCCACAGCGGGCTGGCGGGCAGCTTGCCCAGGACCGCCAGGTGCGCGGTGCTTGCGGCCGCCACGAACAGCACCAGGGACAGCGCCACGGCGAGCAGCAGTCCGGGCAGCAGGTCGAAGAGGAGCACCCCGGCGAGGGCGGTCAGCGCCACCCACAGACTCGCCCGGTCCGCCCGCGCGTAGCGCCGCAGTTGCGCGGGGGACAGGAAGCCGCGCACGGCGACGATCACGATCGCGCCCAGCACCGGTTCGGGCAGTTCGGTGAAGAGCGGGGTGAGGAAGGCGCCGGTGACCAGGATGAGGACGGCGGCGATCAGGGAGGTCAGCCGGGAGCGCGCGCCCGCGGCCTCGGCGGCGGCGCTGCGCGAAGCGCTGCCGGAGACGGTGAAGCCCCGGAAGAGGCCGACGCAGATGTTGGCGATCCCGACGGCGGCCATCTCCCGGTCGGCCCGCACCTCGTCCCCGTGCTCCCGGGCGAAGCGGGAGGCGATGCTGAACGCCTCGGCGAACACCACCAGGGCGACGCCGCAGGCACCGCCCGCCAGTCGCCACCAGTCGGCGGCCGGGATGCCGGGAAGGTGGGGCACCGGTACGGCCGACGGGATCTTCCCCACCACCGCCACCCCGTGGTCCTCCAGGCCGGCCGCGGCGGACACCGCCACCGCCGCGATCAGCACCACGAGCGAGGCGGGAAGCCTGGGCACCCAGCGCTCCAGTGCGAACAGGGCTGCCAGGGCCGCGACGCCGACCGCCAGCGAGGGGAGCGACCAGTCGGCGACGTGCCGCAGGACCGTCCACAGCCGGGGAAAGAACTGCCCGTCCCCACTGGACGTGTCGACGATCTTGGCGAGCTGGCGGACCACGATGGTCAGGGCCATGCCGAACAGGAAGCCGTTGAGGGCCGGTTCGGCGAGGAAGTTCGTCACGAAGCCGAGCCGGGCCACTCCGGCGGCGAGCAGCACTCCACCGGCGATCACCGCGAGCGCCGCCGACAGCCCCACCGCCCGCTTCGGGTCCGAGGAGAGATCGGAGACCGTCGCCCCCGACAGCACCGCCGCCGCGGAGGTCGCCCCGATGATCAGGAACCGGGAGCGGCCCACCAGGACGTAGGCGACCAGCGCGACCGGGGCGGCGTAGAAGGCGTTCTGCGGGGGCACGCCGGCGATCTGCGCGTAGGCCACGCACTCCGGCACGATCAGCGCCCACGCGGTCAGGGCACCCAGCAGGTCACCCCGGGCGTTCCCGCCGCCCTTGGCGCCCAGCGCCCGCATCAGGGACCGGGGGCGGACCGGCAGGTGCCGACGACCTGTCACCGCTCCACCTCCTTCCGGCAGCCGCCGACCTGCCCGGCGCTCCACATGGCGCTCCTCATGGCGCGAAGACGATGACCGCGACGATGAAGGCCGCGAGCAGCAGCATGGCCCCGGTGAGCGCGGGCGGGCTCACGATGCGGCCCAGCGGCTGCCGCGCGCGCATCCGGGCCTGGCGGACGCGCCACTGGACGTAGCCGGCCACCGTGACGCCGCTCGCCAGCGCGATGAGATAGCCGGCCAGTGCCAGCCGCAGGCCGCGCGGGGTGATGTCGGTGAGCTTGACGACGGCGAAGGAGGCGGCCAGCAGGGCCAGCGCGGTACGCGACCAGGCCAGCAGGGTGCGCTCGTTGGCCATCGTCGCCCGGTAGTCCGGTTCCTCGCCCCGCCGCCACCAGGGTCCACCCGCCGGCGGCTTGTCGGCGGTCGGGCCGCCGGGATCCTCGTGCTCGGGCATCAGCGACCACCCCCTCGGGGCGTGACCTCGACGGCACTCTCGCTCCCCGTCACCGGGTCAGGCCCGAGATCGCGTCGCCGAGGTACTTGGTGCCGAGGACGGCCAGCACCGTCGTCATGATCGCCGCGTTGTGCCGGGCCATCCACGTACGCCACTCGCCGAGCACGGCCTCGGCCCGCGCACCGCCGAGGAGGTACGTCCCCAGGGGCAGCAGGGCGCACAGCGACGCGATGAGCACCATGAGGACCGCGGCGCCCGCTTTACCGCCGGCGCCCGCCTCGGAGGCGGCGATCGAGATGGCCCCGCCCACCGCGAGCACCAGGTTCTTCGGGTTGGCCACCGCGAGCACCGCGGCCAGGCCGGCGGACTTCCCGGGGGAGAAGGTGTCGACGGCCCGCATCCAGCGTGGCGGCTGCGCCTCCTGCCCCTCGCGCGGGCGGCCCCGCCACTGCCTGACGCCGAGCACCAGGAAGACGATGCCGAGCGCCAGCTTGAGCCAGTACGTCCAGCGCCCGGGACCGCCGGTGCTCTCTGAGGCGTCCCCGCCCGAGCCGACCAGCACGAGGACCGTCACCAGCACGGCCAAGGACACGATCCATCCCGCGGCGAACGCCGTACCGTTGGCGCGTCCCTTCGGTGTGGCGAGCATGAGGATCACCGCGATCAGCGGCAGCGGACTGATGGCGATCCCCACGGCGGACACGAGCATCTGCCCGACCGCGTCACCCACGGCACGACACCGTCCGGTCCGGGCGATCGCCGCATCCCGTCCCACCGGCCCCGGAACACCCTGCGCGACCTCCTGAAAGAGTCCACCCGGCCATAGCGCCTCCAGTCCTCGGAACGCCTCTCAGGCTCCGGGGGATCTCCGGACGCCGCCACCGGGCGGGCCCACCGGGGTGAGCCGGAGTCGCGCGGCCCCTGGCACCGTGCCTCAAACGGAGCACGTCCGCTCGTGGAAGGCGAGGGCCCGGCCCAAGGTGGAGATGGCCGTCCGGCCCGCCGCCCGGCCCACCGCCACGTGAGGAGACCGCCTTGTCCCGGAACGAGGAACTCAAGTCCGCGCAGCCGACGATCATCGCCGCCAACGAGGCGCTCACGTCGCAGCTGCCGTTCGACGACACGCAGGACCAGGAGGACGCCCGGCGCGGCTTCATGGGGACCGCAGGGGACAACCTGATCAAGGACAGCGCCGGGCGCGCCGTGTGGGACCTCGACGCGTACGGGTTCCTGGCCCAGGACTGCCCGGCCACGGCGAACCCGAGCCTGTGGCGGCAGAGCCGGCTCTGCTCCGACCACGGCCTGTTCGAGGTCACCGACGGCATCTACCAGATCCGCGGCTTCGACCTGTCCAACATGACGCTCGTCGAGGGCGAGCGCGGGGTCTTCGTCATCGACCCGCTGCTGACCGCCGAGACCGCCGCCGCCGGCCTCGCGCTCTACCGGCAGCACCGGGGCGAGCGCCCCGTGACCGGGGTGCTGTACACCCACAGCCACGCCGACCACTTCGGCGGGGTGCGCGGGGTCCTCACCGACCAGGAGGTCTCCGACGGCGTCCCGGTGCTGGCCCCCCAGGGCTTCCTGGAACACGCCGTCAGCGAGAACGTGTACGCCGGTACGGCGATGAACCGCCGCGCCGCCTACATGTTCGGTGCCGCCCTGCCCCGGGGTGAACGCGGTCAGATCGGCGCGGGCCTGGGGCTCACGCTCTCCACGGGCGGGGTCGGCCTGATCTCCCCGACCCTGGACATCACGCACACCGGACAGACCGAGACCGTCGACGGCGTCCGGATGGTCTTCCAGCTCACCCCGGGCACGGAGGCCCCGGCGGAGCTGAACATCCACTTCCCCGACCACTCGGCGCTGTGCATGGCCGAGAACGCCTCCCACAATCTGCACAACCTGCTCACCCTGCGAGGGGCGGAGGTCCGCGACCCCCGTGTCTGGGCCCTGTACCTCACCGAGGCCGTCGACCTGTTCGCGGACTCCTCCGACGTCGCCTTCGCCTCCCACCACTGGCCGGTGTGGGGCCGCGAACGGCTGACGCGTTTCCTGTTCGAGCAGCGGGACCTGTACGCCTATCTGCACGACCAGACACTGCGCATGCTCAACCAGGGCATGACCGCCCTGGAGATCGCCGAGGAGATGCGGATGCCGCCCGCCCTCGAACGCGCCTGGCACACCCACGGCTACTACGGATCGGTCAGCCACAACACCAAGGCGGTCTACCAGCGGTACCTGGGATGGTTCGACGGCAACCCGGCCCATCTGTGGGAACACCCGCCGGCCGAGGCGGCCCGCCGCTACGTCGAGTTCATGGGCGGGGCCGACGAGGTGGTGCGCCGGGCCCGGCAGTCCTTCGCCGACGGCGACTTCCGCTGGACCGTCCAGGTCGTCAACCACGTGCTGTTCGCCGCACCGGACCACGAGGCCGCCCGCGCACTGCAGGCCGACGCCCTGGAGCAGCTCGGGTACGGCAGCGAGAACGGCACCTGGCGCAACATCTTCCTCACCGGCGCCCTCGAACTGCGGCAGGGCTCGGTCGGCACCCCCACCGCCACCACCTCCCCGGACCTGATGGCCGCCCTGACGCTGGACCAGCTCTTCGACTCCCTCGCGATCCGGGTGGACGGCCCCCGCGCGTGGGACGCGGACATCGCCGTGCGCTGGAACATCCGCGACCACAAGCCCGTGACTCTGCACCTGCGCAACGGCGTGCTCACCCACACCACCGGCACCGGTGCGGCCGCGGCCGAACCGGACGTCGAGATCACCCTCGCGCAGGCGGATCTGCGGGCCCTGCTGCTCGGCACGGTGGCCCCCGGCGACCTGGGGCAACGCCCCGGCGTGGAGATCACCGGCGACGCGGGCGCACTGGGCTCGCTCCTGGGCCACCTCACCGCCCCCGACCCCGACTTCGCCATCGTCACCCCCTGACACCAGGGCCACAGACGGCCCGCTCACCTCTCGCCCTCCGTACGCGGAGGAAGGCCCCGGTCACCGACCGGGGCCTTCTCGGTGCCCGCTTCCCCCGTCACGTCACCGCCCGGGCTCGGCGACGTGACGGGCTCCGACCGACGACGTACGGCCTCCGAGGGCCCGGCGGTTTCCGGCCGCGGGCGCTGTAATGCCTGAGTAACGGCGTCTGCCTAGTGTCCGGGCTCCCCCGTACCGTTCCCGGAGGAGCACCCCCGATGCACCTGTCCCGACCGCCCCGGCACAGACGCGCCGCCTGGGCGACGGCCGCGTTCACCGCGACCGCCCTGCTGACCGCCGCGCTGCCCGCGGCCGCCGCCGAAACCGGCACCACCCCCTCGGCCAAGGTCGACTCCGCACTCACCGCCGCCGTCGGCAAGGGCGGCGACGCCTCCTTCTTCGTCCTCCTCAAGGACCAGGCGGACCTGTCCGGCGTCCGCAAGCAGAAGTCGCACGCGGCGAAGGCCAAGGCCGCGTTCAAGGAACTGCGCGCGAAAGCCGCGGACACCCAGGCCCCGCTCACGTCGTTCCTCGACAAGAAGAAGGTCGGCCACCAGGACTTCTGGATCGCCAACACCGTCCAGGTCACCGGCGACCAGCAGCTGGTCGACGAGCTCGCGAAGCGCCCGGACGTCGCCCGGATCGTCAAGGCGCGGCACTACGCGCTCGACGACATCGAGACGGCTGACAAGAAGATCACCTCCACCCGGCTGAACGCGGACGGCTCGGACGCCGACGACGAGGCCACCCCCGAGTGGGGCGTCGCCGACATCAAGGCCGACCAGGTCTGGAAGCAGTACGGCGACCGGGGCGAGGGCATCGTCATCGCCAACGTCGACTCCGGCGTCCAGTACAACCACCCGGACCTCGTCGCCAACTACCGCGGCAACAACGGCGACGGCACCTTCACGCACGACTACAACTGGTACGACGCGTCCGGTCAGTGCGGCACCAGCGGCGTTCCCTGCGACAACAACGGCCACGGCACCCACACCATGGGCACCATGGTCGGCAAGAACGGGGTCGGCGTCGCGCCGGGCGCCAAGTGGATCGCCGCCAAGGGCTGCGAGTCCTCCTCCTGCTCGGACGAGTCGCTCCTCAAGGCCGGCCAGTGGATCCTCGCCCCGACCGACCACAACGGGCAGAACCCGCGCCCCGACCTCGCGCCGAACATCGTCAACAACTCCTGGGGCGGCGACGACACGACGTTCTACCAGGACATCGTCGAGGCGTGGAACACCGCGGGCATCTTCGAGGCCTTCGCGGCCGGCAACGATGGTGACGGCGCCACCTGCTCCACCGCGCACGCCCCCGGCTCGCAGGCCCCCGCCTACGGCGTCGGCGCGTACGACTCCGACGGCAAGATCGCTTCCTTCTCCGGCTTCGGACCCTCCCTGGTGGACGGCTCGATGAAGCCGAACATCTCGGCGCCAGGCGTCAACGTCCGCTCCACCTGGCCCGGTTCCTCGTACAACGTCGAGAACGGCACGTCGATGGCGACCCCGCACGTCGCCGGCGCGGTGGCCCTGCTGTGGTCGGCGGCCCCGTCCCTGATCGGCGACATCGACGGGACGCGCGCGCTGCTCAACGAGGGCGCCCGTGACGTCGACGACACCCACTGCGGTGGCACCGCCGGGATGAACAACGTCTGGGGCGAGGGCAAGCTCGACATCCTCGCCTCCGTCGACAAGGCCCCGCACACCGCGGGCACCGTGACCGGCAAGATCACCGACAAGGCCACCGGCGCCGCCCTGTCCGGCGTCACCGTCAAGGCCACCAATGCCACCACCGGCACCCGTTCGGTCAGCACCGGCCCCGACGGCACCTACCGCCTGTCGCTCAACCCGGGCACGTACGACTTCGCGTTCAGCGGCTACGGCTACGCCGAGGCGAAGACCACCGGCGTCGAGATCGCCGAGAACCAGGACCTGACGCAGGACGCCACGCTGTCCTCGGTCGCCTCGCACAAGGTCACCGGTACGGTCCTCGACGTCACCGGCAAGGCCCTGCCCGGCGCGAGCGTCGAGCTGACCGGCGCCCCGGTCCCCGCGGTCACCACCAACGCCAAGGGCAAGTACACGCTGCCGAAGGTCGCCGAGGGTACTTACCCCCTGACGGTGAAGCCGGCCCAGCCGACGCTGTGCAACGGGGTCTACTCCGGCACTGCCACCGTCTCCGCCGACCTCACCGAGGACGTCCGGGTCCCGGCCCGCGCCGACGCCGCCGGCAACAGCTGCGCCCCGGTCGCGTACTCCTGGATCGCCGGGGCGAAGAAGGTCGCCCTGAGCGGTGACGAGGACTCCGCCAAGGTCACGCTGCCCTTCTCGGTCAAGCACTACGGCGTCTCCTACTCCACCGCCTCGGTCACCACCGACGGCCTGGTGAACTTCCTGTCCTCGCGGGTCGGTGACTACAGCAACACCACGCTGCCGACCGCCGGGGCGAACACCCCGAACGGCTTCGTCGCCCCGCTCTGGGACGACCTGACGCTCGACAAGAAGTCCTCCGTGCAGACCGCCACCACCGGGACCAAGGGCAGCCGCAAGTTCGCCGTCGTGTGGAACGACGCCGCCTACGCCACCGGCACCCCGGGCCGCGCCACCTTCGAGGTCGTCTTCGACGAGGCCACCGGCGCCGTGACCCTCCAGTACAAGTCGGTCGCCGACCAGGGCGCGGGCGCCACCGTCGGCATCCAGAACCAGGCCGGCACCGACGCCCTCCAGTACTCCTACAACCAGTCGGTCATCGCCGACGGTTCGGCCGTCCGCTTCACGCAGGGAGCCAAGTGATGAGATCCGTCCACTCGCGGCGGGGCCTGCACCTCGCCTCCGCCCTGGTCGCGGCCGGGCTCTGCCTGAGCGCCGCCCCGCAGGCCCTGGCGGCCGACGACAGCGGCTCGGCCATGAAGCTGACCAGCGCCGAGGCCAAGACCCTCGCCGCCAACGTCACCCTCGACCCGTACGGTGACGCCGGCGACGCCGAGGCGGGCTCGAAGGCCGACGACGCGACCAAGACGCTCGACGGGACGAAGGACACGCCCGCCGGTTCGAAGGCGGCGGAGGCGACCACCGACGACGCCTCCACCCCGGTCACCTTCACCGCCAAGTCGACGCTGGAAGGCGTACGCGGCATGGGCGCCACGGTGCCCGTCGGCAAGAAGGGCGACTACTTCACCCTCCACAGCCTCGGCAACGTGCAGCGCCACGCCGCCGACGGCAGCGCGGTGTGGGAACGCACCAACACCTCGCTGTACACGGACTGGGGCGTCAAGCCGCAGCGCGTGTGGCAGGGCGAGCCGTACCCGGTCCGGATCCTGATGGGCTACAACGCGGTCTCGCCGTTCTCGCCCAACTCGGACTCGGGGTACTCCACCGGTGACCTGACCGGCGACGGCGTCGACGACGTCGTCTTCACGGCGAGTGTCGGCGCGGTGCCCTACCGCCCGTTCACCTCGCCCGGCTCGACGCTGCCCACCGGCACCTTCGTCACCGTGCTCGACGGCTCCACCGGCAAGACGCTGTGGTCCAAGCTGTACGACTACGCCTCGATGGTGAAGATCGTCGACGGCACGCTGCTCGTCGCCGACGCGCCCCGCATGAACCTCGATGCCCCGGCCACCGACACGGCGAAGCTGTCCGGAATCCGCTTCTCCTCGGCGGACGGCGCGCTGACCCCCTCGTCGACGTGGACGTACGACACCAAGGCCGCCGGCGAGGCCAACTGGGGTGACATCCAGGACCTCGGCAAGGGCAAGGCCGCCGTCTCCTGGGACCTGGCGGCGACCGCGACCTCCGACGGCCGGGGCCGCACCCTCGTCCTCGACACGGCCGACGGGTCCGTCACCTGGCAGACCGACAGCATGCTCTACAGCCGTCAGCTGCGGCTCGACGCGGGGCGCAAGCGCCTGGTCGCCATCGAGGAGGCCGACCCGACCGCCGGAATCCGCTACGAGATCGCCGCGTACGACCTCAAGACGGGCCGGCGCTCGACGCTGGACAGCCGCACCAACGTGATCCCCACCGCGCTGACCGTCGGTGACCTCACGGCCAAGGCGGGCGACGAGTACGCCGTCGCCGAGTCCTCCCTGGACGGCAACCTGTACGTGAACGCCGGCACCGTCCGCGCCCTCAACGGGGACGATCCGAGCAAGGTGCTCTGGTCGAACACCGTCAAGCGCGATCCCGGCAACCCCGCCGACGGGGCCAGCGTCTGGAGCCTGCGGGTGGTGGACGGCACGCTCGTCACCGCCGCCCAGTCCGACGAGAAGATCGGTACGGCGCAGAACTCGGGCGGCGGTCGTCTCGCCTCGCTCACGGTGTTCACCGGCAAGGGCGCGGTGAAGTGGCAGGAGAAGGGCGTCGGCGCCGCGCCGATGTACCAGGACGACTTCGTTGACGCCGCAGGCAGCCACGTACGGGTCGTCGACCAGAGCCAGAACGTCCGGACGTTCAAACTGTCCAACGGCAAGCAGGAGAACCTCACCCCGCTCCAGGGTGACGTCTCGTACGCACAGGCCACCGACCTCGACAAGGACGGCAAGCCCGACGTCGTCATGGCCGGTTCCTCGAACGGCGTGTGGGCCTACTCGGGTCCCTCGCTCGCCGCCGGGAAGCCCGAGAAGCTGTGGCAGGTCACGGTCCCCGGCGCGGTGCACGACATCGAGACCGGTGACGTCAACGGCGACGGCAAGCCCGAGATCGTCGTCGCCGCCGACAGCGCGGTCGTCGTCCTCAACGGCAAGAACGGCAAGACGCTCGCCACCATCGACGGCGGCGGCCAGTTCGTGCACTCCGTCAAGCTCACCGACCTCGACGGCGACGGCGAACTCGACCTCCTCGTCCCGACCAACAAGCTGAACGCCTACTACGGCGACGGTCACAAGATCTGGTCGTACGCCTCCAAGACGCTCGGCGACGACGCCGTCTTCTCCGACCCCTCGGTCCTGGACGGCAAGGTCTACACCTCGTTCTCCAAGGCCGGCTCGATCGGCCTGAAGGACGCGGCGGCCGACGCGGTGGCGCTGAACGCCAAGACCGGCAAGGCCAAGTGGGACATCGCGCCCAAGGCCCCGTCCGTCTCCACCGACGGCGTGATCCACGCCGCCATCACCTACAACGGGACCTTCGCCTCCAAGGAGATCCCGTACGCGGACGGCCACGCGGTCGTCTACCTGTGGGACATCCAGTCGGCGGCCGGCGTCGGCTCCACCGACGCCGACGGCCCGCACCAGTACATGGAGATCCGCGACGGCCGCACCGGTGAGGTCGTGCACTCCACCACCGTCGGCGGTCTGTGGACGCACAGCAACTTCTTCACCGACGGCGGGGTCCTCTACCAGGTGGGCACCTCGTCCTTCCGCGCCTTCAAGGGCGAGGGCAAGGACGACTTCACCATCTTCGCGATCCCCGAGTCCCACAACGCCGCCTTCGCGACCGGCCCCGGCGGCCGCAAGCTCCTGATCGGCGGCGTCGAGGGCGGCGTCTACGCCTGGGACCCGAGCATCTTCAGCTCCACCGATTCCTACGCGTCCAGCGTCGGCAGCGCCGTCGCCACCGGCGGCCGCAACTACCTGGCCGCCGACCTCGACGGGGACGGTGTCAGCGAGGTGCTGTCGCTCAACTCCGACGACTACGGAATGGACCGCGTCGCCGAGAACCTCGGCGGCCGGTACCTGACCACCGACAACGGCATCCACCAGGTCGGCGTGTACAAGCTCTCCTGAGCCGGTCGTCAGTGGTCCTGGACCGCTGACGTGCTGACGTGACACGGACCCCCCGGGCCTCGCCCGGGGGGTCCTCAGCATGTTCGATTACAGTGCGCCTACATGAACGCGCGAGGACCGGAGAGCGACAACCCCGCCGCGCCGCTGCTGCGACTGTGTCTTTTCGGCGGATTCAGGGTGACGCGCGACGGGGGACCCGCGCTCGCCGAACGCTGGCCGCGCCCCGGCGCCCGCGCCCTGGTGAAACTGCTCGCCGTCGTACCCGGCCACCGCCTGCACCGCGAACAGGCCATGGACATCTGCTGGCCCGACGCCGACCCGCAGGCCGCGGCGGGCAGCCTGCGCGTGGCCCTGCACGCCGCCCGCCGCGCCCTGGAGCCCGAACTCGCCCCGCGCGCCGCCTCCTCGTACCTGGTCTCCGACGGGGCACTGCTCCACCTCCACCCAAAGACGGTCAGGATCGACGCCGACGAGGCCGAGACCTCGGCCCGGGCGGCCCTCGAAGCGGGCGGCGTGGACGCGCTGACCGCCGCCCTCGCCCGGTTCACCGGCGAGATGCTGCCCGAGGACCGCTACGCGAGCTGGGCGCAGGACCGGCGCGGACAACTCGGCCTGCTGCGCGAACAACTGCTGCTCCGGCTCGCCGCGGAGCACCTGGAGCGGGGCGCCGCCGCCGAGGCCGCGGCCACCGCCGAACGGCTGCTCGCCGACAGCCCCGCCGAGGAACTCGCCCACCGCATCCTCATCGAGGCCTGGCTGCGCCAGGGGCTGCGGCGGCGCGCCGTGCACCAGTACCACGTGTGCCGTGAGGCCCTCGACACGGAACTGGGCGTGCGGCCCGGCCCGGAGACGGAGCGGCTGCACCGGGCCGCGCTCGCCGCGGCCCCCGCCCCCGTCCCCGACACCCCGCTGCTCCCGGCCCCGCTGCGGGCCGTGCGCGCCACGCCGCCGCTGCGCGGGCGCGGCGCCACCCTCGACCGGCTCCTCGCGGCCGACGGGCCGCCGGTCACCCTCCTCACCGGCGAGGCGGGCGTGGGCAAGACGCACCTGGTGGGCGAAGTGGCGCGACGGGCCACGGCCGCCGGTACCGCCGTCCTGTGGGGCAGCGGCCAGGACGCCGAGGGGCACACGCCCTACGGGGCGTTCGCGGAGGCCTTCGAGGGCTGGTTCGCCGGGCACAGCGCGGCACAGCGCGCCCGGGTCGGCGCCGAGTACCCCGAACTGGCCTCGTTCCTGCCCTCGCTCGGGCAGGTGGGGACGACCGGCGAACGCAGCCCGGAGGAGGAACGGGACCGGTTGTTCCGGGCGGGCACGGCCCTGCTCGGCGACCTCGCCGCGACCCGCCCCGTCCTCGTGGTCCTCGACGATCTGCATGCCGCGGACACCGGCTCGTACCAACTGCTCAGCCATCTCGCCCGGCGGGCCGTGGAGCGGGGGACCGCGCTGCGGTTCCTGGTGACGTACCGCGAGGAGGAACTTCCAGACGGAGACGCGCGCCGCTCCGTCGTGGCGTCGCTGCTGCGCCAGCACCTCGCCGTACGCGAGGAGCTGGGACGGCTCGACAAGGAGGCGTGCCTGGCGATCGTGCGCGACGCGCTCGCGGACGGGCCGCGCGACGGCCAGGTCCACCGCGTGTGGGAACTCTCCCTCGGCAACCCCCTGTTCGCCCTCGAACTGGCCCGCGCCCTGGCCGAAGGCGACACCGGCGACCACGCGCCCGAAGGGGTGCGGGAACTGGTGGCCGACCGGCTCGTGGGACTCGACCCGGACACCCGCAGGATCGTCGAGGCGCTCTCCGTCGCCGGGGTCGACGCCGCGCTGGCCGAACTCCTGGACGTCGCCGAACACGGGCTGCACCCACCGGTGGCCGGCGCGGCGGCGGCCGCCGCCTTGGAGCGGGCCATCGCCGCCTCACTCGTCGAGGAACGGCAGGTCGTGGTGGCGGGCCGCCCGGAGGACGGGGTGGCCTTCCGGCATCCGCTGGTCCGGCTGACCTGCTACGAGCAACTGACCGCCGTCCGCCGCAGGCAACTGCACGCCGCGTTCGCGCAGGCCGTGCAGCGGCGCCGGCCCGACGCCGTGGACGTGCTCGCCTCCCACTTCGCGCGCGCCGACGACCCGCGCGCCGCCGAGCACCTGCGCCGGGCGGCCGAACGGGCCGCCGCGCTGTACGCCAACGACACCGCCGACCGCTACTACCGGGACCTGGTGGCCCGCCTCGACGTCGACGCGGCCCGCACCCGGCTCGCACACGCCCACGTCCTGCGCAGAATGGGCCACTTCGAACAGGCCGCCGAGGCCCTGCGGCTGGCCCTGGCCGAGTTCGAGCGGCGCGGCGCCCACGACGACGCGGTCCTCGCCGCGGCCCTGCTCGCCGAGACACTCGTCAAGACGAGCGCCCCCGCGTCCGGCCGCCGCGCCCTGCGAGAACACCCGGTGACCGAGCGGACCGCGCCGGAATCGGCCGCCGCCCACTTCCTCGCCCTGTCCCTCATCCGCTGCGTCCAGGGCCAGTACGTGGCCGGAGCCGAGGCCGCCCGGCTCGCCCTGACGGCCGCGCGCGACGTCTCCGGAATCCCCGGGCAGGGGCTGGTGGCCCGGGCCTTCGCCCTGCGGGCCACCAACCTCGGACTCGCCGGGCGCTTCGACCAGGCACGCGAGGCGGGCGACCGGGCGCTGGCGCCCGCCGAGGCCTACGGGGACCCGACGCTGCTCGGCTCGGTCCTGTCGACGCTGCGCGAGAACGCGCGGCGGGCCGGCCGGCTGCGCGAGGCCGTGGAGATCGGCACCCGCGCACTCGGCCTCGCCGAGCAGTCCGGCGATCCCACCGCCGCCGCCTTCGAGCGGGCCAACCTCGCCGAACTGCGCCTGATGCTGGAGGAACCAGAGCCGGCCCGCGTGCTCGCCGAACAGGCGGTGGCGGGCGCCGAGGCGTACGAGGCGTGGTGCCTGCCGTACGCCCTCGCGACGCTGGGGCGGGTGCGGGCCCTGTCCGGCGCGACCACCGGCGCCACCGCCCTCCTGGACCGCGCCGCCACGGTCGCCACCGCTCTCGGGGACCGCCAGGCCGGGCACGAGGTGCGCACCGCCCGTGCCGAACTCGCGCTGCACGGCCGCCGCCCGGACGACGCGCTGCGCGCCCTGGAGGGGCACACGGGGGACGCGCCCGTCCTCGTGGCCTGGGCGGAGATCCTGTCGGGGCGGCCCGAGGCCGCGGTGCGCATCGCGCGGGCCGAGGTGTCGCGGACCGCGCACACCGGGGAACGCCTCACCGAGGTCGAGGCCCGCATCGTCCTGGGAACGGCCCTGTCCCGGCTCTCCCGGGCGCAGGAAGGGGCGAAGGAGCTGACGCGGGCCGAGTCGCTGGCGGGAGCGTTGCCGTACCCGGTCGGCACGCGCCGGGTCGCGCGGGCCCGGAGCCTGCTGCGCGAGGCCCCCGACGCGGCCGGCCGAGACCCTGGCACAGTGTGACGCCCCGTTCCCGGACTCCACCTGAGCCGGTGCCCCGTGGGGAGGTGTCCGTCCGCCCGTCGGCCGGCCGGCGCCCGTATAGCCTGGGGAAATGCTGGCAGAAGTCACCGCGACCCGCTACGTCACCCCACTGCGCGAGGGCGGTTCGCTGCCCGGGCTCGTCGAGGCCGACGACCGCGCGTTGTACGTCATGAAGTTCACCGGAGCCGGACAGGGGCGCAAGACGCTGGTGGCCGAGGTGCTGGCCGGGGAACTCGCCCGCGCGCTCGGACTGCGGGTGCCCCCGCTCACCGGGATCGGCCTCGACCCGGTCGTGGGACTGGGCGAACCCGACGAACAGGTGCAGGGACTCCTCAAGTCCAGTGGCGGGCTCAACCTGGGCATGCGCTACCTCTCCGGGGCGATCGGCATGGACCCGCTCGCCTACGCCGTGGAACCGGGCGAGGCGGGGCGCGTCCTGTGGTTCGACGCGCTCATCGGCAACGTCGACCGGTCGTGGCGCAACCCCAACCTCCTCGTGCACGAAGGCCGGTTGTGGCTCATCGACCACGGCGCCAGCATGATCTGGCAGCACAACTGGCCCACCGCCGCGACCGGCGCGCTGCGTCCCTACGACGCCTCCGACCACGTCCTGCTCCCCTTCGGGCCCGACCTCGCGGGGGCCGCCGCCGAACTCGGCCCGCAGGTCACCGAGGACCTCCTGACACAGGTCGCCGCCCACGTCCCCGAGGAGTGGCTGGCCGGTGAACGCGGATTCGACCACCCGGACGAGGTCCGGCGTGCCCATGTCGAGGCGCTGCTCGCGCGCGCGGACGGACTGGCGGGACGCGTCGACTTCAAGGCCGCGCCGGTGGGCGGCCACCGGGTCACCGCCTCCGGCTGGGACCCGGCCGGCGAACGCGAGCCCGTGCCGCGCAGCGCCGCGACCGAGGAACCGCACGTCTTCGAGTACGCGCCGCTGCGCCTCGTCCCGCGCGTCGAACGCGGGGAACACCTCAACGCCGGGGTCCTCGTCTACAGCCGCGCCACCGGATTCGTCGCCGCCCGCACCCGGCTCGACGAGAGCCGCCTCAAAGCCCTCGACCCGGACGCGGACGTCGAAGGGGTGCGCGCCGCCCTGCGCGCCGTGGAGGCCGTGTGCCACGGCGGGGCCGCGGCCGGTCCGGTCGCCCGGGACGACGCGGGCCGCCGCTTCCGCTGGCTGGTGGCCCCCCGCTCGGCCCTCGTGCAGCCCGGCCCCGTGCACACCGGACTGACCCGCTCCCCGCAGGCCGAACTCGACCACCTGCTGGACCTGCTGGTGCCGTGAGCACGGCGCGGACGCGGGCCGCTCCACGCGCCTGAAAGCGGGATCACACCGCCGGTCGCGGCCACGCCGTTGACACCCGGTGCCACGCCTTCTAGCGTCACCTACACCGAAGGTACTAAGCGGTCGCTCACCCGTGAGCGGTACGGTGAGGGCGCGTACGGCACCGCCGTACCGAGGCGATGAGGCTTCCCTAGGGCGAGGAGAACACCATGTCCACCACCGAGCAGCGCGTAGCCGTCGTGACGGGAGCCGCGCGGGGCATCGGCGCGGCCACCGCCGTGCGTCTCGCGCGGGAAGGCCGTGCCGTGGCCGTCCTGGACCTGGACGAGTCGGCGTGCAAGGACACCGTCGAGCAGATCACCGCGGCCGGCGGCCGGGCCGTCGCGATCGGCGCCGACGTCTCGGACGAGGCCCAGGTGGAGGCCGCCGTCGCGCGCGTCGCGCAGGAGCTGGGCGCGCCGACCATCCTCGTCAACAACGCCGGGGTGCTGCGCGACAACCTGCTGTTCAAGATGAGCGCGAACGACTGGGACACCGTCCTCGACGTGCACCTGCGCGGCGCCTTCCTGATGGCCCGGGCCGTCCAGAAGCACATGGTGGACGCGGGCTTCGGACGCATCGTCAACCTCTCCAGCTCCTCCGCGCTCGGCAACCGCGGCCAGGTCAACTACGCGGCGGCGAAGGCCGGTATGCAGGGGCTGACCAAGACCCTCGCGATCGAACTGGGCAAGTTCGGGGTCACCGCCAACGCCGTCGCCCCCGGCTTCATCGCCACCGACATGACGGCCGCGACCGCCGAGCGTGTCGGCATGGGCTTCGAGGACTTCCAGAAGGCCGCCGCGAGCCAGATCCCCGTGCAGCGCGTCGGCACGCCCGCCGACGTGGCCAACGCCATCGCCTTCTTCACCGGCGAGGCGGCCGGGTTCGTCTCCGGCCAGGTCATGTACGTGGCCGGTGGCCCGCTCAACTGACCCGGGAAGGACCCTCGCACGATGAGTTCCCGCACGACGAACCCCCGCACGATGAGCGAGCAGACACGATGAGCGAGCAGAACCGGCCCGACAGCGGCAAGGTCGCCCTGATCACGGGCGCCAGCCGGGGGATCGGCTACGGCGTGGCCCAGGCACTGGTGGCGCGCGGTGACCGGGTGTGCATCACCGGGCGCGGCGAGGAGGCGCTGAAGGAGGCCGTCGAACGGCTCGGCTCCGACCGCGTCATCGGCGTCGCGGGCAAGGCGCACGACGAGGCCCACCAGGCCGCCGCCGTCGAGGCCACGATGGACGCCTTCGGCCGGATCGACCACCTGGTCAACAACGCGGGCACCAACCCGGTCTTCGGCCCGATGGCCGAACTGGACCTGAACGTGGCGCGCAAGGTGTACGACACCAACGTGCTCTCCGCGCTCGGCTTCGCACAGCGCACCTGGAAGGCGTGGCAGGCCCACAACGGCGGGACGATCGTCAACATCGCCTCCGTCGCGGGCCTGTCCGCGTCCCCGTTCATCGGGGCCTACGGCATGAGCAAGGCCGCGATGATCAACCTGACCGTCCAGCTCGCCCACGAGTTCTCCCCGGCCGTACGGGTCAACGCGATCGCCCCGGCCGTCGTGAAGACGAAGTTCGCCGAGGCCCTGTACGAGGGCCGCGAGGCCGAGGCCGCCGCCGCGTACCCGATGGGCCGCCTCGGGGTCCCCGAGGACATCGGCGGGGCCGCCGCATTCCTCACCTCCGACCAGGCGGGCTGGATCACCGGCCAGACCCTCGTGGTCGACGGCGGGATCTTCCTCAACGCCGGAGTCGGCTGAACCCGGCCGCCGCGCCCGGCCGTGCCCCCGTCGCCACCGGCGGCGGGGGCGCTGTCAGTGGCGGCCGGTAGGTTCTGGGGCAGAACCGACCGCGTTTCTGGAGGTAGTCGCCGTGACCGAAACCGCCCTGCTGCCCGACCTGCTGCCCGAGTCCTGGCGCGGGCCGCTCGGCGAGGAGCAGACGAAGCCGTACTTCGCCGAACTCATGGCCTTCGTCGAGGCCGAGCGGGCGAGAGGCCCGGTCTTTCCGCCGCGCGAGCAGGTCTTCGCGGCGCTGGAGGCCACCCCCTTCGACCAGGTCAAGGTCCTCGTGCTCGGTCAGGACCCGTACCACGGCGAGGGCCAGGGCCACGGCCTGTGCTTCTCGGTGCGCCCGGGCGTGCGCGTACCGCCCTCGCTGCGCAACATCTACAAGGAGATGCACGCCGACCTCGGCCACCCCGTCCCGGACAACGGGTACCTCATGCCGTGGGCCGAGCAGGGCGTCCTCCTGCTCAACGCGGTCCTCACCGTCCGCTCCGGCGAGGCCAACTCGCACAAGGGCAAGGGCTGGGAACAGTTCACCGACGCGGTGATCCGCGCCGTCGCGAGCCGTCCCGACCCGGCGGTGTTCGTGCTGTGGGGCGCCTACGCGCAGAAGAAGCTGCCCCTCATCGACACCGAGCGGCACACCGTGGTGAAGGGCGCCCATCCCTCCCCGATGTCCGCGAAGAAGTTCTTCGGCTCCCGGCCCTTCAGCCAGATCGACGGGGCGGTCGCCGCGCAGGGCCACGAGCCGATCGACTGGCGTATCCCGGACCTCGGCTGAGCGCCGCCTGAGCCGATCGGGGCCGCCTTGCCGCTAGCGTCGGCAGGGTCGCCGGCCCAGGGAGCGGTGACACCGGTACCTGGTGGAGGTGTGGTGGCACAGCGGCGGACGGGTGGCGTGGCGGGCGGCCCGGGCCCCGGGGGCGAACCCCCCGGGCCCGACGACGACGGGGACGCGGTGCTGACCCGCATCGGCCAGGTGGCGATCCTGCTGCACGCCGGGGACCGCGAGGAGGCCCGGGCCCGGTTCACCGCGCTGTGGGCCGAGATCGGTGAGGACGGCGATCCACTGCACCGCTGCACCGTCGCCCACTACATGGCCGACGCCCAGGACGATCCACGCCGCGAACTCGCCTGGGACCTCCAGGCCCTGGCCGCCGCCACCCTCTCCGCCGACCGCCTCGCCCACCGGGAACCCGCCCTGGTGGTCCGGTCCCTGGCTCCCACGCTGCACCTCAACCTCGCGGCGGACTACCTGAAACTGGACCGCCCGCAAGAGGCCAGGGCCCACCTGGGCCGGGCCCGCGCCGCCTCCGAGGCACTCGGCGAGGACCCCTACGGCGACGGGGTCCGGGCCGCCCTCACCCGGCTCGGCCACCGGCTGGACGGCCCACCGGAGGGGCCCGGGGGCTGAGCGCGTGGCGCGGCCGGGCGCCCCGTCAGCGGCCGTACGTCTGGCCGCAGATGCGTGCCTGAGGACTGTCCGCGGGCCAGCCGCCGTACGTCCGGCCGAGCCCACACACCCCGCCGCCCCCGCCCTCGGGACGGCCGCCGTCGCCGCCCGCGCGGGGTGCGGGGGCGGGGTGCGGGGGACGGGGCCGCTGAAGCTCCCGCACGGCGGGCGGCACCACCGCGGGCGCCGGACCGGCGGGCGCCGGCACGGCGGTCCGGGCCGGCCGGGGCGCCGGAGCCGGTGACCCGGGCGGGGCGGCCGGTTCGCCCGCGCCCCCGTGTCCCGCTTCCGGCCGCGCGAGCCACTGTCTCGTCTCCTCCTCCTCCAGCGGCACCGGGCCGGCCGGTCGGGGCCCGGCCCCGTCGAGCAGCAGCAGAACCTCCTGGAAGGGGCCGCTGAACGTGAGCGGCGCCGGCGGGGCGGAGGCGCGGGGCGGGACCGCGGGCCCCTTCGCGTCGGGGGGTGCGGGAGGCCGCACGCTGACACATCCGGAGAGGGCGGACACGGCCATCGTGACCAGGAGGGCCGCGGCGGCGGTGGTCTTGGTTCGGTGCACCCGCCAACTCTGCTGCTCCACGCGCTCCCGGCCAAGCCGGACGGACCAGCGTCCCCCGGACGGGTGGGGTGGCGGGTCCCCGGCGGCTGACGGAACGCCCCGGCACAGCTCCACGGCCTCCGCTCCCTGCCCCCGGGTTCGCGCCCCGTCCGAGCCGGGACCCTCCCCGATCCCCGGGCCCCGGTCCGCTGCCCGTAAGCTGCGCGCTCGGGCCGTCCGCCCGTTCACCACCCGCACCGCCCGGCAGGCGAACCGCCGGCCTGGTACGTCCGGACACCGGAAGAAGGAGTTGCCGTGAGGATCGGCTGCATCGGGCTCGGGGACATCGCTCAGAAGGCGTATCTCCCCGTACTCACCACGCTCCCGGGCACGGAACTGCACCTGCACACCCGCAGCCGCGCGACCCTGGAGCGGATCGGCGCGCAGTACCACCTCCCCGCCTCCCAGCTCCACTCCGGCCTCGAAGAACTGCTCGCGCAAGGGCTGGACGCCGCCTTCGTGCACGCCGCGACCGCCGCGCACCCGGCGCTCGTCACCCGCCTCCTCGAAGCAGGCGTACCGACCTACGTCGACAAGCCGCTCGCGTACGAACTGTCGCAGGCGCGAAAGCTGGTGGAACTGGCCGAGGAGCGGCGCGTGCCGCTCATGGTCGGCTTCAACCGGCGCCGGGCACCCGGCTACGTCCAGTGCCTGGAACAGCCCAGGGACCTCGTCCTGCTCCAGAAGAACCGCCACGGACTGCCCGAGACGGCCCGCACCTTCGTGTTCGACGACTTCGTCCACGTCGTCGACACGCTGCGCTTCCTCGCCCCCGGCACGCCCGACGAGGTGCGCATCCACACCCGCTCGCAGGACGGGCTGCTCGCCCACGTCGTACTCCAGCTCGCCGGGCCCGGGTTCACCGCGATCGGCATCATGAACCGGGTCAGCGGTTCCACCGAGGAGATCCTCGAAGTCTCCGGCCAGGACACCAAACGGCAGGTGCTCAACCTGTCCGAGGTCGTCGACCACAAGGGCCAGCCGACCCTGCGCCGACGGGGCGACTGGACTCCGGTGGTCCGCCAGCGCGGCATCGAGCAGAGCGTCCACGCCTTCCTCGAAGCCCTGGCCGCCGGCGAGGAACTGAGCGCCCGGGACGCGCTGGAGACCCACGAGCTGTGCGAGCGGATCGTCCGGGTCGCCGAGGAGGACGCGGCGCGCTGACCCCCCGCGGCTGCGCGCACCCTTGTGGATGAGCGCCTCGCGGCTTCAGGGGGCGTCCGCGGCCGCGGACGCCCCCGCACGCCCGCCCAGCCGGCGCCCGGCCGCGAGACCGCCGTACACGGCGAGCGAGCCGAGGGCCAGAGTGACCGGCCAGTCGCCGAGGCGGACGTACAAGGTCCTGCCGGTGGCGAGCGGCACCTCGCGCACGGCGAGCGCGGAGCGGTCGGTGCCGAGCCACGGGCCGAGCCGCTCACCGTCCGGTCCGAACGCGGCCGAGACCCCGGTGAGCGTCGCGTGCACCACGGGACGCCCCGTCTCGGCCGCCCGCAGCGCACCGAGCGAGGCGTGCTGCGCGGGCGCCCAGCTGTCCTGGAAGGTGGAGGTCGAGGACTGCGCCACCACGACCTGCGCCCCGTCCCGCACGAGCCGGCGGCTCAGGTCGGGGAAGGCCGTCTCGAAACAGATCAGCGGGCCGATCCGCAGCGGGCCACCGTCCGTCCCCCTCGCACGCGGCACCTCCATGACCACCTGCCGGTTCCCCCGCATCCGGTCCTCCCCGGCCGCCTTGCCGACCGAGGTCGCCCAGCCCAGCAGCGCGCGGGCCGGTACGTACTCGCCGAAGGGCACGAGCCGCCGCTTGTCGTACCGCGCGCCGGTGGGGCCGTCCGCGCCGATCAGTACCGCGCTCTTGTAGATGCCGGGGCGATCGGCGCGGCGTGCGTCGACGTTGACCAGCAGGTCGGCGCCGACCCTCCGCGACAGTGCGGCCAGCCGCCGTGCCAGCCCGGGGCGCCGCGTCAGGTCGGCGCCGACACTGCTCTCGCCCCACACCACGAGGTCCGGACGCCGCGAGACCAGGGTGCGGGTCAGCGTCTCCTCCCGCTCCAGTCGCGGTACGACCCCCGGAATCACACCGGGCTGCACGTACGCGATCCGGGCCGAACCGGCCGGCTGCGGACGCGGCGCCCACCAGGAGACCGAAGCCGTCAGGACACCCACGGCGAGCAGCCCGCCGAGCGCGAGGGTCCGCGCACCGGGCGCGCGGAGCAGCAGCGCCCCCGCCGTGTTCACCGCGACGACCGCGAGACCCACGAGCCACACCCCGCCCACCGAGGCGAGCCGCAGCGCCGGCCCCACCTGCCACTGACTCGAACCGAGCAGCCCCCACGGGCCGCCCAGCCCCTGCCAGGACCGCACGAGTTCGGGCACCAGCCAGGCCGAGGGCAGCAGCAGGAGGGCCGCCGCCGCGCGTCCCGGTCCCGGCGCGCCCCCGAGCAGCCGCCGGGCCAGGAAACCGAAGGGCGCCCACAGCACACCGAGCAGCGCGGCGAGCAGGAGAGTGAAGACATGCAGGCTCGGCAGCAGCCAGTGGTGCACCGCGAGCATGTAACCGAGCCCGCCCAGCCAGCCGTCGAGCATCGCGCGCCGCGCGGTCGGGGCCCGCGCCGCGAGCAGCAGCCACGGCACCAGGGCCCCGTAAGCCCACCACCACAGCGCGGGGGCCGGGAAGGCGAGCGCGGGCAGCGCCCCGGCCAGGACGGCCGCCGCGCCCCGCCACCAGGGGGAGTCGAGCGGAGCGGCGGGCCCGCGGCCCTCACCGGGGCGGATCGCGCGGGCCCCGCCCACGCCCGCTCCGGACGCTCGCCCCGCAGCCCGCGCAGCCCGCGCAGCCCCCGCAGCCCGCTCTTCGCGGTCCGCGCGGCGCTGGACGACGCGCCCCATCCGCGTGACCCAGGTGTCGTCGCTGGTCGCCCCCGGCGTCTGCCGCACATCGGCCCCTTCCTGCCCGGCCCGGCCTCCCGGGGGGCCGGGCCGGAGATTCGCGTCCCGGTCGGTGGTGAAGGCCAGTCTGCGACGCGCGGACGATCACGCACAGGGCGCGCGCCGGGGCGGACGGTCAGCGGCCGGGCGCGGACGCCTCCCGCGGCCACTTCCGGCGTACCGTCAGCCGCTCCAGCAGCCAGCCCGCGTCCGTGCGCACCGCCTCGAAGACGCACCGGCCCCCCGAGGACGGGCCGGAGGCGCCGAGCCGGCCCACGTAGTCCGCCTCCACCGTCGCGCGGTCGCCGGGTTCCCGCACGAGCGGGCCGGGTGGCAGACGGAACTGACGGTTCACCAGCAGATGCTGTCGCACGGGCCGGTCGGCGAGAGCCCCGGCGAGCCGGCGGGCCACCTCCCCGGCCGGTCCCTCCTCCCCGCCCGCACCCCGCAGGTCGACGCGGCCGGAGGGCGCGAACAGCGCCTCGTACGCGGGCCAGTCCCCGTCGTCCACGGCGACGGCGCAGGCCGTCAGCAAGGAGTCGAGGGCGAGCCGGTCCATCACGGAAGCGAGGTCCTCGCGCTGCGTCATCCGGCCAGTCTTCGCCACCGGGGCCGCCGGGCCAAGAGCCGCGCGGGCGTTGCCCGGCCCGGACAGGCCGTCACGGCCCGTAGGCTGCCCCGGGTGAACGAGACGATTGTGTTCGACATCGGTGAAACCCTCACAAAAGACGATCGCTACTGGTCGGGCTGGGCCGACTGGCTCGGTGTGCCCCGGCACACCCTGTCCGCGCTCGTGGGCGCCGCCGTGGTCCAGGGCCGCGACAACACGGACGCCCTGCGCCTGCTGCGTCCCGGCATGGACGTGCACGAGGCCAACGGTGCCCGGGACGCGGTGGGGCGCGGCGAGTACCTCGACGAGAGCGACCTCTACCCGGACGTGCGCCCCGCGCTCGGGAGACTGCGTGAACGCGGTCACCGCATCCTGGTCGTCGGCAACCAGACGGCACGGGCGGCCGAGTTGCTGCGCGGCCTCGACCTGCCGGCCGACCTCGTGACCAGTTCGGGGGTGTGGGGCGTCGCGAAACCCTCGCCGGAGTTCTTCGCGCGCGTGCTCCAGGAGGCGGGCACCGCGCCCCGCGACACGGTGTACGTCGGCGACCACCCGGTCAACGACGTCTTCCCCGCGAAGGCCGCCGGACTGCGCGTGGCCCACCTGCGGCGCGGCCCCTGGGGCCACTGGTGGGCCGACGACCCCTCGGTGATCGAGGCGGCGGACTGGCGTATCAACTCCCTGACCCAGCTGGAGCGACTGCTGCACGGCTGAGTGGCATGGACGGGGCCACTCCCGGACGACTGGTCGTTTGTCGTTGCGCGAAAGTACTTCTGTCTCGCAAAAGTATGTGCCAGGCTGAAGAACGGAACAGACGTCAACGGGCTTTCGGCGGGGGAGTGTTGAGCATGGCGACCGGACAAGGCGCGCAGGGCCGGGCGGACGAGGCGGTCGGGGTGCTGGCGGGCGTGGAGCGTGCCCGGGCGGCGGCGCGCGCGCCACGCGCGTGGCCGGGGTGGTTCGGCCCCTCGCGCGGGCTGCTCGCCGTGCTCGTGTTCGGCACGGTCGGGCTGCCGTGGCCCGAAGGGAGCGGAACGCTCGTGTCCGGGGTGCTCCTGGCCTCGGCGGCCGCCTTCGTCGCCGTGCACTACCTCGCGGTACGTCAGGTGGGCGTCGTCCGCTGGCCGCCGCCCGGCACCGCGTGGCAGCGGCTGCTGCCCTCACTGTGGCAGGCCGGGTGCTACGGGGCGGGATGGCTGCTCGCGCTGCCCCTGGACCGGGCGGCGGGCGCGGTGGCCTCCGGGGTGCTGCTCGGGGCGTTTCTGTGGGGCCAGGTGGCCCGCCACAACCGCCGGGTACGGCGCGGAGGCGGGGCGGCGGCCCGGTGAACGGGCTGGACGAGGTCATCCAGCACCCCACCCGGCTCACCGTCATGGCCTTCCTCTCGGGCTGCGCCGAGGCCGAGTTCGCCGCCCTGCGGGAGTACGCGCAGGTGTCCGACGCGAGCGTGAGCCGGATCGCCTCCGCGCTGGAGGCGGCGGGCTACCTGCGGGTGCGCAAAGGCCGTGTCGGCCGCCGCCCGCGCACCTGGTTCTCGCTGACCCCCGAGGGGCGGGTGGCCTTCAGCCGGCATCTGGAGGCGCTGCGCACGATGGCGGAGACGGCGCGAGCGGCGGGTGAACGCTCGGCAGGGGCCGGGAGGGGGGAGTGAGACCGGCGGCGGGGGCCCCGCTTCAAGCCGCCGGGACGACCTCGCGCCGTACGGCCTCGGCCCACTCCGTGACCAGCCGCTCGTACTCACTGCGCTGATTCGTCGTGAGGTGGCCGCCGGCCCGGAGCCACAGGCTGCGGATCTGCTCGTTGACGGCGGCGGCGGAGCGAACGGTCGAGGCGGGGGTCAGGGGGTTGGCGGACATGGCCACAAGCTTAGGGCCTCGATGTGACAGTCCGCTCCCTCGCCGATACCGCCCGTCGCGTTCCCGCCGCCCGCGCGAACCCCTCCTGACCAGCCGAATCATCCCCCAAACCTCCCCTGATACGGGGGTATTGTGACGTCGGCCTCATATTCCCTCCGTACCGGACGGAACCACCGGCCCCCGTTCGCCGTCAACGAGCTGCCGCACCGCTCCTGACCTGCTGTTACGTCCCGTCGGACGGCTCGGGCCGGGCGCGCCCCCGGCCGCAAGGGGGCGCGGCCACCGCTCAGCCCGCGGACTCGCCCGCGTGCGGGCTCAGCGCGCCGGTGCTCACCAGGGCGAACAGGACGATGCCGAGCAGGACCCGGTAGATGACGAAGGGCAGGAAGCTGCGCTGGGAGATGTAGCTCATGAACCACGCGATCACGGCGTAGCCCACGACGAACGCGATGACGGTCGCGAAGATCGTCGGGGCCCAGGACACGTGCCCCTCGCCCGCGTCCTTCAGCTCGAACAGGCCGGAGGCGAGCACGGCCGGAATCGCCAGCAGGAAGGAGTAGCGGGCCGCGGCCTCCCGGGTGTACCCCATGAACAGCCCGCCGCTGATCGTCGCCCCCGAGCGCGATACGCCGGGTACCAGGGCAAGCGCCTGGCAGCAGCCGTAGATGAGCCCGTCGCGCACCCCGAGATCGGCGATGGTCTTGCGCGGCTTGCCGGCCCGGTGCCGTCCGCCCTGCTCCTCACGCGCGGCCAGCCAGTCGGCGGCGCCCAGCACCAGGCCCATCACGACGAGCGTGGTGGCGATGAGCCGCAGATCGCGGAAGGGCCCCTCGATCTGGTCCTGGAAGGTGACCCCGAGCACGCCGATCGGGATCGAGCCGACGATGACCAGCCAGCCCATCTTCGCGTCGTGGTTCTGCCGCCACTCCTTGCTGCTCAGCGAGCGGAACCAGGCCGAGACGATGCGCGCGATGTCCTTGCGGAAGTACAGGATCACGGCCAGCTCGGTGCCGATCTGGGTGACGGCGGTGAAGGCCGCGCCCGGATCGTGCCAGCCCGCGAAGGCGGCGGCCAGCCGCAGGTGGGCACTGGAGGAGATCGGCAGGAACTCGGTCAGGCCCTGAAGCAGACCGAGAATGAAGGATTCGAACCAAGACATGGACGCGCAGCCATCCCAATGATCATCACGCAGGGACCCGTGCGGACGGGTCCGAGGCCGGTGGTGGACGACCGTCGCCCCCTGGCACACCCGCACGGGGTGTGGGGGTGGGGAAGAAGATCACGCGCCGGTCGGTGGGGAGCGTAGGACACGAACGGGGACGGGCAGGTGAACGGCGCGGGAAGCTCAGGCCAACGACAGAACAGGGCCCTCCGCCAGGCGGGTGGAGCGGCTGTCAGGAGGGCGTTCAGCGGTCCGAAGAGGTGCCCGCGCCCCGCAGCCGGTGCCGTTTGCGCCAGGCGACCAGGAGGCCGCCGAGCGCTGTGAGGGCGATGAAACCCATGGCGACCAGGAAGACCGGGGAGGTCGGGGTCGCCGCGCGGCTGCCCGCCACCACATAGGCCCCGGTGTTGGGGATCACCCCGACGCCGGTCGCGAGAAGGAAGGCCGACCAGCGCATCCGCGAGACCGAGGCGCAGTAGTTCGCCGCCCAGAACGGCACACCGGGGAACAGACGAAGCGCGAGCGTCGACCGGAAACCGTGCCGGCTGAGCTGCCCGTCCGCCGCCCGCAGCCACCTCGCGCGCAGCAGCGGGCGCAGCGCCTCCTGGCCGAGTATCCGGCCCAGACCGAAGGCGATCCCCGCACCGAGCACCGAACCGACCACGGCGGCGACCAGCCCCGCCTGGGAACCGAACAGGGCGCCCGCCGCGAGATTCAGCAGCGGCCTCGGCACGAACGCGGCCGTGCATATCCCGTAGGCCGCGGCGAAGACCAGCACGGCGGCGGCGCCCGTGAACTGGTTGGGCCAGCCCCCGGACAGCAGCCGCTGCGGCCGCAGCAACAGCACGAGAGCGCCGGCGGCGGCGAGCAGGGCCACCAGCAGACCGAGCCGGGACCACGGGGAGAGCAACACCCGTACACAACGTCCGGCGAAGCCCGTGGGCCGTGCGGCGGCATGGTCGAACATCTCGGGAGAGTAACCGACATGGGGCGGTGATCGCCGCACCGCGTACCCCGGAACGGGGGGAGTGTGGCGCGTCTCTCCCGCCCCGCCCCGGCCCGCCGGGACCCGGATGCCCGCCCCGCGCCCCCGTACCCGTCCCGCCGTCAGCCCCTGCTCCCGCGCGCTCCCTTGCGGGGACGGGGCGTCTGCGGGCCGGTGAAAAACCCGTCGACGGGCGAACGCCGGACGGAGAGAATCAGCCTCATGTTCCGGCACCTCCACCTCGCAGCAGCGTCCGCAGTCGCGGACGCCGCGAGGGCTGCCGCGACCCCCCCTCGACGGCGCTCGACGCTGACCCTCCCCGGACAGACCGGCGGACCCCGCAGGGGGAGGGTCGGTCCGGCCCCGGGGTCCCGAAACCACGCGTGTTTCCGGGAAGGAACAGCACACCGTCATGTCCAAGACCGCGTACGTGCGCACCAAGCCGCACCTCAACATCGGCACCATGGGCCACGTCGACCACGGCAAGACCACGCTCACCGCCGCCATCACCAAGGTCCTCGCCGAGCGCGGCACCGCGGGCTTCGTCCCCTTCGACCGCATCGACCGGGCGCCCGAGGAGGCCCGGCGCGGCATCACCATCAACATCGCGCACGTCGAGTACGAGACCGACACCCGCCACTACGCCCACGTCGACATGCCCGGCCACGCCGACTACGTGAAGAACATGGTCACCGGAGCGGCGCAGCTCGACGGAGCGATCCTGGTGGTCTCGGCGACCGACGGGATCATGCCGCAGACCGCCGAGCACGTCCTGCTGGCCCGTCAGGTCGGCGTCGACCACATCGTGGTGGCGATCAACAAGGCCGACGTGGGCGACGAGGAGCTGACCGACCTCGTCGAGCTGGAGGTGCGCGAACTGCTCTCCGCCCACGGCTACGGCGGGGACACCGCGCCCGTGGTGCGCGTCTCCGGCCTGCTCGCGCTGGAGGGCGACCCGCGCTGGACGGCCTCCGTGGAGGCGCTGCTCGACGCCGTCGACACGTACGTGCCGATGCCCGAGCGGTACGTCGACGCGCCGTTCCTGCTGCCGGTCGAGAACGTCCTGACCATCACCGGGCGCGGCACCGTCGTCACCGGCGCCGTCGAGCGCGGGACCGTCCGCGTCGGGGACCGGGTGGCCGTGCTCGGGCCCGACACGGAGACCGTCGTCACCGGCCTGGAGACCTTCGGCAAGCCGATGGAGTCCGCGCAGGCGGGCGACAACGTGGCGCTGCTGCTGCGCGCACTGCCCCGGGACGCGGTACGCCGTGGGCACGTCGTCGCCGCCCCCGGCAGCACGGTGCCCAGCAGTCGCTTCACCGCCCAGGTGTACGTCCTCTCGGCCCGCGAGGGAGGCCGCAGCACCCCGGTCACCAGCGGCTACCGCCCGCAGTTCTACCTCCGCACCGCCGACGTCGTGGGCGACCTCGACCTCGGCGAGGCGGCCGTCGCCCGGCCCGGTGAGACCGTCACGACGACCGTCTCACTGGGACGCCCGGTACCGCTGGAGCCGGGCCTCGGCTTCGCGATCCGCGAGGGCGGCAGGACCGTGGGCGCGGGCACGGTGACGCAGGTGCTGCCCGGTTGAACGAGGAGGAGGCCGGCCCGTGAGGGGGCCGGCCTCTGTTCGTCGCTCATGGTCTGCGCGCTGCCGCGGCGGCCTCTCGCTCCGCCGCCTTCGTGCGGCGGGGCCGGCGGGCCACCGCGTGCGACACGGCCGTGGCGGCCGCCACGGCGAGCGCTCCGCGCACCACGTCTCGCGGACCCTGCCGGTGCAGCAGCCCGGCTCTTCTGAGCCGACTACGGGCCCACAGGGCGAACGGGATCACGAGGACCGGTGCCGTGACCGCTCCGGGCGTGCGACTGCGCGTCACCGCCGCCTGCGCCAGGTGCACCAGGCCATGCGCGCCGAAGCCCGTGAGCGCCGACTGGTAGAAGGCCGAGCGGCCCCCGGTACGCCGCCCCTCCCCGGCAGCCGCCCCCACCACGAAGGCCATCACGGCGACCGCCCTGGCGAACTCGGCCGGGGACACCTCCAGCGCCCGCCACACCGGCTCCGGCAGCCGCTTCCCCCGTTCACGCAGAGCCGGCAGGTCCTCGCGGTACCACTGCCGGTGGGTGAGCAACTCCTCGATGTCGTGCAGTGCCCACGCCCAGAACAGCCCCAGCGTCGCGGCACGGGGGAGCGGAGCGGTGGGGAGGTCGTCCGTCGAGAGCGCCATGCCGCTACCCTCGCACGCAGCGGCCCCCGCGGGCCGCGGTTCAGCGGACCGCCCCTGCGGAACCCGTCCCTCCCGCGACCCGGCACACTGGGCGGGTGAGCGCATCCCGGCAGGAGCCGATCCCCGTGACCCGTACCGTCGACCACGGAGTGGCCCGGCTCATGCCCGACGTGGACCGTGAACGGGCCTGGCTGCTCACCGTCGACGGGGCCCCGCAGTCGTACGTGGACCTCGACGAGCCCGGGCACCTGGAGTTCGAGTACGCCCGCCGTATCGGGCACGCCGTGGACTGCGCGGCCCCGGCGGGCGCCGCGCTCGACGTGCTGCACCTCGGCGGTGGTGCCCTCTCCCTGCCCCGCTACGTCGCCGCGACCCGCCCCGGCTCCCGGCAGGACGTCGTGGACGCCGACCGGGGACTGGTCGGCCTGGTCGGCGAGGCGCTGCCGACCGCACCGCACGAGCACATCACCGTGCACGTGGCCGACGCCCTCGACTGGCTGGAGGCGGCCCCCGCGGCCGGCGCCGACCTGCTGATCGCCGACGTGTTCGGCGGCTCCAGCGTGCCCGCCCACCTCACCACCGTCGCCTACGCCGAGGCCGCCGCACGCGTCCTGCGGCCCGCCGGGTGGTACGTCGCGAACCTCGCCGACACCGCGCCCTTCGCCTTCCTCGGCGCCCAGCTCGCGACGCTCGGCACGGTCTTCGACCAGCTCGCGCTGATCGCCGAGCCCGCCGTCCTGCGCGGCCGGCGCTTCGGGAACGCCGTGGTGCTCGCCTCGCGCCGCCCCCTGGACACGGCCGAACTCGCGCGCCGCTGCGCCCGCGACGCCTTCCCGGCCCGGGTGGTCGGCGAGCCCGCCGATCTGCACCGGCTCATCGGCGGGGCCCGGCCGGTCCTCGACGGGGAGGCCCTCGCCTCACCGCTGCCGCCCGGCGGCTCCTTCGGCATCGGCTGAACCCGGGCCGCTGTCCGGCGCCGGCACCTCGACCGGAGCGGACTGCGTCATCTCGCCGACCGGGGCCGCGGCCGGCACCTCCGTCGGCTGCCCCGGGGCCACGGTCCCGCGCGGTGCGCGCCGCAGCCGCCGTACGTCCGGGACGAGCAGGACCGCGAGCGTCAGCAGCAGTACCAGGGCGGCGCAGCCCCACAGGGCCGTGCCGCGGCCCACCGCCGACTCGACCGGGCCCGCCACCGCTGTCGCCACCGGCAGCAGCGCGAGAGAGCCCAGCCAGTCGTACGAGGAGACCCGGGAGAACTTGTCCTCCGGGATCTCCTGGTGCAGGACCGTCATCCACGAGACCCCGAACACCTCGACGCTGACGCCGCTCACGAACATCACGACGATCAGCGGGGCGATGTGCAGGGGCAGCGCCAGGCCCGCGGAGGGCAGCGCGAGCGGGAGAACGCACAGGACACCCACGAACAAGGGGCGGTTCGGCCGCCACCGCGTCATCACCAGCGCGCCGATCACCGTGCCCGCGCCGAAGGCCGCCAGAGCGGTGCCCCACGGGCCCGGTCCGCCGAGGCTGTCCTCGGCGACCAGCGGCCCGTACACCGCCTCGGCGGCCCCGATCACGGCGTTCACCACGGCGAACTGCAGCACGATGGACCACAGCCAGGGCCGCCCGGTCACCTCCCGCCAGCCCTCGCGCAGATCCGCGAGCATCCCGGCGCCGGCGGGCCGCGTCGGCAGCCCCCGCACGTCGAGGAAGGCGCGCAGCGCACCGGCCACCGCGAAGGCCCCCGCGTCCACCGCGAGCACCCAGCCGGGACCGACCAGGGCGACCAGCGCCCCGCCGAGCGCGGCCCCGCCGATCCCGGCGCCGTGCATCGCCATCCGGTACACGGCGAAGGCCCGGCCGGCCTGCTCGCCCTTCACGCTGGACAGCAGCATGCCCTCGGAGGCCGGGGAGAAGAACGCCTGTCCGGTGCCGCCCAGCGCCGCCAACAGCATCATCTGCCACAGCTCGGCCCGGCCGCTCAGGACGACGAGCGCGAACAGCCCCTGCGACACGCAGCTCAGCGCGTTGGCCGCGACCATGACGCGGTGCCGGGGGAGCCGGTCCGCGAGCGCCCCGCCGATCAGCAGGAACAGGACCAGGGGCAGGGTGCGGGCGGCCGCGACCAGCCCGACGTCGCCGCTGCCCCCGCCCGACTCCAGGACCGCGAACGCCGCCGCGATCAGTGCCCCCTGGCTGCCCAGGTTGGTCACGATCGCGGCGGCGGTCAGCAGGCTGTAGTTCCGTCCGGCCCAGGCGGGGCGCCTGGCGGAACGTATCGGCAGTTCAGGGGTCACTCAGGGACTATCGCCGCTCGAAGGCCCGGCTGCCAAACCGGTTGCCGCGTCCGCGCCCGGCGCGCCCCGCTCAGCCGGTGGGCGGCTCGTCCGTCAGGCGCACCGTGCTCAGGATGCGCTGGACCGTCTCCTCGGGCACCTCGTCCTTGACGCCCTTGGCGGCGGCCAGGTTCCAGCTCACGTAGTCCCCGCCGCCGTTCTTGAAGGCGAAGGTGATCGCCTTCCCGTCGCTCGTGCACTTCCCGGTCTGCGGGGTGTTCTCCGAGTGGGCGACCGCGACACTGCCGGTCAGGCCGGACCTCGTCGTGTAGGGCTTCGCCTTCTCGTGCTTGACGCTCTTGCGGTCCGGCTCGGTGTAGCCGCCGTAGACCCACCAGGGCACACGCGCCTCGGCGGCCGCGTCCGCGCTCTTCGCGCCCTCCTCGCCCCGGGTGCCGGTCAGCGCCAGCGACGTGTCGTCGAGCGTCCCGTCCTTGTCCTCGTCGGTCGTGCACCACTTGGACTTGAAGAGGGCCGGCCGGTTGACGGTGGTCGAGTCGGTACCGTCCGGCTTGCTCTTGTCCTTCCACTCGAAGCCGATGCTGGTGTCGGAGGTCTCGACCTCCCAGTCCCCCGGCACCTCGAAGACGGTGCCGTACGTGGGATTGACCACGACCTGCCAGCCGGGGATCGTCGGCTCCATCCCCGGGCCGCCGCGATCGCTACCGCCGCTCGGGCTCGGGCTCTCGCTCGCGGACGGCGTGGAGGCGCTCGGCGCCGGCTTCTTGTCGTCGCCCTTCGCCTCGTTCTTCCCGTCGTCCCCGCCGAGGACGACGAAGGCGGTCACCCCCGCCGCGACCACGACGGCGAGCGCGGACACGATCGCGACGGTCCGCGTCGTGTTCCGTCCCCTGCCCGGCGGCGGGACGCCCGGCCCCTGCGGGGTGGTCGGTGCGGACCAGCCCCCGCCCGGCTGCTGCTGGTAGGGGTTCGGCTGTCCGTAGCCGGAGTGCTGGCCGTACGGGTTCGGCTGCGGGGAGCCGGGCTGCTGGTACGGGTTGGGGCCGGGCTGCGGAGAGCCGGGCTGGTTCGGGTTCGCCTGCGGGTACCCCGGTTGCTGGTACGGGCTGGGCTGCTGGTTCGGGTCCTGCGGGTTCTGCTCGCCCCCGGGCGGCTGCTGTCCTGGCCACATGGGCGGCACCCTACGGGCGCGCGGGTGGCGTGCGCCACGCGTGAGACAGGCTCGTGACCCGCCGCCACCACTCTGTGACATGGGCACGTGGCCGCTGGTGAGGGGGACGGGCGGGTGATCCCGGGGGCCTACGGGCCGCGGCCGCCCGGCACCGCCATCCAGTAGGCTTCCCGGCGTGCGTGCGCGCGGGAGGCGCGACGCGAAGTCTTCTGGGAGGCCCGCCATGGACGTGCAAGGGTGGCTGGAGACCGTACCCGCCGTCGCCATCTACGTCCTGGTGGCGGGCGTGATCGGGCTGGAGAGCCTCGGCGTCCCCCTGCCCGGCGAGATCGTGCTGGTCGCCGCCGCCCTCCTCGCCTCCCAGCAGGGCCACATCGACCCGGTGGTGCTCGGCGCCTGCGCCGTGGCGGGAGCCGTGGCCGGCGACTCCCTCGGGTACCTCATCGGACGCAAGGGCGGCAGACCCCTGCTCGCCTGGCTCGCCCGCAGGTTCCCCAAGCACTTCAGCCCCTCGCACGTCGCGCAGGCCGAGAACTCCTTCCACAAGTGGGGCATGTGGGCGGTGTTCTTCGGCCGCTTCATCGCCCTGCTGCGTATCTTCGCCGGTCCCCTCGCGGGCGTCCTGCACATGCCGTACTGGAAGTTCCTCATCGCCAACCTGCTCGGCGGGATCGCGTGGGCCGGCGGTACGACCGCGGTGATCTACTACGTCGGCGTCGTCGCCGAGGACTGGCTCAAGCGCTTCTCGTGGCTCGGCCTCGTGGTCGCCGTGCTCATCGGCCTCGGCTCGCTGCTGCTCATGAAGCGCCGCAACGCCAAAAGGCCCGAGCCGGAGAGCGAACCCGCGGCCGTCGCGGACTGACCCTTTCGGCACGAGCCACAGGAACGGGAACGAGCACGGACCCGGCCACGGGCACAGCCACCGGCACACAGGAGCAGAAGATGGCCGAAGCACTCGTCGCGGCGGTGGGCGGGAACACCCCCGAGATCCACCCCGAAGCGTTCACCGCGCTCACCTCCGTCGTCCTCGGCGCCGTGACCCTCGCGCAGGAGGCGAGCGTCTGGTACCACGCGGTGCTGCGCGGCGACGTCGAGCGCATCACGATCGGCGCGGGCAGCAACATCCAGGACAACGTCACGGTGCACGCGGACCCCGGGTTCCCGGTGCGGCTGGGCTCCGGCGTCTCGGTGGGCCACAACGCCGTCCTGCACGGCTGCGCAGTCGAGGACGACGTCCTGATCGGCATGGGTGCGACCGTCCTCAACGGGGCCCGGATCGGGGCCGGCTCCCTCGTCGCCGCGCAGGCCCTCGTACCGCAGGGCATGGAGGTCCCGCCCGGCTCGCTCGTGGCCGGCGTCCCCGCCAAGGTCAGGCGCGAGCTCACCGAGGAGGAACGGGCCGGGCTGCGGCTCAACGCGGAGGTCTACCGCGACCTCGCCCGCACCCACCGCGCCGTACGCTGACCGCCTCCGCGCGAAAACCGGTGCGCCGCCCTCGACCGGCTGTGCGCCCGCGTGGGGTGAAGATCACAGGCGGTGCCCCGCCCCCACCGGCTACCGGTGAGTACCGTGAGCGGGTGCCGAGGAACAGGAACCCGCTCCCCACTCCGGCCGCCCTCTCCCGCGCGCTCGCCCACCGCGCCGTGCAGGCCGGCTGGCGCCTGGTCCGTGAGGCGGGCGCCGTCACCGCGCGTACCCCGGGGCGCCTGCGCTTCGGCTCCATCGGCGCCGGGACCAGACTCGCCTTCCCGCAGGGCACGGTCTTCGGGGAGCCCTGGATCCACCTCGGCGAGCACTGCATCATCGCCGAACAGGTCACCCTGACCGCCGGTCTCATGCCCGGTCTCGACCTGGGTCCCGACCCCGTCCTGCGCCTGGGCAACGGGGTGGTGCTGGGCCGGGGCAGCCACGTCGTGGCCGACACCTCGGTCACCATCGGGGACGACTGCTACTTCGGCCCCTACGTCTACGTCACGTCCACGAACCACAGCTACGACGACCCGCACGAGCCGGTGGGCAGGCAGTGGCCGCGTATGGAACCCGTACGGATAGGCCCCGGCTGCTGGATAGGCACCGGCGCGGTGATCCTGCCCGGAGCCGTACTCGGCCGCAACGTCGTGGTCGCCGCGGGCGCCGTCGTACGCGGGGAGGTACCCGACCACGCGGTCGTCGCGGGCGCCCCGGCGAAGGTCGTACGACGCTGGGACGAGGAGCACGGCTGGCAGCCCCCGCTGCGCACCCCGCCGCCCAAGCCGGTCCCCGAGGGCGTCACCCCGGAACAGCTGGTCGCCCTCGCCGACCTGGAGGGCCCGGCCGGGCAGTGACCCGCGCCGTCGGCGCGAGGACGGCGGCGGGGTGAGAGCCGTACCGGGCGGCTGCTAGCGTGCCGCCATGCGTGCTCCTCTCGGCAACTTCACCGACGTCCGTACCGCCCCCGAAGCCCTCGACGACCTGGTCGCGCCCGTCGCCGAGGCCGTACGCCACTGGCGCGGCCCGGTCCCCGTCGAGGAGCTGGTGTACGTGGACACCGACCCGCAGTGGGCCGACACCGCCGCGTTCGTCGAGCACTACGGGCAGGAGCTGCTGGAGAACTCCGCCAACTGCGTGGTCGTCGCGGGCAAGCGCGGGGAGACCCGCACCCACGCCGCCTGCGTCGTCCTCTCGCACACCCGGGTCGACGTCAACGGCGTCGTGCGCAAGCAGCTCGGGGCGCGCAAGGTGTCCTTCGCCGCGATGGACTTCGCGGTCGGCGAGAGCGGCATGGAGTACGGCGGGATCACCCCGGTCGGTCTCCCGGGCGACTGGCCGCTGCTCGTGGACGCGGCGGTCACCGAACTGCCGTACGTCCTGGTCGGCAGCGGCCGGCGCCGGGGCAAGCTGCTGGTGCCCGGCAAGGCCTTCCTCGGACTGCCGGGAGCCGTCGTCATCGAGGGGCTCGGGCTCGGCGCCTCCTGAGAACGGGCGTCCGGGAGCCTCAGAGCCGGGGGATCTCGATGGCGGGGCAGCGGTCCATGACCATCTCCAGGCCCGCCGCCCGGGTCCGTTCGTACGCCGCCTCGTCGACCACGCCGAGCTGGAACCACACGGCCCCGGCCCCGGCCGCGACGGCCTGGTCGGCGATCGCCCCGGCCTGCTCGCTGTTGACGAAGACGTCCACGACGTCCACGGGGAAGGGGACGTCGGCGAGCGAGGCGTAGCCCTGTTCGCCGTGGACCGTCTCCGCCTTCGGGTGGACCGGGACGATCCGCTTGCCGAAGCGCTGGAGCACCGCCGCGACCCCGTAGGCGGCGCGTGCCTCGTTGCGGGACAGTCCCACCACCGCCCAGGTGTCACCGCTCCCGGTGAGGATCTTGCGGACGGTGTCCTGAGTGCCGTACATGGTGCCTCCGTGAGTCCGAGGTGGCCCGCGAGGGCCGGACGTGCCGCCGTACGGGCTCCGGCGGTCTCCGTCTCCCGCGCCAACGATCTCCGCGCGCGAGGGATTCCCCCCGCCCGCCCCGGCACGTGCGGTCCCCGGGCGGCCCGGTCCCCGGCGCTGCGCATACGCTGACCGTATGCCGGACGAGTACCGCACCCTGGCCCGCGCGGGCCACCACGAGACCGAGGTCAACCGGTCGCGATTCCTGTGCTCCATGGCCCCCGCCGCCACGGAACGCGAGGCCCAGGAGTTCGTGGCGCGGATCGCCAAGGAGCACGCCGACGCGAGCCACAACTGCTACGCCTACGTCATCGGCGCCGACGCCTCCGTGCAGCGCGCCAGTGACGACGGCGAACCCGGCGGCACCGCCGGGGTGCCGATGCTCCAGATGCTCACGCGCCGCGAGCTGCGGTACGTCGTCGCCGTCGTCACCCGCTACTACGGCGGGATCAAACTCGGCGCGGGCGGACTCATCCGGGCCTACGGGGGAGCGGTCGGCGAGGCCCTCGACGCGCTCGGGACCGTCACCCGCCGCCGCTACCGGCTCGCCACCGTCACCGTCGACCACCAGCGCGCCGGGAAGATCGAGAACGACCTGCGCTCGACCGGCCGCACCGTCCGCGAGGTGCGCTACGGGGAACGGGTCGCCCTCGACATCGGCCTGCCCGGCACCGAGATCGAGGACTTCCGCGCCTGGCTCGCGGACGCCACCGCCGGCACCGCCTCCTTCGAACTCGGCGCGGAGGCGTACGGAGAGGTGTGACCCCCCGGCCGATGCCACGAGGGCCTGCCTTCGGCTACCTTCGCTGACGTGACCGCCGACGCCACGACCACCGTCCCTCCCTCCGCCCGGACCATGCCCACCGCCGGGGAGTTGCTGCGCCTGTGGCGCGGGGAGCGCCGCATCAGCCAGCTCGAACTGGCGCTGCGCGCCGGCAGCTCGGCACGGCACCTGAGCTTCGTGGAGACGGGCCGTGCCCGGCCGGGGGAGGACCTGCTGGCCCGCCTCGCCGAACAGCTCGACCTGCCCATCCGGGAGCGCAACACCCTGTTCGTCGCGGCCGGTTACGCCCCCGTCTACCCGCAGACGCCGCTCGACGCCGAGGAGATGGCGGCGCTCGGGGAGACCCTGGCCGGCCTGCTGCGGGCCCACGAACCCCACCCGGCCCTCGTCGTGGACGGTGCCTACGACGTCGTGGCCGCCAACCGGGGCGTGCGCTTCCTGCTCGGCGAACTGCCGCCCGAACTCGCCACCGCCCCGCTCAACGCGATCCGCCTGACCCTGCACCCCCGGGGCCTCGCCCCTCGTATCCGCAACCTCCCCGAATGGCGCGCCCACTTCCTGCACCGCGTCGAACGGCACCTCTCGCTGGGTGCGCACCCCCGGTTGCGCGCGGTCTACGAGGAGGTGCTGCGCTATCCGGTACCGGGAGCCGAGGAGGGGTGGGAGGCTCCTGGTCCCCGCGCCCCGCAAGCCCGCGCCCCGTACCCCTACGCCCTGCCGCTGCGGATCGAGGCGGGCGGCCGGGAACTGACCTTCCTCTCGACCGCGACCACCTTCAACACCCCGCTCGACGTAACGGTTTCGGAGCTGGCGGTGGAGACCTTCCTGCCCGCCGACCGGCGGACGGCCGAGGCGCTGCGCGAGGCTCTGGGGCCCGCCTGGCCGGACTGGGAGCGCGACCCGCTGCACCCCGCGGCCCCGGACGGAGTGCCCGGTGAAGACGGCGGTTAGGACGGCGGTCACAGAACTTCGTGGTGAACGGACAGAACTCGGGCCCGCGAGGTGAGAAACTGACCGACGGCTCGGCGATGCCGAGCGCGAGGCGACACCCGTTCCCTGGGGACGGGCCCGGTTGCCCCGGGGCGGCCGCGAGGGTCGCAGAGCAGTGCCACGTCCAAGCCCTCGCGGACCCGTAGTCTTCCTCGTCATCCCCGATCGCCGGGGGCGGACCCGATCCGATCCGGCGCCCACACTCGTAGGAGCAGCCCGTGCCAGACCCCCTGCCCGCTCAGCAGCCGCGCCGCAAGGGCGCCGACCAGGGCAGCCAGAACCGCCTCGGACTCGCGGACACCGACGCCGCGCCCGCATACCGGCCGGTGCCCTCGATCACGCCGTTCCTGGAGCCGGACCTCCCGCCCGCCGTCGAGGACGACTACGACGAGACGGCGTGAGCACGCGCCCCGCCCCTGCCTTCGGCGGGTGGCGGGGCTTTCGCCGCTCGCCCTCGTGTGCCGCCTCGCGGGTGCCGAGTCGCCCGGCCCCGCGTCCCCTCCTAGGCTGGAGTTCCGCCACGGCAGTCCAGGAGGTGCGCATGCCCCGTCCGATCTGGAGCGGTGCCGTGTCGTTCGGCCTGGTCACCATCCCGGTGAAGATGCTGCCCGCGAGCAGTGACCACAGCATCCGCTTCCATCAGGTCCACCGGGAGGACGGCGGCCGGGTCCGCAACCGGAAGATCTGCGAGATCGACGGGAAGGTGCTCGACAGCAGCGAGATCGGCAAGGGCTTCGAGGTCGCGCGGGACCGGATCGTGCCGCTCACCGACGAGGACTTCGAGGACCTGCCCCTGCCGACCGCCAAGGCGATCGAGATCGTGGCGTTCGTGGACGCCGACGAGATCGACCCGATCCAGATGGGCACCGGCTACTACCTCGAGGGCGACGGACAGGTCGCCGCGAAGCCGTACACGCTGCTGCGGAAGGCCCTGCAGCGCAGCGCGAAGGTGGCCCTGGCGAAGTACGCGTTCAGTGGCAAGGAACGGCTCGCGATGCTGCGCGTACTGGACGAGGTGATCGTCCTCCAGGTCCTCCACTGGCCCGACGAGGTCCGCGACGGCTCCGGGCTGCCCCCGAAGCCGGCCGAGGTCACGGACGAGGAGATCGACCAGGCCGTCTCGCTCATGGACACGATGCACCGCGAGGACCTGGACGACTTCCAGGACGCGTACCGCGCGGCGGTCGAGGAACTGATCGCGGCCAGGTCCGAAGGCCGCGAGCCCCCGCACGAGGAGCCCGAGGAGCCGAAGAAGGGCCAGGTCGTGGACCTGATGGCCGCCCTCCAGGACTCGGTCCGCACGGCCCGCGAGAGCCGGGGAGAGCCGGAGTCCGGCGAGGACGCGACCGTCCACGACCTGCGCGAGCGGACCGGAGGGAAGCGGACGGCGAAGAAGACGGGGACGAAGAAGCCCGCCGCTGACAAGCCCTCCGCCCAGAAGTCCCCCGCCAAGAAGGGGACCGCCCGGAAAGCCTCCGCCGGGAAGGCGCCCGCGAGGAAGTCGCCTCCGGCGAAGAAGACGGCCGGGAAGAAGACGACGGCCAAGAAGGCATCCACGGACAACAGCGGCAAGAAGAAACCGGCCTGAGCGGGCGGGCCACCGCGTACGGGCGCACGGATCGGCCTGTGGTTCTCCCCGGCTCGTGACCCGCGTCCGGTGAACTCGTGGGCCGGCCGCCCGTCCGGTGGCCGAAAGCGCGCGCCTCAGGACCGGTGGTCTTCCGCACGTTCGCCCACGGCGTCACGCGGGACTCGCCCACTCCTCGCGGAGCATTCCGAAGAGCACGCGGTCATGGCGTGTCCCCTCCACCAGTACCGCCGACCGGCGGCGGCCCTCCTCGCGGAAGCCCAGCCGGGTGAAGGCGCGCACGGCGCGCTCGTTGCCGCTCCAGGTGTCCAGCTCCAGGCGACTGAGGGGGTAGGCGCCGAACAAGTGGTCCACGAGCAGCCGCAGCGCGTCACTGCCATGGCCGCGGCCCCAGAACTCACGCTCACCGATGGTGACGCCCAGCGTGGCCACTCCGGCGTACGGGTCAAGGTCCCGGTAGTCGGCCATGCCTATGACCCGTCCCTCCGCCAGTGCCTCGACCGAGAACACCGCCGACTCCCTCGGGCTCAGGCGCAGCATGGTGTCGAAGCCGAGTCCGATCGCCTCCGCCGTGACCGGGCCGAAGCACGGGTCACCCGCCGCGGCCCAGTGCACCACTTCCGGGTCGTTGCGCCATCGGAGATGGTGCTCCGTGTCTTCGGAGCGCAACGCGCGCAGCCTCACCAGCGTTCCTTCAAACATCGCGCCACCTTAAGCGACGGTCGCGGCCGCCGTGCGGGTCACCTGTGGTCGGCGTCCCTGCGGACCCGGCCTCGCTGACGGCCAGGGAGAACACCTCACCGGGCAATACCCCTGGGGCTTCACGCGGGGCTCGGTGCCGACGGGCCCCGCGCGAGTCCAGCGACCCGCACTCACATGTGGGAGCTGATCTCACCGCCGGCGCTGAGCACGATGTACGAGGCGTTGGCGTCGAGGCCGACGTCGTGTCCGTTGGTCTCCAGCGTGGCCTCCACCGCGCCCTCGCGGCCGATGATCTGCGCGCGGAACCGCAGCTCGCCGAGCTTCGTGACCTTGGCCGTCCAGCCGCCGGCGAGCTTGAAGGTGCCCGGTCCGGTGTGCTCGCCGCCCATCCAGGAGTGGATCTCGCCGCCCATCGTGAGCACGACGAACATGCCGTTGCCGTCGAGCCCCGCGTCGTGCCCGTTCGTCTCCATCGTGGCCAGCACGGCACCCGCGTTGACGATCTTGGCGCGGTACCGCTGCTCGCCGAGCTGGGAGATCTCGGCCTTGCTGCCGTCCACCAGGGTCTCGGTGCGGACCGGGGACGCCGCCTTGGTGGTCGCGGCCGGCGCGGTGGTGGTGCGCGCGGCGGACGTCTCGGCCCGCGCGCTGTTCTGCGCCTTGTCCGTGCCGGGCTCGGCGTCGCCGGACGCGTGGTCGGACGCGTCGTCGGTACCGCCGGACTGGGAGACGGAGCCGGAGATCCTGGTGCTCGACGCGGCGGCGTCGTCGTCGCCCCCGGTCTGGCAGGCGGTCAGGGAGAACGTGGCAGCGGCGGCGACGGCCACCAGAGCGGCGGAACGGGCGGTACGACGAGCACGGCGAGTGGTCATGGCGGAAACCTCCGGGGGAGTCAGGACCCGGCATCCGCGCCCGCTCTCGCGGGCCGTCCGGCCGGGTCCGGTGTCAGCTACACCCCTTGTGATGGCACCCGGCCCGGAGTTGTTCGCCGTTCTATGTCCGCACCTGGTAACAGAGGAACCGGGCGCCACCGGACGCGTCCCGAGGCGCACAGGCCCTCGGGCCCTCCCCGGTGCGCCTGCTCCGTAGTTCACGGCAGGCGATGGCGGAACCGTCCGTCCCGTAGGTAACTTCTTTGACAGTGGACAGCCGAGCGCCCGGCGGAGCCGGGGCAGGTGGCTTTGAAGCGGTGACACGGGGGAGAGGCAATGGGCGCGTCGACGTACCCGAATCTCGGGTTCGATCCGGCACCGGGCGATGTGGAGACCGTGCGGCTGATGGTCTCGGCCATGGGCCGAGTGGTCAGCGAAGGCGACACGGCACAGACCCAGTTGGGCGGGATCGGTACCTCGGACGGCATCTGGGTGGGGAAGTCCGCGGACGCCTTCTCCGAGTCCGTCGGGAAGATACCGCCGTATCTCAAGAAGGCGCTGAGCGCCATGAGTTCGGCGCACCGCGCGCTCTCGGGCTGGCAGGCCGGCCTGGAGAGCTATCAGGCGCGGGCCCGCAGACTGGAGGAGGAGGCCGCGGCGGCCGCCAGGAAGGCGGGCTCCGCGAAGGGGGCGCTGGACGGCGTCACGAGCGACACCTCCCACATGAGCGACAAGGAGAAGGAGGAGCACGAGAAGGACAAGAAGGGCAAGAAGGAGGCGTACGAGAACGCCGACGGCGAGCTGGAGGACGTACGGCGCCGCGCCCACTCCCTGCACAGCGAGTACGTCGAGGCGGCCGACACCACGGCCCGCACCCTCAAGGACGCGGCCGACGACGCCCCACCGGAGCCCGGCTGGTTCGACAGGATGGTCGACAGCTTCGGCGAGTTCATGTCCGACGCCTGGAAGACCCTCTCCGACCCGGAGTTCTGGAAGGCGGTGGGTGACTTCCTCGCCGATGCCGCTCTGGTGATCGGTGTGCTCGCCCTCATCGGGGTGCCCGGCCTCGGGCTGATCGGGCTGCTGGTCGCGGGTGGCGCGCTCGCGGCCCACCTCGGCGCCATGGCCGGCGGGGCCGATGTGACCTGGCAGACCATCGCGTGGGACGCGGTCGGCGTCTTCGCCGGCGCCCGCGCCTTCAAGGGCCTCAGGCTGGCCGGGAAGGGCGGGAAGCTCGCCAAGGCGGGTGAGGCGATGAAGACCCTGGGCCGGACCAACGTGGCGGCGGGCGAGACGCTGAGGCTGGGCAAGGGCTTCGCGGCCTCGCTGGGCAAGGCGGGCCGGAACATCTTCACGAAGAGCCCGTGGAAGAACGCGAAGGGGATCGGTGAGGGAGTACGGAACTCCTTCAGGGGTTTCAGCCAGACCAGCCAGGGCTACCGGCAGATCGGGCAGGGTGAACGGCTGGTGTCGCAGGGCCGGTCGATGATCGCCAAGGGGCATCTGGGGGACCTTCGCTGGACCCAGGCCGGGGTCGGCCTGGGCGGCCTCTCGAACCTGAACGGCTCACGGTGGCTGAACACCGACGTCAACCTGGGCGACGTCCCCGTGGTCGGCACCGTCCCGCCGCTCCTGGACTACGACTACGGCCACCACGGCACCCCGGACGAGGCCCTGTCCTCCGCCGGTGCCACCTTCACCAACGGCCTGAAGCCCTCGTCCTACGTGGCGGCGTCATGACCGGGGCGCCGCCGGCGGAGGCCGAAGGGCGGGGTGTGCCGTACGCCTTCCACTACCGGCTGCCCGAGGAGTTCGTCGTGGTGCGTGACCCGGACACGGCCGAGGGCTGGAAGGCGGCGCTGGCCGAGCTGATGCCGCAGGCCGAGGCGGGTGAGCGGGACGATTCCGCAGAGCGGTTGCGCCGCGCCGCCCCGCTGTTCGCCGAGCACGGGGACACCCTCGTCGACCTCGCGATGTGCCTGGGCGCCGAGCCCGTCCGCGACACCGACAAGCTGTCGTACGGCGTGGTCGTCGTATCCGTACGTCCCAGCGAGCACCGCGACCGGCTGCTGGCCGCGGAGGCCGCCTACCGGGCGAAGGAGCACGAGCTGCGCGAAGCGCGTGGTCCGCTCCAGGAGGTGGACTTCGAGCTGGGCAAGGGAGTGCGGGGGTCCACGGACACGGTGCTCGCGACGAAACTGCCGGTCGGGCCCGCCGTGATGTCCGTCGCGCTGCGCTCCGTGGAACTGCGTGACCCGGCGCGGACGCCGGAGGGCGCCGAGAGCGCGGGCCGGGCACGGACACTGCCCATGGCGGTCCTCCAACTGGTCGTCCCCGCGGCGCGCGGCTACTGCGTGTACGTCACGCTGACCACGCCTTCGGTGTACCTGCTGGACTCGTACGCGGAGCGGCTCTCGCACATCGCGCGGACGTTCACCTTCGACGTGCCGGACGCCGCCCCGGCTGTCGTCAGGTAGGGGGCCAGGGTGTCCCGGCCCGCTCCAGGCGTTTGCGGTACATGGCTCCGCGGCGGCGCAGGAAGAGGCGTGAGGTGAAGAGCAGCGCGAGGAGGAGCGCCGCGATACCCGCTGTCAGGCCGAGGTTGCGCACGGACAGTTCATTGCCGTTCACGACCAGGGCGATCAGGGACACGGCGGGGATCGCGATGAGGTAGCGGCGCATGGGCTCGGTGCGGAACGAGCCCGAGTAGTCGATCACCACGCGGGCGTGCAGGAGCTTCACCTCGGCCCGTGCTTCCGGCCGGGTGAGCCGGGGGAGGGGCCAGGCGCTCAGCCCCGGGAGCCGGCCGGCGTACGGGGCGCCGGGGTAGCGGTGCCGCATGCCGGCGGTGCGGTCGCGTGCGTCCGGCAGTCGGTGGAACTGGAAGCGCGGGGTGCGGGGGCCGCCGGATTCCGGGTCCGCCCCGGCATACCGGTATCCGTACTGTTCTGCCAGATAGGCGAACTGGGCGAACGACCGGAGCGAGGGTGAGGGGACCACGGTGGAGTAGGTCAGCTCGGTGTCCTCGACCGGACCGATCGCGCGCAGCTCCGCGAGAAACCGCTCGTGCTCCTCCGCCTCCCGCAGCAGCTTCCCGAGCTCCCGCCGCAGCCTCATCCGCTTCCCTTGCCCTCGCCGGCCTTCTTCAGCTCGTCGTAGAGCTTCTGGTCGAGCTTGGTGAACTCCTCGGCCGCCTTGTCGGCGAACTTCGACACGCCCCTGGTGAGCTTGGAGAGCTGCCCGAAGCCGTAGTCCCAGGAGTTCGCGAAGTCGTCGCACGCGGATTCCAGGCCCCTGTGCCCGATCTCCTTCGTGTCGGCGCGCTTCATCTCCTTCGACGCGCTCTTCATGTGGCCGCCGCTGGTCTCCAGCCTGCCCGCCATCTCCTTGACCTCGTCGCCCGCGAACTTCAGAAAGGACATTCGCCCCCCGCCGCCTCTCTCCTGACACCGCTCGGCCCGCGTCATCCGGCCCGTCAAGAGGCTATCGGTGCGGATGGGGCTCCACCAGGGGTCCGCGAGGCGGCGGGAGGGCCACCGTTCACGAGCCCGGTTCGTCAGGGGCCGCGGTTGTCCGCGTACGGATACGGAGTCGAGGAAGGTCCGCCAAGCGGTGCGGGCGAAGAGGTGCGCGCCGAGGGGAGGTTCTGGCTGTCGCCTGCCGCTGCGAAGCCGTCGTGCGCCAGTTGGGTTTCCGCGCACCGCTGTTCGGTGTCGTGGCTGCGGGGGGACTTGTGCCCGGCGTCGGCGGGGGAGGCGGTGGTGGGTCACCAGTGCCGTGATCGCGCAGGTTCGTGGGGGCGTCGGTTGGAACGGGTGGCCCGGTGCGCTCTCGCCGCGGCAGGGGGGCGATCAGCTGCCTGGCCGCGTCTGAGGCCGATCCGCTCCTATGACCGCGGAGTGCTGTCCGAGCACCACGTGCTGAGACGAGGGTGCCCCTGCAGTCCGGCGCGGCCGGTGGCCCACAACAGGGTGAGCCAGGGATCCGCGCCGCCCGGAGCCTGGGGTAACAGACGGGAGACGGGAGAGCACCCGCGAACAGAGAGCGGAGGGCAGGGCTCAGCCAAGCCCGAGGCCTTCCGCCAGATCGTGCGTGTGTACCAGCGTCGCCCGCACTCCCAGCGCCGCGAAGCCTTCGGGGTCCGAGACCCCGGCGGCGTAGCCGGCGGGGCGGAGTGGTGCGCACCATGGCGATCAGCAGCGCTCCGCACGCCTCCAGCACCTGCACCAGGCCGGGCCCGCGTCACGGTCCGCGAAGACGAAGACCGCGGGTGCGTCCGGTCTCTTCCGGCGCAACGCGAAAGGCACATGGGTGTCCAGCGGCGGGCTGTGCGGCCCAGTTGCACGGCGTGCTGGAGCAGGTCGTTGGCGAGGTGCTCGGCGGTCTCCCCGCAGCCCCACTCCAGCGGACCGGCCTGACCGCCCGACCCCCGCGCGGGCGCGTCCCGAAGGATGCCGACGGCGAGCCGCACGGCGAGGCCGACGTCGTCCCCGCTGACGGGAGACGGCACTGATCCGGCTTCGGCTGAGCGAGACATCGCAGCACCGTGTCGCGAGGGGAGAGGGCGACCCCTTCCAGCTTCCACGGACCCGGCTAGGGGGTGGCCCCGGTCGGCTCCCCGAACTCCGCCGAGAGAGCCGCGATGTCGGGGTCGCCGAAGTGGTCGCGCAGTTCCCGGAAGGCGTCCACCTTGTCCGGGCCGAAGCGGGTCACGATCTTCTCGTAGCCCTCGGGCGTGTGGAACCTCGCCGGGCGGGACTTGCTGTGGAACTTGTCGGCGTACATCACCAGCCGCTCCTCCTCGGTGAGCGCCACGTAGTCGCCGGGCGGCAGCGGCAGGCCCTGGCGGACGATGTCCTCCTGGGTGAGGCCGACGCCGGTGTGGCACGAGCAGAACCGGCACAGGCCCTCGGGCCAGCCCTCCTCGGCGAGCACGCGGTGGCCGAGGAGACCGTGGCGGATGTAGTGGCCCTGGCCGAGGACGCCCTGCTCGGCGTCGGCGCTGAGGAGGTAGACGCCGATGTCGTGCAGGAGGCAGCCGGCCCGTACGAGTTCCGCGTCCACCGCCGCCCCGCTGCTCTCGATCAGCTGCTCCGCGATGCGCCAGACGATCCCGCAGTGCGTGTGCACGCTGGCGTGGGCGTCGGCGTCCGGGGCGTACTTCTTGTGCAGGTCCTCGATCTCGGCGAGGGAGGGAATGCGCATTCCGCGAGCGTAACGGGCCCTTTCGCCGGCCACGCCGCGGCCTCACCGCCACGCACCTGCCCGCAAGGACCGGCCGGTCTCACCCGTCCGTCGCGCGCCGGGACGCGACGTCGAGCGGAGCGAAGGAGACCCGGGTGACGAGGCCGTCCTGCGCCCAGCGGAACTCGACACCGTCCGCGTCGCGACGCACCACCTCCACGATGCCGCCGACGTCCTCGGGGATCTCGTTCCGCCGCGCCTCCTCGCCGTCCGTGAGCGTCGCCAGGGCGGCCACCACGAGCGTGCCCGAGGCCGTGCCGTCGAGCCGCGGCACCTCGGCGTAGCGGGTGAACGCCGTTCCCTCCGGGGCCCGTTCGCGGCCCGCGTCCGTCAGTCCGCACAGGGGGCGCAGCACACTCGTGACCTCCTCGCCCGGCCCGGTGGCCCAGCCCGTCAGGCGCAGCCGCGTCCCCTCCGGGGCGTGCAGGACACGGTGGACGCGCAGCTCCCAGCCGCCCCGCACCACGGTGACGTTCTCCACCCGCAGGTTCACGGGCAGCGGGGCGCCGGGCGCGAAGACCGGTGTGTGCGCGGAGGCCGCCCAGCCGCAGCCGTACCCGGGTTCCGTCCCGCAGCCCAGGGGCTCGCCACCGATCCGGATGCCCGTGGAACCGTCCGGCAGGACCACCGTGAAGGAGTTGTCCGCGACGTTCTCCTCGGCGGTGGGGCCCGTCCGGGTCGAGTAGGCGAAGCGCCCGTAGTGCGGGTCGGCCGCGTGCCGCGCCACGGCGTGGGGCTGAGGGTGCGCGTTGCCGTGCTGGTGCACCCGGACCAGCCCGCTGCCGGGTGACGTCTGGACGAGCCAGCCGGGGGCCCGCAGCGCCACGGGTGGCCGCTCCTGTTCCGCGGGCGCGCGCCCCTCACGTTCCGTCCACAGCGGATGCCCGGGCCCCGCGAGCAGCGCGACGAAGGCTTTCGACGCCCAGTAGGGGGAGGCGGGGCCGGAGTAGCGCTGGAGCGTGGCGCGGTGCGGCCCGTGCCAGCCGAGGGAGAGCAGCCCGTCCCCGTCCACGGAGCCGCGTTCCAGGAAGTAGCGCAGCGCCCCGCTCATGATCCGCCGCGAGGTGCCGGGGGAGAGCGGGGTGTGCCCGGTGACGGCGCCGAGGCCCACACCTGCCGCCGCCCCGAACCGGTAGGTCAGGGAGCGGCCGAGGTGCAGCGGTGCCCCGTTCCCGTCGAAGGTCAGGGCGAAGCCGCGCAGGTGCTCGCTGAGCCGGCCGCCGAAGCGGGCGAGCAGGTCCTCGTCGCCGAGCAGCCGTGCGTGCAGTACCGGGTAGAGGTGCAGGGCCCAGCCGTTGTAGTGGTCGAAGGCGCCGAACTCCCCGTCGGAGTACCAGCCTTCGCCCCGGTCCCACAGTTCGACCGCGTCCAGGGCGCGGCGCACGACCCGCTCGGTGTCCCGGTCCCCGCGGCCGACGCTTTCGAGGAACGTGGCGACGGTCAGCGGGAAGAACTGCCAGTTGCTCGGCGGGCAGGTGCTGACGACCGCCCCGCGCAGCCAGTCGGCCGCCCGGTCCCGTACCGCCGGGTCCAGCCGGTCCCACAGCCAGGGCCGGGTCAGGTGCAGGCCGAGTGCGACGGAGGCGGACTCGACCATCGGCTGGCCGAAGACCTGGTAGTCGACGATCCGCGGCCAGCTGTCCGCGTCGTCCCCGCCCGGCGTCGCCGTCCCCGCGGCCAGCCCCTCGGCGTACCGGCCGAGCCAGCCGTGCGGGTCCTCACCCCCGGCGCCCGCGACCCGGAAGGCGGCGGCGAGGAAGGTCCGCGCGTAGCCCTCCAGGCCGTCCGAGCGGGGGCCCGCGGCCGAGGCCCGGCCCGGCAGATCCAGCCGCGCCCCGCCGGGCGAGGCCCAGCGCCAGGCGGCCGCGAGCAGTCCGTCCGCGGCGGCTTCCCAGTGCGCACGAGTGAACCCGGTGTACGGACTCAGCTCGCGGTCCTCGGCCGGTAGCGGGAAGGGCGGACGGAGTGCGGTCATGGAGGGAGGTCACCTCTCGGATCTCGGTCGAGATGGGGGAGCGGGCGCGGTGCGCGGACGCTGCCCTATGGGCCCCGACGTGGTGGAAAGCGCTTTCTCGCCCTCACCCTGGCAGAAGGGGCGGGTGCCTACAAGAGGTGTCTCGTGGCCCAGCTCTCCGGCGGGCGTGCCGAGTCCCCCGGCCGATTCCTCCTCTCCCGCTTCCTTGTGTCCTGGCGTGCCTGCGGCCCGCCGTGTCCTGGCGCGCCTGCGGCCCGTCAGGGTGACTGACGGGCCGCAGGCGACCGGTGCGCGGGCCGGCTCAGTGCTGGTTCGTCGCCAGCTTTCCGCAGTTGGTGCCGTCCTTGCCGGCCACCTCCCCGGCGATCTCTCCGCGCCAGGTCACGCACAGTCCCCGTGCGTCGAGGTAGACCGGCCCCGCGTACGTCGTGTAGTAGCCCGTGTCCGTGACGGTCGTGGTCGGGGAGGCGAAGCCGAGCGAGGCCGTCATGTGCACGGCCGCGCCCGGGGCGGTGCGGACGGTGACCACGCAGTTCTTGCCGGTCGCGGAGCTATAGGTGAGGAACACCGTGCCCTTGGTGCCGATCTGTGCGGAGTTGACCACGGAGTAGCCCGTGCCGCAGGCGCCGTTGTACTTGGCGGCGGCCGCGGCCTTCGTCGTCGTGCCGGTCCGGTGGGCCGTCGGCTCCGCCGCACCGGCGGCCGGGGCCAGGACGGCCGCCGCGCAGGTGAGGACGGCGGCGGTGGCGCCGATGGCTGATACGCGTCGCATGGTGGTCATGTCACGTCCCGATTCCTCGATGGGGCACCACGTGCCCTCCGGGCGGGTGCCCGGTTCCTGAACGGACAACATGGTGTGAATCACGCAATGTCAGACCAGGTGCCGCAGTCGATGGTTGTGCCCGATACCGCCTGTTACCGATTCATGACACTGCGGGCGAATCGGTGCGGCGGGTTGCTGGCGGGAGGCGGGGCTTTCGGCGGGGCGGTCCGAGGCGGTCGCGGGGGCTGCTCGCCGGGCGGGCCGCGCGGCGGTTCGCGTCGCGGCCGTCACCCGTGGCCGCACCGCCCCGGACGCGGGTGGCAGACTGAGGTCCGTGAGGGGCCGGAGACCGACCGGCACCGGCGTGGCCGATGATGACGGCGAGGCCGCTGCGGCCTCGGCGCCGGTCCCGGGGAGCGGCGGCATGAGAGCGGACATGGGGGACGGAGCGGCACCGTGAGGATTCTGCACACCTCCGACTGGCACCTCGGCCGGTCCTTCCACCGGGTCGGCATGATCGACGCGCAGGGCGCCTTCCTCGACCACCTCGTGCGGACCGTGAGCGAACAAGCGGTCGAGGCCGTCGTCGTCGCCGGGGACGTCTACGACCGCGCGGTGCCCTCGCTGGCCGCCGTCGAGCTGTACGACGAGGCGCTGCACCGCCTCTCCGCGCTGGGCGTGCCCACGGTGATGATCTCCGGCAACCACGACTCGGCGCGCAGGCTCGGGGTCGGCGCCCGGCTGCTCGGGGCGGCCGGGGTCCACCTGCGCACCAGGCCCGAGCACTGCGGGGAGCCCGTCGTCCTGCGCGACGCCCACGGCGATGTCGCCTTCTACGGGCTGCCCTACCTCGAACCCGCTCTGGTCAAGGACGACTTCGCCGCCGTCGCAGACCACGAGGGGGTACTCGGCGCGGCCATGGACCGGGTGCGCGCCGACCTCGCCACACGGCCGGCGGGCACCCGCTCCGTCGTCCTCGCGCACGCCTTCGTCGTCGGCGGTCTGCCGAGCGACAGTGAACGCGACATCACCGTCGGCGGGGTGGCCGCCGTGCCCCTCACCGTCTTCGACGGCGTCGACTACGTCGCGCTCGGTCACCTCCACGGCAGTCAGGTCCTCACGGGACGCGTCCGCTACTCGGGCTCCCCGCTCGCGTACTCCTTCTCCGAGGCCGGACACCGCAAGAGCATGTGGCTCCTCGACCTCGGGCCGCGTGGGGAGGTCGCCGCCGAACGCGTCGACTGCCCGCAGCCGCGCCCGCTGGCCCGGTTGCGCGGCACCCTCGACGCGCTCCTCACCGACCCCGCGCACACCCCGCACGAGGAGTCCTGGGTCGAGGCCACCCTCACCGACCCGCTGCGGCCCGCCGAGCCCATGGCCCGGCTCGCCGCCCGCTTCCCGCACGTTTTGAACCTGGTCTTCGCACCGGACCGGGCCCCCGGCGAAGAGCACACCTCCTACGGGGAGCGGGTGCGCGGCCGCAGCGACCAGCAGATCGCCGAGGACTTCGTGACCCACGTCCGGGGCGCCGCCGCCGACGCCCGCGAACGCGCCGTCCTGCGCGAGGCCGTCGACTCGGCGCGCGTGCACGTCCAGGGAACGGAGCGCGGACGATGAGACTGCACCGGTTGCGCGTCACCGCCTTCGGGCCCTTCGCGGGCACCCAGAGCGTCGACTTCGACTCCCTCTCCGAGGCCGGGCTCTTCCTCCTGCACGGACCCACCGGAGCGGGGAAGACCTCCGTGCTCGACGCCGTGTGCTACGCGCTGTACGGCAGCGTCCCCGGAGCCCGCCAGTCCTCCGGCGGGCGCGGCGAGGGGCTGCGCAGCGACCACGCCGCGCCCCCCGTCCGCACCGAGGTCCAGCTGGAGCTGAGCATCGGCGGCCGCCGCCTCGAAGTGACCCGGCAGCCGGCCTGGGAGCGCCCCAAGAAGCGGGGCACCGGCACCACCCTCGACAAGGCCCAGACCTGGCTGCGCGAGCACGAGCCCGCCACCGGCTGGAAGGACCTCAGCCGCTCCCACCAGGAGGTCGGCGAGGAGATCGGCGCCCTGCTCGGCATGAGCAAGGACCAGTTCTGCCAGGTCGTGCTGCTCCCGCAGGGGGAGTTCGCCCGGTTCCTGCGCGCCGACACCGCCGAACGCGGCACCCTCCTCGGCCGGCTCTTCGACACCCGGCGCTTCGCCGACGTCGAACAGCGGCTCGTCGACCTCGGACAGCGGGCCGGCGCCGGGGTGAAGGAGGGCGACACCCGCATCCTCACCCTCCTGCACCGCCTCCAGCAGGCCGCCGGGGCCCGCGCGGAGCTGCCCGCCCCCCAGGCACAGGCCGGCGATCCCGGACTCGCGGGGCAGGCCCTCGCCTACGCTGCCGTCGCCCGCAGCGCGGCCCGTGAGCACCGCGACCTCGCCGGCCTGCGCGAGCAGTGGGCGGGCCGGAGCCTCGCCGCCGACCGCCAGGACCTCGACGAGCAGCGCGCACGCGAACGGCTCCAGGCCCGTCACGCCGAGGCCCTCGCCCGCGCCGAGGCGCTCGCCGCCCAGGCCGGGCAGCACCAGGAGACGGTGGACCGCGTCGAGCGCTCGCGCCGCGCGGAGAGCGTCGCCCCCGCCCTCGGCCTGCGCGAGAGCGAGGCGGCGGCGCACCAGGAGGCCCTCGAAGCCGAACGCCGCGCACGGGCCGCGCTGCCCGCCGCGCACACCGGGGCCGGCGCCGCCACGCTCGCCGCCGCCGCCCGCCGCGCCCACGAGGAACGCGGCACCCTCACCGCCGCCCGTCGCGCCGAGCGGCGCCTGTCCGGGATCGCGGAGGAACGCCGGCGGCTGGAGCGCGAGGAGCACGCCGACGACGAGACGCGTGCCGAGGCCGAGGCCTGGCTCGAAGCGTGGCCCGGGCGCCAGAGCGAGCTGCGCGCCCGCGTCACCCGCGCCCAGGAGGCCGCCACCCGCGTCGAACAGCTCACCGCACGGATCGAACCCGCCCGTGCCCGTCTCGACGCCGCCCGCCGCAGGGACCGGCTCGCCGCCGAGCACGCCCGCGCCGCCGAGCGCGCGGCCTCGGCCCGCGAGACCCGCGACGTCGCCCGGCAGCACTGGCTCGACCTGCGCGAGGCCCGGCTCCAGGGCATCGCCGCCGAACTCGCCGAAGGACTGACCGGCGGGCAGCCCTGCCCCGTCTGCGGCTGCGCGGAGCACCCCGCCCCCCGCGAGCGCGGCGCCCGCCACGTCGACCGGGCCGCCGAGGACGGCGCCCACGCGGCCTACCAGCGCGCCGACGCGCGGCTGGCCGAGGCGGACCACGAACGGGCCGCGCTCGCCGCCTCCCGCGAGGCCGCCGCCGAGACGGCCGGTGACGGCTCCGTCGAGCGTCTCGCCGCCAGCGTCACCGAACTGGAGGAGGAGCGCGCCGCCGCGCACCGGACCGCCTCCGGTCTGCACGCGGCCCACGAGGAACAGGCCCGGACCGAGCGCGAACACGAACGCCGCAGCGCCGCACAGCAGTTGGCCCTCACCCGTGCGGCCACCCGGGCCGCCGCCCGGGAGGCACTGGAGCGCGAGGCGGCCGGTCTGCACGCCGACGTCGAACGCGCCAGGGACGGAGCCGAGAGCGTCGAGGCGCGCGCCGCGCACCTCGATACGCTCGCCGCGCTGCTCGGCGAGGCCGCTGAACGCGCCCGGGAGGCCGAGGAGGGCGCCCGGCGGCTCAAGGACGCCGACGCCCGACTCGCCGACGCCGCCTTCCGCGCCGGGTTCACCACCCCGCGCGAAGCGGCCCGCGCCCTGCTGCCCGAGGCCGAACGGCGCGAGCTGAACCGGCGGATCGACCAGTGGCGGCAACGGGACACCGAGGTCCGTGCCGTCCTCGCCGACCCGGAGGTGGCCGAAGCGGCGGGGCGGCCCGCCGCGCGGACCGCGCGGGCCTCCGCCCGCGCCGAGCAGGCGGAGGAACGCGCCCGCACCGCCGCGTCCGCCCGCGACGAGGCGGAGCGCCGCTGCACCGCGCTCGACGGTCTCTCGGCACAACTGGCTTCCGAGGTGAGGGCCTTGGGGCCGTTGCGGACCGAGTACGAACGGATCGCGGGGCTCGCCGCCCTCGCCACGGGGCGCTCGGCGGACAACGAGCGCAAGATGCGCCTGGAGTCCTACGTCCTGGCCGCCCGCCTCGAACAGGTCGCCGCCGCGGCCTCGGCCCGGCTCGCCCGGATGTCCGCGGGCCGCTACACCCTCGTCCACTCCGACGACCGCGGCGGACGCCGCCGCTCCGGCCTCGGCCTGCACGTCGTGGACGCCTGGACCGGCCGCGAACGCGACACCGCGAGCCTGTCGGGCGGGGAGACCTTCTTCGTGTCCCTCTCGCTCGCCCTCGGCCTCGCCGACGTCGTGACCGACGAGGCGGGCGGCGTACGCCTCGACACCCTCTTCATCGACGAGGGCTTCGGCAGCCTCGACGAACAGACCCTCGACGAGGTCATGGACGTCCTCGACTCCCTGCGCGAACGCGACCGCTGCGTCGGCGTCGTGAGCCACGTGGGCGATCTGCGCCGCCGCGTCCACGCCCAGCTGGAGGTCGTCAAGGGGCGTGCGGGCTCCTCCGTGCGGCAGTACGCGGACGGGGCACAGGCCCGCGGCTAGGGCTTCAGCGGCCCAGCGGGCGCGCGGCCCTCGTCCTCGCCGAACAGGGCTACCCCGTCAAGGAGTTGCTGGGCGGCTTCGAGTACTGGGTGCGGGAGGGGCTCCCGTACGAGACGGCCGGGGGCCGCAGGGGCGGCGCGCCGGCAGGACGCCCCGGACCGGCTCACCGCCCCGCTCGGGACGCCGGACTGCGGCTGCTGACCCGCACCCGCCCCGCGCCGCCCCGGACCAGGGGCGCGCGGAGGCGAGGGCCGGGTCAGAGCTTCGACAACTCGTCCACCAGATCGTCCAGCCCCAGGGACCCCTGGGACAGTGCCGCCATGTGCCACTTCTTCGCGTCGAAGGAATCGCCGTGCGCACGACGGGCGTTGGCCCGGCCGGTCAGCCACGCCCGTTCGCCGAGCTTGTAGCCGATGGCCTGGCCCGGCATCGACAGGTAGCGGATCATCTCGCTCTCCACGAACGCCGCCGGCCGGCTGCAGTGGGTCGCGAAGAACTCGTGCGCGAGATCCGGGGTCCAGCGCTCACCGGGGTGGAACGGGGAGTCGGCCGGGATCTCCAGCTCCAGGTGCATCCCGATGTCCACGATGACCCGCAGCGCGCGCATCATCTGCCCGTCGAGATAGCCGAGCCGCTTCTCCGCGGTGTCCAGGAAGCCGAGTTCGTCCATGAGCCGCTCGGCGTACAGCGCCCAGCCCTCGACGTTCGCCGAGACCATGCCGATGCCCGCCTGGTAGCGGGACAGGTCCTCGGCGACGTGCGTCCACTGGGCGAGCTGGAGGTGATGGCCGGGGACCCCCTCGTGGTACCAGGTCGACACCAGGTCGTAGACCGGGAAGCGGGTCTCGCCCATCGTCGGCAGCCAGGTCTGGCCGGGTCGCGAGAAGTCCTCGGAGGGGCCCGTGTAGTACGGCGCCGCGGCACCGCCCGCCGGGGCGATCCGCGCCTCCACCCGGCGGACCCGGTCGGCGAGTTCGAAGTGCGTGCCGTCCAGCTTCTCGATCGCCTCGTCCATCAGGCCCTGGAGCCACTCCCGTGCCTCCTCCACGCCCTCGATGTGCGTGCCGTGCGCGTCGAGGTGGGCGAGCGCCGTCCACGGGCTGTCGGCGCCCGGCAGCACCCGCTCCGCCTCGGTCCGCATCTCGCCGAGCAGACGGTGGAACTCCGCCCAGCCGTACGCGTACGCCTCGTCCAGGTCCAGGTCGGTGCCGTTGAAGAAACGGGCCCAGCGCGCGTAGCGTTCGCGGCCGACGACGGCGGGGGCGCCCTCGATGGCCGGGGCGTACACGTCCCGCATCCAGTCGCGCAGCCCTGCGAGCGCCGCGGTCGCCCCGCGCGCCGCCTCGTCCAGCTCGGCGCGCAGCGCCCCGGGACCCGTCGCGACGAACTCGTCGAACCAGCCGCTGCCCTCGCCCGCCCACTCGGTGAGCTGCCCGACGAAGGTCGCCGTCGGCTCCGGCTGGCCGTACAGCTTCCGCTCCAGGCCCAGCGCCAGGGAGGCGCGGTAGCCCTCGATGGCGGCGGGCACGGCGCGCAGCCGCTCGGCGAGGGCCGCCCAGTCCTCCTCCGTCTCGGCCGGGGTCACCGTGAACACGTCGCGCACGGCGTGCGCGGGGGTGGTCATGTTGCCGACCGTGCGCAGGCTCTCCTGCGCCTCGTGGACGGCGAGTTCAGCCGTCAGCCGCTCGCGCAGCAGACGGGCGCAGCGTCGTTCGATGTCGCTGTCCGCGCCCGGGGCCCGCTCGGCCCGCGTCAGCCGGTCGAGGGTCTCCCCGGCCAGCCGCGCGAGCGCCTCGGCACCCTCGGGGGAGAAGTCGGGCAGTTTGCTCGCGCTCTCCTTGATACCGAGGTAGGTGCCGGTGATGGGGTCGAGAGCGATGAGGTCGTCGACATAGGCGTCGGCCACCTCGCGGGGCAGCGGGATCTTGGTCTCTGGCATGGCCCACATCTTGGTACGGCGAGGGCCCCCGCGTCACCTGGGCGGCGAAGGGGCAGGTGCCGGCCTTGCCCGGACGCGCGGGTACGCGTCACCGGAGCGCGGTGGCGCGTACCCGGAGCCTCACCGGGAGGGACGGGGCGCCGGGAGCACGGGGCTCACTCGCCGGGGAGGGCCGCGCGCCGGAGGTCCTCCCCGGGGCCGGTGGGCTCAGGGGCCGGGGACAGGCGCGCGGTGATGACGAGGGTGCCCTCCTCGATCTGGTAGTCCAGCGGCAGTCCGAGGCCGCGCATCGCGGCGACCATGCCGGTGTTGGACGCCTGGGTCACCGCGTAGACACTGTCCGCGCCCGCCGCGCCGGCCATCGCGACGAGCCGTTCCAGCAGGCGCGCGCCGACGCCCCTGCGCTGCCACGCGTCCTCGACGAGCAGCGCCACCTCCGTCTCCTCCCCGTCCCACAGCAGGTGACCGAGGGCCACCAGCCCGCCCGAGGCGTTGCGCGCCGCGAGGGTCCGGCCGTGGCGGGGGCTCAGCAGGTGGTTGAGGTAGCGGTCGGCGTCGCGCACCGGGCCGTGGTAGCGCAGCGCGAGCGTCGCCGGGGAGCAGCGCTCGTGCATCGCGCGGGCCTCGGCCAGGTCGCCGGTGTCCGCGCGGACCACGGTGACCTCCTCGCCGCGCGGCAGCGTGCAGACCTCCTCGCCGGAGGGCAGGCGGGGGCCGAGCCGGGCGTCCAGCTCCAGCAGGGCCCGGGCGCGGGCGAACTCGGTCGGGGTGAACGGCAGATACGCCCGCTCCACGGTGACGACATCTCCTTCGGGGGCGCGCAGCCGCAGGACGGTGCCGGGGCCGCCCGGTCCGTCCAGGACGCCTTCGCGCGGGGTGCCCTCGGCGAGGCTCGTGGAGGGCACGGTACGGATCGAGCAGCGGCCCAGCAGTTCACGCAGCGCGAGCGGGAGTTCCGCCGCGTCCAGGGCGGTGCGGGTCGCGAGGTGCAGGATGCGGGCCGGGGCGTCGACGAGGTCGTGCGCGTCGGCCCGCTCGATCCACGTGGACCGGCCGCCGGCGCGTGCGACGGTCCGGCTCAGCGCGGTCGCCGTCAGGCTCGCCGGGGCGCGCAGCGAGAACTCGTCGACGGTGCCCTCGGCCAGCGGGTGCGTCTGGAGGCTCAGGATGTCGACGCGGCGGGTGGCCAGCGCCGTGCACAGGGCGGCGAGCGAACCCGGTGCGTCCCGCACGGTGGTCCGCATCCGCCACAGCGTCGTCTCCTCGTCGGTGCGGCCGGGCGCCGCCTGGGCGTCCGGGTCCGCGTACGAGTCCGTGTCCGCCGTCTCCCCGACACCGCTGTCGGTGTCCTTCGGCGGGGCGTGACCGTGCCCGTGGCGTCGTGACCACCACACGTGGAAGACGGTGGTGGCGGTCAGCAGGACGGCCGAGGTCACGAGCAGCTCGGGCCCGCTCGGCCCGTGGGCGACGGTGTTGGCCACCGCGTCGGCCACGGCCACGGCGGTGAAGAGCGCGGCCAGCTCGACGAGGTCGCGGCGCCAGTGAGGGGCCCGGTGGCCCTGTCGGCGGGCGCGGCGCGAGGAAGGGCGGTGCACAGCGGTCTCAGCATCCATGAGGTCACTGTGGGGCACGGGTGTTGCGTGGCCACGAACACTTTGTGACTGAGCGGTTAAGTATCGTTCCGTTCTGAAAAAGGTCATTTAGTGCGTCTATTGAGTGATAGTGGGTATTTGTGGCTCTCTTTCTGGTCGAACGTCGCTCTCCGCTGCCCGTCGCCGAGGCCTGGCGGCTGTTGACCGACTGGCGGCGGCACGGCAGGACCGCCCCGCTGACCACGGTCACGGTGCGCCGTTCGCCCCCGGACGGCGGCCTCGGCACGCTGTTCGTCGCCCGGACCCGGCTGGGCCCGCTCGGCTTCGACGACCCGATGGAGGTCACCGGCTGGGAGCCGCCCGAGGGCTCGGGGAGCGGACACTGCCGGCTCGACAAACGCGGGCGGGTCGTCACCGGATGGGCCCGTATCGACGTCGTTCCGCAGCCGGTCGCCGGCGGCTGTCTGGTGCGCTGGGAGGAGGACCTGGGGGTGCGCGGACTGCCCCGGCTCGCCGACCCCGTCCTGAGCCGGTCCGGGCGGCTCCTCTTCGGGCGCGCGGTCGACCGGCTGCTGCGCGAGCCGTAGGGGGTGCCCGGAGGTCCGGGCCGGGCCGCCCACAAGGTGTTCACCGGGCGTTCGCCCGCGGGCTCCCGTGCCGGTCCGGCGGGCACCGGGCACACTGCTGGCCAAAACCGGCACCGCACGAGACCGGGCACGGCCCGGCCGCGCACGGCACCGGTTCCGCAGGAGACCGGCATCCCGCCCCCGGCACCAGGAGGTCCCACCGATGGCAGACCGTCCCTCGCTCCCCGCGCCCGGCCGGCGCGCCCTGCTGCGCGGCTCGCTCGCCGCCTCGGCCGCGCTCGCCGTACCCGCCGTGACCGGCGCGGCCCCCGCCCTCGCGTTCTCCGGGCGCCCCTCGGCGGACTGGGGCGTTCAGGTCGGCGATGTCTCCACCGGCTCCGGTCTCGTCTGGACGCGCGCGGACCGGCCCGCCGTGATGACCGTGGAGACCGCCGCCACCGAGTCCTTCCGGGGCGCCCGCACCTGGCGCGGACCGCTGCTGGACGCCCGCACCGACTTCACGGGGACCACGGCCCTGCGCGGACTGCCGTCCGGACAGCAGATCCACTACCGCGTCACCCTGCACGATCCCGAGGACCCGCGCCGCGCCTCACGCCCGGTCACCGGCACCTTCCGCACCGTCTCCCGGCGCCGCCACGACGACGTGCGCTTCCTGTGGTCGGGGGACATCGCCGGACAGGGCTGGGGCATCAACCCCGACCGGGACGGCTGGCGGGTGTACGAGGAGATGCGCCGCCTCGATCCCGACTTCTTCCTGTGCAGTGGCGACAACATCTACGCCGACGGGCCGATCCAGGAGAGCGTGACGCTGCCCGACGGCCGGGTGTGGCACAACCTCACCACCGAGGCGAAGTCCAAGGTCGCCGAGACCCTCGACGAGTTCCGGGGCGCCTTCCGCTACAACCTCCTCGACGCGCACCTGCGCCGCTTCAACGCCCAGGTCCCCACCGTCACCCAGTGGGACGACCACGAGGTGCGCAACAACTGGTACCCCGGGCAGATCCTCGACGACCCGCAGTACACCGAGAAGAACGTCGACGTGCTCGCCGCCCGCTCCCTGCGCGCGTTCAGCGAGTACTTCCCCGTGCCGACGCTGCCTGTGGGCGACCCCGAGGGGCGGGTGTACCGCGTGCTGCCGTACGGGCCGCTGCTCGACGTGTTCGTCCTCGACATGCGCACCTACCGCGACGCCAACTCCCGCAACCGGCAGACCGAGGACCCCCAGGGCATCCTCGGCCGCCGCCAGCTCGACTGGCTCAAGCGCGAACTGGCCCGCTCGCGCGCCGTGTGGAAGGTCATCGCCTCCGACATGCCGCTGGGCCTGGTCGTCGCCGACGGAGCCACCGACTTCGAGGCCGTCGCACAGAACGACCCCGGGGCCCCGCTCGGCCGCGAACTGCAGATCGCCGAACTGCTGCGCCACATCAAGCACCGGCACATCACCGGCACGCTGTGGCTGACCGCCGACGTGCACTACACCTCGGCGCAGCACTACGAGCCGGAGCGTGCCGCCTTCCAGGACTTCGCACCGTTCTGGGAGTTCGTCTCGGGACCGCTCGCGGCCGGGGGCTTCCAGAGCGTCCCGCTCGACGCCACCTTCGGCCCCCGGCAGACCTTCCTCAAGGCCCCGGACCGCGCCAACGTCTCACCCGCCGAGATCCCGCCCAACTACGGGGAGATCAGCATCGACGGGGACAGTGGGGAGCTGACCGTACGGCTGCGCGAGGAGGGCGGGAAGGTCCTCTACAGCAAGGTGCTGCGACCGGGGCGGGTCGGGCAGTAGCCGGAGCAGCGGACGTACGGCCGAGGGCCTGGGGAAAGGGGCGAGACCCTGGCCCCGGGCCCCCGGCCCGTTCGCCGTTCCGCCGTCACGGCTTCAGGACCAGGCGCACCGGCGCGGGAGACTCGCGGCGCAGCAGCCGCTCCACCGCCCGCGCGGCGTCGGTCAGCGGCAGGACGCCGCTGATGGAACGGGAGAACTCCAGACGGCCGCGGCCCACGAGTTGCACGAGCTGGTCCACGTGGCCGTCCGAGGAGCCGTAGTGCCCCAGGATCTGCTGCTGGAAGTAGCTGAAGGCCGTGCCGCCGCTGATCGTCAGGGGCTGGTCCGTGAGCCCGACCAGCACGAGCTTGCCCGCCGGGGCCAGGCAGGTGACCGCCTGCTCGCGGACGGCGGGCACCCCGGCGAAGTCGAAGGCCGCCGCGAGGCCCGCACCTCCCGTCTCGGTCCTGATCCGGGCCCGCAGTTCGGGGTCGGCCGAGTCGAGAGCGAGGTCGGCGCCGAAGGCCAGGGCCCGCTCCCTCGCCTCCGGGGAGGGGTCCACGGCGATGATCGGCGCCGCTCCCACCGCCCGCAGCAACTGCACGCCGTGCGCCCCGAGGCCGCCCACCCCCCACACGCCGACCGCCTGCGCCGGACGCACCTGGGCGGTCGTGGTGATCGCGGCCCACGGGGTGGACACCGCGTCCGGGATGATCGCCGCCTCCTCGAAGGACAACGAGTCCGGGAGCGCGAGCAGCGTCTGCGCGGTGGCGATCGCGTACTCGGCCCAGCCACCGTCGTAGTCGACGCCCCGGGTCCACACCGCGCCGCCGCGCTGCTCACCGGCCTGGAGCAGCACGCGCTGCCCCTCGGTCCAGCCGCTGACGCCCGCGCCGGTGGCCGCCACCGTGCCCGCCACCTCGTGGCCCAGCGTCACCTCCTCGCCGGGCAGGTACAGCGGGGTGAGGGTGCCGTCGATGAGGTGCACGTCGGACAGGCACACACCGGCCGCCGCCACCTTCACCAGGACCTCGCCCGGGCCCGGCACCGGGGTCGGGACCTCCTTGACGGCGAATTCACGGGTCTTCACATTGAGCCGGCCGGCGAGCATGGTCATCACCTGTCTTGGGGTCTTGTTCCGGTTCTTGCGGGGTGCCGCCTGGGAAGGTGCCTGCGGTGCGGGGAGCGGCGCCTCGGGGCGGGCCCGGCCGAGCGCGGCGGCGAGCGCCGCGACGGCGCCCTCCACGAGAGGCCGGCGCAGCTCCTCGTCGCGCCCCGCCTCCCACCAGGCCAGACAGGCCGCGTCCACGTAGGCGAGATAGCCGTCCACGACCAGACGCGTGGCGAGATCCGCGGGGTCCAGGCCCAGCATCGCGCCCACCCGGTCCCGGTAGGCGGCGCGGCCGCGTTCGCGCACCGCGAGCGCCGAGGCCGGGACGGAACCGGGGGAGCGCAGCAGCGTCGCCCAGCCGTTGGCGCCCTCGGCGACGAAGGCGAGATAGACGGCGAGGCTCGCCCGCAGCCGGCTCCAGCCGTCCGCCTCGGGGCCGAGCGCCAGATCGCCCGCGTCCTGCCGCTCCAGCAGCCGGCCGAGGGCGTCCTCGGCCATCGCCGCGTACAGGCCGGCCTTGCTGCCGAAGTACCGGTGCGCGAGCGCCTCCGAGGCCCCGGCCGCGCGGGCGATCCGCGCGACCGACACCTGCGAGTACTCCGCCTCCCGGAAGGCGTCCCCGGCCGCCGCCAGTAGGGCGGCACGCCGCTCGGCCTCGCCGAGGCGGCGTCGGGGCGCCGGTGCGGCCGCCCCGTCCCGCTCGTCCCGCTCCTCCGCGTTCACGAGGCCACCGTACAACTTACTGAGCCCGGCTCAATAAGTCGTACCGGTGAACCCGCTCATGCGGCGGCGAGGCCGCGCGCCCGTGTCAGCGGGCCTCCCGGAAAGCCCGTCCAACCTCGGTCTCGACCGCGCCCGAGCGGTACAGGCCGGTGCTCGGGCCGCTGTCGGCGGCCGGCAGGCCGAACCACGCGTAGCGCCGCACGTACGGCAGGGAGTCCAGCATCTTCGTCGACGCGGTCACGAAGGCGGACTGCTGCTGCTCGCTCGGGAAGCGGGTGCCGTGGGAGAAGTCCGTGAGCGCGTACTCCGTGAGCCAGACGGGCTTGCCGTACTTACGGTGCACCGCTTCGAGATACGAGCGCAGCTGCTCGACGGCCGCCCCGGTACGGAAGTCGCCGCCGTACCAGTGCAGGGCGACGAAGTCGACGCGGTAACCGCGCGCGGCCGCCCCCGCCATGAAGCGGTCCAGCCAGCCGCCGGCCGTGTCCCCGCCGTACGCGACGGCCGGGCTGCCGAGCACCTTGCCGGTGTCCATCAGCCTCGGCCACAGCTCCAGCGCCCGGTCGACCGACATGTTCGACTGCTCGGCCATGTCGGGCTCGTTGAAGCCCAGCAGATAGGGCCCGTTGGCCTTGGCCGTCGCGAGGTTCGCCGCGTCCATGGACTTCTCGCCCCAGACCATCGGCACGAAGCCCTTGGCGCCGGGCCCGACGACGCCCTGCGGGCTCGCCGACCACGTGTAGTACCAGCCCGCTCCCGAGCGGGCCAGCGCCTGGTCGGCACCGGGGAAGGCCCAGACCCCGACCCCCTTGCGGTCCGAGGCCACCGTGCTCACCGGCGAGGAGGCGGGCGCCCCGGCGCTCCGCGCCGACGTGGGGGAGGGGCTCGCGGCGGGCTTGTGCGCGGCGGACGGCTTCACCGTACGGGACGGGCTCGCGCTGCCCGTGGGGCGCGAGGAGGGGGACGGCGACGCGGAGGCCCGGGCGGTGCTCGGCGCGGGCGCGGGGAGGGCGGCGGGCGCGTCCGCCGTACGCACCGTCGCGCTGTCCGCGGCCGGGGAGCCGCTCAGCAGCAAGGGGGTCACGACCGCCGCCGCCACGGCCGCGGCCGCCGCCGCGCTCACCACCGGGTGGCGCCGCAGCGCCCCGCCCCGGCCCGCCCGGTGGGCACCGCCGCGCCGGGGGGTGGACGCGGCGGTGCGCGGGGCCGCCGTGTCGGCGGCTGGGGAGGCGGCTTCGGCGGGGTGGGGGAACGGGTCCGGGTGCGAGGCGGCGCCGTCCGGGGCGCCGTACGGGTCGCCGTACGGGTCCGGGCCGGGCGCGGAGGGCGCGAGGTGGCCGGGCAGCGGGGCCGCGTCCCACGGGCTCAGGCCCGCGTACGGCACCGGCAGCAGCGGGAGACCGGCCAGCAGCCGTTCCATCGGCAGCAGCCGGCCCCGGTGCCCGCACTGCCCGCAGTCGCGCACATGACGCGCGATGCGCTTGCGCCACAGCGGGGAGGGCACACCGTCCCAGCCGCGCAGCACCTCGCTCAGCTCGGCGCAGTCCCCGGCCGTGCCGAGCGCCCCGACGACCAGACGCGCGGTCTCCATCTGCTCCTTCATCCGCTGCACCCGGACCGCCGCGTGCCGGCGCGACACCCCCAGCGCCTCGGCCAGCTCCGCCCGGCTCAGTTCGCCGGTCTCCTCCAGCCACCACAGGGCCAGCAGCGACCGGTCGTCCCCGTCCAGCCAGCGCGTCGCCTCCGCGAGCTGCCTGCGCTGATCGGTCAGGCCCAGACGCAGGACCGTGAGCCCCACGAAGTCCGCCGCCGGATCGGGCAGTTGCTCGGCGCTCTCCAGCTCCGCACGGTGCTGTCCCGCCGAGCGCAACGAGCGTTCCCGGTCCCGTATCCGGCGTACGGCTATGGCGATCAGCCAGGAGCGGAACGCCTCCGGGTCGCGCAGCTCGGGCAGCCCGCGCACGACCCGCAGCAGCGTCTCCTGCACGACGTCGTCGACGTCGCTGTGCCCGTTGAGGGCGCGGCCCACGACGTTGTAGACCAGCGGGAGGCAGTCCGCCAGCAGACGGTCCATGGCTTCCCGGTCCCCGGCCCGGGCGGCGAGCACCGTCCCGGTGTCGGGCCCGCTGTGACCGGCTTCCCGCATAACGGCTCCTTCACGTGCAGCGTTCCTCGGCGGCCGCCCGGCGCTCGCGCGGCCCCTTCCTGGGAGACGGAAGCGGCCCGTCCCCGACAACAGAAAACCCTCAAGACCCTTCCGGCACCCCGCTCCGTTCCCGTTCCCGTTCCCCTTCCGTGACGAGCGCCGCGTCGCCACGCCGCATGAGGCGTCCGTAGCAGGACATACGAACGAGATGAGAGCGAACCAGCCAGAGCCGACGCCAAGGCAGCGGTCCGTCGTGCCGAGCGAGCCGCCCCGGCCGCGCGGCACCCTGAGCGCGCGCGGTTCCGCGAGCCCCATGGCCCAGGGCCGGATCATGGAACCGAGCAGGGACGGCGAGGGCAGCCTCGCACACGTCGTGGAGACCCTGCTCGACAAGGGCCTCGTCCTCAACGCCGACATCATGGTGTCGGTCGCCGGGGTCGAACTCCTCGGCATCCGGCTGCGCGCCGCCCTCGCCTCCTTCGAGACCGCCTCGCGCTACGGACTGGAGTTTCCCGCCGGGACCGACACGGAGACCGCCGCGTGGCGCGAGACCCGTATCGACAAGGAGGAGTGCCCCCAGTGCGGAAAGCGGTCCCCCACCCAGCAGTTGCTGGAGGAGTGGTGCCCGTGGTGCGGCTGGCGCAGCGCGCAGTCGCTGGAGAACGGGCGCGGCGGCCGCGCCCCGGCGGACGGGGACGAGGCTGCCGAGGGGACGCGGAAGGACGCGGAAGGACAGGACGACGCCGAGACCTCGGGGAAGTCCGGCGGTCAGGAGACCGGTGAGGCCGACGAGGCCGGCGAGAAGTCCGCCGGTGGTACGTCGGCCGGTACGCCGGCCCGCGAGGGGGCCGAGGACGGTGGCTGAGCGGCCTCCCGTCAAGCCCACCCGCGACCCCCGGGTGACGCTGGACGACCTCGTCGAGGTGCTGCTGAACAAGGGCGCCGTCCTCCATCTCGACCTCATCATCTCGGTCGCCGACATCCCGCTCATCGGCGTGAGCCTGCGCGCGGCGATCGCCGGCATGGAGACGATGCTCGAACACGGCATGATGCGCCAGTGGGACGAGCACACCCGCGCCTGGGTCGAGGGCTCGGCCGCCCGCCGGGGACTCGACCTGCGGGAGGGGGAGCGGCACGTCGCCCAGATGCACGGCGGGCACCTCCTGGAGGAGGGCGTCTACACCGCGTGGCGTCCCGGCACGGTGTTCCTCACCGACCGGCGCCTGGTCGTCCAGCGCCGCGATCCGCGCGAGATCATGTGGCAGTCCGACCTGGGCGACATCCGCGAGGTGCGCCCCGAGACGGAGCGGAGCGCGGGCGGCGCCCCGCGCACCCGGGTCCGGCTCACCCTGGACGACGGGACCACCGCCCTGCTGTCCGCCGCCGACCCGCGCGCCCTGTGCGACCTGCTCGACCGCGCTCTGCCCGGGGCGCTCGCCGGGGAGCTGCTGCCCGGCGCCGCCCAGCAGGTGCTCGCCGAAGGGCACCTGTGGTACCAGGAGCCGCGCAGGGAAGGCCCGTTGTGGCGCGGCGGCACGGCAAAGCTCACCCCCGGCGGCCTCGTCTGGAAATCGCCCCTCGACGCCCGCCCGGCGCTCGCCCTGCCCGCCGACGACCTGCTCGACGTGCGGCGGGCCGAAGGACACAGCCCCGGGGGCGACGGCTCCGTCCTGGAACTGCGCACCCACAGCCTCGGCGAGGTCCGCCTCGCCGCCACCGACACCGCGCACTGGTACGAGAAGCTGCGCGAACTGACCGCCACCACCGCGAACGGGCACGAGCCGGCGGACGGGGCCACCGCGCCGGCGCTGCCGGCCCCCGCCCACTGACGACCGCCGCAGGCCCGTCGCAGGCCCTTCGAAGGAGGAGACCATGGCCATCACCGTGGACGAGAAAAGCCTGAAGCACGGGGTGCTGTCCCTCGTGGTGACCCTGGTCGAGGTGATCCAGGAGGCGCTGGAGCGCCAGGCCGTGCGCCGTATGGAAGGCGGCTCGCTCACCACCGAGGAGCTGGAACGCCTCGGCGACGCCCTCCTCGAACTGGACGAGGCGATGGAGGACATCAAGGAGGAGCACGGCATCACCGACTCCGTCGCCGACCTCCACCGGGGACTCGACGAGGTCGTGGACGACGTCGTGGACAAGCTGGTGAACCCCGCCCGCTGGGCCGAGGAGGCAGGACGATGACGACCCCCCGCGAACACCTCGCGCGCCCCCGCCCGCAGGCCCAGGCGCAGAGCGGGGACCCGGCGGTGGACACGCCGGAGCCGGCCGGGGACCTCGCCGCGCACGCGCCGGAGGGGACCGTGGACACCGCTCTGTACGTCTACGCCCTCGTACCCGAGGACACCGAGCTGCCGCCGCACGTCTCGGGCCTCGACGGCCGCCCCCTGCACCTCGTCACCGCGCCCGGCACCGGCCTCGCCGCGCTCGTGCACCGCAGCGCCCCCGCCCCCTACCAGGGCCCCGACGACCAGGTGCGGCAGTGGGTCGCCGAGCAGGACGCGGCGCTCGTCGCCGTGTGGGAACGCACGGGCACCGCGCTGCCGATGACCTTCAACGTCCTGGTCCCCGCCGACCAGGGGGCGAGCGCCGAGGAGCGCGTCAGGGACTGGCTGGCCGGCCGCGCGGAGGTCCTGCGCACCATGCTCGACGCGCTGAGCGGACGGGCCGAGGTGCGCGTCGAGATCAGCGTCGACCGCGCGGCGGTGACCGAGGACGACGACGAGGCCAGGGCGATCCAGGAGGAGATGGCCGGCCGCTCGCCCGGACTGCGCCGCATGCTCGCCAAGCGCCTCGACCGCATCCGCAAGGAAGCCTCGGACCGGCTCGCCGACACCCTCCACGGGGCGGTGCGCCGCCGCCTCGCCGCGGTCGCCGACGACCTCAGCGAACGCGCGGGCCGCAGCCCCGGTTCCGGCGAGGTGAGCGTCTTCGCGGGCGCCCTGCTGGTGCGCCACGAGGACATCGACACCGTCGGCGCCCTGCTCGCCGACATCCAGGACGAGCAGCCGGCCGCCCGCATCCGCTATCTGGGGCCGTGGCCGCCGTACTCCTTCACCGAACTCCCGGCCGCGCCCGGCGCCGAGGCCCCGGAGGGCGACACGGGGCAGGGGGAGACGACGGCCGGAGGGACGTACGCCTGACGTACGCCGCCCGTCCGCACGGCCGGCAGGTCAGGGAGGTCCGCACGCCTCGGCCAGGCGGCGGACCCCCTCCTCTATCCGGCTCTCGGACAGGTGGGCGTAGCCGATGACCAGGACGGCGCCCCCGTCCCACCGCGCGCGCCCCACGGTGTTCCCGGTCGTGCCGTACGCGGACAGGGGGACCACCGTCACGCCCAGCCGCGCCGCGCGGTCCACCGTCGTGGCGGCGTCCCCGCAGCCGGGCGGCAACTGGACGAGGGCGTGCAGCCCGGCCGCGATCCCGGTGACCCGGGCCTGCGGGAGCCGGCGGGCCAGCGCCGCGACCAGGACGTCCCTGCGCTGCCGGTACACCTGTCGGCAGCGGCGCAACTGGCGGTCGTAGGAGCCCCGTTCGAGGAAGTACGCGAAGGTCTCCTGCTCCAGCACCGGCGCCCCGAGGTCCGTCGTGCGTTTGCGGTCCGCGAGCGCCCCCGCGTGCCGCGCCGGTGCCACGAGCCAGCCCAGCCGCAGACCGGGTGCCAGGGACTTGCTCGCCGAACCGCAGTACAGCACCCGCTCCGGGTCGAGGCCCTGGAGCGCGCCCACCGGGGCCCGGTCGTAGCGGAAGTCCCCGTCGTAGTCGTCCTCCAGCACCAGGCCGTCCACCTCCCGCGCCCAGTCCAGGAGTTCGGCCCGCCGTCCGGGCGAGTACGCGCAGCCGACCGGGAACTGGTGCGCGGGGGTCACCACCACCGTCCGCGCCCCGGAGCGCCGCAGCGCCCCGACGTCGATGCCCCCGGAGTCCACCGGAACCCCGACCGTCCCGACCCCCGCGGTCTCGAACAGCGCTCCGTGACCGGGACTTCCGGGGTTCTCCACCGCGATCACCCGCTCCCCCCGCGCCCGCAGCTCGGCGCAGACCAGAGCCAGCGCCTGCGCCACTCCGGCACACACCACGAGCCGCTCCGGGTCGGCCGCGACGCCCCGCCGCCGCGCCAGGAGCCCGGCCAGCTCCGTACGCAGCCGGGGCACTCCGCGCGGATCGGGATAGCCGAGAGCGGCGTGGGCCGTCCCGCTCACCGCCGCCCGCTGCGCGGCCGCCCACGCGGCCCGCGGGAACAGCGACAGATCGGGCAGTCCCGGGGTGAAGTCCGCCCAACCCGCCTCCTGCCGCGGTGCCTCGTCCCGGACGGGCGGTCGCGCCGCTTCCCGCGCCGCCCCGCTCACCCAGGTGCCCGAGCCGTGACCGCTGCGCAGATAGCCCTCGGCCGTCAACTGCTCGTACGCCTCCGTCACCAGGCCCCGTGACACGCCCAGGTCGGCGGCGAGCGCCCGGCTCGACGGCAGCCGGGCCCCCGGCGCCAGCCGCCCCTCCCGCACGGCGGTACGCAGCGCCGACTGGAGCGCGCGACCTCGTCCCCGCGCCGGTCCCGCCACGGCCGGTAGCAGCAACTCCCCGCCCACGACCGCCCCTTCGTCACCCACGCGGTCCCGCCCCCTGTCCTCGCCGTCGAAGTGGTCCCCGAACCCGGGGCCCCAGTGGACCTTAAAACGGTCCGCCCGCGCTCCTAGTTTCGGCGTATGCCCCTCAACGTCACCGCGCCCGTCAAAGGCGCGTTCCTCGCCGCGTCCGCCTGTGTCCTCGTCGGCGGATCCTTCAGCGCCAACAGCCTCCTCGTCGACTACCCGTACGCGGGCGGGCAGGCCCTGCGCTACGGGCTCGCCGCCCTCCTGCTCCTCCCGTTCCTGCCCCGGGGGCTGCCCCGGGTGCCCCGTGGTCTCAGCCTCCGGCAGTGGGGGCGGCTCGCCGCGCTGGCCGCCGTCGGCATGGTCGGCTTCAACCTCGCCGTGCTGGCCGCGGAACGCTCGGCGGAACCCGCCGTGCCCGGCGTCCTCGTCGGCTGCGCCCCCGTCGTCGTCGCCGTCCTGGTGCCGCTGCTCGCGCGCCGCCGCCCGCACCGGGCCCTGCTCACCGGGGCTCTGATCGTCGCGGCCGGGGCGGTCGTCGTGCAGGGCTGGGGGCGCACGGACACGGCGGGGCTCGTGTTCTCGGTGGCCGCGCTCGCCGGTGAGTGCGGCTTCGCCCTCCTCGCGGTGCCCGTCCTGCCGGTGCTGGGACCGCTGCGGCTGACCGCGACCGTGTGCGCGCTCGCCGCCGTCCAGTCCGCCTGCCTGGCCCTCGCCTTCGGGGGCGCCTCCGCGCTGCGCGCCCCGAACGCCGTGGAGGCGGGCGCCCTGCTGTGGCAGGCGGCCGTCGTCACCGTCGTCGGGTTCCTGTGCTGGTACGCCGGGATCAACCGGATCGGCGCCGAGCGGGCCACCCTCTTCTCCGGGCTCATCCCGGTGAGCGCTGCCGCCACCGCCCCGTTCCTCGGCACCGGCGGCTACGGGGCCGCCCAGGCCCTCGGCAGCCTCCTCGTCGCGGTCGGCGTCGCCGTCGGGGCCCGGGCTCCGGCACCCGTGACGGCGCCGCCGGTGTCCCCCGTGTCGCCGGTGCCGTCCGTGTCGGCCGTGTCGTCCGGCTGACCCTCCGGGCCCGGCCGCAGCGGGCGCCCGGCCCCGGGCCCGTTCGCGAACACCTCATGAATGCTTTGCCCGGAACTGACCCGTCCTTGCCCCTTCGGGGCAGGATTGGTCTTGACCAAGGGGGTGGCCGGGCCTATCGTCGCGAGAGTCGGATAGTGCAAGGTCCTTTAATAAAGAAGGCCGATTAAACGTACGCGTCCGTCAAGGCGTCGGGGAGCGCGGCCCACGAGACACCGATCGGGGCCGGCGGAGCCACGGGGAGAGCGGAGGACAGGGTGGGGACCAGGCTGGAGACGGTGCCGGAGCCCAAGCACCGGCATCTGAAGACAGTGATCGGCGAAGCACTCGACTCCGAGTTCGCCATCGGGCAGATCCTGCCCAACGAACGTGAACTCGCCGCCCGCTTCGGCGTGGCCCGCGCCACGCTCCGGCAGGCCCTCGAACAGCTCGAACTCGAAGGCCGCCTCCAGCGCAGACGCGGTGTCGGCACCACCGTCGCCCCGCCCCGGGTGGGCGTCGCGGTCGGCGGCCGTCGCCAGGACGGCCACGGCGGCACCGGTGACGGATGGCAGCCGCAGGACGCGCACCTCGCACCGGCGCCCGCGCCCGTCGCCGCCCTGCTGGGCGGCGCCGCGGAGCCCGTGCACACCGTGACCCGGACCCGCACCGACGACGGGCTGCCCGTCGCCACCGAGATCCTCTACCTGCCCGCTCGCTCCGTCCCCGGCCTGAGCGCCATCGACGCACCCTCCGGAGCGGCCCGTGCCCGAGCCGTCCTGCGCGAGTTCCAGCACCTCGACCTCGCGGGCGAGGACCGCTCGGTGGAACTGGGCTCGGCCGGAGCGCACGACGCCAAGCGGCTCGACCGGCTGCCCGGCTCCCCGGTGCTCGTGGTGACCACCCGTTACTTCGCCGGGGACGAGGTCGCCGCGGTCTCCGTCGCGACCTACCGCGCCGACACCTGCCGCCTCACCTTCGGCGACGCCGGAACCGGTGCCGGGGTGGAGATCGGCTCCGCGCACCGCCGCGCCTCCTGACCCCTGGGGCCTGTCTTCAAACTGGCGCCGCGCGGCAGGCGCCAGTTTGAAG